>JBJDXQ010000029.1:0-2904 GCA_051866745.1 Candidatus Limivicinus sp. | reverse complement strand
CAATACCTGCTTCCGGGATGCCTTTTGCCTCGTCATAGGTGTACGAGCAGATGGAACAGATATATTGATTCATAGGGTTTTTCGCCTCCTTTGGCCATATTTTACCAAATGACGGGAAAAAACCGTGACATTATCACGGTTTTCAGCCGCAGGTATGGTGACCGCAGCCGTGCTCACCGCAGCTGTGACCGTCGCCATGGTGCTCATGGTGGTCGCAGTGCACGTTGGGATTGAAGACCAATCTACCGGCTGCCAGAGCCTCTGCCGCCGCGTCCGCGCTGCCGGTCACACCGCCGTATAGCCGGATGCCTGCCGCCGCCAGCGCCGTCTGGGCACCGCCACCAATGCCGCCACAGATCAGGGCGTCCACATGCAATGCGCTCAACACACCTGCCAGTGCGCCGTGGCCGCTGCCGTTGCTGTCTACCACCTGGGCGGACACGATTTTGCCATCTTCCACATCATAGAGCTTGAACTGCTCCGTGTGGCCGAAGTGCTGGAAGATCTCTCCGTTTTCATAGGTTACTGCAATTCTCATCATGTTTTCTCCTTTCGGTTTTGCATATTGCTGGTTGTACTTCTGCTTGTAGCATTCACTGCCGCAGGCGCGGCTGCCGCCGTTGCAGAGCTGGTAATCCCCGCCCTCAATCCGCAGGGGCAGCCCATCCACAATTACATCCGCCAGCTTTTTTCGGGCGCTGGCATAGATCTGCTGCACGGTGGTGCGGGCGACCTGCATTTGTTCCCCGCACTGTTCCTGGGAAAAGCCCTCTTTATCAATCAGGCGGATAGTTTCATATTCATCCACAGTCAATACGACGGCTGCCTCTCCCTTCTCCGGATTCTCCGGAGCGAATGCCAGCGTTTGCGGGAAGTCGCACACCCGTCTACATTTTCTCGGTCTGGGCAAGGGAAATCCCTCCTTTGTGTTTTCCTGTATCCAGTATAGCAAGTTTTTGTCATATGTCAATAATTATAATTGACATATGACAAAAATGGATTTATACTGTCAAAAAACAGGGAGGGGAAGCGCCATGGAGATTCAAGATTATTTTCCCATCTGGGAAGAATTCAGCCCGGTCCAGCAGGAGATACTCACCGGCAGCGCCATCAGCCGTAGCGTCAGCAAGGGTACGATTCTTCATAACGGAAGCATGGACTGCACCGGTCTGCTCCTGGTCAAATCCGGTCAGCTTCGGGCGTATATCCTCTCGGACGAGGGGCGGGAGATCACGCTGTACCGGCTGTTTGACCGGGACATCTGCCTGTTTTCCGCCTCCTGCATGATGCGGTCAATCCAGTTTGAAGTGACCATAGAGGCGGAAAAGGACACGGCGCTGTGGCTGATTCCCACGGAAGTCTACCAAAGTGTGATGCAGGAATCCGCTCCGGCGGCCAATTTCACCAGTGAGATTATGGCATCCCGGTTCTCCGAGGTCATGTGGCTGATGGAACAGATTTTGTGGAAGAGCTTCGATAAGCGGCTGGCAGAATTCCTGCTGGCGGAAAGCGCCCTGGAGGGCAGCGACCGACTGCAAATTACCCACGAACAGATTGCCAGGCACCTGGGCACTGCCCGGGAGGTAGTCACCCGGATGCTCCGTTATTTTCAGAGCGAGGGTCTGGTAAAGCTATCCCGGGGCACAGTGGAAATTACAGATGCAGACAAGCTGGAGCAGCTTCTGCGCACATGATAAAAAGGACATTCTCCACGGATGATGTGGGAATGTCCTTTTCCTCATTGATCCATGCCGCAGGCTGTTGCCTGTTCGATGAGGCAGCGGTCATGGGTCACCGCGTCGTAGAAACGGAAGCCGCCGGAGAAGTTATAGCATGTAAAGCCATATCCGCTGAGAATGCGGCAGGCGATGTAGCTGCGCAGGCCGCTCTGGCAAATGACATAAACCGGCTTGCTTTTATCCAGCTCACCCAAGCGTTCCCGCAGCTCATCCACCGGGATGTTAGTAAAGCCGTCTATGTGCCCACCGGCGTATTCTCCCACCGTGCGGGTATCCAGCAGCGTTACGCTGCCGTCCCGGGGGAGCTTGTCCACATCCTCCAGATGCCACTGCTTCAGGACGCCGTTTGCAATGTTTTCGATCATGAAGCCTGCCATATTCACCGGGTCTTTGGCGGAGGAATAGGGCGGCGCATAGGCCAGCTCCAGCTCCTTCAATTCCGTAGCTTTCAGCCCCGCGCGGATGGCCGTGGCCAGCACGTCGATGCGCTTGTCCACGCCCTCATAGCCTACAATCTGTGCCCCCAGAAGACGGTAAGTCTCCTTCTCAAAAACCACCTTCATGGTCATCACCTTGCCGCCGGGGTAATAGCCCGCGTGGCTCATGGGCGACAGAACCACGGAGTCCACAGAAAGCCCTGCCTTTCCGGCGTTGGTCTCGTTGACACCGGTAGCGGCGGCGGTCAAATCAAAGACCTTCACAACAGAGCTGCCCTGACTGCCGGCATACCGGCTGTCCCCGCCGCAGATGTTATCCGCCGCAATGCGCCCCTGCTTGTTGGCGGGGCCGGCCAGTGCGATCAGGGCATCCTGACCGGTGACAAAATGCTTCACCTGCACTGCGTCGCCTACGGCATAAATATCCGGCACAGAAGTTTCCATCCGGTCGTTGACCAGGATGCTGCCCTTGATACCCAGCTCCAGTCCGGCATCCTTGGCAAGGCCGGTGTCAGGAGAAACGCCGATCGCCAGCACCACCATGTCGGTATGGAGGGGCGCTTCGTCTTTCAAAAGCACATCCACGCCAAGCTCCTTTTCCGCAAAGCCCTCCACCGTGTGGCCCAGAGCCAATTTCACGCCGTGCTTTCGTACCTCGCCATGGATGAAAGCGGCCATGTCCGCATCAAAGGGGTTCATCAGCTGCTTGGGCCGCTGGACGATGGTGA
>JBJDXQ010000028.1:0-2925 GCA_051866745.1 Candidatus Limivicinus sp. | reverse complement strand
TAGGCAATGTGTCTAATAAATCGGACTAAGTCCAAGTTTTTTAACTAACACCAAGATATTAAAAAACCGCAATCTAATCGGCGGGCATTGCGAAACAATCATTTCAAAGGAGAATCCTATGAATAATAAAACCCTGTTTACCTTGTGGGGCGTCCTGTTTATTTTGTGCGGGGCATGCGGTTTTATCCCGGAGCCCCAGGGCATCCTGGGGGCGCTGCTGACACTGCTTTCCCTGGTGTTCTTCCTGCCTCCGGCGGCGCTGCTGTACCGGGCCTGGAAAGCAAAGGATACCGTCACCTTGAAGCTGGTGCGCAATTTCTCCGCCCTGTCTCTGCTGCTGACCCTGGCGCTGCTGGTGATCAACTTCCGCTTCGCCCTGAGCGCGGAAATCTGGGGCAGCATTCTGTATTACATTCTGGTGATCGTCACCAGCCCCATGATCTGCTGCGGCAATTGGGCCATGAGCATGTTCCTCTGGGCCTGCCTGCTGATGGTGAGCCTGCGGGAATTGCGGAAGCTGCGAAAGGTGTGAGTCTTGGGAAATTCGCCCCTTGCATTCAGCCGGGAAATGAATTAAAATAAGCAGATAATACATGCCAAAGACAAAGAAAGGACAAAAATGTTATGTCTACCATTCAAGTCTTAAAACCCAAGTTCCATATTGACGAGTGCCTGGAGCAGGTGCGCCAGTGCCTGGAGAAGGGCTGGACCGGTTCCGGCTTCAAGACCGTGGAGCTGGAGCAGAAATGGAAGGAATATACCGGCCACCGCAACGCCTGCTTCCTGAATTCCAACACCTCCGGCCTCCACCTGGCCGTGAATATCCTCAAGCGCCGCTACGGCTGGCAGGACGAGGACGAGATCATCTCCACCCCCATTACCTTTGTGTCCTCCAACCACGCCATTCTCTATGAAAGTATGGTGCCCCGGTTCGCTGACGTGGACGAGTACCTGTGCCTGGACCCCGTGGACGTGGAGAAGAAAATCAACGAAAAGACCCGGGCCGTTATGTTTGTGGGCTACGGCGGACGGGTAGGCCAGCTGGATAAGATCATTGCCATCTGCAAAAAGCACGGCCTGCGGCTGATTCTGGACGCTGCCCATATGGCAGGCACCCGGGTAGGCGGCGTCATGCCCGGCACCTGGGACGGGGTGGATGTCACCGTCTATTCCTACCAGGCGGTGAAGAATCTGCCCACCGGCGACAGCGGCATGATCTGCTTTGCCGACGGCGACCTGGACAAGGAGTGCCGCATGGTCTCCTGGATGGGCATCAACAAGGATACCTATTCCCGCACCGGCAGCGAAGGCACCTACAAGTGGAACTACGGTGTGGACTACCTGGGCTTTAAGTACAACGGCAACGCCATCATGGCCGGCATCGCCCTGGCTCAGCTTCCCTACCTGGACCAGGAGAACGCCCGCCGCCGGGAGCTGTGCGCCATCTATGACAAGGCCTTTGCGGGCAATCCCAACATCCGCGTCATCGACGCGCCTTACAAGGACGAATGCGCCTACCACATCTATGAGATCGTGGTTCCCGACCGGGAGGCCCTGCTCAGCGAACTGGCCAAGCACGACATTTACGGCGGCGTCCACTACCGGGACAACACCGAGTTCTCCATGTACCGTTACGCCCAGGGCACCTGCCCTGTGGCCCACGAGGTGACCCAGCATATCATCACCATGCCCCTGCACATGTATCTGACCAACGAGGACGTGGAGCGGATCGCGGGCATTGTCAATGCTTTTGTAAAATAAGGATGTACCTGAACGTTGCGGCAGCGGTACGAGGCTGTCCGCGCTGTGGAAAGATCCTCTTATCCGTCAGATAGGATACCGTAGGAACCTCCGATGCGTCTTGCGCGCATCGGGGGTTTGTTTGCTTCCTACATTTTCTTCGATGCCTGCCATGCTGCGCAAATGTGTCCGGCCTGCCCAGCCAGGCCAAAAAGCTGTTGCAAAAGCATTTGGGGCTTGATAAAATAGAATTGTATCCAACTGTACTTGTATATGGACGCTTACGTGCCCGGAGAAGGCATCCGGCAGGAGCATTGGCGCCTTCAGGAGGAGCCCACAGCCTGCTGTGAAAACCCAAGAAGGAGGCCGACCTATGAACCAAGCCCTGCGCGCTGACGCGGATGCGATTGTATCCGCCAGCATTCGGGCGGTGCTGCCTGACGAGGCGGTGCGCCGTGCCCTCAAACAGTTTACCCCCGGGAAAGGCCGTATTCTGCTGGTAGCCGCCGGAAAAGCTGCCTGGCAGATGGCACAGGCCGCCGTGGATGCCCTGGGGCATGTGGACGGCGGCGTTGTGGTGACAAAATACAACCATGTAAAAGGCCCCATCCAGGGTGTCCGCTGCTATGAAGCCGGGCACCCGGTACCGGATTCCGGCAGCTTTTTCGCAACTGCTCAAGCGCTGGATCTTGTAAAAAACGCCTGCCGGGAGGATACCGTGCTGTTTCTGCTCTCCGGCGGCAGTGCCTTGCTTGAAAAGCCGCTGATCTCCGGCGAGGAATTGCAGGATATTACCCGTCAGCTGCTGGCCTGCGGAGCGGATATCTGCATGGCGCTGCGGTATTCAGCGTTGGCAGCGACGGTACCGATGGCCCCACCGAGGCCGCAGGGGGCTATGTAGACGGCGACACCCAGGCTGCCCTGTCCGGCACAGGGCTGGAGGTGTTTGACGTACTGCGAAACAACGACGCCTATCACGCCCTGGAGGCCGTAAACGGGCTGCTTGTCACCGGCCCCACCGGCACAAACGTGAATGATGTTGCCGTAGCACTGCTGCAGCCCTAAAAAAGGAGCGTTTTTCAAATGATCCAATTTGGTTTACGGCTGCACGACGCTGACGGTCAGCTCAAAGCCACCGGTGCAGGTACCGGCGGTATGGACTACACCCAGATTCTTCGCTTCGCA
>JBJDXQ010000027.1:0-15079 GCA_051866745.1 Candidatus Limivicinus sp. | reverse complement strand
CCCTTCTTCTCCAGCTGCATGGCCAGGTTCAGGCCGGTCTGGCCGCCGATGCCGGGGACGATAGCGTCGGGCCGCTCATAGCGCAGGATTTTTGCCATGTATTCCAGGGTCAGCGGCTCCATGTACACCTTGTCGGCAATGGTGGTATCGGTCATGATGGTGGCGGGGTTGGAGTTGCACAGCACCACCTCATAGCCCTCTTCCTTCAGGGCCAGGCAGGCCTGGGTGCCGGCATAGTCAAACTCGGCAGCCTGGCCGATGACGATGGGGCCGGAGCCGATGATCAGAATCTTCTTGATGTCCGTTCTTTTTGCCATTTCAGTTCCTCCATAACAAATCTCTTGTTTGTTTTAATGTTCAACTTACTTTTCTATATAAACGGTTTCGCCGTTATATACGGTTTTTACGCAGCGGCCAAAGACCTCCATGCCAGCAAAAGGCGTGGCCCTGCCCATGGAGCGAAAGCTGGCCGGGTCAATGCGGTACTTTGCGTTCAGGTCCCAGACGCAGCAGTCCTCCCCAGAAATCGGGATGCGGAAGCGGCGGCGGGGATTGGTACTCAGCAGCTTCACCAGCTTTTCCAGGCTGATGACCCCGGTCAGCACCAGGCCGGTATACAATACGGGGAAGGCCGTCTCCAGGCCCACGATGCCAAAGGCGCTTTTTTCCAGGCCCCGGCTCTTCTCCTCCGCCGAATGGGGGGCGTGGTCGGTGGCGATGATGTCAATGGTGCCGTCCTGAATGCCCGCAATCAGGGCCAACCGGTCCTCGCTGCTGCGTACCGGGGGGTTCATCTTGAAGCGGCCCTCCTCCCGCAGCATGCTGTCGTCCAGCAGCAGGTAGTGGGGCGCAGTCTCGCAGCTGACGTCCAGGCCCCTGGCCTTGGCCTGGCGAATCAGGGCCACGCTCTCTTTGGCGGAGATGTGGCAAACGTGATAGGCGCAGCCGGTTTCCTCCACCAGCTTCAGGTCCCGCTCAATCTGGCGGTACTCGCTCTCGGAGCAGATGCCCCGGTGGCCGTGGGCACGGGCATAGGCCCCATCGTGAATATACCCGCCCCGCAGCAGTTCATTCACCTCGCAGTGGGCCACGATCATCTTCCCCAGCTTTTTGGCCCGCAGCATAGCCTCACGCATCATGTCATCGATCTGGACGCCCCGGCCATCATCGGAAAAGCCGGCCACATCCGCCGCCATTTCTTCCAGCGCTGCCAGCTGCTCGCCCCGCTCACCCACGGTGATGGCGGCATAGGGCAGCACGTTGATGGTGGCGTCCCGCTGGATGAGCGTCAGCTCCGCATTCAGGTGCTCCCGGCTGTCCGGCACCGGGTTCAGGTTGGGCATGGCGCAGACGGCGGTGTAGCCCCCTGCCGCGGCGGCGGCGCAGCCCGTGGCCATGGTCTCCTTATAAGAAAATCCCGGCTCTCTGAAATGCACATGCACATCACAAAAACCGGGAAAAACAGCATATCCGTTATCATCAAAACCAAAGGCGCCGCCCTCCACAGGGAACAGCTGTTCCTGGGGGGCGTTCTTTCTATCCAGCTTGCAGACTCTCTCCGTCATGGTACACCCTTTCACGCATCAACACACAGAAAGAGACGCGGCCAAAGCTGCGTCCTCCTATGTTCATTCCTGCTCACATCATGGTTTTTCTGCTTACTTTCAGGGTATTATACCATATTTTGCGGTCTTGTCAACCAAGGCGGTCTTGTCCACGCAAAATCTACCTTTTGCACGGGCAGCAAAAGCCCAGCGGCCAAAAATTTGGTCACTGGGCTGGTTTTATCGGAAGGGCTTATGCTCAGGCATTGAGGATCCGCATGAACTCCTCGCCGGTGATGGTCTCCTTCTCGTAGAGGTACTCGGACAGCTCCGTCAGCTTCTGCCGGTTCTCGGTGAGAATCTGCACCGCCTTGTCGTGCTGCTTTTTCACCAGAGCTACCACCTGCCGGTCGATCAGGGTCTGGGTCTCGGCGGAGCAGGCCAGGGAGGTATCCCCGCCCAGGTACTGGTTGTTCACCGTCTCCATGGCCACCATGCCGATCTCATCGCTCATGCCGTAGCGGCTGATCATGGCCCGGGCCAGCTTGGTGGCCTGCTCGATATCGTTGGAGGCGCCGGTGGTGACGGAGCCGAAGGCCACTTCCTCGGCGGCCCGGCCGCCGGTATAGGTGGCGATCTTGTTCTCGATCTCTTCCTTGGTCAGCAGGTAGTGGTTGCCCTCCTCCACCTGCATGGTGTAGCCCAGGGCGCCGGAGGTGCGGGGCACGATGGTGATCTTCTGCACCGGGGCGGAATGGGTCTGCAGCGCCGCCACCAGGGCGTGGCCGATCTCATGATAGGCCACCAGCTTCTTCTCCTTGTCGGTGAGGATGGCGTTCTTCTTCTGGTAGCCGGCAATGACCACCTCGATGCTCTCCTCCAGGTCCGCCTGGGTGGCAAACTTCCGGCCGTCCCGGACCGCCCGCAGGGCCGCCTCGTTGACGATGTTGGCCAGCTCCGCGCCGGAGGCGCCGGAGGCCATCCGGGCCACCTTGTTGAAGTCCACATCGTCGGCAATCCTGATCTTTTTGGCGTGGACCTTCAAAATGGCTTCCCTGCCCTGCAGGTCCGGCAGCTCCACCGGCACCCGGCGATCAAAGCGGCCGGGGCGGGTCAGGGCCGGGTCCAGGCTCTCGGGCCGGTTGGTGGCCGCCAGGATCATGACGCCGCTGTTGCCCTCAAAGCCGTCCATCTCCGTCAGCAGCTGGTTCAGGGTCTGTTCCCGTTCGTCGTTGCCGCCCATGGCGCCGCTGTTGCGCTTCTGGCCGATGGCGTCGATCTCGTCGATAAACACGATGCAGGGGGCTTTCTCCTTGGCCTGCTTGAACAGGTCACGGACCTTGGAGGCGCCCATGCCCACGAACATCTCCACAAACTCCGAGCCGGAGATGGAGAAGAAGGGCACATCCGCCTCGCCGGCCACGGCCTTGGCCAGCATGGTTTTGCCGGTGCCCGGAGGGCCAACCAGCAGCACGCCCTTGGGCATCTGGGCGCCGATCTCCCGGTATTTGGCCGGGTCATGCAGGTAGTCCACGATCTCCTGCAGGCTCTCCTCCGCCTCGTCCACGCCCTCCACATCGGAGAACTTGATGCCGTCGGAGGATTTCACATAGACCCGGGCCTTGCTGCCGCCCATGTTGAACATCATGGACTGGGGGCCGCCGGCCTTGTCCATCATCTTCCGGGAGAGGAACTGGCCCAGGGCCACAAACAGGATGATGGGCAGCAGCCAGCTGAGCAGCATCGTCAGGATGGGGGAGGTCTCCTCCACAATCTCGCCGGAGAACTCCGCCCCGGAGGCGTAGAGCCGTTCCGTCAGCCCCGGGTCGTCCATCTTGCCGGTCTTGTAAATGGTCTCCTTGTCTTTATCGGTGAAGATGATCTGGTTATCCTGCACCTCCACCAGGCCCACCTGGCCGCTCTCGGTCATGCTGATAAAGGTGCCGTAGTCCACCTGCTTGATTTCCCAGCTGGCGAACATGGGCATGAGGATGGTGTTGAAGAGCACCAGCACCAGCATCACCACAAGATAGTAAAACAGCAGCGAGCGCCGGGGTTTCTTGACCTCGTTCATTCCGCCTTCGCCCCGTTTTCTTTCATGTTTTTGCGGATCAGGGCAAAAAGGATCAGGCTTACTACGGGGATCAGGAACTTGAATACGCAGCTCTTTTTCTTCTCTTTCATGAATATATCTCCTTCGTATGCGAATTTTTCCAGGTACGGCTTTATGCTACAATCAAAAAGTAAACTGAAAATAAACAAAAAGGCTTCTGACGCATTGTTCACAATTTTTTTGCAATCGGCCTTCTTCCTTCCATCTTTTTTTGATTTTTAATATACATTTTTTCCCGGCTGTGTTATTATGTGTGCTGAGACGATAAAAGACACTGCCGGAGGCGGAAAAATGGGCAATTTTATCAGGAGGCTTTCCTCCTCGCAGATCATTATACTGGGCTTTGCGGCCGCCATTCTGCTTGGCTGCCTGCTGCTGATGCTGCCCTTCGCCACCGTTGATGGCCGGGGCGCCCCCTTTTCTGACGCCCTGTTCACCGCCACCTCCGCCGTCTGCGTCACCGGCCTTGTGGTGCACGATACCGCCACCTATTGGTCATTGTTCGGCAAGCTGGTGCTGATCACCCTGATCCAGATCGGCGGCATGGGGGTGATTACCATTGCTGTGGCCCTCTACTCCATTTCCGGGAAGCGGGTCAGTCTCAAGCAGCGCAGCACCATGGTGGAATCCATCTCCGGCCAGCGGCTGGAGGGCATCGTGGGGCTCACCGGCTTCATCGTGAAGATGACCCTGGTGTTTGAGCTGCTGGGGGCGCTGCTGCTGAGTCCGGTGTTTATCCAGCGTTTCGGCCCCGTCCGGGGCATCTGTTACAGCCTGTTCCACTCCATCTCCGCCTTCTGCAACGCTGGCTTTGACCTGATGGGCATCAACGGAGCGTATTCCTCCCTCACCGCCTTTGCCGGCCAGCCCTGGGTGAATGTGGTGCTGATGGCGCTGATCATCACCGGCGGCATCGGTTTTCTGGTATGGGACGATGTGCGCGCCAATAAGCTGCATTTCAAGCGCTATCAGCTGCAGAGCAAGGTGGCCATTGTTACCTCCGCGCTGCTGATCCTGCTGCCGGCGGTCTACTTTTTCTTCTTTGAATACGGCGATGCGCCCCTGGGCACCCGGCTGCTCACCTCCCTGTTCCAGTCCGTCACTGCCCGCACCGCCGGCTTCAACAGCACGGACCTGACGCTGTTCAGTGAAAGCGGCATTTTCCTGATGATCATGCTGATGCTGGTGGGCGGCTCCCCCGGGTCCACCGCCGGTGGCATGAAAACCACCACCCTGGCCGTGCTGCTGGCCAACGCCCTCTGCGTCTTCCGCCACCGGGATCACGCCCGCTTCTTCGGCCGCCGGGTCCCGGAGGAGACGGTGCGCAGCGCCGCCACCATTCTCACCATGTATATCTGCCTGTTCGTGCTGGGGGCCATGATTATCAGCCGGGTGGAGGCCCTTCCCCTGCTGACCTGCCTGTTTGAAACCGGCTCCGCCATCGGCACCGTGGGTCTGACCCTAGGGATTACACCATCCCTGAGTCAATTCTCCCGGGCCATTCTGATTCTCCTGATGTATATGGGCCGCGTGGGCGGCCTGACCCTGATCTTTGCCACCACCGCCCCCGGCCTGAACAGCTCCGCCCGCTATCCCCTGGGCAAGCTGACCGTGGGCTGAGAACATAAGTATAAAGGAGCATAACGATGAAATCCATCCTGATTATCGGCCTGGGCCGCTTCGGCAGCCACATCGCCAGAAAGCTCAACGCCATGGGCCACGAGGTTATGGCCGTGGACAGCAATGAGGAGCGTATCAACAACGCCCTGGACTACGTCACCAGCGCCCAGATCGGCGACAGCACCAACCGGGCCTTTCTGGAGTCTTTGGATATTGGCAGCTTTGACAGCTGCATCGTGGCCATCGGCGACAACTTCCAGAACTCCCTGGAAACCGCCTGGCTGCTGAAGGAGCTGGGCGCCCGGAAGGTCATCGCCCGGGCTTCCAGCGGCGTGCAGGAGAAGTTCCTGCTGCGCAACGGCGCCGACCAGGTGGTCTACCCGGAGAAGCAACTGGCCATATGGACGGCCATCCGCTGCTCTTCGGACACCATCCTGGACTACATCGAGGTGGAGGGGGACTACTCCATCTATGAGCTGTCCATGCCCCAGCACTGGGTGGGCAAGACCGTGGCCCAGATCGACATCCGCCGCAAGCACGGCATCAACATCCTGGGCGTGCGCAGCAACGGAAAGCTGGACCTGAATGTAATGCCGGATACGCTGCTCTCCTCCGGCGCCTCCATCCTGGTTCTGGGACCTGATGATGCTTTGCAAAAGGTATTCCGCATCTGAAACGCACAAAAAAATCTCTGTTCCGCAATGCGGAACAGAGATTTTTTTATTAAAAGAGAGATTAACAAAGCTTGATGATCTCCCCACTCAGGGGGCCGATGCTGCCTTCAACCCAGCCGCAGCCGGCGGCGCGGCAGTCAGCGGTGTAGTGCTGCAGGGTCTCGCCGCGGTTCACCACAGCAAGGTAGGCACCGTTTTCGGCGGGCTTGCCCAGAGCATCCAGGCCGTTGCTGATATAGCGCAGAATCAGCAGCAGGTCCTTGTTGGCAGCCATGAACTCCACCTCGCCGGTGGAGAGGGCGTCGGCAGCGCGGCGCTGTGCGGCCAGAGACGCATAGTAGTCGTGCAGCGAGCGGTCCCCCTCCATGAAGGGCTGGCGGTTAAAGGGATCGTTCACGCCGCACATTCCCTGCTCATCGCCGTAGTAGATGCAGGGCACGCCGGGGATGGCGAACTGCAGAACGGCGCAAAGCCGCTCCAGCACCAGGGCCTTGTCCAGGGCTTCCTGGGTGAACTCCACCTTCAGCTGATCCTCCCGGCTCAGGGAGCGCAGCCAAACATCGGTGGCCAGGGCGGTGCGGAGCCGCTCCACATCGTGGGAGCCCAGCAGATTCATCAGGGAATAGTACATGGGCTTGGGGTAATTCATCTGTTGGGCGATGAAGAACTCCCGCAGGGCGTATGCGTCAATCTGCCCATGCATGAAGGCCAGTACCGAACCCCGGAAGGGGTAGTTCATCACCGAGTCCAGGGAGGAGCCCAGGGCGTAGCGCCGTCGGCTGCCATAGCTCTCCTTGATGACCGCGTCCTCCCAGACCTCACCGATGATGGGCGCGTCAGGCTTGACGGACTTGGCGGCGTCACGGATCAGGGCCAGCACATCGTCCGGCAGCTCGTCCGCCACATCCAGGCGCCAGCCGGCGGCCCCGTGGCGCAGCCAGAGCTTTACCACGCTGTCCTCGCCGGTGACAATGTCCTGCTGCCAGGTGGGGTTTTCCTCGTCCACCTCCGGCAGGTCCTGAAAGCCCCACCAGCAGCGGTATTCATCGGGATATTTCTGAAAATCGTACCAGTCGTAATAGGGTGAATCCTTGCTCTGGCAGGCCCCCTCGCCGGGATAGCTGCCATAGCGGTTGAAATAGCGGCTGTCGGCCCCGGTGTGGGAATAGACGCCGTCCAGAATCAGGCGGATGCCCAGCTCCTCCGCCCGGGCGCAGAGGTGCTCAAAGTCCTCCATGGTGCCCAGGATGGGGTCGGGCCGGTGATAATCCGAGGTGTCATAGCGATGGTTGGAGCGGGCCTCCACAATGGGGTTTAAATACAGGCAGCTGATGCCCAGCCCCTGCAGATAGGGCAGCTTTTCCTCCATGCCCTTGAAGGTGCCGCCGTAGAAATCGTCCGGGCTGTAGCTCTGCTCAAAAGGCCGGGGCTGCCAGCGCACCGGCTCCTGAATACTGCCATGCAGCTCCGGGGTCTGGCCCAGGGCCTTGTGATAGGCCACGCCCCTGGCCGCCGTGTCATCCCGGCTGAAGCCGAAGCGGTCGGGAAAAATCTGGTACATGATGCTGTGGCGGAACCATTCCGGCGTGTCAAAGCCCCGCTCATACACGGTCAGCCGGAAGCCGCCGCCCTCATGGCCCATGAGCCGGCCGATATAGCCGGTATTGTCCGGGCAGAGCCAGTGGCAGCCCATTTGGGTCTCAATGCGGAAGTGGTACCACAGGGCCTGGGCCTCCTCCGGGGCGGTAATCTGGGCCACATAGCAGTCCCCCTGCCGCTCCATGGGATAGCTTTTGCTGCCCTTATCGCCGTAGACCACCAGCTCCGCCTTCTCCACTTTGCCGCCTAGAAGGCGGAAGGCAAGGCGAACAGCCTCGCCGCATTCCACAGCCCCAAAGGGGCTGCGGCACAGGGCGAGGCGGCTGTCATGGGCCACGGAAAGCTCCGTGGCCGCGGTACGGCGCAGGATGCCGATAACATGGGCGGTGCGGGGCTGGAGGGCGTACATATCATTCATGTTCACCCCGGTGGAGCGCAGGTCGTCGCAGCAGTGGGCCGCAATCTGATAGGCCGTGTTCAGCGCCATGCCCCAGTCGTCCATCAGCACCCGCATCAGCTCCGGCCCTACCAGGGGGTTGCCCCTGCTATAGAGGCATTCGCCCAGCCGGTCCAGGGGCAGGCCACGCAGCAGGCAGTCATGAATTGCGGCATAGCTGGTGGCGCTGGCCTGAAAATACTGCTGTATCAGGTCCTCAGGCCCGGCGCTCTCCAGCAGGGAGCGGATCTCCTCATCGCCGCCGGCGATAGTCCAGCGCCCCTGGCTGAACACCGCCTCCACCATCCGGCGGTCGCTGTAGGCCACGGTCATGCAGTAGTCGTCAGACCACTGCTCCCGGTAGCTGCCGCCGAAATAAACCTTATACTTCAGAGCATCCATATGTAATGTCTTGCATACTCCTCGGCAGAAAGGTCAAAGCTGAAGTTGGTCTGCATGGCGTGGTTGATGAGGCCGTGCATGATCTCCTCATTGTAGTAGCAGCCCAGGGCGGTGCGGATGGTGTCCCGCATCTCCCAGGCGTCAAAGTTGGCGAAGGAGAAGCCGTTGCCCTCGCCGGTGAAGCGGTTATAGGGGGTCACGGTGTCCCGCAGGCCGCCGGTCTCCCGGACGATAGGGACGGAGCCGTAGCGCATGGCAATCATCTGGCTCAGGCCGCAGGGCTCAAAGCGGGAGGGCATGAGGAAGAAGTCGCTGCCGGCATAGACCAGGTGGGCCAGGTCCTCATTGTAGCCGATGTAGGAGCAGACCCGGCCCCGGTAACGGCTCTCGGCGCCCCGCATGAAGTTTTCAAAGCGCTCATCGCCGGTGCCCAGCAGCATGAACTGCATATCCTCCCGGCTCATCAGATCGTCCAGCACGCAGGCCACCAGGTCGAAGCCCTTCTGGGCGGTCATGCGGGTGACCATGGCGAAGAGGGGCACGTCCGGCCGCACCTGCAGACCCATCTGCTCCTGCAGGGTGGCCTTGCAGATGGCCTTGCCCTTCAGGTGGCCCCGGTCATAGCGGGCGGGCAGCACAGGGTCCCGGTAGGGGTTAAAGACCTTGGTGTCGATGCCGTTGATGATGCCGGTGAGCTGGGCGCTGCGGGCGTTGAGGATGCCCTCCAGCCCCTCGGAATATTCCGGCGTCTTGATCTCCCAGGCGTAGCTGGGGCTGACGGTATTGATGCGGTCGGCAAAGACGCAGCCGGCCTTCATGTAGTTGGCGCAGCCGTCCTGCTCCAGATAGTCGCTGATGTAGTAGCTACGGTCGATCTCCAGCAGGTCCTGCACAAACTCAAAGCCGTACTGGCCCTGGAACTTGATGTTGTGGATGGTCAGCAGGTACTTGATCTTATCCTGCATCCAGCCCCGGTACTGGGTGTGGGCCAGCATGGGCATGATGGCGGTGTGCCAGTCGTTGCAGTGGCAAACGTCCACCTGGAAGTCCAGGTTGGGGATCACGTCCAGCACGGCGCGGCAGAAGAAGGAGTACTGCTCACCCTCGGCGTTGCCGCCGCGGTAGATCTTGTCGCCGAAGTACTGCTCGTTATCGATCAGATAGATGGTGACACCGTCCAGCTCCAGCTTTTCCAGACCCACATAAGCGTTGCGCCAGCCCAGTCTGGAATAGAAGTGGAACATATGCTCCACCTGGTCGGCATACTTATTCTTGATGCAGCGGTGGTAAGGGGTAATGACTCTGGCGTCAATGCCCAGCTTTTTCAGGGCTTTGGGCAGGGTGCCCACCACGTCGGCCAGGCCGCCGGTCTTGGACAGAGGGGCGCACTCAGCGGACACCAGCAGCACATTGGGCATCTCGGTGCGGCCGCGCTCCTTCAGCATTTCTTTGAATTCCTTTTTCATCGGTTATCCTCCTTCAATATAGGCACACTGTACCCGGCGGGCAAAAGACCGCCGGGACAGAAATCTTTTTTACTTTTTGCTTTTTCTGGAAGCCTTCCTGGGCTTTTCCGCCGCCTCGGTTTTCTTGGGGCGGAAGCTGTAAAGCAGGCAGGACATGGCAGGCAGGGTCACATTGGCGGAATACTCCATGTCCAGGAAGGGCTTCTTGCGGGAGGTGATGGTCTTCTTGCAGGGCTTGCCGCTGCCGCCGTAGCACGCGTCCTCACTGCTGAGGAGCTTGGTCAGCTTACCCTCGCAGGGCAGGGCAATGACAAAGTCCTTATAGTCCACCGGCGTGAAGTTGCACACGCAGACCACATAGCTGTCATCCTTGGGAGACATGCGCATGAAGGCGATGGAGCTGCGCTCCTTGTCGTCCACGTTCAGCCAGCGGTAGCCGTCCCAGGAGTCATCCACCCGGTAGAAGGCGGGATGGGTGGCATAGATATGGTTCAGGGCCTTGTAGTACTGGCGCATCCCCTCATGCTTGGGGTAGTCCAGCAGGATCCAGTCCAGCTGCTGCTTCCAGTTCCATTCGATGAACTGGCCGAACTCGCCGCCCATGAAGCACAGCTTCTTGCCCGGATGGGCAAACTGATAGCCGTAGAGGGTGCGCAGGGAGGCGAACTTCTGGTCATAGTCGCCGCTCATCTTGTTGACCATGGAGCCCTTGCCGTGGACCACCTCGTCATGGGAGTAGGCCAGTACGAAATGCTCGGAGAAGGCGTACATCATGGAGAAGGTGAGCCGGTTATGGTTGAAGCTGCGGAAATAGGGGTCCAGGCACATGTAATCGATGGTATCATGCATGAAGCCCATGTCCCACTTGAAGGTGAAGCCCAGGCCGCCGTTTTCCACCGGGCCGGTGATCAGGGGGAAGGCGGTGGACTCCTCGGCGATGGTCATGACGCCGGGGTAGTTGGACAAAACGGTGGTGTTCATCTTCTGCAGGAAGGCCACCGCGTCCAGATTGATGTTGCCGCCGTCCTTGTTGGGGGTGAAGTTGCTGCCCCGGCCATAGTCCAGGTACAGCATGGAGGACACGGCGTCCACCCGGATGCCGTCCACATGGTACTCCTCAAAGAACAGGCAGGCGGAGGAGATCAGGAAGCTCTGCACCTGGTTGGAGGCATAGTCGAAGATCAAAGTGCCCCAGTCGGGATGCTCGGCCATGCGCTGCTCCTTGCACTCAAACTGGTTGGTGCCGTCAAAGCGGGCCAGGCCGTGCTCGTCCTTGGGGAAGTGGGCGGGGACCCAGTCGATGATCACGCCGATGCCGGCGGCGTGGAGGGTGTCCACCATGCACTTGAAGTCGTCCGGGTTGCCGTAGCGGGAGGTGGGGGCGTAGTAGCCGGTGACCTGATAGCCCCAGGACCCGTCATAGGGGTACTCGGACACGGGCATCAGCTCCACATGGGTGTAGCCCATGTCCTTGCAGTAGGCGGCCAGGGCCTCGCCCATCAGCCGGTACTGGGCCTTCTCATAGCCCACATCCTTCCAGGAGCCCAGGTGCACCTCGTAAATGCTCATGGGCTGGCTGAGATGCTGGCGCTTTTCCCGCTTCTTCATATAGGCCTTGTCCGTCCACTGGTAGCTGCCGCCGTTCCAGACGATGGAGGCGGTCTCCTCCCCGTTCTGGGAGAAGGTAGCAAAGGGGTCGGACTTCAGCACCTGCTTGCCGTCCCTGCCGGTGACGCAGTATTTATAAAGCGCGTTCTCGTGGAGTCCCTCAACGAAGCAGACCCAGGCGCCGCCTTCCACCAGCTCCATGGGTGTGGCTTCCCGGTTCCAGCCGTTAAAGTCGCCCACCAGGGACACGGCCCCGGCGTTGGGCGCCCATACGATAAAACGGTGGGCATTCAGTTCGGGTATGTAGCGGCAGCCATAACAGAGCCACGCCTTCTGCGCCGCCCCGATGTTAAAGAGGTATATATCCCCCGTGGGGATGAAGTCCAGGTATTTGGCATCCATGCGCATATCTCCCTTATCTGTATGTATTTTGTCCGCTGGACAGTTTTCCAGATGCATATATTATACATACTTTCCCTGTCAATTCCAAGAGAAAAGTTTACGCTTTGTACAAAATAGGCATTTTGCAACACATGTCCCCTGAACTCAGCGTAAAAAAATCCTCCCGTGCGTATAATTTTCTGCATATCCTGTATTTTCCCCGGGCGACCCCCAACGGAGGCGCCGGAGCCATAAAAAATCCCCGGCTCTTACGAGCCGGGGAAATCATCAGTTATTTTGCTTAGTCTTTAGTTCTCGTGCTTCTTCAGCCGGGGCAGGACTGCAACAGCAGCGCCGCCGGAGAGGATCAGCACCGCGGCCCACAGGGTCAGGTTGCTCTCGTCGCCGGTCTTGGGGCTGGAGGAAGCCTGCGCGGTGGTGAGGATCTGGAAGGTGCAGCTGGGCTTATCGCCGTTATCCGTCACAACACCGATGGTGTAGGTCTCACCGGCAGTGCGGTTGTTCAGGAACTTGGCGGTAAGGGTAACGGTCTTGCGGCTGGAGCTGAGGGTCCAGTAATCGCCGTAGTCCACATCGGTGAGCTGGCGGCCGCCGACCCATACGGACTGGATAGGATCGGAGCAGACGAACTGCAGGTTCTTGCTGCTGCCGGTGACATGCTTGTCGGTGTCCACGGGACGCAGGGTGGCGCCCACATAGAACTGGCAGGAGGCCACGCCGTCAACGGTGTTGACGGACACAGTGTGCCAGCCGCGGGACAGGTTGTTCAGGATGGCAGTGCCGATCTTCAGCAGGCCGTTGTTGTTATTGGTGATCCAGTTGGTGGGATCCTGGAGCCAGCCGTCGATCCACAGGCCCTTCTTTGCAGGGTCGGAGAAGTCGATGGCGGGGCGGTAGTAGAAGGCCAGCATACCGTCGCCGGAGTACCACTCGTTGGAGTCAACGGGCCAGAGGGCCACATCGCCGGGCTCCACAATGGTGCCGGAGCCGTTAACGGTCAGGCTGCCCATGTAGGTGTACTTGCCGTCATGGCCGGTCCACAGGTAGATGGTGCCGGAAGAGAGACCATCCAGGAAGCTGTTGGACAGGGTCAGCTTATACTGGCTGCCGCTGGAAATCACGGAGCAGTAGGAAGAGGAAATGGTGCTGATCTGGCTGGTGGAAGAGGGATTGCTCACAGTAGACCAGTAGTAGCTGCCGGTGGAGCTGGTGTAGGGCATGAGGACATACACGGCGCTGCCGCTGCCCTTGGTGTAGGGAGATCCATACACGGTGAAGTCGCCGGTGACAACGCCGGAGCCGCCGCTGCCGGTGCCGGCGCCGCTGCCCACAGTGTAGGGATTCTCAGTGCCCTTGAGGGTCAGGCCGTCCGCGACACAGTTCTTCAGGTACTCCAGGGAAACGCCGCCATCATCAACCACATACCACTCGCCGCCGGTAATGGCGCGGTAGGCAGAGCCGGCATACAGGACAAAGTTCTTCACCTTGCCGCCGCTCACTTTGAGAATGCTCTGGCCGCCAAAGTCGTCATTCACCGCGAGAGCAGCAATCTCAGAGCCGCTGCCCATCACAAGGGTACCACCCGCAAGTTCAACCGAACCAACCTTGCTGGAATTCACAGTAAGGGTTTTGCCCTCAACAGCAACCGTGCCGGTAACCTCGGTGCTGTTGAGCGTCACATTGCTGTTGGCGTTGATATCGCCGTCGATCATGCCGCCGTTGATGGTGAGGGGAACCTTTGCCTCCAGGGGCAGGGATCCCGCAAGGCAGTTCTTGCCCAGGTTCAGAACGATGGCATCGCAGCTCATGGTTGCGGGCATGGCAGGGATGGCATAATCAGCCAGCTTGCTGGGATCGTTGATCACATTGATGGTAACGGTGCCGGACTGCTTTGCGGCATACTCAAAAGCTGCCTGCATCGTCGCGAACTTCTCGCTGCCGATGGTTGCGATGTATTCCTTGGTCTCGGCAGACTCGCCTTCACCGCTGACGTTCTTACCCAGCGTATCAACACCGGAGAACGTCACTTTATAGCCCTTGCCAACAGTAATCAGGTCGGCGTTGACCAGCGTACCGTTCTTGATGGTGATATTGGCATTGACAGCCAGAGGAGCGGTAAGCGTCAGGGTCTTGTCGTTCAGGTCGATGGTAACGTTTCTGCTGATGGTGCCGCCGGGATCAGTCACGGAAGAATCCGCATCATCATGCAGCTTAATGTCGGTGGTGCTCTGGGCTGCGGTATTCAGGTCGGGATAAAGGCCGTTCCAGATGTTCTTCGTCCCGTTAAAGGTACCGGGCTTCTCCAGCTCCAGGGTGGTGGAGCCTTCAGGAACGACTGCGCCGCCGCCCAGCTTCAGATCAAAGGTGCTGCTTCCCTCAGGCACAGCAGAAGAACCTTCTGCGGGCAGTCCCAGTGCCGACTCGCCGCTGGCCGGTTCGAGGCTCAGCGCGTAGGCAGAGCCGCCCATCAGGCTCAGGCACATGGCAACCAAAAGAAGCATGGATAAAAGTTTGCTTGCTGTTTTCATGTTGTCCGTCTCCTTATATTGCTATTTTATAATTACCAAGCTTGTGTCCCTTCGACGAAAGTTCCCCCCGTCTCCGGTGTGAATATAATGTACCACGATGTTATGTAAAATGCAAGTACTTTTTTCATGGTTTTGCTATAAATTTTTTCCGTTTTGTAACTTATCTGAATCCAAAATTTTCGCAGATTCAACATTATGTCAATCAATTGCGTTATTTCTTGCCATTTTTCGCCGTTTCTGTCACATTTTCCTCAATTCCTTTCGGTTTGACTTCAGAATTCTTAAGTTTTGTTCGTAACCATTTGTTGCATTTTCTCATCGTCACTTATAAGACGCTGGCCTTGTATCTTTGTTCCCACAGTTTTCAGAATTTTTTTGGATTCTTATGGTGCCCCAGGAACCGCATCCAAGGCTTCCCCTTGAGGGGAAGCTGGCGGCAAAGCCGTCTGATGAGGTGGACGGTATATGCAGGAAAAGAGCAGAAACTTCCGGCAGGGACGCAGCCTTTCCACCTCATCCGCCCAGTGTGCGCACTGGGCACCTTCCCCTCCAAGGGGAAGGCTATGGGGGCAGGCAAACAACCACTATTATACTATTATATTAAAACAGAGCCGCATTTCTGCGGCTCTGTCGAGACTGTCAAAAAACAATGCTTCATGCGCCAAAGATAGAGCAGCGGGGGTGCAC
>JBJDXQ010000026.1:0-62451 GCA_051866745.1 Candidatus Limivicinus sp. | reverse complement strand
CTATGTTTGACAGTGTTTTTTCTTTTTCACTGTCTCTCATAGGGGGAGCATATCAAAGACTTCGGGGCTTTTTCCTTTTCCCAAAGTCCGGAAATTCGGGAAAACCGTTTCGCTGAAACTGAGTAAAGATGACTGAGCCGTGTTCTGAAAACACGGCTCTTTTTTGTTTTCGACAGCTATTTTGAGATTTCGACAAACATTTTGCTGTATGATACGCCCGAAAAAAATCAAACAAGGTCAAAGGAGCGCATATTTATGAGAGACAGCGTTGTGTCCGACAAGGTTATTAAGAGGATGGCAGCTTGCCAGCTGCCCATTACAGAGAGGGAACTGGACAGAGCGGCGCGGAATATTTCGGCCCTGGCAAAGCTTCACGATGTTCCGGAAGCAGAAATCCGTTCTGGAATCAGCCAGGCGATACAAGCATTTTGCGGCAGTCAGGATGCCAGAGCGCAAGCGCTGAAAAAGACTTTCCCTTTCAACGGCAGCAGTCCCTCCCCGGAGGAATTCCTGCTGTGGTTTCGAAATCTCTTTGCTATTGCAATGGAGGAACACATGATAGAAGAAAAGCACTGCGTCAGGGAGTACTGTTGTGGGGAGAAAACACTTGATATTCAGGCATAAAAGGGGTATTTTAAAGACGGTAAACTGTTTTTGAGACGGAACCAGAGTCAGAAGATGAATTAAAAATCCAGGAGGGAATTTTCCATGAAAGACGTATTGGTTTTGATGCCGGTGGAGGACAGGCACAAGGAGAAGCTGGAGGCCGCGGGCGCGGGCTGCCGCTTCCACTACAGCACGCCGGCGCAGGTTTCTCCCGAGGCCATCCAAAGCGCCAACATCATTCTTGGTCAGCCGGAGGCGGAGATGATCGGGGCTTCCGGGAATCTGGAGTGGCTGCAGCTGGAGTCCGCCGGGGCGGATGCCTACATCAAGCCCGGCGTGCTGAATGAAAAAACCGTACTTACCAACGCCACCGGCGCCTACAGCAAGGCGGTGGCGGAGCACGCCTTCGCCCTGACCCTGATGCTGCAAAAAAAGCTCTACCTCTACCGGGACGACCAGAAGAAGGCCTTCTGGGGTGACCGGGGAACCGTGGCCTCCCTGTCTGACTGCACGGTGGCCGTGGTGGGCCTGGGCGACATTGGCCAGCATTATGCCCGCCTGGTAAAGGCCATGGGCGCCAGGGTGATCGGCGTGAAGCGCCGCGCCGGCAACTGCCCGGACTATGTGGATGAACTGGTGATGACCCAGGACCTGGACACGGTGCTGCCCAGAGCGGATGTGATTCTGTCCATCCTGCCCGGTACTGCCGCCACCCGCCACATCTACACGGCGGAGAGCTTTGACAAGATGAAGGACAGCGCCCTGTTCATCAACTGCGGCCGGGGCAATGCCGTGGCCTCCCAGGTGCTGTATGAGGCCCTCTCCCAGCACAAGATCGCCGCGGCGGCGGTGGATGTGACAGAGGTGGAGCCGCTGCCCGCGGACAGCCCGCTGTGGCAGCTGGAGAACCTGGTGATTACGCCCCATATTTCCGGCGGCTTCCATCTGCCGGAGACCTTTGAGCGGATTGTGGATATCGCGGCGGAGAATCTGCGCGCCTATCTGGCTGGCCGGGAGCTGCGGAATGTGGTGGACTTTGCTACAGGCTACAAGAAGTAAGACTTTCTGAAATTGAAAAAGCTGCTGCAAAGCTTTTGCAGCAGCCTTTTCAATGGATTTCCGTCTCGCTGACACATTCGCTTTTGATGCGGCCCACCAGATACTGCAGGGCATCCACCACATGGGGGCGGATGTCACCACCGATGAGGACGTACATGATATCGTCCCCCACCGTCAGCTCCCCTTCGTTGAGCCAAACCCGGATGTAGTAAATGCCGGGCAGCTGATAAGCGCCGGCGATGGCGGCATCCACCTTGGCCTGGTCATAGCGAAACAACATCCCGGTGACCGGGGCGGCCGTCTCATCCCCCTGGCGGACCCGGGCCCGGGCGCTCTGCCGCACCACGCCGTTATGACTCAGATACATGCCCACCTTGGGGGCGCTGTCGTGCTTCTTGGCCTCTTGCAGCCACTGATCCATGGAAGGGCTTTGCTTGCTCATGCCCAATACCTCCCCTTATTTTCGTGATAAAAACAATATACACCTTTTGGCCCGGATTGAAAAGCGGAAAACAGTTGAAACCGGGCGTCAACTGTGCTATAATGCGATTTGTAAATCAGCCGGCCTGATCTCCGGGCCGTATCATGATACTTGATATTTTTGAAAAGCGGTGGACGAGCCTCTTTCCGGAAATTACCTGAGCACGCTTATGCGGTGTGAAAGGATATGGTCTGGAAATCGGCTGGTCATTTTTTATCATTATGGAGGAAGAACATGAAGAAAACACTTGCTTTCCTGCTGGCCCTGGTGATGGTCCTGGGCCTCTGCGCCTGCGGCGCTTCCAACGCACCTGCCGCCACCCAGGCCCCCGCTGCCACGGAGGCTCCCGCGGAGGAGCCTGTCGCTGCCGTTGACACCAAGATCCTCTATGAGGCTGACGACAGCATGCTCAACACCTACACCGTTATCGCCGTGAACCCCGAGGCACCCTTCACCGACGCCGACGGCAATGCCGTTGCCGACGTGGCGGTGAACACCGCCGGCGCCGACGCCCTGATCCACTGGCTGCTGAGCCAGACCGCACTGGACATGGCCGCCGATTTCGGCATGGAGGACTATGGCGATCGCCTGTTCTACGTGAAGGATGACGCCCCTGTCTACGACGGCGAGATCGCCGCCGCCACCGAGGAGACCAAAACCATCCGCCTGTCCACCACCACCTCCGTGAAGGACTCCGGCCTGCTGGACTACCTGCTGCCCGTGTTTCAGAGCGAGTATGGCTATGAGGTGGAGGTGCAGTCCGCCGGTACCGGCAAGGCCATCGCCGCCGCCAAGTACGGCAATGCCGACCTGATCCTGGTCCACTCCAAGTCCCAGGAAACCAGCTTTGTGGAAGAGGGCTTCGCCCGTGTCGTGGACGGCTTTGAGGCCGAGCGTGTCTCCTTCATCTACAACTACTTCGTGCTCTGCGGTCCCTCTGCCGACCCTGCCGGTGCTGCCGCCTGCGCCACCGTGAAGGACGCTTTCGCCGCCATTGCCGAGGGCAAGTTCGTCTTTGTTTCCCGTGGCGACGGTTCCGGCACCCACACCAAGGAGCTGTCCCTCTGGCCTGAGGATCTGGGCATCACCGCCGAGGCCGAGTCCTTCGTGGACTACACCGACTGGTACGTTTCTGCCAACGCCGGCATGGGCGCCTGCCTGGTGATGGCCGAGCAGATGGGCGGCTACATCCTCACCGACAAGGCCACCTTCCTGACTTTTGTCGCCAATAACGGCCAGATCGCTTGATTTTATCGCCCAGATCGTCTAAAATCATCCCCATGGGAGCGTTCCTCCCATGGGGAATTTCCTGCAAAGAATCCAATGAAAGGGGCTAAGCCATGCACAGCGCCGTCGAAAAAGCCATCCAACTGATCCTCTCTGCCGATGCGGAGCTGTGCAACATCCTGTCCGTCACGGCCCGGATGAGCCTGGCAAGCTCCCTTATCGCCCTGCTGATCGGCGTGCCCATTGGCATCTGGCTGGGCTCCTGCCGCTTCCGGGGGCGGGGGGCACTGCTGGTGCTGAACCGCACCCTGATGGGCCTGCCGCCGGTGGTCTGCGGCTTGCTGTTTTATATGCTGTTCTCCGGCGTAGGCCCCTTCCGGCAGTATAAGCTGCTGTTCACGGTGGAGATCATGGTGATGGCCCAGGTGGTGCTGATCACGCCCATCGTCATCGGCAATATGGAGAGCTATGTGTCCGGCCTGGCCCCCGCCGTCCGGGAGACGGCAAAGGGACTGGGCCTGGGGCATGTGCGCACCTTGCTGCTGCTGACCAACGAGTGCGTGTACCAGATCTTTTCTGCCTATCTGCTGGCCTTTGCCCGCAGCATCGCGGAGGTGGGGGCGGTGTCCATGGTGGGCGGCGCCATCGCCTGGAAAACCAATGTGATGACCACCGCCATCATGCAGTACACCAACCGGGGCAACTTCTCCCTGGGCATCGCCCTGGGGCTGATTCTGCTGTCGGTGTCGCTGCTGGTGAATGTGGCCATCTCCCTGCTGCAAAGGAGGCTGAGCCGATGAAAATAGCGGCCTTTACCAAAACCTATGGGGACCGAAAAGTGCTGGATTTCCCGGGAATTACTCTGGAGCCGGGGAAGCTCTACGGCGTCATCGGCGCTAACGGCAGCGGCAAGTCCACCTTTGCCCGGGTGCTGGCCGGGGTGATCCCGGCGGACCAGGCGGGAAACAAGCTGGAGCCGGGGCTGACCGTGGGCTACATGCCCCAGAAGAACTACGCCTTCCGCATGAGCGTCCGGGCCAATGTGCTGCTGGGCGGCCCTGACAGGGCCCGGGCGGAGCAGCTGATGGAGCGCTTACAGATCGCCCACCTGGCCGGGGAACGGGCGGACCGGCTCTCCGGCGGGGAGACGGCCCGGATGGCCCTGGCCCGGCTGATGATGGGCCGCTTTGACCTGGTGATATTGGATGAGCCCACCGCTGCCATGGACATGGAGAGCAGCTCTTTGGCCGAGGGCCTGATCCTGGACTACTGCCGGGAGACCGGCTGCGCCCTGGTGCTGGTGACCCACAGCCTGCAGCAGGCCCGCCGGGTGGCGGATGAGGCGCTGTTTTTCTGTGCCGGGCAGCTGCTGGAACAGGGGAGCAAAGAAAAGCTGCTCTATACCCCGGAGCGGGAAGAAACCAGGAGATTTTTGGACTTTTACGCATAGGGGAAAAATCCATGTCCCGTGCGTCACAACGAAAGGGCTATCCTTTCCATGAAAAGAACCGTAGGGGCGGGCATCGTGTCAAGATTTATTGCCAGACGAAACAGGCGGACGTGCAATGCACGCCCCTACGGGTGCGTCGTTTCCTCTTCCGTCAAAAACGCAGCATTTCCACCTCATCCGCCCAGTGTGCGCACTGGGCACCTTCCCCTCGAAGGGGAAGGCTTGACGGTCCTCTTCCTCGCACTATGGTTCTTTGACAAGCAGACAGGAGCCGCGGCAAAACTGCCGCGGCTCCTGTTTTTTTCATTCTCAGTATTCAAAGCTGCCCTCGAAAACCAGCTTGGCATTGCCGGTGAGGGTGACCTTCTCCGGGGTGTAGTTGACGATCAGGTCGCCCCCCAGAAGGGTGACCTTCACATCGCTGCCCGCATCGCAATAGCCGTTTTCCACCGCGGCGGCCACCGCGGCGCAGGCGCCGGTGCCGCAGGCCAGGGTCTCGCCGTTGCCCCGCTCCCAAACCCGCATGCGCAGGGTGTGCCGGTCCACCACCCGGACAAACTCCGTGTTGATCCGCTCCGGGAACTCCGGGGCAAATTCAAACGGGGGACCGATGGCCTTCAAATCCAGACTGTCGATACCGTCATAGAACACCACGCAGTGGGGGTTGCCCACGGACAGGCAGGTCACCGGGCACTTCTTCCCGCCCACCCGCAGGGGGTAGTGGATGATGGGCTTTTCCGCCACGGCGGGCAGGGCCTTGGGGTCGAAGTTGGCCTTGCCCATATCCACCGTTACGGAGCTGACCCGGCCATCCCGCAAAAACAGCTTCAGCCGCTTCACGCCGCTGCCGGTTTCAATGCTCATGTTCTCGCTGCGGACATAGCCCTTGTCATAGACGTACTTGGCCACGCAGCGGATGTTGTTGCCGGCGATGGGGCTTTCGCTGCCGTCCTTGTTGAAGCTGCGCATCTTCACATCCGCCACGCTGCTGTGCTCCATGAGGACGATGCCGTCGCCGCCGATGCCGTAATGGGAGCGGCAGAGGTTGACGCAGAGAGACTCCGGGCAGCTGATGCTGCCGTCAAAGTTCTCGATGAAGATATAGTCGTCGCCGCAGCCCTGCATCTTGGTGAAGGGGATGCGCCGCCGCCAGAGCCGCATGGCGTTGATGTCCACCAGCTCCGTGTTCTCCTCGGTGAAGCGGCTGGCGATGATGTCCACCAGGGCCTGGGCGGTGTCCAGGGAGGTGAGGCAGGGGATGCCCAGCTGCATGGCCCGGCGGTGCAGGGCAATGTAGCTGCCCATGGTGGCGTCCTTGACGGCGCCGGTATAGACGATATAGCGCAGGAGGCCGCTTTCCATCAGCCGGTAAATCTGATCACTCTCGGCAGCGCCCAACAGCGACGTGACGGAAACGCCCATGGCGGCGATGGCCTTGGCGGTGCCGGGGGTGGCATAGAGCTTCAGCCCCAGCTCACTCATCTGCCGGGCCAGGCCGCTGACCTCGTGATAGTCGCTGTCCTCCACGCTGATGAGCACGCCGCTGCCGGGCACCTCATGGCTGGCGGGCAGCTTCATGCCGGAGGCGGTGAGACCCTTGAACATGGCCTCCGCCAGGGTCTTGCCCAGACCCAGCACCTCGCCGGTGGATTTCATCTCCGGCCCCAGGATGGAATTGGCGTCTCCCAGCTTCTCGAAGGAGAACACAGGCACCTTCACCGCGTAATAAGGCGGCGTGCGGTACAGGCCGGTGCCGTAGCCCAGGTCCGGCAGCTTCTCTCCCAGCATGATGCGGGAGGCCAGGTCCACCATGGGCACATTGGTCACCTTGCTGATATAGGGCACGGTGCGGGAGGCCCGGGGGTTCACTTCAATTACATACAGCTCGTCCTCAAAGATCAGGTACTGGATGTTCACCAGCCCCTTGGTGCCGATGGCCAGGGCCAGCTTTTCCGAGCATTCGCAGATCCGATGCAGGAACTTGTCGCTGAGATTGTAGGGGGGATAGACGGCGATGGAGTCTCCGCTGTGGACGCCGGCCCGCTCGATATGCTCCATGATGCCGGGGATCAGCACGTTCTCCCCGTCGGAGATCACGTCCACCTCCAGCTCGATGCCGGGCATGTATTTGTCCACCAGCACCGGGTTTTCGATGCCGCCGGAAAGAATGCTGCGCATATACTTCTCCGTCTGGCTCCGGGAGCGGGAGATGGTCATGTTCTGACCGCCGATCACGTAGGAGGGCCGCAGCAGCACCGGGTAACCCAGGGCCTCCGCCGCTTCCAGGGCCTCCTCCAGGGTATTGACGCCCCGGCCCTTGGGACGGCGGATGCAGAAACGCTCCAGAATGGCGTCAAAGCGGGCACGGTCCTCCGCCATATCGATGCTGTCGGCAGAGGTGCCCAGAATGTTGACGCCCAGATTGTCCAGATACTTGGTGAGCTTGATGGCGGTCTGGCCGCCGAAGGCCACCACCACGCCGATGGGCTGCTCCACCCGGAGAATGTTGCCCACGTCCTCGGGGCACAGAGGCTCGAAGTACAGGCGGTCGGCGGTGTCATAGTCGGTGGAGACGGTCTCCGGGTTGTTGTTGACGATGACCACGTCATAGCCCAGCTCCCGCAGGGTCCACACGCAGTGGACGCTGCTGTAGTCAAACTCGATGCCCTGACCGATGCGGATGGGGCCGGAGCCCAGCACCATCACCACCGGACGCCCGCTGCGGGGGAAAGCGGTGGATTCACAGATTTCATCGAAGGAGGAGTAGAAATAGGGGGTCTCGGCGTCAAACTCGGCGGCGCAGGTGTCCACCATCTTGTAACTCATGTTCAGGCCGGGCAGGGCCGCCATGCCGGTGATGCGCCGGAGGGCGGCATCCGGGTAGCCCAGGGTCTTGGCCTTTTTGTATTCCTCGCTGCTGAGGGCCTTGCCGGTGATGCTCAATTCAAACTGAGCCATAGCGGCAAGCTTATGGAGGAACCAGCGGTCAATGCGGGTGATGGCATGGATCTCCTCCACGGTGACGCCGGCTTTCAAAGCCTCAAATATGGTGAAGAGCCGCCGGTCGTTCTGCTCATGGAGCCGCTCCGTCACGGAAGCGGCGCTGAGGGGCGGGGCGTTCAGGGTATCCAGCCCGATCTCCGCCCCACGGACAGCCTTCATCAAAGCCATTTCAAAGCCGGGGGCGATGGCCATCACCTCGCCTGTGGCCTTCATCTGGGTGCCCAGCTCCCGGCTGGAGCCGGCAAACTTGTCAAAGGGCCACTTGGGCAGCTTCACCACCACATAGTCCAGGGTGGGCTCAAAGCAGGCGCAGGTCTTGCCGGTGATCTCGTTTTTGATCTCCGGCAGGGTGTAGCCCAGGGCGATGCGGGTGCTGATCTTGGCGATGGGATAGCCGGTGGCCTTGGAGGCCAGGGCCGAGGAGCGGGACACCCTGGGGTTCACCTCAATGACGGCGTACTCAAAGGAGTCCGGGTTCAGGGCAAACTGGCAGTTGCAGCCGCCCACGATGCCCAGTTCGGAGATGATGTCCAGGGCGGCGGAGCGGAGCATCCGATACTCCTTGTCCGACAAAGTCAGGGCCGGGGCCACCACGATGGAGTCCCCGGTGTGGATGCCCACCGGGTCAAAGTTCTCCATAGAGCACACGGCGATCACATTGCCGGCGCTGTCCCGCAGGGTCTCAAACTCGATCTCCTTCCAGCCGGAGATGCAGCGCTCCACCAGAATCTGGTGGATGGGGGACTGGTCCAGGCCGCTCTGGGCAATCTCCCGCAGGGACGCCTCGTCCTGGGCGATGCCGCCGCCGGTGCCCCCCAGGGTGAAGGCGGGGCGGACAATCACCGGGTAGCCGATGCGCTCCGCGATGGCAAGGGCCTCCTCCAGGGTCTCCGCCGTGTCGGAGGGGATCACCGGCTGGCCCATAGCCTTCAGGGTGTTCCGGAACAGCTCCCGGTCCTCGGCCCGGTCAATGGCCTCAATGTCAGAGCCCAGGAGCCGCACGCCGTAGCGCTCCAGGGTGCCGTCCCGGGTCAGCTGCATGGCAATGGTCAGGCCCGTCTGGCCACCCAGCCCGGCCAGCAGGCCGTCAGGCCGCTCCTTCTCAATGATGCGGCGGACGGTTTTGGCGGTGAGGGGCTCCAGATAAATCTGGTCGGCCAGGTGCTTGTCGGTCATGATGGTGGCGGGGTTGGAGTTGACCAGCACGGTCTGAATCCCCTCCTGCCGCAGCACCCGGCAGGCCTGGGCGCCGGCGTAGTCAAACTCCGCCGCCTGGCCGATGACGATGGGGCCGGAGCCGATCACCAGCACCTTGTGTATGCTTTTATCCTTAGGCATGGCTCTTCCCTCCCATCATGGCCAGAAAGCGGTCAAACAAAAATTCGGTATCCTGGGGGCCGCAGGCGGCCTCCGGGTGAAACTGCACCGTGAAGCAGCGCTTGTCCGGGTAGTCCAGCCCCTCGCAGCTGCCGTCGTTGGCGTTGACGAAGCTCAGCTCCGCCTTGCCCTTCATGCTCTCCGACACTACGGCGTAGCCATGGTTCTGGCTGGTGATGAAGCAGCGGCCGTCGCTGAGGCGCGTCACCGGCTGGTTGCCGCCCCGGTGGCCGTATTTCAGCTTCATGGTCTCCCCGCCCATGGCCAGGGCGGTCAGCTGGTGGCCCAGGCAGATGCCGAAAATGGGCAGGCGCCCCATGAGGATGCGGATCTGCTGAATGGCGTAGTTGTTCTCCGCCGGGTCGCCGGGGCCGTTGGAGAGCATGACCCCGTCCACGTCCAGACGCATCACGTCCCGGGCGGACACGTCATGGGGCAGGCGGATGACCCTGCAGCCCCGCTTACAGAGGCTGCGGATGATGTTCTGCTTGGCCCCGTAATCGATGAGGGCCACCCGGAACTTTTCCTCTCCCTCCGGGAGAAAGACTTTCGGCTCCCGGTGGCTCACCTGGGCTACCGCCCCGGCGCAGGAATAGGCGGCGATGGCGCTCAGATCGGAGGGCGGGGCGGAGAAGATGCCGGCGTTCATAACGCCCTCTTCCCGGATGATGCGGGTGATCTGCCGGGTGTCCACCCCGCAGATGCCGCAGATGCCACGGTCTTTCAGAAATTTATCCAGTTCATATTGGCTGCGGAAGTTGGAGGGGGCGTCACACAGCTCCCGCACCACGTAGCCCCTGGCGAAGCAGTCGCCCTCGAAATCGGCCTCAATCACGCCGTAGTTGCCGATGAGAGGGAAGGTCTGTAGGATGATCTGCCCGGCGTAGCTGGGGTCGGTGAGGGTTTCCAGATAGCCCTCCACGCCGGTGGTGAACACCAGCTCTCCGATGCTGTCGCCCCGGGCGCCGATGGGCCGGCCTTCAAAGACCATGCCGTTGCTCAATACAAGATAGGCTTTTTCCATTGCATTGATCTCCCTTGTATCTTTTGAAAAGAGGCGGCCACAGGGGCCGCCCTATACATTCAATTTACAACGTAGCCGCCATGACGGCCTTGATGGTGTGCATTCGGTTCTCCGCCTCGTCAAAGACGATGGAGGCCGGGCTGCGGAACACCTGGTCCGTCACCTCCAGGGCGTCCAGACCGAACTTTTCATAGACCGCCAGCCCCGTCTCCGTCTCCAGGTCGTGGAAGGCGGGCAGGCAGTGCATGAAGCGGCACTGGGGCCCGGCCTGGTCCATCAGCTGCTGGTTCACCTGATAGGGCAGCAGGTCATGAATCCGCTCCGCCCAGACCTCCTCCGGCTCGCCCATGGAGACCCACACATCGGTGTAGATCACATGGGCCCCGGGCACAGCCTGCATGGGGTCGGTCTCAAAGGACAGGCTGGCCCCGGTTTCAGCGGCGATGGCCCGGCAGGTTTCAATCAGGGCTTTGTCCGGGAAATACTTCTCCGGGGCGCAGGCCACAAAGTCCAGCCCCATCTTGGCGCAGCCGATCATGAGGGAGTTGCCCATGTTGTAGCGGGCGTCCCCCATGTATACCAGCTTCTTGCCCTTGAGAGAGCCGAAATGCTCCTGAATGGTGAGAAAATCCGCCAGGATCTGGGTGGGGTGGTACTCGTTGGTCAGCCCGTTCCACACCGGCACACCGGCGTACTTTGCCAGCAGCTCCACCCGCTCCTGACCGAAGCCCCGGTACTCGATGCCGTCGAACATCCGGCCCAGCACCTTGGCCGTGTCCTCAATGCTCTCCTTCTTGCCAATCTGGGAGGCCTTGGGGTCCAGATACACCGGGTGCATCCCCAGGTCCGCTGCCGCCACCTCAAAGCTGCAGCGGGTGCGGGTGCTGGTCTTTTCAAAGATCAGTGCGATGTTCTTGCCTTCAAACAGCCGGTGGGGGATGCCGGCCTTCTTCTCCGCCTTCAGCTTGGCGGCCAGAGCCAGCAACTCCGCAATTTCTGCCGGGGTGAAATCCAGCAGGGTCAAAAAACTTCTGCCTTTCAGTGACATGGGGGCTTTCTCCTTCATGTTAATGTTTGTCTTTGTTGAGCCGGCGCTCAAAGCCTTTCAGAACATAGGTGAGAAAAATCACCATGGCCAGATAGCTGAGGGCCACAATCATCAGGGGGTTCACCGCGTCATAGGTGTTGTTGCGGATCAGGTTGCCCGCCCGGGTCAGGTCCACCACCGCCACATAGCCGGCCACCGCCGTCTCCTTCAGCAGGGCGATCAGCTCGTTGCCGATGGCGGGCAGAATGTAGCGCAGGGCCTGGGGCAGGATGATGGTCCGGGTGGACAGCAGCCGGCTCATGCCCAGGCTGCGGGCGGCCTCCATCTGGCCCTTGTCCACGGCGTTGATGCCGCTGCGGATCAGCTCCGCCATGTAGGCGCCGGAGTTGATGCCGAAGGTCAGGATGCCCACGGTGATGCCGTCGGCGGAGGAGAGGATGATGAAATAAAAAATCAGCAGCAGCACCACCACCGGGATGCCCCGGATGGCGGTAGTGTACAGGTCACAGAGCAGGGCCAGGGGCTTCAGCGCCGGGCTGTCCTCGGCAAAGTACTTGATCACCGCGATCAAAACGCCGATGACCACGCCGATGGCCAGGGCTCCCAGGGTGATGACCAGGGTGTTGCCCAGACCCTGAAAGAGCAGGGTGTAATACCCGGTCTCGATAAAGGTTTCGTACAGTTTATTCAACCAAGCTGTCACTTGCTGTTTTCCTCCAAGATGAAAGCGGGATAAGCTTTGGTTATCCCGCTTTTTGTTGTTTCACTCAGGGTGCGGTGTAGGGGGCGTCGTGGGCTTCGAAGATGGAGGCCACGGTGCCGTCGGCCACAAGCTCTGCCAGGATGCCGTTGATCTCCTTCACCAGGTCCTCGCTGCCGAAGGCGAAAGCAAAGGCGTAAGGCTCGGTGGTCATGGCCTCAGGCAGGATGACGAGGGTTTCGCCGTTATCCTTGTTGTAGCTCTTCACCATGTCGGCGGCGGTCAGGTCATCGATGACCCAGGCGTCCACCTTCCCGGCCACAAGAGCGGCCTGGGCGTCGCTGTTGGAGGCGAAGGAGCTGACACTGTAGCCGGCCTCCATGCAGAAGCTCTCGGCGGTGGTGCCGGTCTGGACGGAGACGGTCTTGCCCGCCAGGTCAGCCTTGCAGGTGATGGGGCTGCCGGCAGTGACCACGATGGCCTGAGCCGCCAGGCAGTAGGGATCGGTGAAGAGCACGTTCTTCTGGCGCTGCTCGGTAACGGTGATGCCGGAGACGCCAACGTCGAACTTGCCGGCCTGCACGCCGGGCAGCACGGAGTCAAAGTCCATCTGCTCGATGGCCAGCTCCACACCCAGCTTGTCGCAGATGATGTTCAGCAGGTCGATCTCAATGCCTTCCACGCTGCCGTCGGCCCCCAGGGATTCAAAGGGCGGGAAGTCGGGGCTGGTGGCGATGACCAGCTTGCCGGCCTTCTGAATGTCTTTCAGGCTGGTGCCCTTGCCGCCGCAGGCGGTCAGCAGGGAAATCATCATCAATACGGCCAGAATCAATGCCAATTTCTTTTTCATTTTTCTTCCTCCTCAGAAGTTCTCCAATTGTTCCTCAACCCAACTCAGCTGCATCTCCACAGAGCGGAGTGAGGTGCCGCCCTGGGAGACGCGCTTTTCAACACAGGCGCGAAGATCGATGCAGCTGTAAAGATCCGCCTCAAAGAGGGGACTGAAAGCCTGATAGCTTTCCAGCGGCAGCGTCTCCAGCACCTGGCCGTCTGCCATGCATTTTGCCACGATCTGCCCGGCAATCTTATAGGCGCTGCGGAAGGGCAGGCCCTTTTTCACCAGATAGTCCGCCAGATCGGTGGCGTTGATGAAGCCCTTTTGGGCGGCGGCAAGCATATTGTCCTCATGCACTGTCATGGTCCGGATCATGGGGGCCGCCACTTTCAGACAGGCTTTCACCGTGTCCATCGCGTCAAAGACACATTCCTTGTCCTCCTGCATATCCTTGTTGTAGGCCAGGGGCAGACCCTTCAGGGTGGTCAGCAGGCCCATCAGGTCGCCGTAGACCCGGCCGGTCTTGCCTCTGATCAGCTCCGCCATGTCCGGGTTCTTCTTCTGGGGCATGATGGAGGAGCCGGTGGTATAGCTGTCGGACAGGGTGATGAATTTGAATTCCCAGCTGCACCAGAGAATCAGCTCTTCCGAGAGCCGGGACAGGTGCATCATCAAAATGGAAAGGGCGCTCATCAGCTCCAGACAGTAGTCCCGGTCAGAGACGCCGTCCAGACTGTTCAGGGCGATGGCGGAGAAGCCCAGGGCTTTGGCCTCCATCACCCGGTCGGTTTCATAGGTGGTGCCCGCCAGGGCGCAGCAGCCGATGGGGGAGACGTCCATGCGTCTCAGCGCGTCATCGATGCGGCCCGCGTCCCGCAGCAGCATCATGCAGTAGGCCAGCAGATGGTGGCCGAAGCTGATGGGCTGGGCCCGCTGCAAGTGGGTGTAGCCGGGCATGATGCTGGATTTATGGGCTGCCGCCTGGTCATGCAGGGCGGCGATCAGCTCCTTCAGCAGAGCCTTTAATTCCACGGCCTCGTCTCTCAGGTAAAGTCTCAGGTCCAGGGCCACCTGGTCGTTGCGGCTTCTGGCGGTGTGCAGCTTCTTGCCCGTGTCACCGATGCGCTTTGTCAGCTCCTGCTCCACGAACATATGAATGTCCTCGCTGCCCGGGTCGATGGGCAGCGCGCCGCTCTCCAGATCCTCCAGGATGGACAGCAGCCCTTCCACCAACTGCGCCTTCTCCGGCTGGCTGATGATGCCGCAGGCGGAGAGCATCTCCGCGTGGGCGATGCTGCCGGTAATATCCTGTTTGTACATCCGGCTGTCAAAGCCAATGGAGGAATTGAAGTCGTCCGCAATCTGATCGGTTACGCCGGCGTTGAGGCCGGCCCACATCTTTGCCATAATACTGATCCTTTACCTGATAAAATCTGAAAAAACTTATTTCTTGCCGTCCACCAGAGCCTGAACCTTGATGGGCAGGCCGTAGAGGTTGATGAAGCCGGCGGAATCCTTCTGGTCGTAGTCGCTTTCGCCGAAGGTGGCGATCTCCTCGCTGTAGAGGGAGTAGGGGCTCCAGACCCCGGCGTTGATGATGTTGCCCTTGTAGAGCTTCAGCTTTACCGTGCCGGTGACCTTCTCCTGGGTCTTGTCAACAAAGGCGCTGAGGGCCTCCCGCAGGGGGGTGAACCACTGGCCGTTGTATACCAGCTCCGCGAAGGTGATGGACAGCTTCTGCTTTTCGTGGAGGGTCATCTTATCCAGGCAGATGCTCTCCAGCACGCTGTGGGCCTTGTAGAGGATGGTGCCGCCGGGGGTCTCATACACGCCGCGGCACTTCATGCCCACCAGGCGGTTCTCCACGATGTCGATGATGCCGATGCCGTTGGCGCCGCCCAGCGCATTGAGCTTCAGGATGATCTCCTTGGCGCTGAGCTTCTCCCCGTCCAGAGCCACGGGAACGCCCTGCTCAAAGTCCAGCGTCACATAGGTGGGCACATCCGGGGCCTGCAGAGGAGAGACGCCCATTTCCAGGAAGCCGGGCTTCTCGTACTGGGGCTCGTTGCCGGTGTCCTCCAGGTCCAGACCCTCATGGGACAGGTGCCACAGGTTCTTATCCTTGGAGTAGTTGGTCTCCCGGTTGATCTTCAGAGGCACATTGTGGGCCTCGGCGTATTCGATCTCTTCCTCACGGGACTTGATGCTCCACTCACGCCAGGGGGCGATGATGGGCATGTTGGGGGCGAAGTGCTTGATGGCCAGCTCGAAGCGGACCTGGTCGTTGCCCTTGCCGGTGCAGCCGTGGACGATGGCGTCGGCCCCTTCCTTGATGGCGATGTCCACCAGGCCCTTGGCGATGCAGGGGCGGGCGGTGCTGGTGCCCAGCAGGTAGTCCTCATACACGGCGCCGGCCTTCATGGTGGGGATGATGAAGTCATCCACATATTCCTCAGTGAGATCCAGCACGTAGAGCTTGGAAGCGCCGGTCTTGATGGCCTTCTCCTCCAGCCCCTCCAGCTCGTCGGCCTGGCCCACGTTGCCGGACACGGCGATGACCTCGCAATTATTGTAATTCTCTTTCAGCCAGGGGATGATGATGGACGTATCCAGGCCGCCGGAGTAGGCGAGAACGACTTTTTTGATATCGGCTTTATTCATGATGGGTTTCCTCCATGTGTTTTGTTTTTTGTTATGGGCAGATTATAATGGCTTCCATCGGCTTTGTCAAGGGAAAAATGAATATTTAGTCATGATATATGAAACAAAACAAAATAATATTCATAAAAGACCGGTATATTCACGGATAATATGAATATTAATTGCCATATGCATTTTCCAGCACCCCGCCTTTGTGCGAAATGCATGAAAGGGGCCTCCGAAAGAAAAAACCGTTGTATGAAAAATACGACTGGACAGGGAAAGAAAAACATGGTATATATGTATACAATCATACAGACACACATAAACACAGCCAAACTAACAGGCAGCCGAGTGCCGCGGAAAGGAGACCGCCATGCTGGAAATATCCGCCAAGACCAATCTGCTGGAAGAGAATGATTACCGCTATTCCCTCCAGGATGTGAAGGAACCCATCCTCTACCGGGATGTATACAATTATGAGGAAGTGCCCAAGATCGCCTTCAACCACCGGCGGGTGCCCATGTCCATGCCGGAGGAAATCTGGATTACCGATACCTCCTTCCGGGACGGGCAGCAGTCGGTAAACCCCTATACGCCGGATCAGATTGTGGCTCTGTATCAGATGATGAGCCGCCTGGGCGGCCCCTACGGCCGCATCCGGCAGACGGAGTTCTTTATTTACAGTAAGAAGGACCGGGAGGCCATTGAGCGCTGCATGGCGCTGGGCCTGAAGTTCCCGGAGATCACCACCTGGATCCGGGCCAGCCGGGAGGACTTCCGCCTGGTGAAGGAGCTGGGGGTGCGGGAGACCGGCATTCTGGTCTCCTGCAGCGATTACCACATTTTCAAAAAGCTGAAGATGACCCGCCGCCAGGCCATGGAGCACTATCTGGCCACGGTGAAGGATGCTTTTGAGGCGGGGGTCATGCCCCGCTGCCATCTGGAGGATATTACCCGGGCGGATTTCTACGGCTTTGTGGTGCCCTTTGTCAACGAGCTGATGAAGCTGTCCCGGGAGGCGGGGATTCCCGTGCGCATCCGGGCCTGCGACACCATGGGCTACGGTGTGCCCTACCCGGAGGTGGCTCTGCCCCGCAGTGTGCCCGGTATCATCTACGGTTTGCAGCAGTATTCCGATGTGGAAAGCCAGTATCTGGAGTGGCACGGCCATAACGATTTCTATAAGGCGGTGGCCAACGCCTCCACCGCCTGGCTCTACGGGGCCAGCGGGGTCAACTGCTCCCTGCTGGGCATCGGCGAGCGCACCGGCAACGTGCCCCTGGAGGCCATGGTCTTCGAGTACGCCTCCCTCCGGGGCTCCCTGGACGGCATGGACCCTACCGTCATCACCGAGATCGCGGACTATTTCCGCCGGGAGATCGGCTATCCCATCCCGCCCATGACCCCCTTTGTGGGCCGGAAGTTCAACGAGACCCGGGCCGGCATCCATGCCGACGGACTCTTGAAGGACGAGGAGATTTACAACATTTTCAACACCGAGAAGCTGCTGAACCGGCCTGCCAAGGTGGCCGTCAGCAAGACCTCCGGCCTGGCGGGCATCGCCTACTGGGTCAACCAGAACTACTGCCTGCGGGGAGAGCGGATGCTGGATAAGCACAGCCCTCTGGTGGAGCAGCTGAAGGACTGGGTGGACCGGGAGTATGAATCCGGCCGCACCGCCGTCATGTCCACCGAGGAGCTGGAGGAAAAAATTTTTGCGCTCAGCGGCGGCGTGTTGAAGCCCCAGGGCTGAGGAGGAAGGGAAAATGAGAGAACACAAAACCATATCCATTGCCGATCAGATCTTTGAGCAGCTGGAGCGGGATATTCTCACCGGCAAATACCAGCGTGGCGAGGTGCTCAGCGAGATGCGCCTTTCCGCCGAGCTGGGCGTCAGCCGCACCCCCATCCGGGAGGCCCTGCGCCGCCTGGAACAGGAGAACATTCTCAGCGACAGCGGCCGCGGCGCGGTGGTGGTGGGCATATCCAAAGAGGATATGCTGGATATGTATGAAATGCGCATCCAGATCGAGGGCCTGGCGGCCCAGCGGGCTGCCGCCTGCATCAGCCAGCAGCAATTGCAGCAGATGCGGGAGACTTTGGACCTCCAGCGCTTTTACATCGAGAAGCCCGGCAGCGACCATGCCGACCAGATCAAGGATCTGGATTCCCGCTTCCACCAGCTGCTGTATGAAAGCAGCGGCAGCAAGGCCTTTTACGAGACCCTCAGTACCCTGCACAAAAAAATGACCAAGTTCCGCAAGGCCTCCGTCAGCCGGCACAGCCGGGCGGTGGAATCCCTGGCAGAGCACGAGGCCATTTATGAGGCCCTCTCCCGCCATGACGGGGAAGCGGCCCGGCAGCTCACCCAACGCCACAACATCAACGCCCGGGACAGCATGACCCGGGTGGAGGAATAAGAGGAGAGAACCATGGAAACCTATGATGCCTTTATTGAAAGCGCGGCAGAGCACTTCAAGGCCCTGCTGCGGGAGCAGCTGCTGCGGCAGCAGCGGATGGAGAGTGCCGCTCCGGCCAAGGACTTTGCCGCCATGGAGAAGATTGTCATCGGCGTCATCGGCGGCGACGGCATCGGCCCCATCATCGTGACCCAGGCCCGCCGGGTGCTGGAGAAGCTGCTGGCGGAGGAACTGGCCAGCGGCAGGATTGAGCTGCGGGAGATTCCGGGCCTGACCCTGGAAAACCGGCTGGCCCAGGGCTGCGCCGTGCCGCCGGAGGTGCTTTCCGCCATCAAGGCCTGCGACGTGCTGCTGAAAGGCCCCACCACCACCCCCAAGGGCGGCACACTGGAGAGCGCCAACGTGACCCTGCGCCGGGAGCTGGACCTCTTTGCCAACGTCCGCCCGGTGCAGCTGCCCCAGGAGGGCATTGACTGGATGTTCTTCCGGGAGAACACCGAAGGGGAGTATGCCCTGGGCAGCCGGGGCATTGAGGCCCCCGGCCGGCTGAGCATGGACTTCAAGGTCACCACCGACGCCGGTACCCGCCGCATCGCCAGGGCCGCCTTTGACTATGCCCGCGCCAACGGCAAGACCAACGTGGCCATCGTCACCAAAGCCAACATCATGAAAAAGACCGACGGCATGTTCTCCCGCATCTGCCACGAGGTGGCGGCGGACTATCCGGAGATCACCGCCGAGGACTGGTACATCGATATCATGACCGCAAACCTGGTCAATGAGAAGATTCGCAGCCAGTTCCAGGTGTTCCTGCTGCCCAACCTCTACGGCGACATCATCACCGATGAGGCCGCCCAGATTCAGGGCGGTGTCGGCACTGCCGGCAGCGCCAACCTGGGCAGCCGCTACGCCATGTTTGAGGCCATCCACGGCTCCGCTCCCCGGAAGATCGAGAACGGGGAAGGGGACTATGCCAATCCCTCCAGCATCCTGAAGGCTGCCGAAATGCTGTTGCGCCATATCGCCCTGCCGGAAAAGGCCGAGCGGCTCTCTGCCGCCATGGCGGAGTGCGCCGCGGAGGGCCGCCTGCAAATGACCGGCCACAGAGACGGCGCCACCTGCCGGGAGTACACCGATTATCTGCTGGAGAAACTGTGATTTGGTCAAAAAGACCATGAGCGAAACTGTTGACAAACTGCCCATAAAAGAGGGCGAGGAGTGGCGGGACGCCGCCCTGGGGGAGGATGGCTGCGTGGACCGCATCATCAAACTTCTCCCCGGCTTTATAGATTAGATACTTCTCCTCTCCTTCTAAAATTCCCCCTGCGCGAAGCCCGGAAGGGCTTTGCGCGGGGGGAATCTGTTTTTACACTTTATGTGGTTTCAGCTTCTCAAGGTGGGAATTTCCGGGGTTTCGGTCAGCAGCGTTTCGATGTTTTGCAGAATCCGGACCTCGGTCTCGCCGGTCTGCTCCGGCTCAATTCGGTATTCGCCATTGGCGAAGCAGCGGACCAGCTCGTCGCTGATCTGGGGGGAGAAGTGGGTCATATCCATGTAGTTGTCCAGATCGGCGGTGAAATCCGCCCCCTGAAAATCAAAAATGGTCACATTGCTGTAGGCGCTGATCTGCTGGATGAAATAGCGCTTCACTTCAAAATAGCGCTCCAGCCTGCCCGCCTGCTCCATGTCGTACCAGAACAGGGCGGAGTAAGGCGGGAAAAACAGCACCATGTTTCCCTGGCTCAGATCAAGGCTGTCCAGCAGCTTCTGGCACTGGGCCATGGGGTCCGCCGATACCGCCGTCATGTCCACGTTGGAGGCCCCGCCATTGCCGCTGTTTGCGTAAAATTCCAGCACCTGCTCCTTGCTGAAGGTGTATCGGTAGGCCCATTCGCCCATCTTGTCGATACTGCGGGCGTCCTGAAAGCGTTGGGGAAGTGCAATGCCCAGCTTGTCCGCCGTCAGCAGGGCCAGATTCAGAGGGATGAAACGCATCCACACTTCGTAGCCCCAGAAGTAGCGGTAATCGTTGAGGGGATTGTCGTCCATCAGGTATTCGGGGAAGCGCTGCTCCTCCTCGTCGCTGCTGAGCAGGGAGGAGTCAATGCAGAGATAATAGGTTTCCGCATGGCCGGCGTCCTGGGCCAGCTGCAAAAGCGCCGCCATCTCCGGCCAATCCATGCCGCCCAGGGTAGCCTTGATGGGGTTTTGCCCCAGCTCCCGGCGGAAGCTGTCCATGTCAAAGTTCTGGGTCATGGAGGAGCCGATGATAATGGTGTCATAGTCATAATTTTTCACCACACCGGGGACGGAGAAAATCTTGTCCAGCTTATACTTGTGGTCATAGGCCCGGTAGTGGTAATAGGGATCAATGAGATATACCAGCGCCGCCAATATGGCCAGCACCGCCAGCACCAGGGCCAGGAAGCGCCGGAGCCACTGGGCAGAAGAAAGATTCTTGTTCATCGCGCAGCCCTCAGAAATTGAAGTAGATGAAGATGCTTCCCCGGGACAGATGGATCACCGAGAAACAGAACAGAAACACCGTAAAGGCCAGGCTTCTGCCGCTGCAGCGGAAATTTTCCAGCAGTTGCCGGGAATTTCTGCATCGGAACACCACCGCCAGCAGCACCGACAGCAGGGAGAACAGATAGGCGATATCCACAATGCTGGGGAAGTCGAAGGCATTGTCCAGCACCAGCGCGGCAAGCTGCCCCAAATTCACTCTGCCGAAGCTGAGCATCCCGCTGTAGACCATCCCGGCCTGGGAAAAGCTCTCCGCCCGGAACAGCACCCACAGAACATTGACCAGCAAGAAGGTTGCCCCCACCCGCAGTGCTTTCGGGATCCGCTCCAGCCTGTCACCCAGCAGCTTTTCCCCGGCCACGAACAGGCCGTGGATGCCGCCCCAGAGCACGAAGGTCCAGGCCGCGCCGTGCCACAGGCCGCTGATGAGAAAGGTGGCCATGGTGTTGAGGAAGGTTCTGGCCCTGCCTCTGCGGCTGCCGCCCAGGGGCTTGTATATGTAGCTGCTCAGGGCCCGGCCCAGGGTAATGTGCCAGCGCCGCCAGAACACCGTGAAGCTCTCCGACTGATAGGGGGAGAGAAAGTTATAGGGAAGGTCGATGTTGAACATCTTCCCCAGGCCGATGGCCATGTCGGAATAGCCGCTGAAATCAAAGTAAATTTGCAGGGTGTAGCTGAGGGAGACGGCCCAGGCGGCGGCCAGACCCAGACTGCTCTGGGCGTAGCCGTTGTCCACAAACAGGGCCAGGGTATCAGCCACCACGGCTTTCTTGAAAAGCCCGATACAGAACATGAAGAGGCCCCCGGCCAGGTTGTCCGTATTCAGGCGGCAGCGGCTTTCGTCCCGGAACTGGGGGATCATCTCGCTGTAGAGCACGATGGGTCCCGCCACCAGCTGGGGGAAGAACAGCACGAACACGCAGTAGCTGATGAAGTCCTCCACCCGCTCCTCCTTTTTATATACGGAAACCAGGAAGGAAAGCTGCTGGAAGGTGAAGAAGCTGATGCCCAGGGGCAGCAAAAGGTGCTTCAACGTGATGCTGCTGCGGAAGAGAAAGTTGATGTTTTCAACAAAAAAGTCGTAGTATTTGAAGTAGCCGATCAGAAACACGTTAAACAGCACGCCCAGCAGGAAGCAGAGCCTGGAAAGCCCCCGGCGCCTGTCACTTTCCTGTTGGATGCCCAGGGCCAGGGAGAAGTTTACCAGAATGGAGGCGGCGATGAGCAGCAGGTATTTCACATTGTAGTAGCCGTAAAACACCAGCGAGGCGGCAATGAGCAGCAGATTCTGAACCCGGCGCAGCCTGCCCGGCGCGGCAATCAGCCGGGGCAGCAGGTAAAAGCCCAGCAGCACCAGCGGCAGAAAGGCGAAGATGAAGATATAGGATGAAAAGACCATAAGCGCTCCTTGGAATCAAAGCTCATGATTGCGATAACACTTTATTATGGAATATCTCCCCCTTTTTGTCAAGAACAGAAACGGGCCCGGAAGGGTGAGCATAAAAAACTTCCAGCCCTTCAGGTAATACACCCAAAGGGCTGGAAGCGTATTTGTTGGTGCTTTCGCCTTACCTGGTGGCCTGCTTTCTCCGCAGGCTGAGGCAGTCGGCGATCATGGCGATGAATTCGGAATTCGTCGGTTTCCCTTTAATATTGCTGACCGTGTAGCCGAAGAACTTTTGCAGGGTCTCGATGTCGCCCCGGTCCCAGGCCACCTCAATGGCGTGGCGGATGGCCCGCTCCACCCGGGACGGGGTGGTGTTGAACTTCTTCGCCACCTCCGGGTACAGCACCTTGGTGACGGCGTTGATCATGTCCATATCCTTGATGGTGAGGATGATGGCCTCCCGGAGATACTGGTAGCCCTTGATGTGGGCAGGGACGCCAATCTCGTGGATAATATCGGTGACCACGGCCTCCAGGTCCGCATCCTGCCGCCGGGCCACCGACTGCTGGCGGCAGTCCACGCCGGAGGAGGGCACACTACCCACATCAACGCTGCCCCGAAGCTGGCGGATGCGGCCCAGCAGGGCAGAGATATCACAGGGCTTGGGCATGAAATAGTCCACGCCCCGGTTGGAGCAGTCACTGATGACCTGGTTGTTGACAAAGCCGGAGAGCACGATGATGCTGCAGCGGGCCCCCGTCTCCGGCAGGCGGCGCAGCAGCTCCAGGCCATCCAGCTTGGGCAGCACCAGATCCATCAGCAGCAGATCCGGCTTCAGCTCCGCCAGCAGGCTGAGCGCCTCCACGCCGTCCGACGCTGTGCCTACCACCTCAAGATCGGTTTCCCGGCCAAACGTCTCGCTGATGAGCCGGCAAAAATCCTGATTCGGATCGGCGATGAGAATGCGTGTTTTGGTTTCCATAATTTTATCCTCCCGTTATGCAATGTACGGAGTTATTCAATACTTTAAAAAGTATATACACCGTGATGTTGCAATAAATTTACCATAGCTGACACATTTGGAACAAGAAAAATATGTCGAACTTCCAAGAAAATTTGTTGACATAATGTTCTATGCTTCCGCCTGCTTCCATCCGCTTCGACAAAATCTCTGCGAAAAAAATAACAGACCATGTCAGACACTGTCGGATTTAAAAATTATGGAAAAATTTTCTGGCTACTTTCCGTCGTAGAGCAGCGCAAAGCTGTCGTAATGATCCCCGGTGTAGTAGATCAGGCCGTCATTGGAAAAGACGATCCGCTCCGCACCCCGGGACTTGGCGTGGAGGGTGTTGACGTCGCACTCGGTCCAGCTGCGGCCCGCGGCCTCCGGCAGCAGGCCCTCCCGGTTGCCAAAACGGTCCCCGCCGATGCACATACCGGGCAAAACCTCATCCAGACCGCCGCCTTCCCAACCGGCGGCCCGGGCCTCCTCCTTGGTGACGAAATTGCCGGGAAGATGGCCGTAGGTGTGGATGTAGAGGACCAGGTCCTCTTTGGTGGTATAGCTGCCGTCCTCGTCGATGCTTTCCGGCTGCGTTTCCGTTTCAGGGACCAGGGCCTCCGGCGCCGCTGTGACGGCGGCAGCGGGCTCCGCGTTCTCCGGAACCGGCGCGGGATTCTCCCCGCCGCCGAAGAAGAAATAGCCTGCCAGCAGCAGGACCACCAGCAAAATGGGCAAAAGCTTGTTTTTCTTCATAAATAAAAACTCCCAAAGCAGTAATAGATGTTACCATAACATCATACCACGCCTTTGGGAGCCGTGCAATATTACAATAGAAGAAATGCGGCGGGGCTTACAGGTTCCGCTTTTCGTACAGACGGATGGCGACGCGCCAGGACAGCACATAGACTGCCGCCGGCAGCAGCGCCAGCAGGCTGCCGCTTACCGCTTCCGGCACATAGCCGGTGAGGCTGGTCAGCTCTTCCGACACGGTGGCCAGGATCATCCCGCCAAAGAGCACTACGTAGTAACCTGCCCGCCCCTTCTCCGTACCAACGGCGAAGATGATGGGCAGCAGGATGCCAGGCAGCAGCAGGCCCAGGTTCAGCCCGGCCACCAGCAGCGTCAGGGGGGAGCCGCCGAAAGCGGGAACGGACTGGAAATGCTGGAGCAGAAGCAGCACCGGCAGCCAGACCAATACCATGCCCAGGTGCAGCAGATACTTTTCCGTCACCATTTGCTCCCGGCTGAGGGGCATGGCGCCGGCGTACACGTCCCAGTGATAGCGCTCGTCATAGGAGATGAGGCTCATGGTGATGCCCGGCATCAGCACAAGGCCGTAGCAGAGGAAAAAGTTGCCGCTGTCTTTGGCGGCCAGAGAACCCAGGGAAAAGGCCAGAATCATCACAAGAAACGTGCGCAGATTCTTTTTTGCCACATAGATGTCTTTCAAAAACAGTCCTTTCATACCTGTTCCTCCTTGACCATGAAAATAAACAGCTCCTCAATGCTGACGCTGCCCAGCACCGTCCCGGCAGGTACCGCGTCCCGGCGGACGATCAGGCGGCAGCCATAGGGGCTGTCCCGCCGGCCGATGACAGCGGCGGGGTCAAGCTGCGCCGCTTCGGTCAGGGAGCACTGCAGCAGACCGTATTCGTTGGTCAGCGCGTCCTTTTCCTCCATCAGCATCAGCTTGCCCTTGTGGAGGAAGGCAATGTAATCGCAGACCTTTTCCAGGTCGGACACGATGTGGGAGGACAGCAGGATCGAGTGGCCCTCGTCCCGGGTGAAGTCCAGCAGCAGGTCGGTCACATCATCCCGCACCACCGGGTCAAGACCGCTGGTGGCCTCATCCAGCAGCAGCAGCCGGGGCTTGTGAGCCAGGGCGATGGCCAGGCCCATCTTCATCTTCATGCCCCGGGAGAAGTCCCCATAGGCTTTATCCTCCGGCAAGTCCAGCCGCCGCAGCAGCGCGGCGAAGTCGTTGCTGCTCCAGTTTTTATAGATGCTGCCCATGATCTTGTCGATCTGTCCGGCCTTCAGCATATGGGGCAGGCCCGGCTCATCCAGCACCACGCCGATCTCCTCCTTCACCGGCCGCAGATCGCCGCCAATATCCGCCCCCAGCACGCTGGCGCTGCCGCCGTCCGGCTTCAGCATGCCCAGCAGCAGCTTGATGGTGCTGCTTTTGCCGGCACCGTTCTCGCCGATCAGGCCCAGGATGCAGCCGGAGGGCAGCGTAAGGTTCAGCCCCTCCAGGGCAAAGCCGGGGAAGCGCTTGGTCAGGCCCCTTATCTCAATGGCGTTTTTCATTCTTCTTCCTCCAATACATCATAGATATCACGCAGCTCCTGCCGGCTCAGGCCGCAGGCCCTGGCCAGAAGCTGTATCTGTTTCATGTGCTCCTCAATCTGGCGCAGATTCTCCTCCCGGATCAGCTCCGTGTCCTTGGCCGCCACAAAGCTGCCTTTTCCCGGCACGGTGAAGATAAACCCGGCCCCCTCCAGCTCGTCATAGGCCCGCTTGGTGGTAATGACGCTGATGCGCAGGTCCTTGGCCAGACTGCGGATGGAGGGCAGCGCTTCATTCTCTGACAGCGCCCCGCTGAGAATCTGGCTCTTGATCTGGGTGAAGATCTGGTCGTAGATGGGGACGCCGCTGCGGTTGTCAATCAAGATGGTCATGTCCTGTCAACTCCGTTTACTGTATATGCACAGTATATACAGTAACAACAGTTTTGTCAACAGAAAAAATTGGGTCAAAAACAGCTTTCTTTATAGAAAGCTCAGCCTGTCAAAGAACCACATGACGAAAAAGTTGAACGCATTTTCAAGCCTTCCCCTGGAGGGGAAGGTGCCCAGTGCGCACACTGGGCGGATGAGGTGGAAATCCTGTATTTTTGACGGAAGTCCCTGTTTTTCTCCTTTTCACTCACCACCTCATCAGTCGGCTGCGCCGCCAGCTTCCCCTCAAGGGGAAGCCTTTGTCCGGCATAATTTGCCGGTGCAGCAGGTAAAACAAAACTTCTTTGACAAGAAGAACTACTTTCTTTATAGAAAACATATTGACAGCCGGGAGAAAGCTGATATAATAAGAGCGTACAATTGAAAAACCTTATCAAGAGTGGTGGAGGGAACGGCCCTGTGAAGCCCGGCAACCTGCAATACGCAAGGTGCCAAATCCGGCGGTAGTACGAAAGATGAGGCATTGCTGAAGCTGCGCTCCGTTGGATAACGGGGCGTTTTTTCGCGGGGTTGGATTTTCCCACCCCACTGTGTTTTGAAAGGAGACGCGCATGAAGCCGAAAGGGGAGCGACTGCATCAGTCCAAATGGTTCAACGTGGCGACGCTGGGCTGGGCTGTGCTGGCCGGGGTTTTCCTCATTGCCTGGTATTACATGGACAACTATTTTCTGTACACCGTGGATTCCGATATGTCCAGTGAACTGATGCTGGGAAGGATTCTGGCGGAGGAGAATGCCGTTATCACCAAAAACTGGTATTATTCCACAGTGCTGGAGATTATTGATATCAATCTGGTCTGGGCGCTGATGTTCAAGCTCACCGATAACTGGCACACGGTGCGGGTGCTGGGCAGTATGATCTTCTACGCTCTGATGCTGCTGAGCCTGTATTATTGTTGCCGCAAGGCGGGGATGCGGGAGCAGTTTGGCTATGTGGGCGCGGTGCTGCTGCTGCCGGTGTCCGTGGATTACTTTGATGTTGTCATACGGGGCGTCTACTACGCGGCCACCATCGTCACCGCTTTGCTGAGTCTGGGCCTGTGGTTTGCCTTTCTCAAGGCGGCGGGGCGGAAGCGCAGGGCCTGGCTGCTGGCGGCGGGGCTGCTGATCTCCGCTGTGGGCGGGCTGTGCGGCCCCATGCAGCTGGTGATGTTCAACATCCCCATGGCTCTGGCGGCGCTGCTGCTGTGCTTTCTGGACCGGGAGGACAGCTGTCCCGGGCTGCTGCTTTTCCCCCTGCTGATGGCTTTGGCCACCGTGGCAGGCTATGTGTTCAGCAACGGGGTGCTGGCAAAGCTCTATGACTTCCAGGTCTATGAGAAGATGCTTTTCACCTCCCTGTCCATGGATAAGATTATGAAGGTCATCAACGGCTGGCTGGATATTTTTGGCTACCGGGCAGGCCAGTCCATTTTCTCCAAGGCCCTGCTGATCAATGCCGCCGCCGGCGTGTGGACCCTGCTGGGCTTTTACAGTGCCTTCCATGTGCTGGCAAAGCGCCGGGCTTATGAAGCCCCGGCCAGGCTTCTGGCCTGTATGTATCTGGCCTATTTTACGGTGATGCTTCTGGTCTTTGCCATGAGCAGCAAGGCCTTTGTGACCCGCTACCTGGCCATGACCGTTATCTTCGCGGCTCTCGCCGTCTTTGCCTGCTTCGGCAAGGGCTGGGAAAACCAAAAGACCGGCCGGGCGGTGCTGGCCGCCTTCATGGCCATGTGCCTGCTCTGCGGCGCCCTGACCTACAACGACCTGCGCAAGATAGATGATACCAAGGGCCAGCGGGAAGTGGCCCAGGCCCTGGTGGCGCAGGGCTACACCCAGGGCTACGCCACCTTCTGGAACGCCAATGTGCTGACGGAGCTTTCCAACGGCCAGCTGGAAGTCTGGCACTGGAACGACGGCAAGCAGCATATTGAAACCCTGGAGGACTTTAACGATATCTACCCCTGGCTCCAGGCCAAGTCCCATCTGACAAACCCGCCGGAGGGGAAGGTTTTTGTCCTGCTCTCTGCCAATGAGGACTATTATTATGAGTTTACCAAAAAGTTCAGCCAGGAGCATGTGATCTACCGTGCGGAGAACTATTATGACTATGGTTATAAAGATTACATTGCCTACGGCTTTTCCTCATATGAAGAATTGGAAGCATTGCTGAGCAAATAATTACTGAAAGGAAAGAATATTATGAGTCACTATTTCTTCACTTCCGAATCCGTCACCGAAGGGCATCCCGATAAGATCTGCGACCAGATTTCCGACGCTGTGCTGGACGCCATCATGGAGCAGGACCCCCAGGGCCGCGTGGCCTGTGAGACCACGGTTTCCACCGGCCTTGTCCACATCATGGGCGAGATCAGCACCAGCTGCTATGTGGATATCCCCAAGATCACCCGCCAGGTCATCCGGGAGATCGGCTATGACCGGGCCAAGTACGGCTTTGACTGCGAAACCTGCGGCATCATCACCAACATTGACGAGCAGAGCGGCGACATCGCCATGGGCGTGGATAAGGCCCTGGAGAACAAGACCGGGGAGTATGACGAGCTGCAGAACGGCGCCGGCGACCAGGGCATGATGTTTGGCTATGCCTGCGATGAGACGCCGGAGCTGATGCCCATGGCCATCTCCCTGTCCCACAAGCTGGCAAAGCGGCTGACGGAGGTGCGCAAGTCCGGCCTGCTGACCTACCTGCGGCCCGACGGCAAGACCCAGGTCACCATCGAGTATGATGAGCAGCGCCGCCCCGTCCGGGTGGACACCGTGGTCATCTCCACCCAGCACGCCCCGGAGGCCACCCTGGAGCAGATCCGCCAGGATATGATTGAGCAGGTCATCAAGCCCACCATCCCTGCCGGATTGCTGGATGAAAAGACCAAGTACCTCATTAACCCCACCGGCCGCTTCGTCATCGGCGGGCCCCAGGGTGACTCCGGCCTTACCGGCCGCAAGATCATTGTGGATACTTACGGTGGCAGCGCCCCCCACGGCGGTGGCGCCTTCTCCGGCAAGGACCCCACCAAGGTGGACCGCTCCGCTGCCTATGCCGCCCGCTATGTGGCCAAGAACGTGGTGGCCGCCGGCCTTGCTACCCGCTGCCAGGTGGAGCTGGCCTACGCCATCGGCGTGGCCGCCCCCGTCTCCGTCCTGGTGGAGACCTTCGGCACCGGCACCGTTTCCGACGGCGTCCTGTCCGACGCGGTGCAGCAGGTCTTTGACCTGCGCCCCAGCGCCATCATCCGTGACCTGGACCTGCGCCGCCCCATCTACCGCCAGCTGGCCGCCTATGGCCACATGGGCCGGGAAGAGCTGGGCGTCACCTGGGAAAAGACCGACCGGGTCGATGCGCTCCTGGCCGCCGTCAAGGCCCTGGCCTGAGCCCGCAACTGCATATCACACCCCACCGGCCGCCCCTTTGGGCGGCCGGTTCAGCTTGTCAAAGAAGCAGCCAAAGCCTCCCCTGTGTAAGGGGAGGTGGCAAAAATCTCTGATTTTTGACGGAGGGGTTGTAAAAGAAAAGTTCGATTTTACGATGTAGTTGAGAATTTGGAACATTTCATAAAACAATCCCTCAGTCAGCTTCGCTGACAGCTCCCTTTACACAAGGGAGCCTGTGAAACTAGCTTTTTTGACAGTCCCACCGGCCGCCCTTTCGGGCGGCCGGTTTTTGTATCTTTACGGCGGGGCGATTTTGCCGTATACTGAAAGAAAAAGCAAGCGAATCGCTTACGGCATCGCCGGGCAGTACCCTGGCCGGGAAGCTGGCGCTTTCCGATGCGGCAGACGGAGTCCCGGCAAAAAGGAGCGAACTTGAATGAAAAAGTATCGTGTTTCTAAATTCTATATTGGAACATTCTGTTTAAGCCTCCTGGTTACGATAGGCTATGAAGCAATTTGGATATGGGGAACGGAAGATAGCGCACGCTGCGGAGCGGATTATTATATTTTGCACGCAATAGGAATTACTACTATTCTCCTGATTATATATATTATTCTCACCGACCTGCCTACTGCCAGGTTCTCCTTTTCCGATGAGGGCATCACCATGTATGTGGGCTTCAGGAAGTATGAGACCCGGTGGTTGGAATTTGCCTATGCCGGTATTGTTGCCGTTAACGTGGAGGCCATCAAAAGCATCTATACCTCAGACCTGTTCTGGGTTTATTTCTCCAAGTCTTTTCTGACCGATAGGGAGAAGCAGCGTTTTCTGTCCAAAACCCGGAAAGATCAAACGCGCATCGCCTACTTCCAGTACAGCAAGCCGGTGTTTGACCTGGTGCTGGAGCACGTCCCTGAAAACCTCAGAAAGCAACTGAAAGAGGACGAGGAGTTCATTATCGGCCAGATGAATTTCTGGGAGAAGGTCTACAACAAATAAGATAGAGGAACAATTCCAAATATTATGCCACCTCATCCGCCCAGTGTGCGCACTGGGCACCTTCCCCTCAAGGGGAAGGCTTGGGGCAGCAACGCAGCACAGAAAACGGAGGGGTTTGACATGATCAGCCTTTGCAACGATTGGGAATTTACGCCGGAATGGAGCGAGGCCTTCCTCAAGGGGGAAGGGGCGGGGGAGCCGGTGCGGTTGCCCCACAGCGTGAAGGAGCTGCCTTTGCACTACGCCGGGCCGGAGGACTATGAGATGGTCTGCGGCTACCGGCGGAAGCTGGCCATCCCGGAAAGCTGCCGGGGGAAGCGGCTGTTTTTGCAGTTTGACGGCGCGGCCCATGGGGCCGATGTGTACATAAACGGCATCCATGTGGGGAGCCACCGCTGCGGCTACACGGCCTTCCGGCTGGAGATCACGGACTATGCCCGCTTCGGCGAGGAGATGGACCTGGCGGTGAAGCTGGACACCAGAGAAAACCCGGCCATCCCGCCCTTCGGCTTCGTCATCGACTACCTGACCTACGGCGGGCTGTACCGGGAGGTGTGGCTGGACGTGCGGGAGGAGAGCTACATCTATGATGTGTTCGTCACCACCCCGGCAACCGACACGCTGATGGCCCAGGTGAAGGTCTGCGGTACATACGATGCCATCCGCCTTTCCGTGCTGGACGGAGAGCAGCTGCTGGTGGAGGCGGAGGGCAGCGCAAAGCAGCGGATCACCGACCCGGAGGCCCAGCCCTGGACGGTGGACGCGCCCAAGCTGTACACCCTGCGGGCAGAACTATTGAAGGGCGGAGAAATACTGGACCGGCAGGAAGTGACTTTCGGCTACAGGACAGCGGAATTCAGGGCTGACGGCTTCTATCTCAACGGGGAGAAGGTTTTCCTCCGGGGGCTGAACCGGCACCAGAGCTATCCCTATATCGGCTATGCCGCCCCGGAGCGTTTGCAGCGGGAGGACGCCCGGATTTTGAAACGGGAGCTGCAATGCAACGCGGTGCGCACCTCCCACTATCCCCAGAGCCGGCATTTTATCGATGAGTGCGACCGGCTGGGCCTGCTGGTGTTCACGGAGCTGCCGGGCTGGCAGCACATCGGGGACAAGGCCTGGAAGGAGCAGGCGCTGGAGAATCTGCGGGAGATGGTGCTGCAATACCGCAATCACCCCAGCATCATCCTCTGGGGCGTGCGGATCAACGAGAGCGTGGACGACGATGAATTTTACACCCGGGCCAACGCCCTGGCCCATGAGCTGGACCCCAGCCGGGCCACCTCCGGGGTGCGCTATCTGGAAAAGAGCCATCTGCTGGAGGACGTCTATGCCTACAACGACTTTTCCCACAACGGGCTGACCCCAGGGGCCAAGAGAAAGAAGGACGTAACGCCGGACATGGGCAAGGCCCTGCTGATCTCGGAGCACAACGGCCACATGTTCCCCACCAAGAGCTTCGACCCCTGGGAGAAGCGGCAGGAACAGGCCCTGCGCCACGCCCGGGTGCTCTCGGCGGCCCAGGGAGGCGGGGAGCACGCCGGCTGCTTCGGCTGGTGCATGTTTGACTATGCCACCCACAAGGACTTCGGTTCCGGCGACCGGGTGTGCTACCACGGGGTGATGGACAGCTTCCGCAACCCCAAGCTGGCGGCGGCGGTCTATGCCAGCCAGGGAGAGGAGACCCCGGTGCTGGCGCTGGGCTGCCCCATGGACATCGGGGATTACCCCGCCGGGCAACTGGGGAAGGTCTACGCCTTCACCAATGCTGACGAAGTGCGGCTATATAAGAACGATGTTTTTGTGGCCGGCTTCCGGAAGGGGGAGCTGGAGGGCCTGAACCATAATCCCATCCTGATTGACGACACCATCGGGGAGCTGCTGAAAACCCAGGAGGGTTTCCCGGACCAGAAGGCGGAGCTGCTGCGGCGCTGCCTGGTGTCCGCCGGGAAGCACGGCCTGGCCAATATGCCCGCTGCCGACAAGGCCCGGATGCTCTGGTGTATGCTGCGCTATCACATGAGTATGCAGGAGGGCGTGGCGCTTTACGGCAAATATGTGGGCAACTGGGGCGGCGAGGCCACCCGCTGGCGCTTTGACGGGGTGAAGGACGGCCAGGTGGTGGCAAGCCAGACCAAAGCCCCAGGCAAGCAGCTGCGAATCGAAGCGAGAGCAAGTCACACCAGCCTCACCGAAGGGGCCAGCTATGACATGGCGGCGGTGCGGATTCGGCTGCTGGATGAATGGGGCAATGTGGCAAGCTATGCCCAGCTGCCGCTGCACTTTGCCCTCAGCGGCCCCATTCAATTGGCGGGGCCGGACCGGGCCGCTGCCGAGGGCGGCATGGGCGGCTGCTACATCAAAACCACAGGCGAGAGCGGCAGGGGGATGCTGGTGATCTCCGCCCCCGGCCTGGACAGCGTAAAGATCGAATTTGAGGTGAACGCATGAGACTGGATTATGAAATCAGGCTTACCGGCGGCCAGACCCTTCGGGGCAGCCGGGAGCTGGAACCGGGGGCGAATATCATCAAGGTGTCCCTGCCGGAAGGAAAGCTGGAAAAGGTCTCCGGCGTGGTGGAGCTGCCCCTGGCCGGGGGCGAGAAGATTTTCATGAACGGCTACCAGACCTGGACCTTCTGCCCGGAGTACACGGCGGCGGATCGGATTTTGCCCTGGAAGCCTCTGCCCCGGTTCCTGGTGAACAAATTCGGCCTGGACCGCTATGGGGACTATCACTTCATGGACTACCCCAAAAAGCGGGGGCTGACCCACGGCTTCAGCTATTGCTACTTCCGCCGGGGGGAGGAGTACCGGCTGTTCGCCTCCTTGGATGAGCGGCCCGGCTACACCATCTTCCGCTACGACAGCAGGGCGGGAAAGCTGACTATAGAGCGGGACTGCAAGGGGCTGGCATGGAGCGGAGAATTTCCCGCTTTTCAGCTCTACTATGCCCAGGGGACGGAGCAGCAGGTGTTTGACGGCTGGTTCGATGCTATGGGCATCAAGCCCCGAACGATGGAAAAACTCACCGGCTATTCCAGCTGGTACAACCGCTATGAGAACATCGACCAGGAGAGCATTCGGGCGGACTTGGAAGGCTGCGCCCAGGTGCTGTGCCCCGGCGACCTGTTCCAAATTGACGACGGCTGGCAGCAGGGGGTGGGGGACTGGGACTGCAACGACAAGTTCCCCCATGGGCTGAAGCCTCTGGTGGATGAAATCCATGGAAATGGGCTGAAAGCCGGGCTGTGGCTGGCCCCCTTCGGCTGTCAAAAGGGCGCCCGGCTGATGCGGGAGCACCCGGACTGGCTGCTGCAGGTGGAGGGGCAGCCCTGGTACTGCGGCTGCAACTGGGGCGGCTTTTATGCTCTGGATATTGATAAGCCGGAAGTGCGGGACTATCTGCGCCGGGTGTTTGACCGGGTACTGAACCAGTGGGGCTTCGACCTGGTGAAGCTGGACTTCCTCTATGCCGCCGCCCCCTTCGGCAATGAGCGGGAGAGCCGGGCGGGCCGGATGCTCCGGGCCATGGAGCTGCTGCGGGAGTGCTGCGGCGAGAAGCTGATTCTGGGCTGCGGCGTGCCGCTGATGCCGGCCTTTGGGCTGGTGGACTACTGCCGGGTCAGCTGCGATGTGAGTCTGGACTGGGACGACAGGCCCTATATGCGGCTGATCCACCGGGAGCGGGTCTCCACCCGGCAGGCCATCCTCACAAGCCTGTTCCGCCGCCAGCTCAACGGCCGGGCCTTCCTCAGCGACCCGGACGTGTTCTTCCTGCGGGAGGATAATGTGAAGCTGACACCGCAGCAAAAGAAGCTGCTGGCCGACTGCTGCAGTCTCTTCGGCGGGATGCTGCTGTGCTCTGACGATATGGCGCAGTATACGCCGGAGGCTTTGGCGCAGTACCGGCAGATGCTGAAAAACCGGCAGGCGGAGGACATCCGCGTGCTGACGGACGAGGGAATCCGGGTGCGGTATACGCTGGAAGGACAGGAAAAAGAACTGGTGATCGAATAAGAACAAAGCCGCACCCGGTGAGGTGCGGCTTTCGGTATTTGGCGATTGCTATAGGGATGACTTCGTGCTATAATAATTCGGTAAAACCATAAAAAGGAGTATTCATTTGGAAAGCATCAGTCAAATTCTGGCCCGGGAGCTGGACAGGCCCCAGAGCCATATTGATAACGTGATCGCCCTGCTGGACGAGGGCAACACCATCCCCTTCATTGCCCGATACCGGAAGGAACTGCACGGCGCCATGGACGACACCAGCCTGCGCAATCTGGCGGAGCGGCTGGAATACCTGCGGAATTTGCAGGAGCGGCGGGACACGGTGAAGAAGGCCATTGAGGAACAGGGCAAGCTGACGGAGGAACTGTCCGCCGCCATCGACCAGGCCCAGACCCTGGCGGCTCTGGAGGACCTGTACCGTCCCTATAAGCAGAAGCGCCGCACCCGGGCCACCATGGCCAAGGAGAAGGGGCTGGAGCCCCTGGCCCTGCAGCTGTTTGAACAGGGGCCGGGGATGCCGGAGCCGGAGGCGCTGGCGAAGGATTATATCGACCCGGAGAAGGGCGTGGAGACGGTGGAGCAGGCCCTGGCCGGGGCCTCGGACATCATTGCGGAGATGATCTCTGACGACGCGGAGATCCGCAAGAATCTGCGCTCTTTCATCGAAGCCAATGGCCGGCTGGAATCCAGGGCTGCCACCGAGGAGGACACGGTCTACCGCCTGTATTACGATTTCAGCCAGAGCCTCAGCCGGCTGCAGGGCCACCAGATCCTGGCCATCAACCGGGGCGAGAAGGAGGGCGTGCTGAAGGTCTCCGTGGAGGTGGACAGGGAGGCCGCTTTGCAGCGGCTGCGCCGGGCGGTGGTTCGCCCCGGCAGCAGCGCCATGGCCTTTGTCCGCGCCGCGGCGGAGGACGCCTATGACCGGCTGCTTTTCCCCTCTCTGGAGCGGGAGGCCCGGAATAACCTGACCGACACCGCCTGCGAGGGGGCCATCAAGATGTTCGCCCTGAACCTGAAGCCCCTGCTGATGCAGCCGCCGGTGAAGGGCAAGGTGACCATGGGCCTGGACCCCGGCTACCGCAACGGCTGCAAGGTGGCCGTGGTGGACGGTACCGGCAAGGTGCTGGACACGGCGGTGGTCTATCCCACCTTTTCCGCCGGGAAGAAGGAGGAGGCCATCCGCATTCTCACCGGGCTGATCCGCAAGCATGGGGTGGAGCATATCGCCATCGGCAACGGCACCGCCTCCCGGGAGACGGAGCAGATGACCGTGGAGCTGCTGCACCGCCTGGGCGGCGGCCAGGCCTACGCCATTGTCAACGAGGCGGGGGCCTCGGTGTATTCCGCCTCCAAGCTGGCGGCGGAGGAGTTCCCGGACTATGATGTGAACCTGCGCTCCGCCGTGTCCATCGCCCGGCGGCTCCAGGACCCGCTGGCGGAGCTGGTGAAGATCGACCCCATGGCCATCGGCGTGGGCCAGTACCAGCACGATATGCCCCAGGCCAAGCTGGAGGAGACCCTCAGCGGCGTGGTGGAGGACTGCGTCAACGCGGTGGGGGTGGATATCAACACCGCTTCCCCCTCCCTGCTGCAGCGGGTGGCGGGGCTGAACAAGACCACCGCCAAAAACATCGTGACCTACCGGGAGGAGAACGGCCCCTTCACCAGCCGCAAGAGCATCACCAAGGTGCCCAAGCTGGGGCCCAAGGCCTTCCAGCAGTGCGCAGGCTTCTTGCGGGTGCCGGAGAGCGGGCAGGTGCTGGATAACACCGCCGTCCACCCGGAGAGCTATGCCGCCGCGGAAAAACTGATTGCCCTCTGCGGCTACAGCATGGCGGATGTGGCCGCCGGAAAGATAGCGGAGCTGCCCAAGCGGCTGGAGGCTTACGGCGTGAAGAAAGCGGCGGAGGAGTGCGGCGTGGGCGAGCCCACGCTGAAGGACATTGCGGCCGAGCTTCTCAAGCCGGGGCGGGACCCCCGGGATGAGCTGCCCCCGGTGCTGCTGCGGCAGGACGTGCTGGAAATCAAGGACCTGAAGCCGGGCATGGAGCTGACCGGCACGGTGCGCAACGTGATCGACTTCGGGGTGTTTGTGGATATCGGCGTCCACCAGGACGGGCTGGTCCACATCTCCCAGATCAGTGAGAAATTCATCCGTCACCCCAGCGAGGTGCTGGCGGTGGGGGATATTGTGAAGGTTGTGGTGCTGGATGTGGACGAGAAAAAGCACCGCATCTCCCTATCAATCAAACAGGCAAAGGGTCGGTGAAAGAAATGATCAACAAACGCATTGCACAGCTGATAAACTATGGCATTACCCGGGGCTTGATTGAGCCGGAGGATCAGTACTGGGCCCGCAACGGCATCCTCTCGGTGCTGGGGCTGGACAGCTATCAGGAGCCGGAGGAGCTGCCGGGATATGAGGCCCCCCTGGAGGAGATTCTGAAGGACCTGCTGGACGACGCGGAGGCCAGGGGCGTGATCCCCGGCGGCGTCACCAGCCGGGATTTGATGGACACTAAGCTGATGGCCTTTTTGACCCCCCGGCCCTCCCAGGTGATCGAAAAGTTCTGGGATCAGTACCGCATCAGCCCCCAGATGGCCACCGAGTGGTACTATGATTTCAGCCGCTATACCGACTATATCCGCAGCTACCGGGTCATTAAGGACATGAAGTGGGTGGCAAAGACCGGGTACGGCGACCTGGACATCACCATCAACCTGTCCAAGCCGGAGAAGGACCCCCGGGCCATCGCCGCCGCCAAGCTGCAGAAGAGTGTGGGCTATCCCAAGTGCCTGCTGTGCCGGGAGGCGGAGGGCTATGTGGGCCGGATGGACTATCCCGGCCGGGCCAACCACCGCATCATCCCCCTGAAGCTGAACGGGGAGAACTACTTCCTGCAGTATTCCCCCTATGTATACTACAATGAGCACTGCATCGTCCTTAACGAGCAGCATGTGCCCATGAAGATTGACCGGGCCACCTTCCAGCGGCTGCTGGACTTCGTGCGCCAGTTCCCCCACTACTTTTTGGGCAGCAACGCGGATTTGCCCATTGTGGGCGGCTCTATATTGAGCCATGACCATTTCCAGGGCGGCCGCTACCGCTTTGCCATGGAGAAGGCCCCGGTGGAGCGGGAGCTGGTCTTCCCCGGCTTTGAGGATGTGCAGGCCGGTATCGTCTGCTGGCCCATGTCCGTCATCCGCCTGCGCTGCGCCGACAGCGGCAGAATCGTCCAGCTGGCGGACAGGATTCTCACCGCCTGGCGGGGCTATACCGATGCAAGCGTCAGCATCTATGCCCAGACGGAAGGGGAGCCCCATAACACCATCACCCCCATTGCCCGCCGCCGGGGGGAGGACTTTGAGATGGACCTGGTGCTGCGCAACAACCTGACCACCCAGGAGCACCCCCTGGGCCTGTTCCATCCCCATGCTGAGCTGCACCACATCAAAAAGGAAAACATCGGCCTGATCGAGGTGATGGGCCTGGCGGTATTGCCGGCCCGGCTGAAAGACGAGCTGGCGCAGCTGGCAGCACTGCTGTGCAGCGGCGGCGATCTCTATGCCGATGAGGCCACTGCCAAGCACGCCCCCTGGGCTGAGGAACTGAAAACCCGCCACGACTTCTCCAAGGAGGACGCCGAGGCCGTACTCCGCCAGGAGGTGGGCCAGGTGTTCATGCAGGTGCTGGAGGATGCCGGCGTCTTCAAACGGGATGAGGCCGGTCAGGCCGCCTTCCTGCGCTTCGCGGAGAGCGTACGGTGAGAACAAAAATGGGACTGAAGAAAGATTGGTATGAAAGGGCAAATGCAAAACTGTTGCTGGCTGCCGGCGCGAATTTGCTGTTCCTGTTCCTGCTGCTGAAGGTGTTTTCTCCCCGCTATGAGATCAACGATGACATCTTTATTTCCATGTTCATAGATGGGCAGATGGCCGACAAGAGCAGCTACATTTTGTTTTGCAACTATTTCCTGGCGGCTGTGCTGGAGTGGCTGTATGACCTGACAAGCAACGCATACCCCTTATACAGCTATTTTCAGTATGGGCTGCTGTTCCTGTCCTTTACCGGCATAAGCTACATTCTGCTCCGGCGCTGCGACTTTTTCGCGGCGGTGGCTGCTGCCGCTTGCCTGCTGGGGGCCTTTGCCGCTGAATGCTACATCTGGCTGACCTACACGAAAACAGCGGGGATTGGCGTGACGGCGGGAGTTTTGCTGATGCTTTTCGCTAAGAGCGAGACGCCGGACAAGAGGGAAAGCAGGAGCTGTCTTGTCGCGGGTATTGCCCTTTGCCTGGCCTCCTGCGCACTGCGGACGGAGTCATTTGTGACCGGGTTGGCACTGCTCTTCCCTGTGGGCCTGTATGAGATGATCAGAAATGTTCGCAGCAGTGGGCAGAAGAAATTCAGGGCGGCAGCTGTGTACTTTCGCCCCTTCCTGATGATGCTGCTGCTGGCTGCCGGCCTCTATGGCGGCAACGCGTTGATGTGGAGGGAGAGTCCTTATAAGGAATACAAGGACTTCATGCTGGAGGCCAGAAAAATCACGGACTATCACAATGCCCTGAACAGCTACGAATTGATGCCAGAGGTATACGAGGCCCTGAACATCAGTCCGGAAGTCCTGGACATGGCGGCCAGATGCTATGAGAGCTTTGATGACCCGGAAATCTGGACGGCGGAGGTCTGCCGTCAGGTTATAAAGGCCAGAGAAGAATTGCGGCTTTATCCAAGTCTGGGAGCCGCGCTCAAAACCTATGCCGGCTGCTGGGCAAAGTTTCTGAGATATCGCTTCCTGTGGGGCGTTTTTGGCCTGGGGCTGCTCTGGCTGATATTTGCGAAGAAGGACAAAGGCCGGATTTGCGTTTTGGCAGGGCAGCTGCTGATCTTCAGCTGTATGTATCTGGTGCTGATTTGGATGGAACGGTATTTGTTCAACCGGGTGGATGTTTCCCTTTTTATGGCCCTGGCCGGGGGTCTGCTATGGCAGATCACGGAGAGCAGACCGGGACGCTGGCGTCAGGGACTTTGCCTGCTCCTTGCGCTGCTGGCCGTGCCCATGTGCGGCTACCAGCTCTGGAACAGTTGCTCCAGATATCGAACTTCCCCGGATGAAAGAGAATACTCCCGGTGGCAGGTAGCGCGTCTTATAGAAGATGACCACCTCTTTCTGGTCGGCACTTCTGCGCTTGGTCTATACCAGTATTCCCCCTTGGAACCGATGCCGGAAGGCTATAGGGACAGCCTGTATTTCTCCGGCGGATGGGTAGTCCGGCATCCTCAGGTGATGGCGCTGCTGGCGGAATACGGCCTGGAGAATCCCTACAGGGATGCGGTGAACAATGAGCGGGTGTACCTGATACCCAGTGACATTAACACCACAATAAAGTACATTCATGATTACTATGACAGCGAGGCCAGGGCTGAGATCGTCCAGGACCTCAGCAGGGAATTGGGGATAGACATTTATCGGATCGTGAATTGAACTGGAGAGCATTACACAATGAGGCTGAAGAAAGACTGGTACAAAAGCGACAGGGCAAAGCTCCTGTTTGCCATAGGGCTGAACCTGGCGTTCCTGCTGGTGCTGCTGCTTTGCTTTGAGGTCCGCTTTGAGGAAAACGACGACCTGACCGTGCAGAAATTCCTGGACGGGCAGACCGCGATAAAGACGCCCTTCGTGGTGTACATCAATTACTTCTTGGCAAAGCTGCTGATTTTCCTTTACGACGTCAGCGGCAACGCCCTGCCGATTTTTGGCCTGTTCCAGTATGTGCTGCTGTTTGTCAGCTTCACCGCCGTCAGCTATCTGCTGTTTCAGCGGCTGAACCCCCTGGCGGCCACGGCAGGCTCCCTGGCGCTGCTGTGCTTCTTCGGGGCGGACAGCTATCTGATCATGACCTATACCAAGACCGCCGGCATCGCCGCGGTGGGCGGCGTCTGCCTGATGCTGCTGGGGGCCGGGGAGAAGGGCGGCGTGAAAAAATGGCTGCCGCTGCTGCTGGGGGCTGTCACCCTGCTTTTCAGTCTGATGCTGCGGGATAAGGAATTTCTGGCCTGTACGGCGCTGATGGGGGCCCTGGGTCTGGGCTGCCTGATCGCCCAGGTGCGGAGCGCGGAGGGAAACAAGTGCCGCGCTGCGGTGAAGTTCCTGGCCCCCTTCCTGCTGACCCTGGCGCTGGCCGGGGGGCTTTACGCCGCCAACGAAATGATCTGGAATCACAGCGACTATTATGACTACAAAGTCTACAATGAGGCCCGCAGTATCCATGGGGATTACGGCGTGCCCAACTACGACGAGATGCCGGAGGTTTATGACGAGCTGGACATTGACCAGAACGCCATCGATATGTCCGGCTTCTACGACACGAAAATCTGGACCACCGAGACCCTGAACACCATCATTGACGCCCGGGATGCCCAGCGCGTCCCGCCCAGTCCGGGGGAGTGCCTGGGAACCTTTCTCAACACCTGTTTGCCCAGCTTCTTTATCCAGCGGCACATTTACGGCCTGCTGGCGGCGCTGATGCTGTGGCTGTGCTGCGGGAAGCGGGACTGGCGCAGCTTCCTGACGGCGGGCCTGGCTTTTGCCGCCTTCGGGGTCTTGTACCTGCTGCTGATCCGGCAGGGACGCTTCCTGGTGAACCGGACGGATGTGGGCTTCTTCTTCGCCCTGGCGGTGACGCTGCTGTGGGTCCTCTCCCCGGAGAAGGCTAAAAAGGAGCGCCTGTTCAGCGTACTGCTGATCCTGCTGTGCCTGGGCTGGGGCTACCGGCAGAACCGGGATTACTGCTATTTTTACCCGGAGAACATCCTGGGTGATGACAGCGCCCAGAAGGCGGCCATGGAGACCCTGATCGCCGATGAGCACCTGTTCCTCACCGGCATCGGCGGGGTGAACCACACCCTGTATTCCCCCCTGGAGACGGTGCCCGCCGGGTATTCGGACAAGATCATCCTGCTGGGGGACTGGTGTGTGATGCATCCCAACATCGCCGCCACCATGGCGGAGTACGGCATCGTTAATCCCTATGAGGATGTGGTGGGCAGCGACAGAGCCTATCTGGTGGTGGATGATATCGATGTGACCATGGCCTACATCAACAAGCACTACGCCCCGGAGGCCCGGGCAGAGCTGGTGGAGCCGCTGAGCTCGGAGACGGGGCTGTGCATCTACCGGGTGCTGGAATGAGGACAGAGAATGACGCTTGCAAAATGCAGAGAACAATGGCATAAAAACGGACGGCTGCGGCTGCTGGCGGCGCTGCTGGTGAACGCCGGGCTGCTGCTGGTATTGCTGTGCTGCTTCACCCCCCGCTTTGAGACCAACGACGATGTGCTGATGAGCAAATTCGTGGACGGGCAGATGGGGGAGAAGAGCGCCTATATTCCCTTTATCAATATTGTCCTGGGCTTCTTCCTGAAGTTGCTTTACACCATGGGCGGGGCGGGGCTGAACTGGTATTCCATTTCCATGTATGCCCTGATGCTTGCCGCTTTCACGGCCATGACCTGGGTGCTGCTGATGCGCTTCCGGCCCCTGGGGGCCTGGAGCATGGCGGCGGTGATCCTGATGACAGTGGGGCTGAACAGCTATCTCTATCCCTGCTTCTCCAAGACCTGCGCTGTGGCGGCGGCGGGGGGCCTGTGCCTGATGCTGCAGGCCATGGGGGACGGACTGGACAAGCCAAAGCGGCTGACCCTGGTGCTGGGCCTTGCGATGGCGGTAATGGGCTTTCTGTGGCGCTATGAGGAGTTCTTTGCCGTGGCTGCCCTGATGGCCCCGGTGGGCCTGGTGCAGGTGCTGGAGCTGCTGCGGAAAACCAGAGGCGAGAAGCCGGGGCAGAGGCTGGGCCGCGTCTGGCGCTATGCCCGCCCCTTCCTCCTGTTGATTCTGCTGGTGCTGCTGCTTTTTGGCCTGGACCGCTTCCTGTGGACAAGAGGGGACTATGCCTTTTTCACGGAGTACAACGATGCCCGCAGCATGCTGGTGGACTTTAGCACCGTGCCGGATTATGATCAGATGCAGCAGGTGTATGACAGCCTGGACATGGACGAAAACGCGGTGTATTTCCTGAAAAACTGGAGCTTTTATGACACGGAAAAGTTCTCCCTGGAGAAGATCAGAGCCGTATTGGATGCCCGTGACAGCGTGGTGCCAAATCCAAGCCCCGGCGAATGCCTGGGCATTTTCCTGGATAAGGCTTTGCCTGGTTTGGCTCGGACTCTGGCTGGAATGGGCTTTGCCCTGATGCTGATGCTGTGGCTGGCCTGCGGGCGGCACCGCTGGCAGGACTGGCTGGGTCTGGGGATCAGCTTCGGCTTCTTTGGGCTGATTTATCTGCTGATGATCTACCAGAACCGCTATCTGGCCAACCGGGTGGATATGGGCCTGCTGCTGGCCCTGATGCTGACCATGAGCTTTCTGATGGATGAGGCAAAGCTCAGAAACGACCGGATCTTCTGCGCGCTGCTGATGGCACTGGCGCTGGCGGTGGGCCTGTATACCAACAAAAATGTGTGTAAGCTTAGCGACCAGTACGATGTGGAGGATAAAAGCGCCAAGAAGGCCGCCATAGAGCAGCTTCTGGCGGATGAGGAGCATCTGTATCTCTGCAAGGTGTGGAGCATTGACCATGAGCTCTACACCCCGCTGGAGACGGCCCCGGCCGGTTTTGCCGACCGAATCGTGCTGCTGGGGGGCTGGAGCCTTTACCATCCCAGCATTGAGCATGTGCTGGAAGCCTATGAGATTGAAAATCCCTACCCGGATATGATCGGCAATGAGCAGGTGCGGCTGATCGACAGCGATGTGGAGCGTACCCTGGCCTACCTGCGGGAATACTATGACCCCGATGCCCAGGCGGAGCCGGTGGAACCCCTCAGCACCGAGACCGGGTTGAAGGTCTATCGGATATTGGGAGGCGGAACATGAAGCTGAGCGAAAAATGGAATCAGGACGGGCGGTTGAAGCTGCTGGCCGCGCTGCTGATGAACCTGCTGTTTCTGCTGCTCCTCTTCGCCTGCTATACCCCCGGCTACGAGGAAAACGACGATTTCTGGATGAGCAGGTTTGTGGACGGGCAGTTGGCGGAGAAGACGGCCTTTATCCCCTTTGTCAACATTGTGCAGGGGCTGCTGCTGAAGCTGTGCTTTGCGCTGGGCGGGGATCAGCTGCCCTGGTACACACTCTGCCAATATGCGCTGATGCTCTTTGGCTTCAGCGCTGTCACCTGGGTGCTGCTGCGGCGCTTCCGGCTTCTGCCTGCTCTGACCATGACGGCCATCATCCTGCTCAGCAGCGGGATGGACGCTTATTTGACCCTGAATTTCTCCAAAACCGCCGCCATTGCCACGGTGGGCGGCCTGAGCCTGATGCTCTTTGCCCTGGAAGGCGGGGACCAGGTCCGCCGGCGGGCGGTTTTGTGGCTGGGCTTTGGGCTGGCGCTGCTGGGCTTCCTGTGGCGGGGCGAGGTGTTTTTCACCGTGGCGGCCATCATGGCCCCGGTGGGGCTGACCAGTATGCTGCATCGGCTGTCCCGGCCTGCCGAAGCCGGGGGGAAGCTGCGCCAGGCCTGGCGCTATGCCCGGCCCTTCCTGCTGCTGCTTGTGACGGTGGTGCTGCTTTACGGCGTGAATACGCTGGTGTGGAGCCGGGGAGAATACGGCGAATTTACCCAGTACAATAAGATTCGCCATGTGCTGATGGACTACGGAACCCCGCCCAAATATGAGCAGGCGGAGGAATTTTACCGGTCCATGGATATGGATGAGAACGCGGTGAGCCTGCTGAGAAGCTGGAATTTCTATGACACGGAGAAGTTCTCCCAGGAAAACCTGAAAAAAATCACCGCCCAGCGGGACAGAATCCTGCAAAAGCGAAGCCCCGGGCAGTGCTTTCTTGTGCTGCTGACGGAGTGTATCCCCAGCTTTTATGTCACGCCGGCCTTTGCTGCCGCCGGACTGACGCTGCTGCTGTGGCTGCTCTGTGGCCGCCGGGGCTGGAGGGAATTGCTGGGAGCCGGGCTGGTGCTGGGCTTCTTCTGCCTGATCTATATGGCGATGATTTACCTGAACCGCTGCCTGATCAACCGGGTGGATATGGGCCTGTTTCTGGCGGTGGCTATGGCCTTCTGCTTCCTGATGGACGAGAAAAAACTGGAGAAGCGCAAGGTTGCCTGTGGGCTGGCGCTGCTGCTTGCTCTGGTTCTGGGCAGCCGGGCCTTCCCGGAGCGCTGCCTGCTGCGGAGAAGCTATTCCGCCCAGGACAGGAGCAGTGAGAAGGCGGCGGTGGAAGTGCTCCTTGCGGATGAAGAACATCTCTATCTCTGCAAAATGAGCGGCATTGCCGAGGGCCTTTACGGCCCGCTGGAGACGAATCCTGCCGGTTTTGGGGACAGGGTTGTGAAGCTGGGCGGCTGGAGCGTGAAACACCCCAGCGTTGAACATGTGCTGGACAGATATGACATCCAGAACCCCTACCCGGATATGATCGGCAATGAGCAGGTGCGGCTGATCGACAACGATGTGGAGCGCACCCTGGCCTACCTGCGGGAATACTATGACCCCGGTGTCCAGGCGGAGCCGGTGGAACCCCTCAGCACTGAGACCGGGCTGAAGGTCTATCGGATTTATAGCTGATAAGATGATGAAAAAACCGCTTCGGAAATTCCGAAGCGGTTTTTTCATATGATTTTGTTTCAGGTAATGATCCGGCGGGCCTCAAAGCCGCGGGTGGCGTAATACCCTTCCAGGGCGGAGACCACAACGCCGGTGGCGGAATTCTGGGCATGGACAAACTTGTTATCCCCAATGTAGATGCCCACGTGGCCGATGTAATCGCTGCCGGAGTAGAAGCAGAGAATGTCGCCGGGCTGCAGCTGGTCCGGCTCCACATGGACGCCGTTGTTGGCCTGGTCGCAGGCCACCCGGTTCAGGGTGTAGCCGAACTGCCGGTACACATAGTACACGAGGCCGGAGCAGTCAAAGCCGGTCTCCGGGGACATGCCGCCCCAGCAGTAGTTATAGCCCACGAACTGCAGGGCATACTCGGCCACCTGCCGCCCCGCGGCACTGCCGCCGGCATCGGGGGAGACGGTGCTCTCGAAGCTGCCGGCTTTCACGTACTGGGAGTAGACATAGCCGGGGGTGCCGTTGTAGATCACTGCTGTCCAGTCACCGCTGGTGCCGGTAATGGTGACCACATTGCCGTAAAACAGTTCACAGAGGATCTGGGAGTTGGTGGAGGGACCGGAACGCATACGCACGTTGTTGCCGGTAATGTAGCCCGGGGTCTGGGTGCTGGGTTCCACAGGGGCTTCCGTGGGCTGGGGCGTGGATACCGGGAGGTCAAGACCGGGAAGCTCTGTGCCGGCCTGGCTGCTCAAGGTCACATACTGGGAGAACACATAGCCGTTGACGCCGTCGATTATGCAGGCCGTCCAGTCGCCGGAGGTGCCGGTAACGGTGAGGGCGGTGCCCTTGTTATAGGTGTCAATGATGGGATAGCTGGTGGAAGGGCCGGTGCGGAAGCGCACATAGTCGGCATTGATAAAGCCGGCCTGGCCGCCCTGCGGCGCTGCAGTAGGTGCCGGTGTTGCCGTAGGTACCGGTGCTGCTGTGGGTGCCGGCGTCACCACCGGGACGGGGGTGGACGTAGGCAGGGGGAGCAGCCCGCCATCGTTATCGGGCAGGACCGGCGCGGGGGTGGCGATGGGCAAGGAAATAAAGCTGTCCCCGCCCACAAAATCAGAGCTGATATTGTCCAAAGAGCCGTCAATCTCCAGCGGGGCGGAACCGGCATAGGGGTCTACGCTGAGAGGTTCGGAACTCAGGTACTGGGAGTGGATGTACCCGGCCTGACCGTCAATGACGCAGGCGGTCCAATCCCCGGAAGAGCCGGTGATGGAGACGGCCTTGCCCCGGTTATATTCCCCCAGGATAGAGGCGTTGCTGGAGGGGCCGCTGCGGAAACGCACATACATGGCGTTTATGTATCCGTTGCCGGTATCGCTGCTGATGGTCAGGCTGCCGTAATCATCCTCGGATATATCCAGATAACCGGCGGCCATAAAGCCGCTCTGCCCGTTATAATCCACAGCATACCAGGTGTCGCCGGAACGGTCTGTCACGGTGACGGTGCTGCCTCTGGTAAGGCAGTCGATCACCCGGTAGTTGGTGCCGGGGCCGGAGCGGAGATTTACCTCGCTGCCGGTGACAACGGCGCTCTCCGCATAGGCGGTGAGGCTGAAGCTGGCGCTCATCAGCGCGGCGGCAAGCAAGGTTCGAATGATTGTTTTGCGCATTTGAAACAGTTCCTTTTCCCTGGTGAGAGGAGGCAGAAACCCACCGCCTTTCAGCCAGTCTTTCGGTTTCTTTCTGTCTACCTGTCTCTGCGTTGCCCGGATTTACCGGGTGGCGAGAGCCCGATCCAACCAGACCACAGCCACATCCATTGCAGGATAAAGCCCATCCTTCTCCGCACGCTTGACGATGCGGTCTCTGGATTTGATGCTGGCATCCGTAAGCTGAAGCTGGACGGAAACCTTGGAAGCCACGTCCAGATCGCCTACCTTCTTGGTCTCCAGGATCTGCAGCATGATGATATACTTATCAGCAAAGCTGCCATAGTAGATGATGTTGTCTTTTCTTTGGAAGGGATGTCCCTTATACTCCAGTGTTTTTGCCAATAGAAGCACCTCCATTGGGCTCAAGGCCCGTAATCAAAATGTAACATATTGAACCGAAAATGTCAACGACTAAATTATGGTAAACCCACACGAAAGCTTCTGTATTGGAGCTCAAAGGGGCCGGAAGCCCCCTTGAGCTCCAATTTGGATACTACCAGATAAAGATATTGTCGCCGTTGCCGCCAAGGAAATCGTCTCCGCCGGAGCTGCTGCCGCCGCCCCAGCTGTCGTTGCCGCCCCAGCCGCCGTTGCCGGAGCTGCTGCCGCCGGTAAAGTCGCCGCCGTATTCATCCCCGCCGGAGCTGCCGTTGCCCCAGCTGTTGCTGCCGCCGCCCCAGTCGATGCTGCCGTTGTTATCCGGCCCGGTGGTGATGAAATCGTTCAGATAATCGTCCTCCGCCTCGTCCACAAAGCCAAAGACGCCGGTGTTATCACCCAGATAGGGGTGGGTGAAGGACTTCCAGGACAGGCCGTCGTGGAGGGGGGACATGACCTTTTTCCAGAGCTGGGCCGCCGGGTTGCCGGAGACGTTAATACGCTCCTGCTGGTCATAGCCGGTCCAGACCGCCGCCACATAGTAGGGCGTGCAGCCCACGAACCAACGGTCCATATACTGGCCGGAGGTGCCGGTCTTGCCGGCCACAGGCACGGAGTAGAGATTGGCCTCCCGGCCGGTACCGTTTTCCACCGCGTTCTGCATCATATAGGTCAGGGTGTAGGCGGTGTTGGGCTCAAAGGCCTGGATGGTCCGGGGGGTATTGTCGATCACAATGTTGCCCTCACTGTCGGTGATCATGGTGTAGGTGCGGCTGTAGGTAAAGACGCCGTCGTTGACCAGGGAGCAGTAGGCCTGGGCCATTTCCCGGACGGTGCAGCCGTCGGTAAACTGCCCCAGGGCCATGGGGGCGTAGGACATGTCATCGGGAACCAGGCTGGTGAAGCCCAGGTGGTTGACCAGATAGTTATAGGAAGTGACAGGGCCTTCCGGCAGGATATCCACGATCTGGGCCGCCACGGTGTTCAGGGAATACTGCAGGGCGGTGTAGATGGAGACCATGCCGAAATACTGGTTGCTGTCATTGGCAGGGAACCAGTCGGTACCCTTCAGGGTGATGCCGGGTGAATCCAGCACGGCGGTATCGGGGGTGATGAGCCCCAGGTCGATGGCCGGACCGTAGGAGGCCACGGGCTTGATGGAGGAGCCGGGGGGCCGCTTGGTGCCGGTGGCCCGGTTCAGCGGGAAGTTCCGCGTCTTTTCCCCCACGCCGCCGGAGAGCCCCAGGATCCGTCCGTCATAGGGGTCCATCACAACGATGCCGCTTTGCAGCTGTTGCTCGCTGCCCCAGGTATTGGGGATAGCGTCCAGATCCGTATAGATGGCGTCAATGGTGTTCTGCACATTCACGTCCAGGCAGGTATACACGTTGTAGCCGCCGTTATACAGCAGGGTCTGGGCCGTTTCCTTGCTGATGCCCTTGAGCTGCATCAGGTCATTGATCACATCGTCAATGACAACCTCAGTGTAGTAGGAGAAGATATTCTGGGTGACCTCCTCGCCGGGGGTACGGGTGAACACCAGCTCCTCGGCTACCGCGTCTTTATACTGCTGGTAGTTGATGTAGCCCTGTTCATACATCTCCCGCAGGATGGTCTCCTGCCGCTCTTTGTTGTTCTGTTCGTTATAGAAGGGGTCGTAATAGGTGGGCAGATTGGTGATGCCCACAATGGCGGCGGCCTCGGCCATAGTCAGGTCCTTGGCGTCCTTGCCGAAATAGGTCTGGGCCGCGGTCTGCACGCCATAGCAGCCCTGGCCGAAGTACACCGCGTTAAGATACCATTCCACAATCTCCTGCTTGTCGTACTTCTTTTCCAGCTCCAGGGCGCCGAAAATCTCCGTCAGCTTGCGCTGGATGGTCACATCGTCCTTGCCGGTCAGGTTCTTGATCAGCTGCTGGGTGATGGTGGAGCCGCCGTAGCTGGTGTCCATCTTGGCGAACATGGTGACAAAGGCGCCGGCGGTACGGTACCAGTCCACGCCCTTGTGCTCATAAAAGCGCTTGTCCTCAATGGAGACCAGAGCCTTTTCCAGATACCAGGGCAGATCTTCATAATCCACCCACACACGCTTGCCCTCCTTACCGGAGAGGGTGGCCAATTCCCGCCATTCGCCGCCAGCGTCCTGATACCACAAGGTACTGGACTCGTTCAGCTTCATGTCCTCCAGGGACAGGTCAAAGCTGGGGGTGAGGCAGGTCTTTACATAGTAGGCGAACACGCAGGCAAACATCATGCCGGCCACCAGCAGGATCAGCAGAATGGTGCCGACAACTTTCAAAACGCCGCCAATGGTACCGGAGATCACATCGCCGGTAAGGTTTGCGGCCTTTTTTACCGCCTGGAGCTTTTTCCCAGGCTTCTTCTCAGGCCCCTGATTTTCGGGGCTCTTTTTGCTCATCGAAATAGAAGCGCCTCCTTTTCCAACGCACAGGGCGCATTTTCATGCCAATACATCAAAACATTATACCACAGGATGCCTTCCAGCGGTAGAGAAAATGTAAATTTTTTCGGGAGCTCCCTTGTATAGTATAGCCAGCGGGCCAAGAAAATAATGTATATTTCCCCAAGGGCCGAGAGATACTTTCTATAGTAAGGATATGAACAAGGGGGAGATTCCATGGGACTGAAACTGAGGGCCGCCCTGCTGACCTGCCTGGCCGCCACAGCGGCCTACACCGGGGTAAAGGCATACAGAAGCATTGTGCCCGCGGTGGAGGAGGTGCCGGAGGAGGTATACGCCAACTTTGAAGGCCGGGAGGACAGCGCGGAATTTTTCCTGCGCCCCTGCGACGGCTTTGTGGCGGTGTATAACGGACGGCGGGAAAAGACGCCCGTCAGCGTGACGGATATTGAGCTTGCCAATCTGCGGGGGGCCGACAGGGCGCTGGTGCAGAAGGGCATCCCGGTGGAGAACCGGCGGGAGCTGCTGCGCCTGCTGGAGGATCTGGGCTCCTGAACCGCTTCCGTTTGAGATGTTTACAAATTTTTTTCGCAGACTGTTGATTTATCCGGGGAATTAGTATAGAATAGACCCATCAAGCAAGCAGAATGGAGATCAATATGAGCGAAGAGTTTGGCAGTGATTTTATCACCATAATTGATGACGACGGGGCTGAGTTCGAGCTGGAAGTGCTGGACACCATGGATTACAACAACCAGACCTTCGTGGCCTTCCTCCCTGCGGATATGGATGAAAACGACCCGGATTACGGTATTATCATCCTGCGCTCCGTGCTGGACGAAAACGGCGAGGAGCTGTTTGAGTCCATTGATGATGAGGATGAATTGCAGGATGTGTATGAGCACTTCTCCCGCATCCTTTTTGACGACGAGGACTGACAATAGTTCCCTGTTATCAAATGCTTCCCCGGCGCATAGAATAAAATGCCCCCAGGGAAAAGAAAAAATAATTCCTGCTGTGTGCGTGTTGCCGCTTTCGGCTTCATGGCCCATTAAACCCACATCTCTTATAAGGGATGCCGACTTGAATCTGCGGATTGCAGGCCTCCCGGCCCACAAAGCTGGACGTTGGAAGCAGCGAAACAGAACTTAGGCGACCCACCTGCTCTTTTGTGCAGGTTATAATTGGGCCAGCACGGCATTTGCGGGGGTACGCCCCGGAGCGAAAGCTCCGGGGCGTTTTTTGTGTTTATTCACAGGAAAGGCGTGTCCTCCGGGGGGATGTACTCATATTCGGAGAGCAGCTGATGCACCGGCCGGCGGCGGTCATCCTCCATGGCGTCCCGGATGAAGTTGATAAACTCCTCCACCAGCGGGGAGGGACGCAGCTCCTTGCTGCGAACCAACACATATTCCACCTGTCGCTCGCTGCCGGTGATGACCTTGCTGACCAGCAGGGCGTTGGGGGTGTAGGTGGTCTGGGGGAAGATGCTGATGCCCACGCCGAACTCACTCATGGCCACCGCATCCAGATAGTTGGAGGTGGAGCAGACAATCCGGGGCTCCGCGCCGATCTCCTGAAACCACTGGCGGATGGCCTCCACCCGGGAGCGCCGGCTGGGCACAACCAGCGGCTGATCCACAAGACTGGCCAGGGGGATGCGGTTCCCTTCCTGCCGGGCCAGAGGATGGCCCACCGGGATGAGCGCCACCCAGGGCTCCCGCCCCACGGGAAAGCCCTCCAGGTGCTCCGTATCATAGGGGGCGGCGATCACCGCGATGTCCACCAGCCCCCGGTAGAGCCGCTCCAGCACATCGTCGCTGCTACCGTTCCAGAGGCTGTACTGCACCAGGGGGAACTCCTCCCGGAAGCCGGCAATCCAGCGGGACACCAGGAAGGGGGCCCGGCCTTCCACCATGCCGATGCTGATGGTGCCGGAGAGCCCATCCTGCATTTCCCGCAGCTCCTGCCGGGTCTTATCCGTCAGCTCCAGCACCTGGTTGGCCCGGCGCAGCAGCAGGCTGCCGGCCTCGGTCAATTGCAGGTGCCGCTTGCCCCGGATAAACAGCGTCACCCCCAGCTCCTCTTCCAGGGCCTTGATCTGGTTGCTCAAAGGGGGCTGGCTCATGTTCAGCTTTTCGGCGGCCCGGGTGATGTTCAGCTCCTGGGCCACCACCACAAAGTACTTTAAACTCCGCAAATCCATATATGAAAAACTCCTTACCATACAGGAAAGATATGATAAACCCAAAGGATTCGGTATTTCACAAATGCAAAAAAGCGTGTTACTATACAATCGTCCCAAGGGAAAGGACAAAAACAAAAAGGAGGAAAAAACAATGAAGAAAGTGGAAAAGTTCCTGGAAGGCCTGTACGAGAGCTATCTGCACCGCTGAGTATCAGCTGGCAGAGGGCCGGAGAGGCGGAACCTGCGCAAGAAACATTATGCAGCATTTCCTGAATAAAATCAATATCCAAACCACCTGTGAAGAAAGAAAGGAGTAAGCACCATGAAGAAGGTTGAAAAGTTCCTGGAAGGTCTGTACGAGAGTTACCTGCACCGTTGAGGGCAGCGGGAAGAAAATCCGGGCGTAAGCCGCAAATGAGAGGAAAGGGGTAAGCACCATGAAGAAAGTCGAGATGTTCCTGGAAGGTCTGTACGAGAGTTATCTGCACCGTTGAGGGCAACGTGAAAAATTGAGAGAAAGGAGCAAACTGGAAAATGAAACGGTTCGCACCACGTCTGAGAGAATACTATGCGTCATTCTCCAGAAGAGGATAAGCATATGAAAGATCATAATTAGAGGCACGGCCATCAGAAAACATTCTGTGTGAGCCGTGCCTTTGATTTTTTTATGCCCTCCGCCGGGGACGATCAAAGCTGCTTGCGCACACGGACCCCGGCGCCAGCTTCGAATACACAGATTGAAGAAGGATATCAAAACAGGCTGCGCCGCGGATTGCGGCACAGCCTGTTTTTAATAGATTTAATAAAAACTGCCGGTTACTGCTTCTCCACCCGGGCGGCCTTGGCGGCCCGCTCATCCTTGCGCTCAGACACGAAGTAGCTGAGGCTCAGCAAGCTGTCGGAGAAGTGGACATTTTCCACCAGGGTGGGGCTGTTGGGCTCCGTCAGTTCCACATTGGTGAAGTTCCAGATGGCCTCCACACCGTTCTCGGTGAGGGTGTTGGTGACGGCCACGGCCACCTCCTTGGGGACGGTGAGCACCGCCACATCCACCTGGTGCTCCTGCAGGTACTTGACCAGATCATCCATGCTGTAGATGGGAACGCCGTTAAACTGGGTCCCGATCAGTTCGGGCTTGATATCGAAGGCACAGTCCAGCCGGAAGCCCCATTCGCTGAAGCAGAAGTTATCCATCAGAGCTCTGCCGATGTTGCCAACGCCGATCAGCACCGCGCTGAAGCCCCGGTCAATGCCCAGAATGGTGGCAATCTGCGCCCGGAGGGCGGGCACATTATAACCGTAACCCTGCTGGCCAAATTCCCCAAAGCAGCTGAAATCCTGGCGGATCTGAGAGGGGGTAAGCCCCAACTGCTGGCCCAGCTCAAAAGAGGAAATGCGGCTGATACCGTTATCGGTAAGCTCATCCAGCTTGCGCAGATACCTGGGCAGCCGGCGAATCACATTGTTGGATACTTTTAGACGCTTCACAAAAAATCTCTCCTTAAAAATGCCGGTGAAGCCAAGGCCCCACCGAGCACATCTCATGATTAAAATATAACATAAGCTGAAAGTGAATTCAAGGACAAAAACGCTCAAATGGTTAATTATTTAATATACAACCCTATATTTTGTGCGGTATTTTCACAAGCATTGCCGCCAGCTCTCCCAGGCTGCCTTTCCGTTCCTTCCAGGGGCGGCCGCCGTAGTAGCTCTGCCGGGGGCGAAAGTCCGGGAGCTGCCCGGCAGACAGGGTGAACAGATCCTGATCGGCAACGAAGAAATTGGCCCATTTGCCCGGCTCCAGACTGCCGATCTCCTCCTGCTCTTCCAGCGCCTGGGCGGCGTTCAGTGTGTAGCATCGGAAGGCCTGATAGGGGCTGACCGATTCCTCCGGGCGGTAAAAGTCCACCATGCCGGCCATTTGCAGGTAAGGGTTCAGGGACTGCACCGGCGAATCGCTGGAGCCGCAGACGCAGACCCCGGCCTCCACCAGCGTTTTCAGGCACAGCCGGTCGATCACCTCCGGCGGGAGAAACTGTGCGTAGGAATGGAGAAAGTGCTTGTCCATCCAGGCATAGCCCGGCTGCATCATCACGGCAAAGCGGCCGCGTTTGTACAGCTCCAGGCAGTCCTGGTCCGGGAACTCCCCATGCTCCAGCCGGTGAAGCCGGCCGGGGGCAGTATTGGCCAGGGCGCTGCCGATCCGCAGAATGGCCCGGTCACCGATGGCATGGCTGGCAATCTGATAGCCCTTTGCCTCCGCCAAAGCCACCTGACGGTTTACCTGCTCCTGGGTATAATAACAGGGGGCGGTGGCGCCGGTATCCCGATAGGGGAGGCTGAAAGCGGCGCTGTGGGCGCCGGCGGCGCCGTCCATTTCCCACTCGCCGCAGCCGCCGATCCGGGGGCGGCGCTGGTATTTGCGGAATTTCTCCGCCCGCCTCAGGTCAAAGTACTGGGGATAGAAGCGCACCTGCATCTTCATCCGCCGGGCCAGCAGCACCAGCAGGGCGGTAGTGGGGTCTTTTTCCGAATCGCCGTTGCCGTCCAGGGCCCCCAGATGGGAGATGCCGAACTGGGCGCAGGCGTTCTCTACCGCAGCGATACCCCGGGCCAGCACTCCGGGGGTCACGGCGGAGGCGATGATATCCGTCAGCCGGCCCTGAGCCCGGTCATGGGCCTCGCCGGTCAGTATGCCATCGTGGCCCTGCGGGTCAATGCCCATTCTCTCCAGCATGGCGGTGGAAAGTGCGCTGGCGTGACCGTCAATGGTATAGACCACCGCTGCCCGGCCGCCGCACCATTGGTCCAGCTCCCGGCGGTTGGGCAGCCGCCGCTCCGCGATGGCGCTGGGGATGTAGTTGTTGGCTACCACCAGCTCTCCCGGCTTCTTCCCGGCGGCGAAGGCCCGCAGCCGCTGCTCCACACCGGCCAGGGTGTCCGGCACCACCTGCCCGGCCTGAAGGGTGCAGACATCAAAGCCCATGGCCGCCGCCACAATGGTATAGAGCAGATGGGTGTGCCCGTCGATGAGACAGGGGTAGGCGTGGCCGCCGCCCAGATCCACCCGGCGGCAGTATTCCCGCGGGCCCGGCTTTTCGTTGCTGAGCGCCTTGATCCGGCCCTTCTCCACCAGCATATAGGAAAAGACCTCCGTCTCACTCCGCCCGGTATGGAAGTGGGCGTTTTCAAACAAAGTACACTTACCCATGACTTACCTCACAGGGAAACCAGACTGCCGGCCGCCATCAGCAGGTAGGCCAGGATGATGAGTCCCTGAGTGGCTTTGCCGGAAAAGCGGCCCAGCATACTGCCGGGGACCTCCTTCACGGCCCGGCCAAAGGTGGGCACCACCATCACCGCCACCAGGATGGCAATGGCGCCCCCGGCGATCTCCAGAAAGTCCAGAAAGCCGCCTATGGGCAGCAAAGCCAGCAGCAGGGAGGGCAGTGTAGCCAGGCACCAGCACAGCCGGGCGCCCAGCCGGGTCTGCTCCCCAACGATGGAGGACAGGGCCAGGGAGATGCTCCAATAGGTGGTGAGCATGGCCAGCAATGTGAACAGAGAGCCGGCCACCACAGCCCAGGAACCGATCCCCACGCTCCAGCCCACCATGGCTACGGGCGTCACTTCCTCCGAGGCGTAGAGGGCGCAGAGGGTGATGACCAGGATCAGAATGAAGTTATTGCCCAGCCCCAGGAATACGGCCTTTTTTACCTTTCCCGCATCGCCCCCCAGGCCTTCCACTGCCTGAGGGATGGAGAAAAAGGCGGAGAAAGAAAGCATAGCCATGCCGAAAAAGGCCAGCATGTCCTTGCCGCTGCCGGGGGCCAGAGGCAGGGGGTGGGCCTGGGCACCCAGGGAAGAGAATGCCAGCACGCCGATGATAACGAAAATGGCTGTCACCATCAGCTTCTCACTGACGGCCACCGCCTTCAGCCCAAACAGCACCACCGATGCCGCCAGCACATAGAAAATCAACATGGCCACCGTCTTTCCCACCGGCAGCAGCCCCTCCATGACCTCCGCCGCTCCGGCGATATAGGCCGCCAGATTGGCGCAGAGCACCACCGCCATCAGCGCGAAAAACAGCACCGTCAACAGCGCCTTGGCCCGGCCCCGAAAGAGAAAGCGGGAGAACACCGACACGATCTGGGAGCCGCTGCCGCACTTGGCCGCCACATCGGCGATCATCATGTGCAGCACAAAGCTGGCCGCGAAAGCCGCCAGCAGAATCAGCCCTGCGGCGATGATGCCGTTTTTGGCCGTCAGATAGGGCATGGCCAACACGCCGCCGCCGATACCGTAGCCCGTGATGATACAGGCCGCTTCCCATACCGTGAGAGTTTGCTTTTCCATATGCATTCTTCCTTACTATAAAATATGGGCTTTATTTTACATCAAAATCCCCGCCCTGCATAGCACAAAGTAAAAAAATGTGGTATAATGAAAAAAACAGACGAAAAGAGGCAAGCATTTTGGAAGATTATCTGCGCCGGGTGAATTATTACGAGACGGACAAGATGGGCATTACCCATCACAGCAACTACATACGGTATATGGAGGAGGCCCGGGTCCATTTTCTGGAGCAGCTGGGCTACAGCTATGCCCGGCAGGAGCGGGAGGGGCTTGTTTCCCCGGTGACCGGCATCGACTGCCAGTATAAGCACAGCAGCAGCTTCAATGACCTGATCCGCATCCGCGTCAGGGTGCTGGACTATAACGGCGTGAAGCTCACCGTGGGCTACACCATGACCAAGCAGGACACCGGGGAGCTGCTGTTCACCGGCACGAGCCGGCACTGCTATATCGACGGCGCCGGCCGCCCCGTCATCCTGCGAAAGCAGAGCCCGGCCCTGGATGCGCTGCTGCGCCGGGAAGCGGAAAAGAATAAGGAGGAAACAACATGATACTCTATTACACCGGCACCGGCAACAGCCGCCATCTGGCCCGGATTCTGGCGGAAAAATTGGGGGACGAGCTGGTCTCCGCGGCGGAGCTGATCCGGGAAGGCCGGACCGGGGACTTCCGTTCGGAAAAGCCCTGGGTCTTTGTCTGCCCCACCTACGGCTGGCAGATCCCCCATATCTTCCGGGACTTTATCCGCGAGGCGTCCTTCACCGGCAGCCGGGAGGCCTGGTTCGTCATGAACTGCGGCAGCGAGATTGGCAACGCCGCCCGGGGCATCCGCAGCCTATGTGACGAAAAGGGCTTCCGTTTCCACGGCGTCACGCAGATCAATATGCCGGAAAACTATATCGCCATGTTCTCCGCCCCGGAACCGGAGACGGCGGAAAAGCTGATCCGCATCGGCGGCAAGAAGGCAGAGCGGGCCGCGGCCCTGATCGCCGCCGGGCAGGACTTCCCGGAACCGCCGGTCCGCCTGCTGGATAAGCTGTACAGCGGCCCGGTGAACGCCTTTTTCTACAAGTTCTGCATCGGCGATAAAAAGTTTTATGCCACCGACCGCTGTGTCTCCTGCGGCAAATGCGCCGAGAGCTGCCTGCTGCACAACATCAGCCTGGAAAAGGGCCGCCCGGTCTGGCACGGCAGCTGCACCCACTGCATGGCCTGCATCAACCTCTGCCCCACCCAGGCCATCGAGTACGGCAAGCATTCCGTTGGTCTGCGGCGGTACTATCTCAAATAAAACAAAAAGGCACAGAACCGGAATCATCCTTCCATTTCTGTGCCTTTCTTCTGTTGTAGGCTTTCGGGTTTTCGGCCCTGCGGGTCACCGGGCTGATGCCCTGCCAGCTGCCGCGGCGCTGGGCGTCACGTTTGCGCTGTTCCTTCTTGGACAGCTTCTCGTAGGGAATGAACTTTTCCATGGCTTCTCCTTTTGATGAATATGTTTGTGGTAAAGAATGCCTGTTGTCCAGCGGAGAACAACAGGCATTCTTTCTTATCAGGAACCGGGGGTGGGGGAGACCACCTTGCCCATGTTCCAAAGGTCGGCGGCGCTCTGGGCGGCGGCCTTCCGCTCCTCCCGGGAGTGGAAAGCGATCTCCGCGGTCTGGCTGCCGCAATCCAGGCACATCACATACATGCACCAGCCGTTCTCCTCCTCCAGCAGGCCGGGGCCGTTGCACACCGGGCAGTCCAGCAGTTCAATATCAAGAAAATCCATACACATTCTCCTGTAATGTTTTATCCGCATCATGATACACCATTAGTCTGCCCTTTGTAAAGAGTAAAATACCAGGCTGCCCCGATTGCGGCCGGAAAGCGGAACGGCGGCAGCGCCATGGGTTACGGGGTGGGAAGCGGGATGCTCTCCACATTGTTGAAGCCGGTGATATCCACCGTCACCGGCAGACTGTTCAGCTTCAGCTTGGGCAGATAGGAAGCGTCTGCAATATCCAGCAGGTACTGGAACAGGGAGGCCAGGTCCGCGCTGAGCCGCACCGGCATCCCGTCCTTCTCGGCAATCCATATGGTGACGACAGTATCATCAATGACAAAGCCGCTGCCCTCCGGGGCCTGCAGAGCCAGCGCTTCCATCAGCACCGCGCCGGGCACCTTCAGGAGGAAGGGGCGGCAGGACTGGCCGTTGATGGTCTCGCTCTCACCTACGGACAGGGCCTCAGGGTCGTCCTGCAGCATATTCAGCACCGCCTCCACGGTCAGCCTGTCGACCTCATCATCCTGCTCCTCACTGTCGGCAAGGGGAAAGCTGTTGCTCACCCATACGGTGCTGCCGCTCTGGCCCAGGCCGGCCAGAACTTGCACAGCGCCATCCCCGGAGAAAACATAGAGGGGCAGGGAAATCTTCCCCAGTTTGCCCATGTCCAGCTCCACTTGCGCTTTCAGGGTGGTGGGGTCAATGACGCACTGGCAGTCCGCATCGATGGAGCTTTTGACCGGCAGAGAACCGGCCACTGCGCCCAGGTCCGCCGTCAGGGTGAAGCTGAGACTGTCCATCGCCGCGATGTGTTTGTAGGCCCGCTTGACAATCTGCATGTCGTTCAGGTCAATGTTGCAGCCTGCCAGACTCAGCGCCAGAGCCAGCGCCACAATCAGCGCCGTGAGGGAGCGCGCGTATTTTTTCATTCCTCTCATCCTTTCCATACAATCAATATTCCATCTGTATATAGGACGTAGAATATACCCTTTGTGTTTCAAATACAAGAGAAAAAGCACCGCCGGAGGGGGAAAATTTTCGGACAAACCTCTTGCCAAAAAATGAAAAAACCAGCCGGGGCAAAAACCCCGGCCGGTCAATGCTTTGCCTATGTAGTCTTACACGATGCCCTGGGCCATCATAGCCTCGGCCACCTTCAGGAAGCCGGCCACATTGGCGCCCACCATCAGGTCGCCGGGACGGCCGCACTCCACGGAGGCGTCGTAGCAGGCCTTGTAGATATTCTTCATGATGCCCTGCAGCTTCTCGTCCACTTCCTCGAAGCTCCAGCTCATGCGGATGGAGTTCTGGCTCATCTCCAGACCGGAGGTGGCCACACCGCCTGCGTTGGAGGCCTTGCCGGGAGAGTACAGCAGGCCGTTGCCCTGGACAGCGGCAATGGCTTCCGGGGTCAGGGGCATGTTGGCGCCCTCGAACACGGCCATGCAGCCGTTGGCGATCAGGGCCTTGGCGCCGTTCTCGTCCATCTCGTTCTGGCTGGCGCAAGGCATGGCGATGTCGCACTTCACGTTCCAGATGTTGCGGCAGCCCTCCACATACTCCGCGCCGGGCACTTCGTCGGCGTACACGCTGATGCGGGCCCGTCTCTTCTGCTTGATCTCAAACAGCTTGGGCAGGTCGATGCCCTTGGGGTCGTAGATGTAACCCTGAGAGTCGCTCATGGCAACCACCTTGCCGCCCAGCTGGGTGCACTTTTCCGCCGCGTACTGGGCCACGTTGCCGGAGCCGGAGACCACCACGGTCTTGCCCTCGAAGCTGTCGCCCTTCAGGTGCTTCAGGGCCTCCGCCGCGTAGTAGCACAGGCCGTAGCCGGTGGCCTGGGTGCGGGCCAGGGAGCCGCCGAAGGTCAGCCCCTTGCCGGTGATGACGCCGCCCTCAAAGCGGTCAACGATGCGCTTGTACTGGCCGTACAGGTAGGCCACCTCCCGGGCGCCCACGCCGATGTCGCCGGCGGGGGTATCGGTGAACTGGCCGATGTGGCGGTACAGCTCCGTCATAAAGCTCTGGCAGAAGCGCATGACCTCCGCGTCGCTCTTGCCCTTGGGGTCAAAGTCGGAGCCGCCCTTGCCGCCGCCCATGGGCAGGGTGGTCAGGGAGTTTTTCAGGATCTGCTCAAAACCCAGGAACTTGATGACGGACAGGTTGACGCTGGGATGGAAGCGCAGGCCGCCCTTGTAGGGGCCGATGGCGGAGTTGTACTGGACCCGGTAGCCCCGGTTGACCCGGGTCTTGCCGCTGTCGTCCACCCAGGGGACGCGGAACTCGATCACCCGTTCCGGCTCCACAAAGCGTTCCAGCAGGCCGGCGGCTTCCCATTCGGGGTGCTTATCCACAACCAGCTCCAGAGATTCAAAGACCTCCTTCACTGCCTGCAGAAACTCCGGCTCGTGGGCGTCTCTGCGTTCCACCTCGGCGTAGACACGGTTTAGATACTCGCTTTTGAACATAACAGAACCTCCTTCTAAAAATCGTTATATTATCCCGGCTTGGGTATCTCGTGAATTACTGCAGCTTCTCCAGATCCTTCAAAAACAGGGTGTTCTCCGCGTCGGAGGGGATCAGGAAGCCGGTGCGGGGGGACACGGTGAAGGCCTCCACCGCGGGCCCGTCCATCAGGCAGGAGCGCTTGAACTGCTGGGAGAAGTAGCGCTTGCAATAGCTGGTGAGCCAGCGGATCAGCTCTTCATCGGTGAACTCATTGGCGTAGGCCAGCTTGGCCAGGCGGAAGGTCTTGGCAGGGGAGAAGCCACGGATCATAATCATGTGGGTGAAGAAGTCCTGGAGGCTGTAGGAGCCAACAGCGTCCTCACTCTTCTGCTCGATCTGGTCGTCGTGGATGGGCAGCAGCTCCGGCGTCACCGGGCAGTCCAGCACATCATACAGGGCGGCCTTCAGCACCTTGTCCTCGGTGTTGTCGGCGATGAAGCGCACATTGGCCCGCACCTGGGTCTTGGTCAGGCCCAGATTCACGTCGTACATACTGGTGTGGTCGCCGTTATAGGTGCACCAGCCGTCCACAAACTCGCTCAGGTCCTCGGTGCCCACGTCCAGGCCGTTGACCTTGTTGGCAATGTCCATCAGCACCTGGGTGCGTTCCCGGGCCTGGGCATTCTCAAAGGCGATGGAGTAATCGTCATGGGCGTGGCCGATGTCGTCAAAGTGCTGGTACACGGCCTTGCCGATGTCGATCACCCGCACCTCGCAGCCCAGCTGCTCGGCCACGATGATGGCGTTGGACTTGGTGCGGGAGGAGGTGCCGAAGCAGGGCAGGGTGCAGGCCACCACGTTCTCCTTGGGCAGGCCCATTTTTGCCACCGCCGCCGCGCAGACCATCACCGCCAGGGTGGAGTCCACACCACCGGAGATGCCCACCACGCAGTGGTCCAGATGGGCGTACTCCATGCGCTTCACAAGGCCGGACACCTGGATATCCAGCATCCGCTTGCAGTAGCCGGGCAGCTCCCCCGCCGTCCGGGGCAGGTGGGGATGCATGGGGAAGACCCGGCTCAGGGCCGTCACTTCCTCCTTCACGCCCCAGGGGCAGATGATATGGGGATAATCGCCCACGTCGAAGGCGCCGGTGGCCCGGCGGAGATTCATCATATATTCCACGTCGATCTCGCTGACGGCCAGGCTGTCCTCACGCTCGTCGGAGGCCAGAATCTCGCCGTTTTCCGCCACCAGGCACAATCCGGAGAACACGTTGTCCGTGCTGCTCTCCCCCTTGCCGGGAGCGGCCATCACCATGCCGCAGTGGAGCCGGCGGGACAGGAAGCGGATGTTCAGCTCCGCCTCGGCGGTGGAGCTGACGGTCTCCGGGAAGGAGGCCATCTGGGCGATGACGGTGGCGCCGGAGAGAGCGTGGCAAAGGGCCGGCGGGGTCACCGCGTCCATATCGGCGCCCAGCTCCACCGCAACCGACAGGCCGGGGAGCAGCTGGTTTTCAAACAGCATATCGGTGAAGAGGGTCACGCTCTCCCCGCCGATGATCACCTCTACGGCCTCCTCATCGGGCACGGCAAAGTGGCTGCCGTCCACATAGGCCCGGGGCACCAGGCCCAGCAGCTCCCCGTTGCACACGGCGGCGGCGCAGCTGTAGAGCCGGGAGCCGGCGGCGATGGGCAGACCCACAAAGCAGAGCATATCCACGCCCCGGGTGGCCTCCACCACCCGCAGCAGGGCCTCCTTGGCGCCCTCCAGGATCACCCGGTGGCCGATGATGTCATAGCAGCTGCAGCCGGTGAGACTCAGCTCCGGGAACACCAGGATCTTCACGCCTTTTTCCGCGGCGTCCTTGATACAGTCTATGATTTTGCCGGCATTATAGTCGGCGTCTGCCACCTTAATCACAGGGGAAGCGGCAGCAACCTTGATAAAACCATGCTTCATTGTACTTTCACCTGATTCTGTATATTGTATTCCGGGCTGGTTCAGAACTTGATGCGTTCAGAAATGTAGGCCTTCACTTCGCTGATGGGGATGCGCACCTGCTGCATGCTGTCCCGCTCACGGATGGTGACGCAGTGGTCGGCCTCGTCGGTCTCGGTGCCCACGGTGTTGAAGTCGAAGGTGATGCAGAAGGGGGTGCCGATCTCGTCCTCACGGCGGTAGCGCTTGCCGATGGAGCCGGTCTCGTCATAGTCGCACATGAAGTCCTTGCTCAGCTCATTGTAAAGCTCCATGGCCGGGCCGGTGAGGATCTCCTTCTTGGACAGGGGCAGAATGGCGCACTTGAAGGGGGCCAGCGCCGGGTGCAGGTGCAGCACGGTGCGCACATCGTCGTTGCCCTTCTTGTCCTGGCCTACCACTTCCTCGTCATAGGCGTCGCAGAGGACGGAGAGCACCGTGCGCTCCACGCCCAGGGAGGGCTCGATGACGTAGGGGATGTAGTGCTCGTTCTTCTCCTGGTCGTAATAGGTCAGGTCCTGGCCGGAGACGGTCTGATGCTGGGTCAGGTCATAGTCGGTGCGGTCAGCCACGCCCCACAGCTCACCCCAGCCGAAGGGGAACAGGAACTCAAAGTCCGTGGTGGCCTTGGAGTAGAAGC
>JBJDXQ010000025.1:0-64195 GCA_051866745.1 Candidatus Limivicinus sp. | reverse complement strand
AGGGCGAGGGCATCCTGGCCTCCGTGTTTGAGCGCTACGAGCCCTACAAGGGCGAGATTGCCCGCCGCAGCACCGGCTCCCTCATCGCCTTTGAGACCGGCGAGGCCGTGGCCTACGGCATCTGGAACGCCCAGGACCGGGGCGCCATGTTCATCACCCCCGGCACCAAGGTCTACGCCGGCATGGTGGTGGGCGTCTGCCCCAAGAGCGACGATGTTTCCGTCAACGTCTGCCGCACCAAGCACCTGACCAACACCCGTGCCTCCGGCTCCGACGAGGCCCTGCGCCTGATCCCCGCCCGGCAGATGAGCCTGGAGCAGTGCCTGGAGTTCCTGGCCGATGACGAGCTGCTGGAGGTCACGCCCAAGAACCTGCGCCTGCGCAAGCGCATCCTGGACCACAGCCAGCGCATGAAGGCCGTTATGCGCAATAAATAACAAAAAAATTGTTGACTTTACTGGACTGTGATGTTATCATATTCCAGTATGCGCCCGCGTTCCCGGCTATGGGGCCATGCCGCCATTGCGGTAGCCTTTCCGCCCATGGCTTAGGCGCAGGGTATAGAAACATTTTGAAAGGGGTATAACCACTATGATCACCAAAGAAGTCAAGACCCAGGTCATCGCCGACAACGCCACCCATGAGGGCGACACCGGCTCTCCCGAGGTTCAGATCGCCATCCTGTCCCAGCGCATCCGTGAGCTGACCGAGCACCTGAAGCAGCATCCCAACGACGACCACAGCCGTCTGGGCATGTACAAGATGGTCGGTAAGCGCCGCCGTCTGCTGGACTACCTGGCCAAGAAGGATATCGAGCGTTACCGCGCAATCATTGCAAAGCTGAACATCCGTAAGTAATTGGGTCGTTTCAGCTTCTACTGAGGTTTATGAAGGTTTTATTGGGAGACAAGTGAATACTGTCTCCCAATATTTTTACCCTCACCATTTGTAAATCCGTATCGCCCGGGCTGCTTAGTATTTGAAGGAACGGCCGTTTCCGGCCGCTGCTTCAAGTGCTAAGTACCGGGGGATACTGTATATGTATAAGGAGATTCCAAATGATTATTACCAATAAGCAGTTCCCCAATTACAAGAAGTACGAGATCATGTACGAAGGCCGCCCCCTGTCCATGGAAGTGGGCAAGATGGCCGAGCTGTGCAACGCCGCCGTGCTGGTCAAGTACGGCGAGACCACCGTGCTGGTCACCTGCACCGCCTCCGCCCGCCCCAAGGACGGCATCGATTACTTCCCCCTGGCCGTGGACTTCAACGAGAAGCTCTACGCCGTGGGCCGCATCCCCGGCAGCTTCATGCGCCGTGAGGGTAAGCCCAGCCTGCCCGCCGTTCTGGCCTCCCGCCTGATCGACCGGCCCATGCGTCCCCTCTTCCCCTCCGACCTGCGCAACGATGTGGTCATCGCCTGCGAGGTGCTGAGCGTGGACCGGGACTGCTCCCCTGAGATCACCGCTATGATCGGCGCTTCCGCCGCCGTCTCCATTTCCGACGTGCCCTTCAACGGCCCCATCGCCGGCATCGTGCTGGGCTGGGACGGGGAGAAATACCTCTTCAACCCCACCAAGGCCGAGCGGGAGCATAACCGCATGACCACCACCATCGCCGCCACCCACAAGAAGATCGTCATGATCGAGTCTGAGGCGGACCAGGTGCCCGACGACGTGATGTACGAGGGCATTGTCCAGGCCCATGAGCACCTGCAGCCCGTGCTGGACCTGATCGACCAGATGGTGGCCGAGGTCGGCAAGCCCAAGTTCGAGTATGAGCACGCCTCCTTCGACGAGGAGCTGTTCCAGAAGCTGGTGGAGAACGAGTTCGAGTCCATGGAGTACTGCATGGATACCGACGACAAGAACGTCCGCGAAGCCCGGGTCAACGAGTGGGTCACCATGGTGGAGCAGAAGTACGGCGAGGAGCACCCCGACCTGATGCAGTACATGGACGAGATCCTGTACAAGCTGCAGAAGAAGGTCGTCAAGAAGTGGCTGCTGGCCGGCAAGCGTGTGGACGGCCGTCAGATGAACGAAATCCGGCCCCTGGCCGCCGAGGTTGGCGTGATCCCCCTGGTGCACGGCTCCGGCCTGTTCACCCGCGGTCAGACCCAGGTGCTCTCCATCGCCACCCTGGCCACCCTCAGCGAGGCCCAGAAGCTGGACACCATCTGGGAAGAGGAAGAGAAGCGCTTCATGCATCACTACAATATGCCCTCCTACTCCACCGGTGAGGCCCGTCCCAGCCGCTCCACCGGCCGCCGGGAGTACGGCCACGGTGCCCTTGTTGAGAAGGCGCTGGAGTCCGTTATCCCCGATGTGGAGGACTTCCCCTATGCCATCCGTGTAGTCTCTGAGGTGCTCAGCTCCAACGGCTCCACCTCTCAGGGCTCCATCTGCGGCACCACCCTGGCCCTCATGGACGCCGGCGTGCCCCTGAAGGCCCCTGTGGCCGGCATCTCCTGCGGCCTGATCCAGGACGGCGACGACTTCACCACCTTTATCGACATCCAGGGCGTGGAGGACTTCCACGGCGAGATGGACTTCAAGGTGGCCGGCACCAAGCAGGGCATCACCGCCATCCAGATGGACCTGAAGAACGACGGCCTGAAGCACGAGATCGTGAAGGAAGCCTTCTCCATCACCAAGGAGGCCCGCTTCCAGATTCTGGACGCCATCATGCTCAAGGCCATTGCCGAGCCCCGGAAGGAGCTGGCCAAGTCCGCCCCCAAGATGATCCAGATCAAGATCAATCCCGACAAGATCCGCGAGGTCATCGGCTCCGGCGGCAAGGTGATCCAGAAGATCACCGCCGACACCGGCTGCAAGATCGACATCAACGACGACGGCAGCATCTTCATCGCAAGCTCCGACATCGAGGCCTGCCGTGCCGCCCGCAAGACCATTGAGGACATCGTGTTTGAGCCCGAGGTGGGCGCCCTCTACTACGGCGAGGTCAAGCGTGTGATCTCCAACCTGGGCGCTTTCGTGGAGCTGGTTCCCGGCAAGGACGCCATGTGCCACATCAAGGACCTGGAGTTCAAGCGCACCGAGAAGGTGGAGGACGTGCTCAACGTGGGCGACAAGACCTGGGTCAAGTTCACCGGCATCGACGAGAAGGGCCGTTGGAACATCTCCCGCAAGGACGCGCTGAGAGAGCGCGGCGAGGCATAAGCCAAAACAAACAGCAAACGCCAAGCGGCAGGAAATTGAATTGTCCTGCCGCTTTTGTTAAAATCAAAAAAGAATGGAGACTCCCTTATGAGCAGAGAGAGCTTTCAGTCCCGCCTGGGCTTTTTGCTGGTGAGCGCCGGCTGCGCCATCGGCATCGGCAACGTCTGGCGTTTCCCCTATGTGACCGGCGCTTACGGCGGCGGCGTGTTCGTTTTGTTTTACTTCCTGTTCCTGATCATCATGGGCGTGCCCGTGCTGACCATGGAGCTGGCCGTGGGCCGGGCCAGCCGCAAGAGCGCCGTCCCCGGCTACAAGGCCCTGGAAAAGCCGGGCAGCAAGTGGCATATCCACGGCTGGTTCTGCGTGCTGGGCTGCTGCCTGCTGATGATGTTCTATACCACCGTCTCCGGCTGGATGCTCAGCTACTTCTTCAAGTTCGCCGCCGGCACCTTCTCCGGCATGGAGACCGCCGCCGTTGACGGCGTGTTCGGCAGTCTGCTGGCCAATCCCCTGGAGATGGGCGTCTGGATGGTGGTCACTGTCCTGGCCGGCTTTCTGGTGTGCAGTCTGGGCCTGCAGAAGGGTCTGGAGCGGATCACCAAATGGATGATGTGCGCCCTACTGGCGCTGATCCTGGTGCTGGCCGGACACAGCCTGGTGCTGCCCGGGGCCGCGGAGGGTGTGAAGTTCTACCTGCTGCCGGACTTTCAGCGGGCCGCCCGGATGGGCATCGGCAACGTGGCCACCGCCGCCATGAACCAGGCCTTCTTCACCCTGAGCCTGGGCATCGCCTCCATGGAGATCTTCGGCAGCTATATGTCCAGGGAGCACACCCTCACCGGCGAGGCCGTCCGCATCTGCGCCCTGGATACCTTCGTTGCCCTGATGGCCGGGCTGATCATCTTCCCCGCCTGCTTCAGCTATGGCGTGGAGCCGGGCCAGGGCCCCGGTCTGATCTTTGTGACCCTGCCCAAGGTGTTTATCGACATGGCCGGCGGCCGCCTCTGGGGCAGCCTGTTCTTCCTGTTCATGTCCTTTGCCAGCTTTACCACCGTTATCGCCGTGTTTGAGAACCTGATCTCCATGGCTATGGATAACTTTGGCTGGACCCGGAAAAAGTCCGTTCTCATTAACTGCGCCTTCATCCTGGTGGCCAGCATCCCCTGCGTGCTGGGCTACAACCTGTGGAGCGATGTACATATCATCGGCGGCCGGGACATTCTGGACAGCGAGGACTTCCTGGTCAGCAATCTGCTGCTGCCCATCGGGTCCCTGGTGTATCTGCTGTTCTGCGTCAGCAAATGGGGCTGGGGCTTCGACAGGTATCTTGCGGAAGCCAACACCGGCAGCGGTCTGAAGATGTCCGCCAAGCTGAAGCCTTATTTTCAGTTTATCCTGCCAGTGCTGATTCTGGTCATCCTGATCCAGGGCCTCATCTGACAACACTATTTTGACACTCTGAACAAAGAGGAGGGAGCCTTTCTCCCTCCTCTTTGTTCACTGTAGCGATTTATCAATTTACCGCGCTAATGTGTTGACAAATCGGCCGGACAGTGTTATGATCTCACCATCCTCCCCGGAAGGAACGGGGAGACGGAGAAATTGATGAGGTGATTATAAATGAAAAAGATTTTTGCTTTGGTTCTGGCATTGGCCATGATTTTCAGCTGCGCGGCCTGCGGCGGCAGTAGCAAGGCAAAGGACGATCTGCTGGAGGAGATCAAGGCCCAGGGCTACATTGAGCTGTGCACTGAGCCCTACTTTGCCCCCTATGAGTTTGTGGACCCCAGCAAGACCGGGGATGACCAGTATGTGGGCGTGGATATTGAGATTGCCAAGTACATTGCCGAGAAGATCGGCGTGGAGCTGCGGATCGTCCCCCTGGACTTCACCGCTGTGCTGGCCGGCATAGCCGACGGCAAGTATGACATTGCCATCTCCGCCATTGCCTACTCCCCCTCCCGGGCCGAGGCCATGCGCCTTTCCAATGTGTACAAGAACAGTTCCGGCGGCTACGGCTTCCTCACCCGCACGGAGGACGTGGGTAAGTACAACTCTGTTGAGGACCTGAAGGACGCGGTGGTCATCACCCAGTCCGGCTCCGTGCAGGAGGCCCTGTACAACCAGAACGTGAAGGCCTGCAAGGAGTTCAAGCTGGTGGCCAACATGACCGACGGCTATCTGGCCGTGGCTGAGGGCAAGGCCGATGTGTGCATCTGCTCTGCCGAGTCCGCCCAGCTGTATGCCGAAGCCAACGGCGGTCTGGCCGTTCCCGACTTCCGCTTTGAGGTGGACCCCAACATGAACGGCACCGTGGTGGCCATGCCCCTCAAGGGCAGCGATAGCCTGCTGGAAGTGGTCAACGAGGCCATCGCCGAGCTGAACGCTCAGGGCAAGATTGACCAGTGGAACGACGAATACACCGCCTACGCAGCAGAGCTGGGCATCAGCTGATCCCGGTCAAGCATAAATAAGGATCCCGGCAGACCCGCCTTTGCGAGCCTGCCGGGACTGTTCTGATAAGAGAAGCGAAAAGGAAACAACGCCATGGAAAAGATCATTGGCCTGCTGGAAAAGTATTATATGGTGTATTTGCAGGGGCTTTGGGGCACCCTGTGGATTTCTGCGGTGACGGTGCTGTGCGGCACGCTGCTGGGACTGCTGATCGCCGCCTTTCGGATGAGCCGCTCCAAGCTGCTCAACTCCTTCACCGGCGCCTATATCGAGGTGTTGCGGGGCACGCCCATCCTGCTGCAGCTGTATTTCTTCTGGATCGGGCTGCCCAAGCTGCTGCCCTTTGAACTGAGCGACACCATGTGCATCGTGGTGGCCCTGGTCATCAACGCCTCCGCCTACATCTCGGAGATCATCCGCGCCGGCATCAACGCCGTGGACAAGGGCCAGTGGGAGGCCGCCCGCAGCGTGGGCCTCAGCGAGGTGCACATGATGACCCACGTCATCATGCCCCAGGCGGTGAAAAACATCCTGCCCGCCCTGTGCAACGAGTTCATCACCACCGTGAAGGGCACCTCCCTGGCTTCCATTTTCTTCGTGGGCGAGCTGATGACCAGCTACAAGAGCGTCCAGGCCGCCACCTTCCTGGCCCTGCAATCCCTGACCATTGTGGGCGTGATCTATTTCCTGCTGAACTTTATTCTGTCCCGGCTTCTGCGTGTGCTGGAAAGGAGGCTGACTGCCAGTGACTGACGAGATTATCCGCACCGAAAACCTGAAAAAGAGCTTCGGCGACCTGGAGGTGCTCAAGGGCATCTCCACCACCATCCGCCAGGGCGAGGTGGTCTCCATCATCGGCCCCTCCGGCGGCGGCAAGTCCACCTTTCTCCGCTGCCTGAACCTGCTGGAGCAGCCCACCGAGGGCAAGGTCTACTTCAAGGGCCAGGACATCACCGACAAAAAGCTGAACACCAGCAAGTTCCGCCAGCGCATGGGCATGGTGTTCCAGAATTTTAACGTGTTCCCCAACATGACGGTACTTGACAATGTGACGCTGGCGCCTATACTGGAGAAGAAGGTGCCCAAGGCCCAGGCCCGGGAAGAGGCCCTGGCCCTGCTGCGCCGGGTGGGTCTGGAGGAAAAGGCCAACGAATACCCCCGCAAGCTCTCCGGCGGCCAGAAGCAGCGCCTGGCCATCGTCCGTGCCCTGGCCATGCAGCCGGAGGTGATGCTTTTTGACGAGCCTACCTCCGCCCTGGACCCGGAAATGGTGAAGGAAGTGCTGAATGTCATTATGGAGCTGACCCGCAGCGGCATGACCTGCCTCATCGTCACCCACGAGATGGGCTTCGCCCGGGAGGTCAGCGACCGGGTGCTGTTCATCTGCGACGGGGTCATTAAGGAGGAAGGCAGCCCGGATCAGATCTTCACCTGCCCCCACGACCCCAGCACCATCAAGTTCCTCAGTATGGTATTGTGATATGGAAAAGGAGAACGCCAAATGACACAGGTAGAAGAAATCAAGGCGCTGGTCGCCCAAAACGCGGAAACCACCAAAGCCCTTGCCAGTCAGATCTGGGACTATGCGGAGCTGTCCTATGAGGAGTTCAAATCCGCCGCCGCCCTGATGGAGGCCCTGAAAGCCCAGGGCTTCACCGTTGAGGAGGGCATTGCCGGCATGCCCACCGCCTTTACCGCCAGATTCGTCAGCGGCAGCGGCAAGCCGGTGATCGGCCTGCTGGCCGAATATGACGCCCTCTCCGGCCTGAGCCAGAAAGCCGCCTGCCCGGCGCAGGAGGCATTGACTCCCGGCGGCTCCGGCCACGGCTGCGGCCATAACCTGATCGGCGCCGGCTGCTATGCGGCGGCGGTAGCTTTGAAGGAGTATTTCACCGCCCACGCCATCGACGGCACCGTGGTTTTCTTCGGCTGTCCCGCCGAGGAGGGCGCCGGTTCCAAGCAGTTCATCGCCCGGGCCGGGTACTTCGACGATGTGGACTTTGCCTACACCTGGCACCCGGCCACCGTCAACGAGGTGGGCTCCAAGGGCAACGTGGCCATCATGGGCGCCAACTTCACCTTTGACGGGGTGGCCTCCCACGCCGGCGGCGCGCCCCACCTGGGCCGCAGCGCCCTGGACGCGGTGGAGCTGATGAACGTGGGTGCCAACTACCTGCGGGAGCATATGATTGACGCTGCCCGCATCCACTACGCCTATTCCGACCCCGGCGGCACCGCCCCCAACGTGGTGCAGAGCCACGCGGTGATCAAATACGAAGTCCGTGCCCCCAAGGTCAGCCAGGTGCAGGAGCTGTTCACCCGGCTGGTGGACGTGGCCAAAGGCGCCGCCCTGATGACCGGCACCAAGATGCAGTATGAGATCACCATGGCCTTCTCCGACTATGTGCCCAACAAGGCCCTGGGCAGTCTGGTGGACGAGTGTATGCGGGAGCTGGGTGCCCCGGAGTGGACGGAGGAGGAATACGCCCTGGCGGCCCGGTTTTTGCGCAGCTACAGCCGCACCGCCCTGGTGGGCATCAAGGAGAGCCTGGGCGAGTACTTCCTGCCGGAGGAGCTGGACGCCGCCCTTCAGACCCCGCTGGACAGCGTGATTCACCCCTTCAATCCCCGGGAGACCGGCTACAGCTCCGGCTCCACCGACGTGGGCGACGTGGGCTATGCCACCCCCACCGTCATGCTCCATGTGGCCACCGCCTGCCTGGGCAACGTGGGCCACTCCTGGCAGAACACCGCCTTCGCCTGCTCCGGCATCGGCATGAAGGGCATGCTCCGGGCCGCCGAGATTCTGAGCCTGGCCGCCCTGCGTACCATGGAGCAGCCGGAGCTGCTGGAGAAAGCCAAGGCAGAGCTGCGGCAGAAAAACGGCGGCAAGTACAGCTGCCCCCTGCCGGATTACTGCACCCCGCCCATCGGCCGGTATTAAAAAACGCAAAAAGACTTCGGAACCCTGGTTCCGAAGTCTCAGCTTGTCAAAATAGTCTGTCTTCTGTGCCGCACCAGCTGGTCATGGGCTTCCCCTTGAGGGGAAGCTGGCGGCGCAGCCGACTGATGAGGTGGCAAGTAAAACTGTGAAAAAGCAGAAATTTCCGGCATAAACGCAGGATTTCCACCTCATCCGCCCAGTGTGCGCACTGGGCACCTTCCCCTCCAGGGGAAGGCTTGAGAAAGCGTTCTCCTTCCTCACACTATGGTTTTTTGACAGTCTCAGACTTCGGAACCCTGGTTCCGAAGTCTTTTTATGCGATCCTTATTTATTCCACGCTGATCATGTAGTAGTACACCGGCTGGCCGCCGTTGACCACACTGATGTCCGCGTCGGGGAAACGGGCAGTGATCTGCTCTGCCGCCTGCTTGGCGTCGTTCTCGTCCACATCCGCGCCGTAGTACACGGTGATGAACTCCGGCTCCAGGTCAACGAAGGCCTCTACCATGTCGCCCATCAGGGCGTTCACATCGGGATAGCTGCCCAGCAGGGCCCCGTCCAGCAGGGCCAGGTGCTCCCCGGCCTTGATGGCGTGGCCGTCAAAGTCCGAATCCCGGGCGGCGTAGGTGACCATGGCGGTGTGCACATTGCCGGCCGCCTCCTGCATCACTTCCACCAGCGCTTCTTCCTTCTCGTCGGGGTTGAAGTTCAGCAGGGCGGAGATGCCCTGGGGCACGGTCTTGGTGGGCATGACGATGACCTTCTTCTCGCTGAGGGGGATGCACTGCTCCGCCGCCATGATGATGTTCTTGTTGTTGGGGAACACAAACACGGTGGAGGCGGGGGTGCGGTTGATCTCCTTCAGAATGTCGTCGGTGGAGGGGTTCATGGTCTGGCCGCCGGTGACGATGCCGTCCGCCCCCAGCTCCCGGAACAGGTCCTCCATGCCGCTGCCGGCGCAGACGGTGACGATGCCGTATTCCTTCTCCGGCTCGGCCACGGCGGGCTCGCTCTTCTCGCCCAGCTGCCAATCCTCCGCGTCGTCCGCGGTCTTGGCCTTCTTGCCGGCCTTGACGGCCTCGCTCTGGGCCACCATGTTCTCGATCTTGGCCACTTCCAGGGTGCCGTATTTCTGGGACTCGCTGATGGCCGCGCCGGGGATATTGGTGTGAACATGGACCTTGAAGGCCTCATCGTCCTCGCCGATGACCAGGCTGTCGCCGATGCTGTTGAGGTACTTGCGCAGCGGCTCCAGATCCACATCCGGGTCGTTCTTCTGGATGATATACACCGTGTCATAGGCGTAGGTGATATCCTCGCTGTCAAAGACCTCAAAGGCGCTCTCCGGCGCTTCCGCCACCTGGCTGGCCTCACTGGGGGCGATCACTTCGCCCCGGAAGGAGGCAAGCATGGCGCTGAGGATGATCAGATAGCCCTTGCCGCCGGCGTCCACAACGCCGGCCTTTTTCAGCACCGGGTTCAGGTTGATGGTATCCTCCAGCGCTTCCTCGCCGGCCTTGATGGCGCAGACCAGCGTGGTCTCCAGACTGGCGCCGGCAGCGGCAGCCTCGGCCGCGGCGGCGGAGGCCAGGCGGGACACGGTGAGGATGGTGCCCTCGGCGGGCTTCATGACAGCCTTGTAGGCCGCGTCAACCCCGTCCTCCATGGCGCCGGAAAACTCCACCGCGCCGGCGGTCTCAATGCCCTTGAGCCGGCGGGCGATGCCCCGGAACAGCAGGGACAGGATTACGCCGGAGTTGCCCCGGGCGCCCCGCAGCAGGGCGGAGGCCACGCAGTCGGCGGCGGCGGCCACCGTTTCAAACTCCTTCTTGCGCAGCTCCACAGCGGCTTTATTCATGGTCAGCCCCATGTTGGTGCCGGTGTCGCCGTCAGGCACGGGGAAGACGTTCAGGTCGTTGATCATCTGGGTATTGGCTGCAAGGGCTGCATCGGCACAAAGGATCATCTCTTTGAACGCGGCAGCGTCTATATAATCTCTCAAGTAAAAAGCACCTCCGGTGGGGATATCCTGCAAAGGAATTATCCGATGATAGTATCTATATACACATCCACTCTCTTGACGGGAACGCCGGTGGATTTGGAAAGCTTATAGCTGACCTCGTTCATAATGCTGCGGGAAACGGCACAGATATTCACGCCGTGGTCCACGCCGATATGCAGCTCAAGAGAAATGCTGCCGTCATCATTAAAGCTGACGCCCACGCCCTTGGACATGGATTCCCTCCGCAGCAGCTGCAAAGGGCCGCCCTCCTTGCTGCGCCCGGCCATACCCTTGACGCCAAAGCAGCTTGTGGCCGCGTCGCCCGCCAGATTCATGAACACCTCGCTGGTGATGCTGATGTTGCCCATGTCGTTGGTAATGTTCACCATTTGCTGACTGCTCCTTTCTTCAGGCCGTTTTTATTTGACATTCATCAGAAAATCTCAAGTCATAAAACTGAGATTGTATTATAATACAAAAGGAGGAAAAGCACAAGGAGGAAAATGCGAACTGTTCAAATTTTAGAAGCTTTTTGACAATATACCGCAAAAGACTTTAATTTTCGCTCCAGACGGAGACAAATTCAGTAGAATTTTACAAGATAATTCTTGCTCGAATGTGTTTACAATTTGACAGCTTGATGTTAAAATGATACTGCTTATGATTCTGTCATGGGCGAGTTTGCAATATTTTTATATGGAGATGAAAATAGACATGCAGAGACACTTCAAGACGATGGACGGCAACACTGCGGCCGCCCACGTATCCTACGCATTCACCGAAGTCGCAGCTATCTACCCCATCACTCCCTCCAGCCCCATGGCCGACTATGTGGACCAGTGGTCCGCCGCCGGCCGCAAGAACATCTTCGGCTCCACCGTCAAGGTGCAGGAGATGCAGGCTGAGTCCGGTGCTGCCGGTGCTGTTCACGGCTCCCTGAATGCAGGTGCTTTGACCACCACCTACACCGCCTCTCAGGGCCTTCTGCTGATGATCCCCAACATGTACAAGATCGCAGGCGAGCTGCTGCCCGGCGTGTTCCACGTCAGCGCCCGTACCCTTGCCAGCCACACCCTGAACATCTTCGGCGACCACAGCGACGTTATGGCCTGCCGCCAGACCGGCTTTGCCATGCTGGCCGAGTCCAACGTCCAGGAAGTCATGGACCTGGCCCCCGTTGCCCACCTGGCAGCCATCAAGGGCCGCGTTCCCTTCCTCAACTTCTTTGACGGCTTCCGCACCTCCCACGAGCTGCAGAAGATCCAGGTCTGGGATTACGAGGACCTGAAGGACATGGTGGACATGGACGCTGTTGAGGCCTTCCGCGCCCGCGCCCTGAACTCCCAGCATCCTGTGATGCGCGGTTCCCACGAGAACGGCGACATCTTCTTCCAGAACCGTGAGGCTTCCAACACCTACTACGAGGCTGTTCCCGCCATCGTGGAGGAGTACATGGGCAAGATCAACGCCAAGCTGGGCACCGATTACCAGCTGTTCAACTACTACGGCGCTCCCGATGCTGACCGGGTCATCGTGGCCATGGGCTCCATCTGCGACGTGGCCGAGGAAGTCATTGACTACCTGACCGCTCAGGGCGAGAAGGTTGGCCTTGTGAAGTGCCGCCTGTACCGTCCCTTCTGCCCCGACAAGCTGATCGCCGCCATCCCCGCCACCGCCAAGAAGATCGCTGTTCTTGACCGCACCAAGGAGCCCGGCGCCCAGGGCGAGCCTCTCTATCTGGATGTTGTCACCGCGCTGCGCAATGCCGGCATGAACGACGTCACCGTCATCGGCGGCCGCTACGGCCTTGGCTCCAAGGATACGCCTCCTTCCTCCGTCTTCGCCGTGTACAACGAGCTGAAGAAGAGCGACGCCAAGCGTCAGTTCACCCTGGGCATCATCGACGATGTGACCCATATGTCCCTTGAGGAAGTTCCCGCTCCCAACACCGCAGCCGAAGGCACCATCGAGTGCAAGTTCTGGGGTCTGGGCGGCGACGGCACCGTTGGCGCCAACAAGAACTCCATCAAGATCATCGGCGACCATACTGACAAGTTCGTTCAGGCCTACTTCCAGTATGACTCCAAGAAGACCGGCGGCGTCACCATCAGCCACCTGCGCTTCGGCGACAAGCCCATCAAGAGCCCCTACTACATCAACAAGGCCGACTTTGTGGCCTGCCATGTTCCCTCCTACATCACCAAAGGCTTCCCCATCGTCCGTGACGTGAAGCCCGGCGGCGTGTTCCTGGTCAACTGCCAGTGGAGCTTTGAGGAGCTGGAGCATCACCTGGATGCCGCTTCCAAGCGCTACATCGCCAAGAACAACATCCAGCTGTACATGATCAACGCCATTGACCTGGCCAAGAAGATCGGCATGGGCAAGCGCACCAACACCATCCTCCAGTCCGCCTTCTTCTCCCTGGCAAAGGTCATGCCCGAGGCTGAGGCCATCCAGTACATGAAGGATGCCGCCCTCCACTCCTACCTGAAGAAGGGCCAGGACGTGGTGGACATGAACTATGCCGCCATCGACGCCGGCGCCACCGCCTACGTCAAGGTTGAGGTTCCCGCTTCCTGGGCCGAGGCCGAGGATCACAAGACCGAGTCCGTCAAGACCGGCCGCGAGAAGACCGTGAAGATGGTCTCCAGCATTCTGGACCCCGTGGACAAGATGGATGGCGACAGCCTGCCTGTCTCCGCCTTCGTTGACCATGCTGACGGTACCTTCGAGCTGGGCGCCGCCGCCTACGAGAAGCGCGGCATCGCCGTCTCCGTTCCCAAGTGGGATTCTTCCAAGTGCGTGCAGTGCAACCAGTGTGCCTTTGTCTGCCCCCACGCCACCATCCGTCCCTTCGCTCTGACCGAGGAAGAGGCCGCCGCAGCTCCCGCTGCCGCCAGCATCGTCCCCATCAAGGTCGGCAAGGGCAAGGATACCTACAAGTACACCATGGCCGTGTCTCCTCTGGACTGCATGGGCTGCGGCGTCTGCGTCGGCCAGTGCGGCGTTCACGCCATTGAGATGGTTCCCATGGAGAGCCAGATCGAGCAGCAGGAAGTCTTCGACTACATGGTTGCCAACGTCTCCGAGAAGAAGGATATGTTCGCTCCCACCGATGTGAAGTTCAGCCAGTTCGCTCAGCCCTACCTGGAGTTCTCCGGCTCCTGCGCCGGCTGCGCCGAGACCAGCTATGCCCGTCTCGTCACCCAGCTGTTCGGCGACCATATGCTCATCTCCAACGCCACCGGCTGCTCCTCCATCTGGGGCGGCCCCGCTGCCACCTCTCCCTACACCGTCAACAAGGACGGCCAGGGCCCCGCTTGGGCAAACTCCCTCTTCGAGGACAACGCTGAGCACGGTCTCGGCATGTACCTGGGCCAGAAGAAGATCCGCGACGATCTGAAGCCCAACGTGGAATACATTGCCGCCAACGCTTCCAGCGAGGAGTTGAAGCAGGCCGCCCAGGATTACCTGGCCACCTACGACGACGGCAACACCAACCAGGAGCCCAGCAAGCGCCTCATCGCCCTGCTGGAGGCCAATGGTGCCTGCTGCGACGCTGCCGCTGAGATCCTGAAGAAGAAAGACTTCCTGAACAAGAAGTCCTGCTGGATCTTCGGTGGTGACGGCTGGGCCTTCGATATCGGCTTCGGCGGCGTTGACCATGTGCTGGCTTCCGGCGAAGACGTGAACATTTTCGTCTTCAACACCGAGGTTTACTCCAACACTGGCGGCCAGGCCTCCAAGGCCTCCAACATCGGCCAGGTGGCACAGTTCGCCGCAGCCGGTAAGGAGATCAAGTCCAAGTCCCTGGCTGAGATCGCCATGACCTACGGCTATGTCTACGTGGCTCAGATTGCCATGGGCGCCAACAAGGTGCAGACCCTGAAGGCCATTGCCGAGGCTGAGGCCCACAAGGGTCCCTCCCTCATCATCGCCTACGCTCCCTGCGAGATGCACAGCATCAAGGGCGGCATGGAGAACTGCCAGAAGGAAATGGACAAGGCTGTCAAGTGCGGCTACTGGAACCTGTTCCGCTTCAACCCCAACGCCGAGAAGCAGTTCACCCTGGACAGCAAGGCTCCCGCCGGCGGCTACCAGGAGTTCCTGATGAACGAGGCCCGTTACAGCCGTCTGACCCGCGAGTTCCCCGAGCGTGCAGACCGTCTGTTCGCCGCTTCCGAGGCCAACGCCAAGGAGCGCTATGACCACCTGATGAAGCTGGTCTCCCTCTACGAGTAATCTCCAAACCCATAGAAAAAATCACCAGGCTTCGGCCTGGTGATTTTCTTTGTGATCAAAAAGTTGTTTTCCTGTGGCGTGTCAGCATATACGGCAGAAAGGCTTCCCCTTGAGGGGAAGCTGGCGGCGAAGCCGACTGATGAGGTGGTAAGTGAAAACCGGGAAAAGCAGGTACTTCCGTCAAAAACGCAGGATTTCCACCTCATCCGCCTCACTTTGTTCGGCACCTTCCCCTCCAGGGGAAGGCAGCGGTTCGTTCCGTTCACGGCAGGGTGATGGTGCCGGTCTGCTTCATGTTGCCCGCCAGCCCGGTCATGAGGGCGTAGCTCGCCCCGCTCTCCAGGCCGTCAAGGGCCAGGAAGGCAGACTTGATCTCCCGCCTTGGGTCGCAAGCGTAAAGGTATTCTCCCCGCTCGTCACACAAGGTAAAAACCTGGCCCTCCGGCACCTTCAGCTTCCCCGCGTAGCAGGGAACGCTGGCATTCACCGTGGGTTTGATGTCCTTATCCCGGCCCAGGGCCAGCAGGCTGCCGCCGCTAACCGTCAGCGCTGCTGCATCAATGGCATCATTGCCGGAAACGATCTGACTGTCCCCGCCGCTAATCTCTACCTTGCCGGGGGCGCTTTTCGTCCCGGCCTTCAGGCCGTCGGCCTCCGCCCAGACTTCCAGCCGCCCGCCGGTGATCCGGATGTCCTTCTCGGCACAGAGGCCCTGATCCCCGGCCTGTACCACGATGCTGCCGCCGGCGATCTGGATGCTGCCCTTGTCCGCTTTTTCGGCATTGCTGGTTTTGATGCCGTCGTTTCCGCAGGTGATGGCCACATAGCCGCCGGAGATCTCCACGCTCTCATTGCCCTTGAGGCCGTTGTTGGCGGCAAGGATGGTGCAGGTGCCGCCCCGGATGTCAATGTCATTTTTGCAGCCGATCCCGTTATTCAGATATCCTTCCACAATTAGACCGCCGGGGCCGTGGAAGTCAATGTCATCCTCGGCGTACAGGGCCGAACCGCTGGCATTGGGGTCGGCCACCAGCTCTCCCTCCGTGCCGGAAACCAGCAGGTTTTCCGTACCCTCTGTGACGTAAATGTCCGTGTCTCCCGCCCGGCGGATGTGCAGGGCGGCGTCACCGGCGCAGCGGATGCTGACCCCGTCCAGAATCAGCTGCACGTCCTGCTTCTCCTCGCCGGTGTCCACCACCACCTGCCCGTCAGACAGGCTGCCGCTGAGGCGGTAGGCCCCGCCGGTGCTGATGGTGAGAACGCCGTCTTCAAAATGGGCGCCGGGGCCTTTGATCTCCGCGCCGGCATCGCTGAGGACCACAGCGGTGGCCTTGGCGCAGAGCTGCTCCAACTCCGTGCCGCCATCGGCCTGGCCCTGGCCGCCGCAGGCACAGAGCCCCAGGCTCAGGCACAGCAGCAACAGGCAAACAACAAGCTTTTTCATATCATGTCCTTATCCTTTTCCCGGCCGCAGATGACGGTCAGGTTCCCGTTCCGGCAGCGGATTTCATCCAGAAAGGCCTTGCTGATGCCGGCGTCCTTCAGGCGCACCTCATAGCACAGCTCATACAGGGTGCCCATGTTGGTGGTCTTGACCCGCACCAGCTCATGGGAGAGGGTGTACTGCTGGAACAGGTCGTCAAACAGGCCCTCGTAGTCCAGATTCTCCGGGATGGTGATTTTCAGCTGGCGGCAGGCGGGGCTGCCCTCGCCGAAGCGGGTCCGGCCCAGGATCAGCACCGTGGCCCCCATGATCACGAAGAACAGCGCCGCCAGACCCACATAGCCCATGCCGCAGGCCAGGCCCAGGGACACGGACAGAAACAGCCCGGTGATCTCCCTGGCCGTCCCCGGCACGCTGCGAAAGCGCACCAGAGCGAAGGTGCCCGCCACGGCCAGGCCCGCGCCCACGTTGCCGTTGACCAGCATGATCACCACCGTCACCACCGGCGGCAGCAGGGCCAGGGATATGGTCAGCGAGCCGGTGTGATAGCTCCGGGCGGTGAACACCAGGGCGGTCAGCAGGCCCAGCGCCAGGGCCGACAAAACACAGATCAGAAAACTGGGGACCGTCACGACCCCGTTGATTACACTGCTAAGCAATTACCATCACTCCGTCAAAATATTTTTCTAACAGTTCCTTTTGATAGCACTGGCCGTATTTGGAGAAGCCCCGGGGGAAAATCTCCAGGCGGCTGAGCATATGGGCCAGCCACAGAGGCGCCGCCTCCGGCAGCTTGATCTCCATCAGCACCTGGCCGTCAGCGAGCAGCTCCTGCCCCCGGTCCCCGGCGGTGAGGCTCAGGTCCGTCTCCCGCCAGCGGATGGAGCTGTCAAAGGTGATGCGCAGCTCCGTGTCCTCTTTTGCCACGTAGGCCCGGCGGTCGCAGGCGATGAGCACCCGGGGCCGCACCGGGTTGGTTTTCAGGAACCAGTCGATCTCCCGGCTGATCTGGCCCTGGTCGGGAGCAGGGGCCGCCCCGGCCAGCCAGGCCTCCGCCTGGGCCGCCGGCATGGCCACCCGGCGCTTATACACCACGCCCTTGTACTTCTTTTTCAGCTCCACAAAGACCGGGTCCTCCGGCCCGGGCACATTGTAGCTTCTCAGCCGAAGCTTCTCCTTGTACACCGGCTTATCCAGAGAATGCCGGATCAGGCGGAAATCCTCCCAGTCGTAATACACGCTGCACACTGTGCTCTGGAAAAAGGCATCCGGCTCCACAAGGGGCGCCAGCTCCTGCCACAGGGCCTGGACCTTTTCTCGGCTCAGCAGGTATTTTTTCTCATAGCGCTGGAAGGTGAATTTGGTTTCTTTCATTGCTCTTTCTCAATCGCTCCGAAATACTGCTCCCGCTGGGCCTGATCCAGGTTAAAGAGGGAACAGAGATTGTCGATATTCAGCTTCTGCCAGTCATAGTCCAGCAGAACCTGCTTCATTTCCTCCACGGCGTTTTCCCATTCCGCCACGCTGCGGTAAAAACGGGCGCAGTCCCGCTCCACCTCCGGCTGGACAATGGCGCAGAGCCGGTCGGTCTCGGCAAAGACATTCTCCACCGTCAGCACGCTGCCCATCAGCTCCGCCGCCCGGGTCAGAAAACGGTCCTTGAACTCCTCATTTGCCATCAGCGGCACAATAAAGGTGGAAACCTGGCGGTTCTCCTGGGCGTACTGGCTCATCAGATTCAGGTAGACGCTGGCCGGCTCGGAGAAGGTGGCGTCCAGGTCGTAGAACATCATGCGCCACTTTCCGTCGTTTTCCGTGGAGCGGCAGTAGCGCACATTGCCGGAGCTCACATCCGTGTTGGCACAGTAGCCCTCCAGAATCAGCCAGTCGATGAGGCTGTCCACATCAAAGATGTCGCAGAAGTGCCGGTAGTTCTCCGGCAGGCTCATGTCGTTGAAGCGGCAGAACTCCACCACCTCCCGGTAGAATTCCGAATCCAGGGGCACGTTGGCCTCCATCACCGTGACGCTGTCCCGGCTGACCCCGGCAAGGCTGGCGTACAGCTGCTCGTTGGTCTTTTCCTTCAGGGAATAGATGCCGGCGTATACGCCGTTGATATACAACACGCAGTACTGGCTGCGCTGGTTCACCACTTTGTCCGTGGCCTGGGCGCAAAGCTCCTGGCACAGCTCGTTGCGGATGATGGCGCGGGGGAAATCCTGGCCGGAGCGGAGCAGCAGATTGGTGAATTCCGTGACGCCGCCGCCATAGATGTCATAGTTCAGGGTGGCCTGACCGTAGGCGTCCCGGAAGCGGACGGACATGTTCTTCTTGGGCAGCACCAGGCTGGTCTCCCCGTTCATGGATACGCCGCAGCCTATGGTAAAGCCCTCCCTGCCGTCATAGAGGGACAGGCTGGCCGGCAGCTCGATGTCCTTCTGGCGGCCATTGTACATGGTGTCGAACTCCCAGGGGCTGTCCGTCAGCAGGCTCAGCACCGGCAGGCTGTGGTTTTCGTTGATAATAAAGCTGAGACTCAGCGTCCGGCTGGGCAGAGCGCCCTCCTCCAGGTTCACGGCCCGGATGACGGTGGTCTTATCGATATAGATTGGCCCGGTGTATTCCTCGCTGTCCGCTGTGGGGGCGGAGCCGTCGGTGGTATAACGGATGCTGCCGGTGGCGGAGAGCTCCACGGTGATGCCCTCCACATCGTCGAACACCCCGTCCTTTGTGAGGCTTACCGGCTTTTCCGCCACCGTGCGGCCGCCGCCGGTGTTTTCTTCTCCCGGACTGGCGGAGGCGAAGTAGAACCAACCGCTCTCCCCCTCCTGCCGGCCATAGCTGGCGTTATAGGGGATGTCCCGCAGGGAGACAAAATCCAGCAGCTGCCCCTGACTGTCGGAGAGGTAGAGTTGCTCATTGCCGTCGTCCAGGCCGAAGCCGGTGCTCAGGGTGGTCTCCAGCAGGGGCTGATCCTGGGTGCAGAACACCACCCACAGCTCCCCGGGCTGCAGGGTCTGCTCCGGCAGGCGGAATTTTACCAGGTCATCCCGGTCGTCAGACAGGCAGTAGTCCGACAGCAGCACCGGCTGATCGGAGACGTTTTTCAGCTCCACCCAGTCGTAGTATTCATCCTTCTGGGCCAGGGTGGAGCGATTAAAGACCACCACCTCGTTGATCACCAGGGGGCTGTCGCAGCTTAGGCTCTGCTGGAAAGCCTCATAGCCCGCCGGGCTGTTTTCATGGCCCGGCGTGGGGTACAGGCTTTGCTCATAGCTGCCGTCGGCGCGCAAAGCCATGGCCACATCCGCCTCACAGTCGCCGCAAAGGGCAGAGGAGATAAGGGTACCGTGCTCATTGCGCAGATAGACCCCCTCGTCCCCGGAGAGGGCGAAATCGGTGTGGAACTGCTGTCCTGCCCGGTCCTTGCCAGAGGCGAAGAGCAGCAGCCGCTGCCCCGGTTCCAGCTCGGTTTCCGGCAGGGCCCAACCGGCCTTGTTCTCTTTGTCGGATATGGTCCAGCCCGCCAGGGAGACCGTCTCCCCGCTCTGGTTGTACAGTTCGATCCAGTCGGAGAAATCCCCGTCCTCATCCCGGAGCACAGCCCGGTTCTTCTCCATAAACTCGCTGATCACCACCTGCCCCAGGCCCCGGTTCCGTTCCTCCGGGCTGAGGGTAGGCGCCGGCGTGGCTGTAGGCGTGGCCGTGGGCGCAGGGGAGGGCTCCGGCGCCTTCTGGCAGCCGACACAGAGAAGGACGGCGGCGATCAGGACAGGTATCCATTTTATTGCTTTCTTGCCCATTTTTTCTCGCTTTCCTTGGACATAAAAATACAGGATATTATACCGCTTTTCCGCCCGCTCGTCAATGCGGCGGGCTATTGATAATTGCCCGGAGCGCTGATATAATAACTCTGTATCACGATTTTTTGGGAGGTAGGCTGTGAAAAACATCCTCATGCTGGGCACCGGCGGCACCATCGCCTCGGAGATGACCCCCGACGGGCTGACGCCGGAGCTGCGGCCGGCCCAGCTTTTGAAATACGTCCCCGCCATCAAGGAACTTTGCAACGTGGACTGTCTCTCCCTCTTTAACATTGACAGCACCAACATCACCCCCAGCCACTGGTGCGCCATGGCCGCCGCCCTGGAGGAAAACTACGACCGTTACGACGGCTTTGTCATCAGTCACGGCACCGACACCATGGCCTACACCGCCGCGGCTCTCAGCTACATGGTGCAGGGGGCGGATAAGCCCATCATCCTTACCGGCGCCCAGAAGCCCATCAACTATGACTCCACCGACTCCAAGCTGAACCTGACCGACGCCTTTGTCTGCGCCTGTTCCGATGAGCTGGCGGGGGTGGACATCGTGTTCAGCGGCCGGGTCATCCTGGGCACCCGGGCCAGAAAGACCTGCTCCAAGAGCTTCGCCGCCTTTTCCAGCATCAACTACCCGGATCTGGCCATTTTGCAGGATCACCGGCTGATGCGCTACATCGCGCCGGAGCGGCGGCAGCGGCCCCTCTTTGCCCACAGTCTCTGTGAGAAGGTAGCCCTGGTGAAGATGGTGCCGGGGGCGGAGCCGGAACTGCTGGACTTTCTGCTGGAGCGGAACGACGCCCTGATCATCGAGTGCTTCGGCGTGGGCGGCCTGCCCTCCTACGATGACAGCCGCTTGTTCGACCTGGTGCAGCGGCACACGGCGGCAGGCAAGTTCATCGTCATGACCACCCAGGTGCAGAACGAGGGCTCCGACCTGTCGGTGTACTCCGTGGGCCACCGGCTGAAAAGCAACCCCTATGTGCTGGAGGGCTTCGACATGACCACTGAGGCCGTCTATGCCAAGATGATGTGGATTCTGGCCCAGACCCATGATGTGGATGCGGTGAACCGGCTGTTCTATACCCCGGTGGCCCATGACATCCTGCGCCGGGCCTGATAATAGAGGAACAATTTATATGGAAACTGTAGTTGTGATCGGCGGCGGGGCCTCCGGCATCCTGGCGGCTCTCACCGCCGCGGAAGTCCCCGGCCGCCGGGTGCTCCTGCTGGAGCGGCAGCAGCGCATTGGCCGCAAGCTCCTTGCCACCGGCAACGGCCGCTGTAATCTCACCAATACCGGGGCTTCCATTGATAATTACCACGGGGAGCAGGCGGATTTCGCCGCCCCGGCACTGAGCAAATTCACCCCCCAGGACGCGCTGGATTTTTTCCATGGCCTGGGGCTCATGACCGTGGAGGAATACGGCGGCCGGGTCTACCCCCTGTCCAACAGCGCCAACAGCGTGGTGGATGTGCTGCGCTTCGCCTTGGAGAAAAAGGGAGTGGAGGTCCGCTGCGCCTGCCCGGTGCGCTCCATCGCCCGCCGGGACAGGGGCTACACGGTTGTTACGGATGAAGGCAGCCTCGGGGCGGACTATCTGATCGTGGCCTGCGGTGGCGCCGCCGGGGCCAAGCTGGGGGGCGTGATGGACGGCTATGAGCTGCTCAAACCCCTGGGCCACAAGCGCACCGCTTTGTATCCCGCCCTGGTGCAGCTGATCACGCCGCCGGAATACCCCCGGGCCTTAAAGGGCGTCCGGGCCGACGGCAGTCTGCGGCTGCTGTCCGGCGGTGAAACGCTGGCACAGGGGGATGGCGAGCTGCAATTTACCGACAGCGGCCTCTCCGGCCCGGCGGCCTTTGACGTCTCCCGCGCCGCCGCCACCGCCGGGGAGGGCCTGACTTTGAGCATGAACTTTTTCCGGGAATACAGCGCCGGGCAGGTGCTGGCCCTTTTGAAGCAGCGGCGGGACAGCTACCCTCAGCTGGAGAGCGCCCAGTTCTTCACCGGGATGCTCCACAACCGGCTGGGGAAGATGCTGGTGAAATACGCCGGTCTGCCCCAGGAGCTGCCTTTGGGCAAGCTCAGTGACACCCAGCTGGAGCAGGCGGTGCAAGCCGCCACGGACTTCCGGCTGAAGCTGCTGGGCACCGAGGGTTTTGACCACGCCCAGGTCACTGCCGGGGGCATCAAAACCACCGGCTTTAACCCGGAGACCCTGGAGAGCTGGTTCATGCCCGGGCTCTTCGTCTGCGGGGAGCTGCTGGATGTGGACGGCGACTGCGGCGGCTACAACCTCCAGTGGGCCTGGAGCAGCGGCCGTCTGGCAGGGAGGTTGGGCAAATGATCCTGATTCGATCGTTACGCCTGGAGGTGGGGGAGGACTTCTCCGCCCTGCAAGGCAAGGCCGCCAAGGCCCTGGGCTGCAAAGCCGGGGAGATCCGGGAGTGTAAGCTGGTGAAGCGCTCCCTTGACGCCCGGAAGAAAAACGACATTCATTATGTCTGCGCCGTGGCGGTGGCTGTGGCGGAGGAGGGGCGGTATCTCCGCCGGCCCCGGAAGGACATTGCCGAATACAAGCCCCTGGTTTATGAGATTCCCCGGGTCACTTCTAATGAGCGGCCCGTGGTGGTGGGCTTCGGCCCGGCGGGCATGTTCGCGGCCCTGGTGCTGGCCCGGGCGGGGGCAAGGCCCATCGTGCTGGAACGGGGCCAGGCCGTGGAGCAGCGGACTGCCGCGGTGGAGGCCTTCCGCCAGGGAGGCCCTTTGGACCCGGAGAACAACGTGCAGTTCGGCGAGGGCGGCGCCGGCACCTTCTCCGACGGCAAGCTGAACACCGGCACCCATGACAAGCGCATGGGCTGGGTGCTGCAGGAATTTTACAAGCACGGCGCAGCCGAGAGTGTCACCTATGACGCCAAGCCCCATGTGGGCACCGACATCCTGGTGGACGTGGTGCGCAGCATCCGGCAGGAGGTCATCGCCCTGGGGGGCGAGGTACGCTTCGGCGCCCGGTTTGAGCGGCTGGTGATCGAAAACGGCGCTGTTGCCGCCGTGGAGTATACCAAAGCCGGCGAAAAGCAGCTGCAAAGCTGCCGCCATGTGATTTTGGCCCTGGGCCATTCCGCCCGGGACAGCTTCGAGCATCTGCTGGAACAAGGCGTCAACATGGAGCGCAAGCCCTTCTCCATGGGCGTGCGCATTGAGCACCGGCAAACTGACATTGACCGGGCCCAGTACGGCCGGGAGCGGGAGGCCCTGCCCCCGGCGGATTACAGTCTCAATGTCCACCTGCCCGACGGCAGCAGCGCCTACACCTTCTGTATGTGCCCCGGGGGGCAGGTCTTTGCCGCCGCCTCGGAGGAGGGGGGCGTGGTCACCAACGGCATGAGCTATTCCCGCCGGGACGGGGACAACGCCAACGCCGCCCTGCTGGTGACGCTGCACACGGAGGACTTCCCCGGTGAGGGGGTTCTGGCCGGGATGTACTGGCAGCGGGCCATTGAGCGCCGGGCCTATGCAGTCACCGGCAGCTACAAGGCCCCGGCCCAGCTGGTGGGGGACTTTCTGGCCAAGCGGCCCAGCACCGGCCCCGGCCGGGTGCGGCCCAGTTACGCGCCGGGAGTCTGCTGGGGCGATCTGCGGCAGGTGCTGCCGGAGAAGATCAGCAGCGTTTTGGCCGCCGCCCTGCCGGAGCTGGGGAAAAAACTGCGGGGCTTTGACGACGCCGAGGCGGTGCTGACCGGGCCGGAGACCCGCTCTTCCTCCCCGGTGCGCATTCTGCGGGGAGCCGACCTGCAGGGCTCCTACCGGGGGCTTTACCCCTGCGGCGAGGGGGCGGGCTACGCCGGGGGCATCACCTCCGCGGCGGTGGACGGCCTGCGCTGCGCCGAGGCGGTGCTGCGGGATTTAGGGGAAAAGGGCTGAAAAGCAGTTTTTCTCTTGCCAAGCCGCCCGCTTTGGGGTAGAATCATGGCATTGTTTTACAAACCGACAAAGGGAGACAGAGATATGGAACTTTTACAGCAGCGGATTCTTTCTGACGGCAAGGTGCTGCCCGGCGGCATTTTGAAGGTGGACGGTTTTCTCAACCACCAGATCGACCCGGCCCTGCTCTATGAGATGGCGAAAGAGCTGCAGCGGCTCTACGCCGGGGAGCAGATCAACAAGGTGCTGACCATCGAGGCCTCCGGCATCGCCATCGCCACCATGGTGGGCTATGTGCTGGGCTGCCCGCTGGTCTTTGCCAAGAAGAGTAAGACCAAAAACATCTCCAACAACGTCTATTCCGTGGAGGTGGAGAGCTTCACCCATGGCAACACCAACACGGTGGTGGTGTCCAAAGAGTACATAAAGCCCGGCGACCGGGTGCTGATCGTGGACGATTTCCTGGCCACCGGCGCGGCCCTGGTGGGGCTGAAGGCCCTGGTGGAGCAGGCAGGGGCCACGGTGGTGGGCGCCGGCATCGCCATTGAAAAGGTGTTCCAGGGCGGCGGCGATCTGCTGCGGCAGCAGGGGCTGCGCATTGAGTCCCTGGCCCGCATCGCCGCCATGAGCGACGACAGTCTCAGCTTCTGCTGATTTGTTCAAGTTCGACAATTTGTTGTGGCGAAAAATGTCAAAATCGTACATAAGGCCTACTTGACATTTTTCGCCCTTGCTGTTAATCTAGATACGCTAAAGTGAATATTAGAGAGTTTTCGATATATACCAAATGATATGGATTTGAAGTTTCTACCCGGGCGCCGTAAATGACCGGACTATCGAATGCTTTTCCAAGGGTGAGGCTTTCCTGCCCGGCCCTTTTCAGGATATTGCATTGGTACCGAATAAGTAAATTCGCGCCAATGCATCTTTGTTTTTAGGTCACAACCGCCTGCGCGGTTTTGATAAATAACATTATTATAATGAGGAGACCAACGAATGAAAAAGATCATTGCTCTGCTGATGGCTCTGTGCATGGTGTTTGCTCTCTGCGCCTGCGGCGGCTCTCAGGCCCCCGCTGCCACCGAGGCTCCCGCTGCTGAGGCTCCTGCCGCCGAAGCTCCCGCTGCCGAAGCCAATCCCTACGCCGATGTGAAGCTGGGCTTCATCTTCCTGCACGACGAAAACTCCACCTACGACCTTAACTTCATGAACGCCGCCAAGGAAGCCTGCGCCAACCTGGGCCTGACCGAGGATCAGTACATCTTCCGCACCAACATCCCCGAGAGCGAAGAGTGCTACGAGGCCGCCTGCGAGCTGGCCGACGAAGGCTGCAACGTCATCTTTGCCGACTCCTTCGGTCATGAGGACTTCATGATCCAGGCCGCCAAGGAGTTCCCCGAGGTTCAGTTCTGCCACGCCACCGGCACCCGCGCCCACACTGAGGGCGTCGCCAACCACCACAACGCTTTCGCTTCCATCTATGAGGGCCGCTACCTGGCCGGTATTGCCGCCGGTATGAAGCTCAACGAGATGATCGAGGCCGGCCAGTTCACCGCTGACGAGGCCAAGATCGGCTACGTGGGCGCCTTCACCTACGCCGAAGTGGTTTCCGGTTACACCTCCTTCTTCCTGGGCGCCCGCTCCGTCTGCCCCACCGCCACCATGGAAGTGACCTTCACCGGCTCCTGGTACGATGAGACCGCCGAGAAGGAAGCTGCCAACAAGCTGATTGACAACGGCTGCAAGCTCATCAGCCAGCATGCTGACTCCATGGGCGCTCCCACTGCCTGCGAGACCGCCGGCGTGCCCAACGTTTCCTACAACGGCTCCACCGTTGCCGCCTGCCCCAACACCTTCATCGTCTCCTCCCGCATCAACTGGGCTCCCTACTACGAGTTCGTGGTCAACGCTGTTGTCAACGGCGAGACCATCCCCGCTGACTGGACCGGCACCATCGCCACCGACTCCGTCCTGCTGACTGAGGTCAACGAGGCCGCCGCTGCCGCCGGCACTGCCGAGGCTATCGAGGCCGCCAAGGCTCAGCTGGTCGCCGGCGAGCTGCACGTGTTCGACACCGCCACCTTCACCGTGGGCGGCGAGACCCTCACCAGCTACCTGGCCGACGTTGACACCGACGCCGCCTACGAGGCCGACACCGAGGTCATTGCCGACGGTTACTTCCACGAGTCCGAGTTCCGTTCCGCTCCTTACTTCGATCTGCAGATCGACGGCATCACCCTGCTGGACACCAAGTTCTGATTTAACTGAAACTGCACTTGCAATATATAGGGCACTGATAGCTTGTCAGTGCCCTATATGCACCCTATGCTGCAAAGGGCAGCGCAGCGAAAAATCACTGCGCTGCCCTTTACAGCGTGAGTACTTTTATTATATTATAGTGTCGTACTTTTTCGACACCAATCGACAGGAGTGACAGCTTTGGACAACAAGACTCCCGCAGTCAGAATGCGCAACATCACCAAGACCTTCGGCCCGGTGGTGGCCAACGACAAGGTCTGGCTGGACATCTACCGGGGCGAGATCCTGGCCCTGCTGGGTGAGAACGGCAGCGGCAAGACCACCCTGATGAATATGCTCTCCGGTATCTACTTCCCCGACGAGGGGGAGATCAGCATTGACGGCAAGGAAGTGGTGATCCGCTCCCCCAAGGACGCCTTTGACCTGGGCATCGGCATGATCCATCAGCACTTCAAGCTGGTGGACGTGCTCACCGCGGCGGAGAACATCGTCCTGGGTCTGAACGAGCCGGGGCGGCTGGACCTGGAAAAGGTGGCAGAGCGGGTGCGCGGCATCTGCGAGGCCTACGGCTTTGAGGTGGACCCCTATCAGAAGATTTACGATATGTCCGTGTCCCAGAAGCAGACGGTGGAGATCATCAAGGTCCTCTACCGGGGCGCCGACATTCTGATTCTGGACGAGCCTACTGCCGTGCTGACTCCCCAGGAGACGGACAAGCTCTTCGCCGTGCTGCGCAACATGCGGGACGACGGCAAGGCCATCGTCATCATTACCCACAAGCTGCATGAGGTGGAGGACCTTTCCGACCGTGTGGCGGTGCTGCGCCATGGTCAGTTCATCGGCGACATGCCCACCAGGACCACCAACGCCCAGGAAATGACCAACATGATGGTGGGCCACGCGGTGACATTGAACATTGACCGGCCGGAGCCGGTGAATCCCAAGCCCCGCATCGAGGTGAAGAACCTGACGGTGCGCTCCATCGACGGGGTGCTGAAGCTGGACGACGTCAGCTTCACCGCCAACTCCGGCGAGATTCTGGGCATTGCCGGCATCTCCGGCTGCGGCCAGAAGGAGCTGCTGGAGGCCATCGCCGGCCTGCAGCCGGTGGAGAGCGGCAGCATCTCCTATATTGAGGACAACGGAGAGCGGGAAGAGCTGATCGGCAAGGACCCGCTGGCCATCGCGGATATGGGCGTCAGTCTCTCCTTCGTGCCGGAGGACCGGCTGGGCATGGGTCTGGTTGCCAACATGGACCTGGCGGACAATATGATGCTCCGCTCCTTCCGCCGGGGCAAAGGCTTCTTTACCGATCGCAAGTCCCCCAAGAAGCTGGCCCAGGAAGTGGTTGCGGATCTGGAGGTCAAGACCCCCAGCATTGCCACCCCTGTCCGCCGCCTCTCCGGCGGCAACGTGCAGAAGGTGCTGGTGGGCCGGGAGATTGCCTCCGCCCCTACCGTACTGCTGACAGCCTACGCCGTCCGGGGCCTGGATATCAACTCCTCCTATACCATTTATGACCTGATCAACCGGCAGAAGCAGGCCGGCGTGGCCGTCATCTACGTGGGCGAGGACCTGGATGTGCTGCTGGAGCTGGCAGACCGGATTCTGGTGCTCTGCGGCGGCAAGGTCAGCGGCATCGTGGAGGGCCGGGGCGCTACCAAGCGCGACGTGGGCATGATGATGACAAGGCTTGGAGGGAACAAAGCGGATGAATAAGCAAAACAAAGGGCCTCTGGTCCATATCGTCAAGCGGGCCGCCCTGCCCTGGTACGGCGCCTGGGGCATCCGGGCCGTGGCCATCCTGCTGGCCCTGGTGGCCTGCGCTCTGGTGACCACCGTCACCACCGGCGAAAACCCCATCGCGGTCTATGCCGCCATGATCGACGGCGCTTTCGGCACCGTCCGCAAAACCTGGATTACCTTCCAGAACGTGGCCATTCTGCTGTGCATCTCCCTGGCGGTGACCCCCGCCTTTCGGATGCGCTTCTGGAACATCGGCGCCGAGGGCCAGACCCTGATCGGCTGCCTGGCCACCGCCTCCTGCATGATTCTGCTGGCGGATAAGGTCCCCAACTGGCTGCTGATCTGCGTGATGGTCCTGGCGGCCATTGTGGCCGGCGCTGTCTGGGGCATGATCCCCGCCATCTTCAAGGCCAAATGGAACACCAACGAGACCCTGTTCACCCTGATGATGAACTATGTGGCTACCCAGCTTGTGGCTTTCTTCGTAATCTACTGGGAGGTACCCAAGGGCGCCGGCAAGATCGGCATCATCAACCAGAGCAGCGAGCTGGGCTGGCTGCCCCAGCTGGGCAACAAGTACCTGCTGAGCATCGTTGTTGTGGCCATCGTGACAGTGCTGATGTATCTGTATCTGAACTACTCCAAGCACGGCTATGAGATCGCCGTGGTGGGTGAGAGCGAGCGTACCGCCCGCTACGTGGGCATCAAGGTGGAAAAGGTCATCATCCGCACCATGGTGGTCTCCGGCGCGGTCTGCGGTCTGGCGGGTCTGTTGCTGGTGGGCGGCATCAACCACACCGTCACCACCACCATCGTGGGCGGCCGGGGCTTCACCGCGGTTATGGTGTCCTGGCTTGCCAAGTTCAACCCCATCTTCATGGTCTTTACCAGTCTGCTGCTTGTGTTTCTGGAGCGGGGCGCCGGGGAAATCGCCACGGACTTCGGTCTGAACCACTCCTTCGGCGACATCCTCACCGGCATCATCCTGTTCTTCATCATCGGCTGCGAGTTCTTTATCAACTATAAAATCAGCTTCCGCAAGGCGGCTGGGAAGGAGGAATAAGCCATGTTTGATTTTGTCTCCTTTATCCCCCGGGCCATCGTTCAGGGCATTCCTCTGCTTTTCGGCTGCACCGGCGAGACCCTGACGGAGAAATCCGGCAATCTGAACCTGGGCCTGCCCGGCGTGATGTACGTGGGCGGCATCTCCGGCGTCATCGGTGCTTTCCTCTATGAGCAGTCCGTAGGTTCTGCCGGGGTCAACGGCTTTTTGGCGGTGCTGATCCCCCTGGTCTGCTGCCTGCTGGGCTCTCTGCTGATGGGCCTGCTGTACTGCTTCCTCACCGTCACCCTGCGGGCCAACCAGAATGTCACCGGCCTTGCCATGACCACCTTCGGCGTGGGCTTCGGCAACTTCTTCGGCGGCTCCCTCATTAAGCTCTCCGGGGCGGACGTGCCTTCCATCGCCCTGTCTGCCACCAGCGCCTGCTTCAAAAAGTCCCTGCCTTTTGCCGCGGACCTGGGCTGGTTTGGCAAGATTTTCCTCAGCTACGGCTTTCTGGCCTATGTGGCGGTGATCATCGCCTTCGTCTGCGCCTACGTGCTCAAGCGCACCAAGGTGGGCCTGCATCTGCGGGCCGTGGGCGAAAGCCCCAACACCGCTGACGCCGCCGGCATCAACGTAAACAAGTACAAGTACATGGCCACCTGCATCGGCTGTATGATCGCCGGCCTGGGCGGGCTGTACTACGTAATGGACTACGCCTGCGGCGTCTGGTCCAACGACGCCTTTGGCGACCGTGGCTGGCTGGCGCTGGCGCTGGTGATCTTCACCATCTGGAAGCCCAATGTGGCGGTCTTCGCCTCCATCCTCTTCGGCGGCCTGTATATCCTCTACCTCTTCATCCCCACCGGCATGAACCTGGCGGTGAAGGAGCTGTACAAGATGCTGCCCTATGTGGTCACCATCATCGTGCTGGTGATCTCCTCCATGCGCAACAAGCGGGAGAACCAGCCCCCCGCCTCCCTGGGCCTGGCCTACTTCCGGGAAGAACGGTAGCGTCATAAGTAAAAGCCGCACCGGAAAAATCCGGTGCGGCTCACTCTTGACAAATAAAAAAATGCGATATAAAATGAAAACACAAGGAGCGATGACGTTTTGCGTCAGCTCAAACAATTAACTTTCCAAAGCATCGCCTTAGGCCGTCACTTGGCAGAGTGGCGGCCTTGCTTTTTAACTCTAATCGTTACTGTATACCCGAGTATATGTATCGTTAGTGTTATCGGCATGTGCTCACCCCCCCTTCTGGGTGGTGTAGCTGACCGCCTCGCCCCTTGTTGTCACAATCATACGATATATGACATGGCCTGTCAAGCAAAAACCGTACCGAAAAAATCGGTGCGGTTTTTTGTCTTTCCTGCAACAAAATCGGCCTGCCCGTCGTTTATATAGGTGAGAGCGCTCAAAGAGAAAGGCTGTGAAACGCTTGTGAATGAAAAGCGCATTTTAAAAGCCCTGCGCCGGGGTGACAGCGCCGCCCTGGAGCAGATTATCGACCAATACACGCCCTATATTTTCGCCATTGTCAGCAACATCCTCTCCCACGCGCTGCCCCGGGAGGATCTGGAGGAGGTGGTCTCCGACGTGTTCTGCTCCCTCTGGTACAGCCGGGCGCAGGTGGAGCCGGGGAAACTGAAAGCCTATCTGGCCGCCATCGCCCGCAACGCCGCCAAATCCCGGCTGCGCCGTCTGAAGCTGACCGAACCGCTGGAGGACGACCTGCTGGAGCTTTCCCTTCCCGGCCCGGAGGAAGGAGTGCTGGCATTGGAATTGAAAGCGGCCTGCCGGGAGGCGGTGGACAGTCTGGGCCTGCCGGACAGCGAAATTTTCCTGCGGCGGTATTTCCTCTACCAAAAGACCGGGGACATTGCTCAGGCCCTGGGCATGAACGCCGCCACCGTCCGCAGCAGGCTGTCCCGGGGCCGGGAGAAGTTGAAGGAGCATCTGGAAGAAAGGGGGTACGGCGATGCAAATTCGAATCAGTGACCTGATGGACGACTGCTGCCCCGAAGGGGTGGAACTGGGCGCGGCGGATGAACAGCTTACACAGCGCATCAAGGCAGAGGTTTTGAACAAAATAAAAGACGGGGACAGGACGCCCCGGAGAAGGAATGTCACCCGCATCCTGCTGCTGGCGGCGGTGATCGCCACGCTGATGACGGCGACGGCCTTCGCGGCAGGCCTGTTCGGTATGCACCGGGAGACCGTTCCCGCAGGGGAAATCCCCAGCGGCTACTGGCGCTTTTACGACGATACGGGCAAGCTGGTGGAAGAACAGAAGCTCGTCTATCCTGACGCCGGCCTGGTCTTTACCTTTACCGGCCCTGACAGGCCCCGGTATCAGCTGGAGATCAAGCCCGGCTGGCTGCCGGAAGGGGAGCACTATGTGGAGTGCTTCCGCAGCGACTACGCCGGGGACGGCTGGGGCAACGGCTTTGGCGCCTTTTGTTCCCATGACCACATCCCCTGCCAGATTTTTGCCTATGAGGTGGATACCCGGGGAAGAATGTCCGTGCTCAACGCGGAGCCGGTGACCATAGAGGAGGAGAACTGGGATACGTGGAAGGTCACAAAGGTGGTGGCAGATTACAGCAGCACCGAATGGAGCAGGCTGAACAAATATTTGTCCATTGTAAATTATATTCTGATGTTTGACGAGGAGCAGGGGATTCTTGCTATTGTTCAGGGGGAGGACAGCATGGACACCCTGGAGAAGATCGCGAAAAATCTGGAGATCCGGGAAACGGATACCCCAATGCCCCAGGGCAGTCCCCAAGATGAGATTCAGATCAGCATGATGGACATTGGCCGCGGATAAAAGAACGCCGCCCCGGATTTCTCCGGGGCGGCGTTGCTATATGATTCAGATTTAACTCAGACCTTGAAGTTGACGGAGGTGGAGCCTTCGCTCTCCTGCTGGAACTCGTAGTCCTTGCCGGGGAGGACGGCGTTGAGGATGATGCCCACGATGGAAGCCACGGCCAGGCCGGACAGGCTGACGGAGCCGATCTGCACGGCGCCGGCGGTGCTGTTGGCAATGCCCAGGGACAGCACCAGGATCAGGGCAGCGATGACCACGTTGCGGGTATTGGTGAAGTCCACCCGGTTCTCCACCACGTTGCGCACGCCGACGGCGGAGATCATGCCGTAGAGCACCAGGGACACACCGCCGATGGTGGCGGCGGGCATGGCAGTGATGAGAGCGGCGAACTTGGGGCAGAAGCTGAGGATGATGGCGAACAGGGCGGCCAGGCGGATGACCTTGGGGTCATAGACCTTGGACAGGGCCAGAACGCCGGTATTCTCGCCGTAGGTGGTGTTGGCAGGAGCGCCGAAGAGGGAGGCCAGAGTGGTGGCAAGGCCGTCGCCCATCAGGGTGCGGTGCAGGCCCGGCTCCACCAGGAAGTTCTTGTTGACGGTGGAGGAAATGGCGCAGATGTCGCCGATGTGCTCCATCATGGTGGCGATGGCCAGGGGGACGATGGTGATGCAGGCGGTAACCAGCAGACCAGTGTCAACACCGTTGGCAAAGAGACCGAAAACGGTGGCTTCCTTGTGGACAGGGATGCCGATCCAGTCGGCAGCGGCCACGGTCTGAACCACATTGGCCCGGGAAGCGGGGTCAACGATCATGGACACCAGGTAGGAGGCAATCACGCCGATGAGGATGGGGATGATCTTGATCATACCCTTGCCCCACATGTTGCACACGATAACCACGATGATGGCAACAATGGCAACCAGCCAGTTGGCGCCGCAGTTATTGATGGCAGAGGAGGAAAGGATCAGGCCGATGGCGATGATGATGGGGCCGGTGACGATGGGGGGGAAGAAGCGCATCACCTTGTTGACGCCCACGCTCTTGATGACAGCGGCCAGAACCACATACATCAGGCCGGAGACGGCCACGGCGAAGCAGGCGTAGGGCAGCAGGTTGGCCTCGCCGTTGGGGGCGATGGCCCAATAGCCGGCCAGGAAAGCAAAGGAGGAGCCCAGGAAAGCGGGGACCTGGCGCTTGGTGATCAGGTGGAACAGCAGCGTGCCCAGACCGGCGAACAGCAGGGTAGTGGCAACATCCAGGCCGGTGAGGGCAGGCACCAGAACCGTGGCGCCGAACATGGCGAACATGTGCTGCAGGCCCAGAACCAGCATCTTGGGGGTGCCAAGGGTGCGGGCGTCATAAATAGGGCCTTCGTTAGCATTCTTTTTTCCCATTTTTAGAACCTCTCTTATATGTAAATTTTGGAGTGCGCAAAAATCAGGGGGCCATCAGGAACACGCCGGTCTCCCCGTCGTATTCCGGCAGGCGGACCTCCACCAGTTCGCTGCGGGAGGTGGGGATGTTCTTGCCCACATAGTCCGCCCGGATGGGCAGCTCCCGGTGACCCCGGTCCACCACCACCGCCAGCTGGATGCTGCGGGGGCGGCCGCAGGAGAACACGGCCTCAATGGCGGCCCGGGCGGTGCGGCCGGTGTAGAGCACATCATCCACCAGCACCACATCCTTATTGGTCACGTCAAAGGGCAGCTCGGCCTTTCTCACAACAGGATTCTCTGTCAGTTCGGTAAGATCATCCCGGTAGAAGCGGATATCGATGCTGCCGCAGGGCAGCGCCGTATCCTCGATCTTTTGGATATTCTCCCGGATGATGCGGGCGATGGGCTCGCCCCGGCGGAGGATGCCCACCAGCACCAGGTTTTCCACGCCCTTGTTTCGCTCGGCAATCTCATGGGAGACGCGCATCAGCGCCCGCCTCAGGGCAGCTTCGTCCATGATCTGGGCCTTCAGTTTCACGCCAATCCCTCCTTCGCCACACATGGGCAAGAAAAAATGCCTTGCCTGTTCCCGGCAAGACACACACAATTGCGGATGCAGCGCGCCGCACCCTTCCCTATGAGCGATTTTGCCGGTCTCTCTGTACCGAGGCTTAAAAATCTTCTTTTCGTGTGGATTATAGTCGAAGCGCGGGCAAATTGCAAGGGCTTTTTTCTGTTTTGGATGCTTGTATAATTTGTCAAAATCTGCCGCGCCTGTTTTGTTGTAGTTTTACAAAAGGTGAACATATCAGGTGCCGTTTTGCGGACGTGCAATGCACGCCCCTACGGTTCTTTTTTGGTGCACTGCATCTCTCAAAAAAGCAAACTCGGAGCAAACGCTCCGGGTTTGAAAGGGCGAATAAAGCCATTTCACGCGTCCCCAACAAATCGACCCAGAGCCCAACAACGTGGGTCTGGGTCGATAAGGAAGAATGCGCCTATGGATATGGAGTCTTCGCGGCTCCTACGGAAACCGCGGAGACAAAATGGAATAGGCGCGTTCTGACGTCACCACTCCAGATTCTTCTCGGTCTCCTTGGAGAAGACGTGAGCAACGTTGCCGTTGAAGCTGAAGCTGACGGTGTCGCCGATGCTGTAGCTGCCCTTCATGTCGATGGTGGGGACGATGATGATCACATCCCGGCCCTCGGCGGTGACGTGCAGATGGATGGAAGAACCCATCATCTCAGACACGTCCACCTTGGCGGGCACGCCGCCCTCCACCAGGTTGGTGTGCTCAGGACGGACGCCCAGGGTAACATCCTGCGGCTCCACATTGTTGGCGGCGAGACGCTCCTGCTTGTCCTGGCTCAGCTCCACCTTCACATTGGCCAGCTGGACAAAGTACTTGCCGTTCTCCTTCAGCAGCTTTGCGTCGAAGAAGTTCATCTGGGGGGTGCCGATGAAGCCGGCGACAAACAGGTTCCGGGGATTGTTGAACACTTCCTGGGGGGTGCCGATCTGCTGGATGTAGCCATCGCGCATGATGACGATACGGTCACCCAGGGTCATGGCCTCGGTCTGGTCATGGGTGACGTAGATAAAGGTTGTATTGATACGTTCGCGCAGCTTGATGATCTCGGCGCGCATCTGGTTACGGAGCTTGGCGTCCAGGTTGGACAGAGGCTCGTCCATCAGGAAGACGGCAGGGTCACGGACGATGGCGCGGCCGATAGCCACACGCTGGCGCTGACCACCGGACAGAGCCTTGGGCTTGCGGTCCAGATACTGGGTGATGTCCAGAATCTCGGCAGCCTCGCGGACCTTCTGGTCGATAACTTCCTTCTTTTCCTTGCGCAGCTTCAGGGAGAAGGCCATGTTTTCATACACGGTCATATGGGGGTACAGGGCGTAGTTCTGGAAAACCATGGCGATGTCTCTGTCCTTGGGGGCAACATCGTTCATGAGCTTGCCGTCAATGTACAGCTCGCCCTCAGAGATCTCTTCCAGACCGGCCACCATACGCAGGGTGGTGGACTTGCCGCAGCCGGAGGGGCCGACCAGAACGATGAATTCCTTATCGGCGATATCCAGATTGAACTCCTGAACGGCCACAACGCCCTGCTCAGTGATCTGAAGGTTGACCTTCTTCTCTTCCGGTTCGTCCTTACCCTTTTTCTTTTTCTTCTTGCCTTCGCCGCTGACGAACGGGTAGATCTTCTTTACGTTTTTCAGTGTAACAGTTGCCATTTTTACCGACTCTGAACGCCGGGCCTCCGCCACTGGCGCACTCGCAGGGGCACAGCCACCCGCATTACGACAGGTCTCCACACTGCCGCACCCTGAGCCACAGGGATGTTTTATTTCCTCCTTAGTAAAGCTATGCCCGGCTTGGTAATGGAGAGCCGGACACGCAGTCAGATTGGAGCACATTCGTGCCCGCATATATTCTATAGGAAGCTGAACCATATTGCAAGCCAAAGATCGACCCCCGGATTTATGCACAATTCACAACAAAACCCCATAAAAAATCCCCCCGGACTCTGGCCGGGGGAGAGGAAGGAAGCGGGTTTGAGCCGGAAAGGAAGAAGGAAGGAGCGAATAGGAAACAAATCGCCCCAGAGCCCAACGAAGTGGGTCTGGGGCGAAAAGGAAGAATGCGCTTATGGATATGAAGTTTTCACGGCTCCTACGAAAACCGTGGAAACGGAATGGAATAGGCGCATTCTGACGTCAAGAAAGAGTTTCGTCCTGGACGGCGGCGTCCACATTCTCGTCACCGGCCACCTTGCGCTCAAACTTATCCATGAAGAAGGGGGAGAAGATGCCGATGATGCTGAGGATGATCAGCACCCAGCTGACCGGGGACTGGAACAGGCAGCCGATGTCGCCGCCGCTGACACGCAGCGCACCCCGCAGGCCCTTTTCGCTGATGGGCCCCAGGATCAGGGCCAGCACCACGGCGGCGGTGTTCAAATCGAACTTCCGCATCAGGTAGCCCAGCACGCCGAAGATGATCATGACCACCACGTCGCTCATGTTGCGGTGGATGGCGTAGGAGCCGATGACGCACAGCACCGTGACGCAGGGGATCAGAATGGCGTCAGACAGGCGGGAGATCTGGGCGAAGCCGCGGCAGCCCAGGGTACCGATGGCCAGCATGAAGAACTGCACCAGCACGAAGCCGGCGAAGAAGGTATAGGTCATGGCGGCATGCTTGGTGAACAGCTCCGGTCCCGGGGCCAGGCCCTGGATGATCAGGCCGCCCATCAGCACCGCGGTGACGGACTCGCCGGGGATGCCCAGGGTCAGCATGGGGATCAGGGAGCCGCCGGTGACGGCGTTGTTGGCCGCCTCGGAGCCGGCCACACCCTCAATGGCGCCGTGGCCAAACTCCTCCTTGGTCTTGGAGAACTGCTTGGCGCTGTTATAGCCCAGGAAGCAGGCGATAGAGGCGCCGGCGCCGGGCAGGATGCCGATGATGTTGCCCATAATCCAGGAGCGGATGATGGTGGGGCGAATCTTTTTCCGCTCTTCCCTGGTAAGGGTGATCTTATCACTGAACTTGGCGGCCTTGGCCCGCTTTTTGATCTCCTTTTCCGCCAGGATGAACACCTGGGACATGGAGAACAGGCCGATCAGGGCGCAGGTGGTGTTGATGCCCTCTGCCAGGAAGGCCTGGCCGAACATGAAGCGCTTGGTGCCGTCAATGGGGTCAAGACCGATGGTGGAGATGACCAGGCCCATGGCGCCGGACATCAGGCCCTTGACGATGGACTTGCTGGAAACGCCGGCGATGATGGTCAGGCCGAAGATGCCCAGCCAGAACTTCTCGGCGGACATGAACTTCAATGCCAGCTGGGCCAGCAGGGGGGCAAAGAAGTACAGGGAAATGCAGCTCAAAAGCCCGCCCCAGAAGGAGCTCCAGCAGGCGGTGGCCAGGGCCTTGCCCGCCTTGCCCTGGAGGGTCATCTGATAGCCCTCAATGGCGGTGGCGGCGGAGGCCGGGGTACCGGGGGTGTGGATCAGAATGGCGGAGATGGAGCCGCCGAAGATGGCGCCGCAGTAGATGGCGCCCAGCACGATCAGGCCGGTATCCGCCGGCATGGAGAAGGTCAGCGGCAGCATCAGCGCCACGCCCATGGCGGCCGACAGGCCGGGCAGGCAGCCGATGATGATGCCCAGAGCCACGCCGCCGGCCATGGCCAGGATGTTGACAAAGGAGAGGGCACTGATGAAGCCCTGACCCATAAGCTGTAAGGTATCAAGCATTGTTCAGACCCTCCTTAAAACAGAATCCCGGCAGGCAGGCGCACGCCCAGAAACTGCACAAAGGCCAGGTAGATTAGCAGGTTCATGGCCACCAGGGCAATCACGGAATGGAGCACCGGCACCTTCAGGTAGACGAAGGAAGCGATCATAAAGATGGTGGTAGCGCTGAAGAAGCCCAGGTACTTCACCAGGAAGAAATACACAATGGTCAGCACCAGGCTCAGGGTGAACTGCAGGGCCTTGAAGCCGGCGAACACCTTGTCCACGCCGCTCTCCACGCCGTATTTCCGGGCCGCCAGAATCATCTGGATCAGGTACAGGGTGGTCAGGCCGAAGAGCAGGGAAATGGTGAACAGGGGATAGGTTTTGCTGCCGGCGCTGAGCTTGCCGCTGTAGGCATAAAAGAAGGCGCAAAAGGCGTACATAAAGACTACAACGCCGATGTCCGTCTTTTTCATTTTCAAGGGAAATCCCTCCTATCTCTATTGAATAAATCGGAAAAGGGGGCAGGCTTGCCTGCCCCCTGTACCTTCCATCCAGGTTTATTCGTACCAGAAGCCCTCGGCCAGACCCTCAGTGAAGGTCTGCTGCTGCTCGATCAGAGCGGCGGTAGCGGCGGCGTCCTTGTAATCGGTGGCAAACTCGCTGGCGGCTGCCTGGTAGTCGGGATCTTCCATGGTGGCCTTGAAGGCAGCCTCATAGAAGGCAATCACATCGGCAGACACACCGGCGGGAGCCACGATGCAGCGGGAGGAGCCCAGCCACTGATCGTAGTAGCCCTTCTCGCCCAGGGTGGGCACGTCGGGCATCTCGGGCAGACGCTCGGTGGAGAAGGCAGCCAGGGCGCGCACGTCGGTGCGGCCTGCAATGTCAGCCACCTTGGCCACGCACCAGTCGGCCTCGCCGCCCAGCAGGGAGGTCAGCTCATCGGCGGTGTTGCCCTGGGGGATATCGGTGTACTTGAAGCCGGCGGAGTTGGCAAAGGCCTGAGCGCCGATGTGGTTGGAGGCCTGAGCGCCGTTGGTGGAGGCAACGGTGTTATTCTCCTTGGCGTAGGCTACCAGAGCGTCAATGTCGGCGAAGCGGTCATCGTCAGCACGGACCAGAACCAGAGAGGTCTCGGTCACGTGGTTGCAGATGGCGGCAAAGTCACTGGTGGTGTAAGTACCCAGCTCCTTGACGATGGAGCTGTTGAAGTTGGGCAGGTTCATGAAGCCGATGGTCATGCCGTCAGCCTCAGCGGAAGCCAGCTGGGACCAGCCGATGGAGCCGGAGCCGCCGTCAACGTTCTCGATGACGATGGTCTGACCCACGTACTTTTCAGCATACTGGGCCAGGATACGGGCGGTAACGTCGGTGCCGTTGCCGGCCTTGTAGGCTACGATCATGGTGACAGGGCCGTCGGGTGCCCAGCCTTCAGCGGCGGGTGCCTCGGCTGCGGGAGCTTCGGCGGCAGGTGCCTCGGCTGCGGGGGCCTCAGCGGGCTTGGCGCCGCAGGCGCAGAGGGCCAGAACCATGCACAGAGCCAGAACCAGTGCAAGATACTTTTTCATTTTACTTCCTCCTGTAAAATTAATGTTCTTTTGAACTTGAGTCATTATATAAGCTTAACAAATCTTTGTCAATAAGCCTGTACTTTTTAGCGTAAAATTGACAAAAGCTTTTGTCCCACAGAAATATTACCAAATTTTGAACTTTTGTGCCAAAGGCCCGTCTTTCTTCTCCGGCAAGTGCTTCTTATTCTTTCTTCCTTCTGCGCGAAAAAGCAAAATTTTATGGAAAATGCTGATATTTTCCCGCATATACTTTACAGAGCCTTCCGCCCTTTTCCACATTCTTTTATCGGAGGACACTGCAATGAGGCTATTGAAGATCGGCAGCACCGGCCCTGCGGTGCAGCTGCTGCAGCTGGCCCTGGACCGGGCCGGGTACGGTCCCTTGGATACCGACGGCGTCTTTGGCCCGGGGACGGAGGCGGCCCTCCGGCGCTTTCAGGCCAGCCGGGGCATCCCGGCGGACGGCGTGGCCGGGAACCAGACCCACCGGGCCATCCTGCCCTGGTACCTGGGCTATATCACCCATCCGGTGCGCCGGGGGGACAGCGTCTATGCCCTTGCCCAGCGCTACGGCAGCAGCACGGAGGCCATCCTGCTGGCAAATCCCGGCGTCCGGCCGGAGGCGCTGCCATTGGGGCAGGAGCTGGTGATCCCCTTTTCCTTCCCGGTGGTGCCCACCAATATCGCTTACAGCGCCGCCCTGGTGAGCTACTGCGTCCGGGGTCTGGCCGCCCGCTATCCCTTCATCGGCACCGGGGAAATCGGCCGCAGCGTGATGGGCCGGCCGCTCTGGCGGATGAATCTGGGCAGCGGGGAAAACCGGGTGCTCTATAACGCCAGCCACCATGCCAATGAGTGGATCTGCACGCCGCTGCTGCTGAAATTTGTGGAGGAGCTGTCCTTTGCCTTTGCCAACGGCGGGCGGATTTTTTCCGTCTCCGCCGCGGAGCTGATGGACTATGCCTCCGTCTATCTCATCCCGGCGGTGAACCCGGACGGTATCGACCTGGTGACCGGGGAGCTGCAAAGCGGGGAATACTACGCCGCCGCCCGGCGCATCGGGGCCAATTACCCCCAATTTCCCTTTCCCGACGGCTGGAAAGCCAACATTGCCGGCACGGACCTGAACCTCCAATACCCCGCTCAGTGGGAGCAGGCCAGGGAGAACAAGTACGCGCAAGGCATTGTCTCCCCGGCGCCGGCGGATTATGTGGGCCCCAGCCCTCTCTCCGCCCCGGAGGCCAGGGCCATGTACGACTACACCCTGGCCCTGGACCCCTCTCTGATTCTTGCCTATCACACCCAGGGGCAGGTGATTTACTGGAAGTTCCTGGACTACGAGCCGGAGAATTCCCGCCAGATCGCCTCCACCTTCTCTGCCGTCTCCGGCTACGCCGTGGAGGAGACCCCCTATACCTCCGGCTTTGCCGGGTACAAGGACTGGTTCATCCAGCAGTTTGACCGCCCCGGCTACACCATTGAGGCGGGCCTTGGGGTGAACCCCCTGCCCATTTCTCAATTTGATCGAATTTACCGGGATAACCTGGGCATTCTCACCATGGGGGCATTGGTGACTTGAATTTCCCCCTAGGCAAAAGCCGGGATCTATAGTATGATAGTGCCGGAAGGGGGGCATACCCATGACAAAGATTCTGCTCTATATCGCCATTCTGCTTCTGGCCTATCTGATGGGCTGTTCCAATATGGCCCTGTACCTGTCCAAGTATAAGGGGGTTGACCTGCGCACCGCCGGTTCCAAAAATCTGGGGGCGTCCAACGCCATGGTGCTGATGGGCTGGGGTCCCGGCGTGATCGTGGCCGTCCATGATATCGGCAAGGCGCTGCTGGCGGTGGTGTTGGCCCGGCACTTTGGGCAGGGGCTGCCCTTCATCGCTGCGGCCGCAGGCGTGGCCTGCGTGCTAGGGCATATGTTTCCCTTTTTTCTCCGGTTCCGGGGCGGCAAGGGCTTTGCCTCCTACCTGGGCATGACCCTGGCGCTGAACTGGAAGTTTGCCCTGCTTGTGATGGTGATCGTGGCGCTGGTGACCTTCATCAGCGATTACATCGTGGTGGGCACTGTCACCACCGTGGTGCTGGTGCCGGCCTACATGGCCTTTACCCACGGCCTGTATTTCTCCGCCATTCTCTGCATCGCCACCGCCGCCATCCTCATCAAGCACCGGGAGAACTATGTCCGCATCTACCGGGGTACGGAGATCGGCCTGCGGAAGGCCAACCGGGGCGAGCACAGAAAGGTGTAGCATTTTACAGACAGCAAAAAATCCCATGGCGCTTCATACTGCGTCATGGGATTTTTATTGCTTGATTCTCAGAAGTCGGCGTTGCCGGTGGTGCGGGGATGTAGCTCCACGTCCCGGATGTTGCTGACGCCGGTGAGGTACATGACCATCCGCTCAAAGCCCAGGCCGAAGCCGGCGTGGCGGCAGCTGCCGTAGCGCCGCAGGTCCAGATACCACCAGTAGTCCTCTTCCTTCAGGCCCAGCTCTGCCATGCGCTGGGTCAGCAGCTCCAGCCGCTCTTCACGCTGGCTGCCGCCGATGATCTCGCCCACGCCGGGCACCAGACAGTCCGCCGCGGCCACGGTCTTGCCGTCGTCGTTCAGGCGCATATAGAAGGCCTTGATGTCCTTGGGATAGTCGGTGACGAAGATGGGCTTCTTGTACACTTCCTCGGTGAGGTAGCGCTCATGCTCGGTCTGCAGGTCGATGCCCCACTGGACGGGGTAGTCGAACTTCTTGCCGGACTTCATCAGGATATCCACCGCCTCGGTGTAGCTGACCCGGCCAAAGTCGTTGTTGACCACGTTGTGCAGCCGCTCCAGCAGGCCCTTGTCCACAAAGGAGTTGAAGAACTCCATCTCCATGGGGCAGCGCTCCAGCACGGTGTTGATGATGTACTTCACCATGGCCTCGGCAGTGTTCATGTAGTCGTTCAGATCGGCAAAGGCCATCTCCGGCTCGATCATCCAGAACTCGGCGGCATGGCGCTGGGTGTAGGACACCTCTGCCCGGAAGGTGGGGCCGAAGGTGTACACATCGCCGAAGGCCATGGCAAAGTTCTCGGCGTTCAGCTGGCCGGACACGGTGAGGCTGGTGGGCTTGCCGAAGAAGTCCTTGCTGTCGTCCACGGTGCCATCCTCTTTCAGGGGCAGGTTGTTCAGGTCCAGGGTGGTGACCCGGAACATCTCGCCGGCGCCCTCACAGTCGGAGCCGGTGATGATGGGGGTCTGGACATAGACGAAGCCCCGGCTCTGGAAAAATTCATGTACCGCCTGGGCCGCCACGCTGCGCACCCGGAAGACGGCGGAGAACAGGTTGGTGCGGGGCCGCAGATGCTGGATGGTGCGCAAAAATTCCACGCTGTGGCGCTTCTTCTGCAGGGGATAGTTGGGGGAGGAAACGCCCTCCACCGTAATTTCACCGGCCTTCAGTTCAAAGGGCTGCTTGGCCTCCGGGGTCAGCACCAGGGTGCCCCGGACGATCAGGGCCGCGCCCACGTTCTGTTTTGCGATCTCCTCATAATTTGCAAGGCTCTCCCGCTCAAAGACCACCTGCAGGGACTTGAAGCAGCTGCCGTCGTTGAGTTCGATAAAGCCGAAGTTCTTCATATCACGGACGGTTCTCACCCAACCGCAGACGGTAATGCTCTGGCCGTCAAAGGCCTTGCTGTCGGCATAGATTGCCGCTATTTTCTGACGCTCCATACGCGCTCATCCTTTCTTCCAATAACGAAGTTTTACTCCATGAATCATTATTATATACATCATAAAAAGATATTGCAACTAAAAAATTAACTGGATGGGGCGGTGATAGTTGCAAAGTTCTATTACCTGATATTCGCCGCCGGCCTCACCGTCCCGGGTCCAGGCCACCGGCTTTTCAAAGGTGAACCGGGCCCTGTGGGTGTGGAAGATCAGAAGATTCTTGTTGTCATAGCTCTGGCGCAGCACACCGTCCACAATGTTGTTGAACTCCGCCAGGCTGCCGGGATTGCGTACCAGCACCAGCTCGGACATGCCGTCCCCCAAACACACCAGATCATCCCGCAGGTGGACGATGCCAGCCACGGAGGTGGAGTTGGACACGCTGCCATACAGGAAGTCCCCCTCAATGACGCCGCCATCATATTCCACCCGGGCCCGGTAGCTCTCGATTTTGGGCAGCTGCTTAGCCCCCTGGAGCACATAGGCCAGGTGGCCCAGCACCCGCTTCTGGTTCTGGGGTGTGGCATAGCTGACCTCGGTAAAGGCCCCAAAGGCGGCGATATAGGCAAAGTACTCCTCCTGCCCGAAGCCACCCACATCAAAGGGATGGGCCCCGCCATGGACGATCCGCCGGGCGGCGGCTACGGTGTCGTTCTTGGGCAGGTTCAATGTGGTGGCCACGTCGTTGGCGGTGCCCATAGGGATATAGCCCAGGGGGGGAGGGGAATCCAACTCCATCAGGCCGGAAATCACCTCGCTGAGGGTACCGTCCCCGCCGATGCAGGCCACAGTGTCAAACTCTTTGGCATAGGCCCGGGCGAAGTCCGTGGCGTCGCCCCGGCTGGCAGTGAAGTACAGGCTGGTGCGGTAACCGCCCATGTCCAGCACGTGGAGGGCCTCCCCCAGATTCACCTTATAAGCGCCCTTGCCTGCTGCCGGGTTGATGATGAGCATCAATTTCTTTTCCATAGGTTTTTCCTCTCATGATAGAAAAAAGGACATGCCGGAGCATGTCCTTCATTTGTTTTTGATTAAGCCATCTCGTTGAGCTTGCTCGCCATAGCGGACTTTTTGTGCGCTGCATTGTTCTTGTGCAGAAGACCCTTGCCGGCTGCGCGGTCGACAGTCTTAACAGCAACTTTATAGGCACTGACGGCATTTTCACGGTTGCCCTCGGCAACGGCTGCGTCAAATTTTTTCATCATGGTCTTGAGCTCGGTCTTGTCAGCCCGATTCTTGGCTCTGAGTTCCTTAGACTTCTCGTCCCTCTTTGCAGAAGATTTAATGTTGGCCATGCTTCAATCGCCACCTCCTCCTATAAAATTGAGTTATGATAACTCGCATTGATGGATTATATCAAAGAAGTCCTTGAAAATCAAGTATTTTTTCAAAAAATTTTGGATTTTTTTCGTCTTGTTATCTATAGTGTTTTTCCTGGGTAAAATACACTATATCTTGATACAGGAGGCCAATTTCATGCTGTATAAAGGCAGAACCGATCTTGCCACCGAGAGCTTCCGCCAGCTTGATAGCAGCGCCCGGGACCTGACGGAAAAGCAGGGGGTCATCGCCGCTCATGAGCAGCTTCATGGGCTGGAACTGATGGCGGTGGAGATTCTCAATGAGCAGGGTTCCCAGGCCCTGGGAAAACCCATTGGCAAATATTTTACGTTGGACTTGCCCCAGCGCTTTGAGCGGGGGGCGGAGCAATTTGAAGCCGCCGCCCAGGCGGTGGAGGAGCTGATTGGCCGCTGCTGCAAGCAGCATGACAAGGTCCTGGTGGCAGCCCTGGGCAACCCGGATATTACCCCCGACGCCCTGGGCAGTCTGGCGGCTTCCAGCGTCATTGTCACCCGGCATCTGAAGCAGCAGGCCCCGGCGGACTTTTCCACCTTTTCCTCTCTGGCCCTCTGCCGCCCCGGGGTGCTGGGCACCTCCGGCATAGAGAGCGCCCAGCAGGTCAAGCTGCTTTGCAGCCGGCTTTCTCCGGACCTGGTTCTTGTGATCGACGCTTTGGCCGGCTCTGACCTGGACCGGCTCTGCCGCTGCGTGCAGGTTTCCACCGCCGGCATCTCCCCCGGCTCCGGCGTGGGAAACGACCGGCAGGAGCTGAGCGCCGAAACTTTGGGTGTGCCGGTGATCGCCATCGGCATTCCCACGGTGATTGACGCCGGTACTCTTGGTGAGGAAGGGCTGTCCGGCCTTTTTGTCACACCCCGCAGCATTGATGCCCTGGTCCGCTCCGGCGCCCGGGTGATTGCTTACGGCATCAACCTGGCCGTACATCAGGGGCTTGGCATTGGGGATATCGATATGCTGGTCAGTTGATGTTTCACGTGAAACGGCGTCAGAAGGAGTCAACTTCACTCCGCTTCTCTCTGGCGAGAAAAGCTTCGTATCCGTTGACTCCTTCTTCCTTTCCAAGTTGAAGCGTTCGCTTCAACTTGGGGACGGGGTTGGGTATATCTAAAATTTTTCTATCATGAATATAAATGACTCTTTTTTCTTGACGCTGCGCACAAAAAAACAATCTGTCTGTCTGATAAATTGTTTCATGTGAAACATTGAAAAGCACCTGCAAAGCTGATATAATGCCAACAGAGTAAAGGAGAAAGACTATGGCTAAAATCATTGCTGTTGCGAATCAAAAGGGCGGCGTGGGCAAAACCACCACCAGCGTCAACCTTTGTGCGGCTCTCAGCCTTATGGGGAAGAACGTGCTGCTGGTGGACTGTGACCCCCAGGGCAACGCCAGCTCTGGCATGGGCGTGGCAAAGAGCCAGCGGCCCAATACATATGACATGCTGATCAACGGCGCTGCCGCTGCCGACTGCGTGGTGCACACTGACTACGGCGATGTAATCCCTGCCAGCAAGGAGCTGGCCGCCGCTTCCGTGGAGCTGATTGACGCGGAGGAACGGGAGTTTGTGCTGAAAAAGGCCCTGATGCCCCTGTTCAGTGACTACGATTACATTTTTATGGACTGTCCGCCCTCTCTGGAGTTGCTGACGGTCAACGCCCTGGTGGCGGCGGACAATGTGCTGATTCCCATGCAGTGCGAGTATTACGCCCTGGAGGGAATTACCGATCTGCTGACCAGCATCAAGATGTGCTCCAAGCGGCTGAACCGCCGGCTGGGTATTGAGGGCATTGTCCTCACCATGTATGACAGTCGGGCCAATCTCACCACCCAGGTGGCCAATGAGCTGCGCCGTTATCTGGGGGACAAGGTCTATGAGACGGTGATTCCCCGCAGCGTCCGGCTCTCCGAGGCGCCCAGTCACGGTCTGCCCGGCGTAGTGTATGACAGGATCAACCGCGGCAGCAAGGCCTACATGGCTCTGGCCGTGGAATTTATCGCCAGAAGCGAGAAGTGAGGGAACAGATGGCAGCAAAAAACAACAAGGGTCTGGGGATTGGTCTGGACGCGCTCTTCGGCGGCAATGATTTTGACGAAGCAGAATCAGAGCTGCTGCATCTGCCCATCAGCAAGGTGGAGCCCCGGCTGGAACAGCCCAGAGAGTATTTTGACGAGGATGCTTTGCAGGAGCTGGCGGACTCCATCGCCCAGTACGGTCTGATTCAGCCCATCACCGTCCGCAAGCTGAACACCGGCTATTACCAGATCATCGCCGGCGAGCGGCGCTGGCGCGCCTCAAGGCTAGCTGGGCTGACGGAAGTGCCTGTCCGGGTGATTGAGGCCGACGACCGGCGCACCGCGGAGCTGGCCCTGGTGGAGAACCTGCAAAGGGAGGACCTGAACCCCATTGAAGAAGCCAAGGGCTACCGCACCCTGATTGAGGAATACGGTCTGACCCAGGAGGAAGCGGCCAAAAGCGTGGGCCGTTCCCGCCCGGCCATCACCAACGCCATGCGGCTTTTGAGCCTGTCCGCCCCGGTGCTGGAAATGGTGGAGAAGGGGGAACTGTCCGCCGGTCACGCCCGGGCGCTGGTTCCCATCAGCGACGAGAAGCTGCAGCTGGATGCCGCCAATGAGGTAAGGAACAAGAATCTGTCCGTCCGCAAAACGGAGCAGCTGGCTGCCCGGCTTACCAAAGAGCCGAAAGCGGAAAAGCCTGCCAGCGATCCCCTGGCCGTGGATTACAGCGCGGAAGTCTCCAACCAGCTCACCGCCGCCCTGGGCCGGAGAGTCCGCCTGGTGGACGGGAAAAAGACCGGCCGCATTGAGATCGAGTTCTACGGCGCCGACGACCGGGAGGCCCTGATTGCCCTGCTGCAGAGAGCAGGGGAGAACAAATAACAGAGAAAACCACAATATAGGATTGAGGAGATAAAAACCATGCTGGATATTAAGTTTATCAGAGAGAACCCTGAAATTGTCAAGGAGAACATCAAAAAGAAGTTCCAGGACGCAAAGCTGCCCCTGGTGGATCAGGTGCTGGAGCTGGACAGCAAGAATCGCGCCGCCATCACCGAGGCCAGTGACATCCGGGCCCAGCGCAACGCCCTGTCCAAGCAGATCGGTATGCTGATGGGTCAGGCCAAGAAGGACCCCTCCAAGCTGGAGGAGGCCGAGGCCGTCAAGGCCCAGGTCAAGGCCCAGGCCGACCGGCTGGCTGAGCTGGAGAAGCTGGAGGAGGAGTACGCCCAGCAGATCCGCCACATCATGCTCTCCATCCCCAATATCATCGATCCCTCCGTCCCCATCGGCCCGGATGACAGCGCCAATGTGGAGGTGGAGCGCTTCGGCGAGCCGGTGGTGCCCGACTATGAGATTCCCTATCACACCCAGATTATGGAGCGCTTCAACGGCGTGGACATGGATTCCGCCGGACGGGTCTCCGGCAACGGCTTCTACTACCTGATGGGCGATATTGCCCGGCTCCACTCCGCCGTGCTGGCCTACGCAAGAGACTTCATGATCAACAAGGGCTTCACCTACTGCATCCCGCCCTTCATGATCCATGGCAACGTGGTGGAAGGCGTCATGAGCCAGACGGATATGGACGCCATGATGTACAAAATTGAGGGCGAGGACCTGTACCTGATCGGCACCTCCGAGCACTCCATGATCGGCAAGTTCATCGACCAGATCATTCCCGAGGAGAGCCTGCCCCAGACCCTCACCAGCTATTCTCCCTGCTTCCGCAAGGAGAAGGGTGCCCATGGCATTGAGGAGCGTGGCGTCTACCGCATCCATCAGTTTGAGAAGCAGGAGATGATCGTGGTCTGCAAGCCGGAGGATTCCATGGCCTGGTACGAAAAGATGTGGCGCTTCTCCGTGGAGCTGTTCCGCAGCATGGATATTCCCGTGCGCCAGCTGGAGTGCTGCTCCGGCGACCTGGCCGACCTGAAGGTCAAGTCCTGCGACATTGAGGCCTGGAGCCCCCGGCAGCAGAAGTACTTTGAGGTCTGCTCCTGCTCCAACCTGGGCGACGCCCAGTCCCGCCGCCTGCGGATGCGGATCAAGGGCCAGGACGGCAAGATGTACCTGCCCCATACCCTCAATAACACCGTGGTGGCCCCGCCCCGGATGCTGATCGCTTATCTGGAGAACCATCTCCAGGCCGACGGCAGTGTCACCATTTCCGACGTGCTGGTGCCCTACATGGGCGGTACCACCGTTCTGGTTCCCAAAAAGTAATAAGCGCTAAACACCCTACAAGAAGCCGGATGCGTTCCGGCTTCTTTTTTGTTGAATATTCCCTACTATATTATATTTATATCTCCCCCAAAACCCTTGAAATGAGGAGAGAGTTTTGCTATAATCATATAGTTAGGTGTACTATAAACAAACGCTGTTTGAGGTGCTGCAAATGAACTCGCTGAATGATATTTGGGATAAAATAATAGAGATTCTTTCCAATCAGCTCACCGCCACCGCCATCAATACCTGGTTTTCCGATTGTACCCCGGTGGATATTGAGGACTGCCGCCTGGTGCTGCATACCACCAGCAATTTTAAAAGGGACATTATCAATACCCGCTTCGCCGAAACCATCAAGGCCGTCCTGTCCGACCTGTTCTCCTGTGACTTTGATTTGCTGGTCCTCTCCGGGGATGAGATCAACGACTATGCCATTAAGAAAAAGGTGGACAGTTCCCTGCCGGAAATGGCGGGCTATACCTTTGACCGCTTCATTGTAGGCAGCTCCAACAAGTTTGCCCACGCCGCCGCCATCGCCGTGGCGGAGAATCCGGGCAAGACCTATAACCCCCTGTTTATCTACGGCAACTCCGGCCTGGGCAAGACCCATCTTCTTCTGGCCATCGGGCAGCAGATCCATGAAAAAAGCCCGGAGAAGAGCATCGCCTATATCAAGGGGGATGAGTTCACCAATCAACTGGTCAAGTCCATTAAGGACGGCACAGCGGAGGAGTTCCGGCAGAAATACCGCAATGTGGACCTCTTCCTGGTGGACGATATTCAGTTCATTGCCGGCAAACAGCAGACCCAGAACGAGTTTTTCCACACCTTCAACAACATCTATGAAGCCGGGCACCAGATCGTCATCACCTCTGACCGGCCGCCGCTGGAAATGTCCATCCTGGACGACCGGCTCCGCACCCGCTTTGAAGGGGGCCTGATGGCGGACATTCAGCCCCCGGACCTGGAGACCCGCATGGCCATCACCCGCAACAAGGCCGGGCAGCTGGGCCTGCTGCTGTCCGACGACGCGGTGGAGTACATCGCCACCAGCATCACCGCCAACATCCGGCAGCTGGAGGGCGTGATCAAGCGGCTCACCGCCTATAAGGAGATTCTGGACGACGTGATCACCATTGACTCCGTAAAGCGGGCCATCAAGGACGTGATCCGTGTCGGCACCTATATCCCCACGCCGGAGAGCATCATCCGGGAAACCGCCCGCTATTACTCCCTAAAGGAGGAGGACCTGCGGGGACAGAGCCGCTCCAAAAACACGGCCATGGCCCGTCAGGTTTCCATGTACCTGATGCGCTCCCTGACCAATCTCTCCCTGAAGGATATCGGCGCGGAATATGAGGACAGAAACCATGCCACCGTCCTCAGCTCCATCCGCAAGGTGGAGGACCTTTTAAAGACCGACCCCAACATGGCCGGCACCGTGAGAGACATTACCTCCAACATCAATTCCATCTGAGCTGTTTTCCACAGATTTCTGTTGAAAAGTGAAAAGGGTAATGTGGGAAGTTTTGATTCAAAATTCAGGTGTTGAAAAGCGGAAATTTGCCAACAAAACCATCAACAGAGGAAAGCCTTGCGATGCAAGGGTTTGGGGCTGTTTTCCACAAGTGGAAGCCCCTACTACTATTGCTACTAAAAATATTAGATTTATTTATTTATTGATAGAAAAAATTTCTTTGCTTTAAGGAGAATAAGATATGAAATTCAGCTGTGAGAAATATTTGCTCCAATCCGCCTGCGGTACTGCCTCCCGGGCGGCGGCCAGCAAAAGCCCCATCCCCGCCCTGGAGGGTCTGCTGCTGCAGGCCAGCGACCGGCTCACCGTCACCGGCTATGACCTGAAAAAAGGCATCTACACCCAGCTGGAGGCCGAGGTGAAGGAGCAGGGCTCCGTGGTGGTGGGCGCCCGGCTCTTCGGCGAGATGATCCGCCGCCTGCCGGACGGCATCGTCACCATCAGCACGGATATCAACAACAATGTGAATGTAAAATGCGGCAAGAGCGAGTTTAACTTCATGGGCATCAGCCCCGAGGATTACCCGGAAATGCCGGCGGTGGACGGGGTGAACAACATCGCCCTGCCCCAGAAAATCCTGGGCAGCATGATCAATCAGACCATCTTCGCCGTGGCGGACAACGATATGCGCCCCATCTACACCGGCGCCCTCTTTGACATCGAAGGGGAAGAGCTGACCCTGGTGGCGGTGGACGGCTACCGGCTTGCCAAGCGAAGTGAGAAGCTGGAGTCGGCAAAGATGGAAAACTGCAGCTTCGTGGTGCCCGGCTCCGCCCTGGCGGATATTGAGCGCATCTGCGGCGACAGCGAGGAGCTGGTGAAAATCTCCGTGGGCGCCAAGCACATCTCCTTCTCCATTGGGGAGACGGTGGTAGTGTCCCGCCGGCTGGAAGGGGAATTTCTGAACTACAAGAAGTCCATCCCCGAAAGCTTCAAGTACACCGTGAAGGTGGACCGGAGCGAATTCATGTCCGCCATCGACCGGGTGGCCCTGATCGTCAGCGAGCGGAACACCAGCCCGGTGCGCATGAGCTTCAACGACGGCAGCATTGACTGCCTCTGCGTCACCCCCATCGGCCGGGCGGAGGACGTCTGCACCTGTGAGGGAAGCGGCGAGGGTCTGCAGATCGGCTTTAACGACCGGTATCTGAAGGACGCCCTGAAGGCCGCCGCCAAGGAGGAGCTGAACATCTGCCTCAACTCCGCCTCCTCCCCCTGCATCATCACCGCCGCCGACGGCAGCGAGAACTTCACCTATATGATCCTGCCTGTGCGGCTTCACGCCTGAGGCTGACTGAGAATAGAAAATTATGGAAAAAATAACAATAGAAACCGAATATATCAAGCTGGATTCCCTGCTGAAATTTGCCGCCGTGGTGGGTACCGGCGGGGAGGCCAAGTACGTCATCAGCGAGGGCATGGTCACCGTCAACGGTGAAGTCTGCACCATGCGGGGCAAGAAACTGCGCCCCGGCGACAAGGTCAGCTTTCAGGGGCTGGACTTTGAGATCGTACAGGCATGATCATCAAACGAATCGCCCTCAACGGCTTTCGCAACTACGAGTGGGACACGGCGGAGTTTGACAGCGGCACCAACGTAATCTCCGGCCAGAACGCCCAGGGCAAGACCAACCTGCTGGAGGCGGTATATATGCTCTCCTGCGGCCGCAGCTTCCGCACCCGCTTTGACCGGGAGCTGGTGGGCTTTGGCTTCTCCTCGGCGGAGATTCTGGCAGAGGTGTTGAGCCACGAGCGGGAGCAGACCATACGCATCCAGCTGCAGCCGGGCCAGGCCAAGAAGATCACCGTCAACGGCGTGAAGAAAACCGCCGGGGAGCTGAGCCAGGTGGTGAACGCGGTGCTGTTCTGCCCGGACGACCTGAACCTGATCAAGGAAGGGGCGGCGGTCCGGCGGCGGCTGATGGACAATGCCATCAGCCAGATTCGCCCCCGGTACGCGGAGTTCCTCTCCGAGTTCAATAAGCTGTATGAGCACAAGACCCGGATTTTGAAGGACTGGCGGGAAAAGCCCTCCCTGCTGGACACCCTGGATGAATTTTCCGACGGGATGTGCCGGGCTTCGGCCCAGCTGATCCGCTACCGAGCGGCCTTCGCGGCCCGGCTGAATCAGGCGGCAGGACCCATCCACCGGGAGTTTTCCGGCCAGGGGGAAGCGCTGGAAATCCGTTATAAAACCGTCAGCACCGTGAAGGACCCCTTCGCCAGCGCCAGGGAAATCTATTACGATATCTGCGAGCACCAGGAGCGGCACCGGCAGGCAGAGCTGGACAGCGCCCAGTGCCTCACCGGCGCCCATAAGGACGACCTGGAGATCTACATCAACGGCAGCGCCGCCCGCAGCTTTGCCTCCCAGGGCCAGACCCGGACGGCGGCCCTGTCCATGAAGCTGGCGGAGCGGGAAATCTTCCTGGCGGAAACCGGAGAATACCCCATTTTGCTGCTGGACGATGTGCTGTCGGAGCTGGACACCAGGCGGCAGGAATTCGTCCTCAACCGCATCGGCGGTGGCCAGACCCTGATCAGCTGCTGCGAGGACGAGGGCATCTCCAGCCGCACCGGCGGCAAGGTGCTGTTTGTGGAAAAGGGAAAGATCAAATAATGTATCTGCATCTTGGAAAGGGCAGGGTTGTGAATACGGAGGAGATCATCGGCATCTTCGACCTGGACATCACCTCCCAGTCCCATATAACAAGGAAATATCTCAGCATGGCGGAGAAGGCCGGCCAGGTCATCAACGCCTCGGAGGACATTCCCAAATCCTTCGTGGTCTGCTGGGATGGGAAAGAAAGAAGCCTGTATCTCTGCCAGATGGCGGCGGCCACCCTGCTGCGCCGGGCCGAGGCAGGAATACTGTGAAATGGAGAAACGATTCAATGGCTGAAAACATAGAAAATGCAGTTCAGGAATATGACGCCTCACAGATCCAGGTTCTGGAAGGCCTGGAAGCGGTGCGCAAGCGGCCGGGTATGTACATCGGCTCCACCTCCTCCTCGGGCCTGCACCACCTGGTTTATGAAATTGTGGATAACTCCATCGACGAGGCACTGGCCGGGTTCTGCAGCCATATTGAGGTCTGCATCGAGGAAGGGGATATCATCTCCGTCACCGACAACGGCCGCGGCATCCCTGTGGACATCCAGGAGCAGACCGGCAAAAGCGCCCTGGAAGTGGTTTTCACCGTGCTTCACGCCGGCGGCAAGTTCGGCGGCGGAGGCTATAAGGTTTCCGGCGGCCTCCACGGCGTGGGCGCCTCGGTGGTCAATGCCCTGTCCGAGTGGCTGGAGGTTCAGGTCCACAAGGAGGGCAAGATCTACCATATGGCCTTCTCCCGTGGCCAGATCACCCAGGGCATCCATGTGATCGGCCAGACGGATAAAACCGGCACCGCCGTCCGCTTCAAGCCCGATCCGGAGATGTTTGACGACACGGTCTATGACTATGAAATTCTCCATACCCGCATGCGGGAGCAGGCCTTTTTAAACGGCGGCCTGCGCATCAGCATCCAGGATAAGCGGCCTGGTAAAGAGCAGGGCGAGACCATGTGCTACGAGGGCGGCATCCGGGAATTCGTCCGTTACATCAACAAGAATAAGACCCCCATCCATGAGGAGGTCATTTACCTCAGCGGCACCAAGGACGACGCCATCGCTGAGATCGCCCTCCAGTATCACGACGGCTATAACGAGACTCTGGTCTCCTTCGCCAACAACATCCATACCCCGGAAGGCGGCATGCATGAGACCGGCTTCAAGACCGCCCTCACCCGGGTCATTAACGCCTACGGCCAGAAGAACAACATCATCAAGGGGGACGACAAGGTCTCCGGCGACGATGTGCGGGAGGGCATCTCCGCGGTGATCTCCGTGAAACTGCCGGAGGCCCAGTTCGAGGGCCAGACCAAGCAGAAGCTGGGCAACGCCTACATCCGCACTTTGGTGGACAATATTGTCTCCGACCAGCTGGCCACCTATTTCGAGGAGCACCCCGCCGTGGCCAAGGCCGTGCTGGATAAGGCCATGATGGCCAACCGGGCCCGGGAAGCCGCCCGGAAGGCAAGGGAATCCGTCCGCCGCAAGACCGGGCTGGAGAGCGGCCAGATGCCCGATAAATTGCAGGACTGCAACGAGCGGGACCCCTCTCTCTGCGAAATCTACATCGTGGAGGGCGACTCCGCCGCCGGCTCCGCCATCCAGGGGCGGGACTCCCGCTTCCAGGCCATCCTGGCCATGTGGGGCAAGATGCTGAACGTGGAGAAGGCCCGGGCCGATAAAATCTACGGCAACGACAAGCTCTATCCCCTGATCGTGGCCCTGGGCGCCGGCATCGGGGATGAGTTCAATATCGAGAAGCTGCGCTATCATAAAATCATCATCATGGCCGATGCCGATGTGGACGGCAGCCATATCCGCACCCTGCTGCTGACCTTCTTCTTTCGGTACATGCGCCCGCTGATCGAGCACGGCTATGTGTATTCCGCGGTGCCCCCCCTGTATAAGCTGAGCCGGGGCAAGACCCAGCGGGTGGCCTACTCCGACGAGGAGCGGGATAAAATCAGCGCGGAGCTTCGAGCCGACAACCCCAACGCCAAGGTGGATATCAACCGCTTCAAGGGCCTGGGCGAGATGGACCCCCACGAGCTGTGGGAGACCACCATGGACCCGGAGAAGCGCTCCCTGCGCCGCATCACTTTGAACGACGCCATCCAGGCCGACCAGATCTTCACCGTCCTCATGGGCGAGGACGTGGAGCCCCGGCGGGAATGGATCGAGAAAAACGCCAAATACGTGGTGAATCTGGATATTTAAGGAGGTGAGGAAAGATGGCACATAAGAGAGACTATAAGCCTGAGGATATCGCCTTTCCCAATCAGGTAATCACCGAATCGGAGCTGGTCAACGAAATGCAGACCAGCTACATCGACTACGCCATGAGCGTTATCGTGGGCCGGGCCCTGCCCGACGTGCGGGACGGCCTGAAGCCGGTTCACCGCCGCATTCTCTACGCTCTGTATGAGGACAATCTGACCTCAGATAAGCCCTTTAAGAAGTCCGCCACCTGCGTGGGCGACGTGCTGGGCCGTTACCATCCCCATGGCGACGCCTCCGTTTACGACGCCATGGTGCGCCTGGCTCAGGACTTCTCCATGCGCTATATGCTGGTGGACGGCCACGGCAACTTCGGCTCCGTGGACGGCGACCCTCCGGCCGCCTACCGTTATACCGAGGCCCGACTTTCCAAGATCTCCAACGAAATGCTGCGGGATATTGAGAAGGACACCGTGGACTGGGACCCCAACTTTGACGAGACCCGGAAGGAACCCCGGGTTCTGCCCTCCCGTTTCCCCAACCTGCTGGTCAACGGCAGCAGCGGCATCGCCGTGGGCATGGCCACCAACATCCCGCCCCATAACCTGACCGAGGTCATCAACGCCTGCATCTGCGTGCTGGATAACCCGGAGGCCACCCTCAGCGACCTGATGCAGCACATCACCGGGCCGGACTTCCCCACCCGGGGCATCATCATGGGCCGCAGCGGCATCCGCCAGGCCTATGCCACCGGCCGGGGCAAGGTGATCGTCCGTGCCCGCACCGAGTTTGAGGAGCACGGCCAGAACCGCACCCGCATCATCGTCACCGAGCTGCCCTATCAGGTGAACAAGCGGCAGCTCATTAAGAACATAGCCGACCAGGTCCATGACAAGCGGCTGGAGGGTATCTCCGACCTGCGGGACGAGACGGACCGCAACGGTATGCGCATCGTTATCGAGCTGAAGCGGGACGCCAACCCTCAGGTGGTGCTGAACCGGCTCTTTGCCCAGACCGCCCTGCAGACCAGTTTCTCCATCAATATGCTGGCCCTGGTGAACAACCAGACCCAGCCCCGGATTCTGTCCCTGCGGCATATCCTGGACGAGTATCTCACCTTCCAGGAGGACCTGATCGTCCGCCGCACCAAATACGACCTGCGCAAGGCGGAGGAGCGGGCACACCTGCTGGAGGGCCTGCTGATCGCCCAGGACAATATTGACGAGGTCATCCACATCATCCGCTCCAGCTACGACAACGCCAAGCAGAACCTGATGGAGCGCTTCTCCCTCAGCGAGGTGCAGGCCCAGGCCATCTGCGACATGCGCCTGATCTCCCTCCAGGGCCTGAACCGGGAAAAGCTGGAGCAGGAGTACAAGGAGCTGGAGGAGAAAATCAGCTACTTCAAGGGCCTGCTGGCCGACCCGGCGCTGATCCGGGGCGTGCTGAAGGACGAGCTCACCGCCCTGCGGGATAAGTACGGCGACAAGCGCTATACCGAGATTCAGGACGTGGCCGACGAGATCGACGTGGAGGACCTGATCGAAGAGGAGCAGTGCGTTTTCACCCTGACCCACGGCGGCTACATCAAGCGCCTGCCCGTCAGCGAGTACCGCTCCCAGGGCCGCGGCGGCAAGGGCATCCGGGCCATGGCCACCAAGGAGGAGGACTATGTGGAGACTGTGTTCACCGCCTCCACCCATGACTACATCCTCTTCTTCACCAGCAAGGGCCGGGTGTTCATCAAGAAGGGCTACACCATCCCCGAGGCGGGCAGGAACGCCCGGGGCACCAATATCGTGAACCTGATCCAGATCGAAACCGGCGACAATCCCGAAAAGGTCAGCGCCATGATCCGGGGCCGGGGCATGGATGAGGACAGCTATCTGGTCTTTGTCACCCGCAAGGGCACCGTCAAGCGGATGCAGCAGTCGGCATTGAAGAACATCCGCTCCAACGGCATCCGGGCCCTGACCCTGGAGGAGGGGGACGAGCTGATCTCTGTTATCCCCACCACCGGCGACGAGGACATCATCATCGCCACCTACAACGGCATGGCCGCCAGCTTCAACGAGCGGGACGTGCGCCCCATGGGCCGCAGCGCCGTGGGCGTCCGGGGCATCCGCCTGAGAGAAGGGGACTTCGTGGTGGGCGCCGGCAGCTCCAGCGCCGGTGAACATCTGCTGACCATCACCGAAAAGGGCTACGGCAAGCGCACCCCCATCGGTGAATACACCGTCCGCGGCCGGGGCAGCCTGGGCATCAAAAACTACAACGTCACCGAGAAGACCGGCAAGATTGCCGATGTGAAGATGGTCAGTTCCGGGGACGACATTCTGGTCATCAGTGACGACGCCACCATTATCCGCATGGCGGTGGATTCCATCTCCGTGCTGGGCCGCTCCACCCAGGGCGTGCGCATCATGCGCCTGAGCGAGGGCAGCCGCGTCATATCCATCGAAAAGACCGAACGGGAAACCGAAGACGCGGAGCCGGAGGAAATGCCCGGCCCGGCAGAGACGGAGGAATAAGCCATGAACCAGAAAAAGAACGAGAACAAGCTGAATAAGGCCGGCAAGACGATTCTCTACACCTTTATTTTGTTGGTGGCCATGGGCTTTCTCAACGATGGGACCGGCAGCGTCATCGCCGTGGCGGCGGTGATCCTTGTGGCAGCCGGCGTGGGAATGCTGGGGTTCTATTTTGCCAGGAAGGCCAAAGCGGCCAAGACGGAGGATACTGTCACCCGCAGCTACACCACCCATGAAAGCAGCCAGCCCCGGAAGTATGACCCGGCGGAGATCAAGGACCGGGACAGTCGCCGCCGCCTGGAACAGCTGGACAGCTTCCTGCGCAACGGCGTGATCGACAAGAAGGAATACGCGGTGCTGCGGGCCAAGTACCAGCGTGAAGCCGGCGAATGATGAAAGAGGGCACAAAAAATACACTGAAGTTTCTCTTTGCAATGCTTATCCTCGTTTTTGTTGTGGATATCGTCGTTGCAGAGGACCCAGCCGAACGGAAAGCCTACCTTATGGTTCTTCTGCTTATCCTGGGCCTTGTTTCTGTTTTCCTTCTGCTGAGGAAATTTTATACCGTCAGAATCAACCAGCAGAGAGACCGGGAGATTTCGAAATACAAACAGCCGCAGTCCATGCAACAGAATGGCCCGGTGGTAATTACCGGCCAGGATACGCACCGCCGCATGGAACAGCTGGACAGCTTTCTGGAAAACGGCATTATTGATAAGAAGGAATACGCTGTGCTGAAGAAGAGATACCAGAGCCATGAATAAACCGATGAAAACCGTTGAAATCTATACCGACGGCGCCTGCAGCGGCAACCCCGGCCCCGGCGGCTGGGGGGCCATCCTGCGCTACAACGGCGTGGAGAAGGAACTGAGCGGCGGGGAAGCGCAGACCACCAACAACCGCATGGAGCTGACCGGCGTAATCATGGCCCTGCTGGCCCTGAAGGAGAGCTGCGTTGTGGAGCTGTATTCCGACTCCAAGTACGTGATTGACGCCCTGGAAAAGGGCTGGGCCTGGGGCTGGCGGAAAAAGGGCTGGATCAAAAGCGACAAGAAACCGGCCCTGAACCCGGACCTGTGGGAGACGCTGCTGAACCTGACCATGCAGCATGAGATGCACTACCACTGGGTCAAGGGCCACGCCCAGAATGAATACAACAACCGCTGTGACGCCCTGGCAGTGGCCATGCGGGACCATTACGCCGGGAAATAAAAGCAAAGACTCAGGTGAAACAATGAAGAAAGACTATACGCAAAAACCCCTGAAGATTTTCATGAGCTATATCGCCGGGCATAAGAAGCTCTTCGCCCTGGATATGAGCTGCGCCCTGCTGGTGTCGGTAATCGACCTGGTGTTCCCCTATGTGTCCCGTACCTCCATGAACCGCCTGCTGCCGGGGAAGCTGTTCACCCTGTTTTTCACGGTGATGGCCCTGATGGTGGCGGCCTATCTGGTGAAAGCCGGGCTGTACTATATCATCACCGTGCTGGGCCACCGCATGGGCGTGCTGATCGAGGCGGATATGCGGCGGGACGTGTTCAACCATATGCAGGACCTGTCCTGCAGCTTTTACGATAAGAACCGCACCGGCGTTCTGATGAGCCGCATCACCAGCGACCTGTTCGAAATCACGGAGCTGGCCCATCACGGCCCGGAGAATATTCTCATCTGCACTCTGACCATTGTGGGCGCTCTGGCGGTGATGTTCACCATCGAATGGCGCCTGGCCCTGACGCTGGCGGTGGTGCTGCCCCTGTGTTTGTGGTTCACCCTGTCCCAGCGGGTGCGGATGAAGAATGCAAATATCGAGGTCAAGAAAAAGACCGCCGATATCTACGCCGCCATTGAAAGCAGCATCTCCGGCATCCGCACCGCCAAGGCCTTCGCCAACGAGGAGCAGGAGCTGGATAAGTTTGACGACGCCAACGCCCTGTTCAAGGCCTCCAAGGTAGAGTATTACAAGACCATGGGCCTGTTCCAGAGCGGCATGGACTTCACCTGCTGCATTGCCCAGGTGCTGGTGATCACTGTGGGCGGCCTGCTGATTATGCAGGAGAAGATGGATTACATCGACCTGGTGACCTTTTCTCTGTATGTGTCCACCTTTATCTCCCCCATCCGGCGGCTGACCCAGTTTTCCGAGCAGTATATGAACGGCAGCGCCGGCTTCACCCGCTTTTTGGAGCTGATGCGCACCGAGCCCACCATCAAGGACCGGCCCGGCGCCATGGAAATGGGCGACGTGGAAGGCCGGGTGGATTACGAGCATGTGAGCTTTGACTACGGCAACGGCGTGCCGGTGTTACGGGATATCGACCTGCACATTGAACCCGGCCAGTGCCTGGCGGTGGTGGGCCCCTCCGGCGGCGGCAAGACCACCCTCTGCCAGCTGCTGCCCCGGTTTTACGATGTGTGCGCCGGCAGCGTGAAGGTGGACGGGGTGGACGTCCGGGAGGTGACCCAGAGCAGCCTTCGCCGGAACATCGGCATGATTCAGCAGGATGTGTTCATGTTTGCCGGCACCATCCGGGAGAACATCCGCTACGGCCGGCCCGACGCCACCGACGAGGAGATCGTGGAGGCGGCAGTGCGGGCCCAGGTACATAATGAAATCATGGAGCTGCCCGACGGCTATGACAGCTATATCGGCGAGCGGGGAGTCATGCTCTCCGGCGGCCAGAAGCAGCGGATCTCCATCGCCCGGGTGTTCCTGAAAAACCCGAAGATTCTGGTGCTGGACGAGGCCACCTCCGCCCTGGACACCGTCACCGAGCAGCGGATTCAGGCCTCCCTGGACGAACTGAGCCAGGGCCGCACCACCATCATCATCGCCCACCGACTCTCCACCGTCCGGGGTGCCGACATGATTGCCGTGGTGGAAGGGGAGCATATTGTGGAGCTGGGCACCCATCAGCAGCTGATGGAACAGAACGGCGAGTATGCCCGTCTCTGCCGGGCCCAGGACCTGAAATAGAAAAAAGCTGAAACAGAGAAAAACAGGAGGAATTGCCATGCTGAGCATCCGAAAAGGCGGCCACACAGATTTGGAAAAGTACTATCCCCTGATGGAAATGGACTTTGACAGTGAGGAGCTGATTCCCAAATTGAGCCTGCACAAGGCCATCATGAACGGGTCGGCGGAGTTTCTTGTGGTGTATGAGCAGGAGAGCAAGCTGGATGTGGCCTACGCCCTGGTTCTGAGCAAGAACCTCTATGGCTACGCTCTGGTGAAATACCTGGGCGTGCTGCCCTGGTACCGGGACCACGGCATGGGCGTGGAGACCATGCGCTTTCTGAACCGCCGCTATGCCGACCGGCAGGGGCTCATCGCCGAGATCACCGAATTCCCGGACGAGGACCCCAACCGGGTGAAAAAGCTAATGAAATTCTTCGCCCGCTTTGGCTATGTGGAGGTGGAGAGCGACTACCGCATCGGCGGCGTGGAGGCCCACCTGATGGTCAAGCCCATCAAGGGCAGCGCCGACATTGCCCCCATTGCCCACCGCATCCTGCCGGATTTCTACACCCGCTGCATGACTGACCGGGCAGTAAGTAAGATGATCGACATCAGGCCGGTAAAAAGATGAAAATAGGTTCCCCAATTTTGGGGAACCTATTTTCGTTTTATGTGGCATTATATGTGATAATACGAACCTTTTCCGAATCTCACCAGTCGCTGTCCCAGTCGGTATAGCTGCTGTCCCAATCGTCGCCGGAATCCCAGTCCCAGTCGCTGTCGTCCCAATCGGAATCGTCCCAGCCGCTGTCCCAACTGCTGCTGGAATCCCAGTTACTGCCGCTGCTGTACTCCTGCGTGGAACTGCTGTCATCCCAGACGCTTTGGGAAGCGGAGAAGGCGTCGTAATATTCGCTGTCAAAAGATTCGCTGTACTGGCTGCCGGCGCTGTTGTTGTTTTTAATAAGGTAGCGATTATAATGCCGGTCAAGGGGGGTGTCGGCCATGTCGGCCTGGACCCAGTCCAGCTCCACCCGGTCAAAACGGTACCAGTCGTGATAGTCGTAGTAGTAATACGAACCCTCATAGCTGTAGTAGCCCTTATCCGGGACCATGGCGTCAAAGGCGAAAATGGAGCCAAAGAAAAGCACCAGAAGAACAAGGCCCACCAGCCGCTTCTTCGCCCGACCGGAAGGGCTGCCCCAAATACCGCCGGGCCGCTTGGGGCTTCGGTCATGGTTATAGAGATTATTGCTGTAAGCTGCCCGCCGCGCCTGCTCCGCTTTGGAAGCGCCGCCTGTGGAAAGCTGTCTCTTCTGCTTCTGCACCTCGGATTGCATCTTCAGGTACAGCTCATGCACCGCATAGGCCTCGTCCGTGCCCTTGTAGCGGATGGCCCGGCTGCCGTCGGCCTTGTTTTTGTATACAACAAAGTTGCCGTCCCCATCCTGATAGATGCCGAAAGCCCTTGGTTTTTTGTAATCAACCCCGATAAAAAAGCGCATTTGCTCCAGGGGCAGATCGTGTTTGGCACAAAAGTCCTTTAGCTCATCTATGGTCTGGGGCACGCCTGCGGCATTACGCTGGTGGTTTGGATTGACCGCACCGCAGTTGGGGCAATTTTCCTCAGTGCTTTCCACATAGCTGCCGCAATACTCGCATTTTGAACGCATGATACCCACCGCCTTCCTGTTGTTATAATAATATAGCCCGGAGAGAAATACCAGCCCCAAAGTGATTGAATTGGACACAAATTGGTGCTATAATCGGCCCTATGGAACTTCTGATCAAGCAAATACTGGAACATAAGGAAGCGGCCGCCCTCCCCTCCCTGTTGGAGAGCGGTGGGCTTCCTGCGCTCATTTCCGGCCTTTCCGCCGTCCACCGGGCCAACCTGGCGGCGGCCCTGCGGCAGCGGCTGGACCTGCCCCTGTTTGTCATTTGCCCGGATGATACCGCGGCGGAAAACTTTGCCAATGACCTGCGCTCCATGCTGGGGGCAAAGGTCAATACCCTCACCATGCGGGACTTCGTCTTTTACCAGACCGAGGCCGTCTCCCGCCAGGGAGAACAGAAGCGGATCGCCGCCCTGTACCGGCTGGCAAAGGGGATGGGGGAGATCACCGTGGCCTCCGTCTCCGGCCTGATAGAGCGCACCATGCCGCCGGAAACACTTCTCTCTGCTGCCCTGGTGATTGAAAACGGCGGCAGCTGCCCGCCGGAGGAAGTGGAAAAAGCCCTGCTGCGCTGCGGCTATCAGCCCACGGAGCAGGTGGAAGGTCCGGGCCAGTTCGCCCGCCGGGGCGGCATTCTGGACTTCTTCTCCCCCGGGGAGCGGGAGCCGGTGCGCATCGAGTTCTGGGGGGACGACATTGACTCCATGGGCTATTTCGATATCGCCACCCAGCGCCGCAGCGAGAACGTGCAGCGCTGCGTCATCCTGCCCGCGGCGGAGACCCTGCCGGAACTGAGCCCCGGCGGCATGGAAAGCCTCTGCCGGGAAATCGAGACTTTTGCGGAGAAATACGCCCGCAAGCGCAGCAGCGACAACGCCGCCACCCTGGCGGCCACCCTCCGCGCCGACGCGGAGCGGCTGCGTGCGGAATTAAGCATGAGCGACGCCGACCGCTACCTGCCGGTAATCTACCCCATGGCCTGCGGCCTGGATTACATCCCGGAAAACGCCATGGTCTTTCTGGATCAGCCTGGCCGCTGTGCCGAGCGGGCCAGGGACTACGGCAAACAGCTGGGGGAGGACATCAAGGAGCTGCAGCGCCGGGGCCAGATTGCCATGAGCGCCGACAGCTTTCTGCTCAGCCCGGAAGCGCTGTTCAAGGCCCTGGAAAACTACCCCCTCTACATGGCCGACGCCTTCACCGTGGGCCACAACCCCATCCAGCCCCGGACGCTGACCAGCCTCAGCGCCAAGCAGCTGCCCTCCTATGCCGGCTCTGCCCAGACCGCGGCGGAGGATGTGAGCCTGTATCTGAAGCAGGACTACCGGGTGGTGGTGTTGGCCGGGGACGAGCGCCGGGCAAGTGTGCTGCAGAATTTCTTCAAGGAGCGGGAAATCCCTGCCCTTGTGTATAAAGAACTGACCAAACTGCCGGAACCGGGGAAGGCTGCCATCGCCATCGGGGCCATCTCCGCCGGCATGGAATATCCCGCTCTGCGCCTGGCGGTACTCACCGACGCCCAGCTTCTCCGCCGGAGCAGCAAGAAAACCACCAAGCACAAGCTGCCTCCCGGCCGGCAGCGGATCGAATCCTGTGCCGACTTGTCGGTGGGGGACTATGTGGTGCATGAAAACCACGGCATTGGCCGCTTTGCCGGCATCGTGCGGATGCAGGTGGACGGCTTTGATAAAGACTATATCAAAATTAACTACGCCGGGACCGACACCCTCTATGTGCCCGCCACCCAGCTGGACATGGTCAGCAAATACACCGGCGGCGGGGAAGAGAAGCCGGTGCACCTGTCCAAAATGGGCGGCACCGACTGGGCCAAGACCCGCAGCCGGGCCAAGGCCTCTGCCAAGGACATGGCCAAAAAGCTCATCGCCCTCTATGCCGAGCGGCAGCGCTTGCCGGGTTACGCTTTTTCCCCGGATAGTGAGTGGCAGCGGGAGTTTGAGGACAACTTCGGCTATACCGAGACCGACGACCAGCTGCGCTGCATCGCGGAGATCAAGGCGGATATGGAGAAGGCAACGCCCATGGACCGGCTGCTCTGCGGCGACGTGGGCTTCGGCAAGACGGAGGTGGCCCTGCGGGCGGTGATGAAATGCGTGCTGGACGGCAAGCAGGCCGCCATCCTGGTGCCCACCACGGTGCTGGCCCAGCAGCA
>JBJDXQ010000024.1:0-15937 GCA_051866745.1 Candidatus Limivicinus sp. | reverse complement strand
ACACATAGTTCTGGTCGATCTGCCAGGCGATGCTGGGGTTGTCCGCAAAGGACTGACTGATCAGACTTTCGTAGTGGCCGGAGGGGTAGTTGATACCGATGTCAATGTAGCCGCTCTGGGCATAGACATAGATGGGATAGCCATCCCCATCTCCCAGCACCAGCCGCACCTTACAGGTGTAGGTCTGGTCAACAGCCACATTCCCGGACGGCTCCCAGGTGGCGGTGACGATGGTGTCTGCCACATAGTTTGTGGCCGTGGTAGGCAGAGCCTGGCCCGGTTTGGGCATGGTGAAGGCCGAGTTCACCTGGCTCACATAGCCAGCCGGTTCGCCCCGATTGGCTGCCAGAGCCGTTGACGGCAGTGCCAGCACCAGCGTCAGGCAAGTCAGCACCAAGGCCAGAAGTTTCCGTATCTGCTTCATGAGGGTTCCTCCTTTCTTGATTGGGGAACTTTTGCAAGCTTACTTCTTTGAAAAGTTCCCTACCAAAGAGGCCACCTGGGATGCCAGGTGGCCTTACGTGCGTCTTACTGAACGTCCACGATCTTGAAGCTGAAGGTCAGGGTATCCGTGTAAGTACCGGCAGCCTTGGCGGTGCCCACCTTGACGCCGATTTTCCCCTGAAAGCCCAAGTACACATCATCGGCGGCTACAGTCTCCAGCACCACGGTGGCGGTGGAAGCGTTGGGGTTCTTTACCTGGCCCTTGTAGGACAGCACATAGCTCAGCAACTGGCCGCCGTTGCCGTTCAGCAGCCGGTAGGTCTTGGCGGTATCGTCGTAGTGCTTACCGGCGTTGACGGACATCTGGAGAGCCTTGTCACCGGGGATCACGGACTCGGGCTTCACGCCGATGTCCATGTCGCCCTCGCCGGTGTCGGGGTCAACGATCAGGTCATTACCGCCGTCGGGGATGACGATGATATAATGGGAGTCCACAACGTAGCTGACCTCCATGTCCTGGGAGGCGGGAGTTTCAGCAAAGGCGGATACGGACAGGGCCAGGATCATGGCCAGCATCAGGGTGATGGATACGATTTTCTTCATTAGTTCAATTCTCCTTTTCATTATTCAGCAATGAGAATGGTTTCAATTTCTGCGTTGTTGGTGGCGCTACCGTCGGCCATGCGGTAGGGCTGGACGAGGACGACAGCTTCATATTCTCCCGCATCCAGCGGGTGCGAGAGGGACAGCTTCAGGGCACTCTCTCCAGGCTGAATCAGGCCGGTTTCTGCCAGGGGCTTGTCCTGATCTTTCAGGTAGACGCTGAAGCTGAGGTAATACTTACCCTCGTTGTCTATGGGGTTTTCCAGATTCACGTCCACCAGCTTCTCCCCGGCCTGAATGTGGATGCTGCCCCAGCCGGGAATGGCAATACCGCCGGTGGATTCCTCCACGGCGGCAGTTTTCTCCGGCTGTACGAAGCTGCCGGAATAGGTGTCCACGGTCAGGCCCATTCCAGCGCTGTTGTCCGGCGCTTTGGGCCAGAGAATGACGGTCAGGGCGACGATTACAGCCAGCAGGATGAGACCCATCAGGCTGAACTTGATGATTCTTTCTTTACTCATGCTTGAATTCTTCCTCCTCTTTCTTGTTTAGATAAACAAAAAGCCCCAGGGCAGCCAAAGCGCTGCTGGCGGCCAAGAGCCCATAGACCAGAATCATGGACTCATCCCCGGTCTTGGGCGGCTCCCCTTTACCCGGATGGGGCGTTGCGGTAGGTGCAGGGCTTGCCGTGGGTTTGGGCGTGGCGGTAGGCACGGGTTTCGGTAGCATGTCCTCCGTCACGGTGTAGCTGATGTTTACATTCTGCTCTCTGTCGGCATAGGCAGCCGCCGCAAAAATCTGCCCGAAAAGCAGAAGGGCGCAGAACAGAATCAGCATCTGTCTGCGCACCTTGGGTTTGGTTTTGCTCATAGGTTCCCTCCTATTGTCGTTTTTTCTTTTCCTGCGTCTGTTTCACTCCCCTGTACCCCACCTTCTCTGATAGTGTCAACTCTGCTGGTGTTTCGTCCGGGCACAAAGGGGCATTCTGCATATCGGCAGAACCTGTCGCTGCGGTACGGTTGATGCTCCCGACACTGCCGACACTCTGGGTAGGGTCCATCTATGCCGCTGTCAAAATGCTCTGTGCCCGGCCGCTCCTGCATCATCCGCTCAAAGGCTTTCTTTTCCTTGTTTGAAAAAAATACTACCCTCACCTCCTTGGAAACCACACCAATATGAATTTCTTATGAATTCACATTATTGGTGAAGAAAAGACTTTTGCTGTATCTATTGGTAAAATCATCAAGCGGCTGGCAGCGTACCAACTCCACGGGAATTGCACCCTTACATGGTTCTCATGCAACCGCCCCCATTGCCTGCGACGGCTTCACGCCGGAACACGCTTATCACGCTCGGACTGTGGATGGACGGGAGTATCATTGTCCCTATTGCCGGTTGTTGCCATACCGGGAGCTGCCCGGCACTTATAGTCGACTGTTTATCGCTCCACGCCGGCGGAACAAAAGTACCAGTTCATATCTTTTCTTTAGACCTTGTCATCTTATTACCGTGGCACATCATGGCGCAGTCGCTAAGGTGGCTTATGTTCATTACAACAGCAATAGATTCGTGCTTGATGATTGGATATTCGGTTATCAAGGTGCACCCCATTTATTGACTGAACGGGAAATGGGTGAGGAACTTTCCGTAGTTCCTCACCCATTTCCTCAATGAATCGTGAAATTGTAACCCTATTCAGAAAAATATTTTTTCAGTGTTTTAATTGCTGCCTTAACCGACTTCATAACAGCCGGATGCTTGCAGCCTTCCAAGTCTGCAATTTCCTGGTACGTCATATTTCCGAAGTAGTAGAGAAGCAGCCTATGCCGCTGTACATCTGGCAGAGAAACAATTGCCTTATGTAGCATTTCATTCTCGATATGCCTAATGGCTTCCTCCTCTACCGTTTCCCGGTAGAGGGCAGCCCGGGCCTCTAAGGATGCTTCTGTTTGCTCACTATGCTCCAAGTGTCTGTCCCACTCATTGAGAAATGAAAGGTCGTCCCGTTCAAATTCATCCATCAAGTCGAACAATTCTTTCGGGATTTCCAGACAATGCTCGTTATTCACCCCGTCCTTGAAGCGTATATAGTACCTTGGACTGTCCGTTTTGATCCCCATGGTAAAAATGTCGTAAGGGTTATCCTTATCCCTGCGCCGTTTCGGGCACGGATCGATGTTTTTCGGATGGTTGCCATCCATAGTTTTTCCTCCAATCAATCTGAATTTTGAAAACTCAGATTGATTGGGGGGCTTCGGCAATGCAGCGTTAAGCCTTTACCATATATAAAAATGCGCCTGTCCCACGACAAAAGGTGCCGCAAAACAAGCGCATATTTCTTTCGTGCAGCTAAACCATAGACTAGAAGTTCAATACGAAAGCCTAAAAAACCCATGAGGTAGTACAAGCATTTTGCTGTTCATTTTTATACAAGGGCTTCAGGAATTCTGTTTGCTTCTTATTCCTGCTAAAAGGATTTCAAACAGACTCTTTCAGATTGGAATTATAGCAGCAGACGATTTCATGAGGAAGGGATTAACTCAATAAAGGGCTAATTGAAATGTTTGAAACCGGATTTTTCATGCTTTGCTTGACTGCTTCTTTGGTCTACTTTATAATTTGATTATATTCTCTATATAAATCACCATGTCCCTCCCTACTACAGCTATTGTAGCACAGCAAAATTATAATTCCATGTCAATTCTTCGACCTCTTTTGACACTGACTCTTCAATCAATTTCAAACCTAGAAATAGAGCTCTGTTCAAAAAGCCGAAGATGTTGTTATGGCCCAATCCCCAAACCTGAAGCTGAAGCTGCTGGTCGACAGCGTCCAGTCCTCCAAGTTTATCACCCATAAGAAAACCCTGGCCCTGATCCGGAAGATCGAGAGTCTGGCCAGCGTCTATGACGCCCAGCTTTTGCAGCGCCAGGTCTATGTCCGCAACCGGGCAGGAGCGTCAGGGAAAGGACTGCTTCGCCGGGATCGACATGTCCGCCTACTCCAAGCAGGTTTTCGGCATGTTCACCGGCAGTGAGCAGACGGTAAAGCTGCGGTTTGAGAATCCGCTGGTTGGCGCGGTGATCGACCGGTTTGGAAAAGAAGTCATGCTCATTCCCGATGAGGACGAGCACTTCACCGTCAGCGTGGATGTGGCCGTCAGTCCCCAGTTCTACGCCTGGCTGTTCGGCTTCGGCACAGCCGTGGAGATTCTCTCCCCGGAGAGCGCCCGCCGTGAACTGTACGAACGGGCGAAAGACGTTGCCGTCCTGTATGAAACTGCTGAAGAAAGATGATTGGAGGCCAGCCCCATGTCGGACAAAAAAGTATACAGCAAGCCCGGACTTTTCGGCAAAACCATTCTCTACAATGACAAAGGCCAGGTGATCGGCAGCGGCACGCCAATTTCCTCCAAGACCACCGTTTACACCGATACCAGTGGCAATTACCTGGGCAAAAGCTACTCCGGCTCCGGCAACAGCTCCAATCTGGTAAGCTCGGACGGCTCTGTTGCCAAAGGCCGCGGCGGTTATCCGGGCGGTGTAACCAAATACGTCGGCAAGGATGAGAAGCCGGAATCCACTGGTTCCGGCAGCACGGAAACCGAGTCGGCAAAGCCCGCCGGACTGTTCTCCTTCTGGAGAAAAACACCGCAGGCGAAGCCGGTGCCGGAAGCGGATTTTATCAAGGCTGAAAACTATGACCTGAGCAAAACCCCTCAGGGTTGGTTCATCTCCAAATATACCGGGGCCGACGTGCAGCAGCTGTCCATCCCCGCTGTGATTGCCGGCAAGCCCATCGTGGGCATCCATGAGAATGCTTTCTATGGGCGGGAATCTCTGGAGGATGTACTCGTTCCCGAAGGCATTGAAGTCATTCGCTTTGCCGCCTTTGCCTTCTGCCGGAATCTGAAACGCGTCCACCTGCCGGACACACTGAAGGAGCTGGGCAGCAGAGCCTCCGGCGAGAAAACAGGCACCTTCGGTGTTTTCCGGGAGGATCGTGCGCTTTGTGAGATCAATTTGCCGGACGCTTTGACCTGTATCGGCCCCAGCGCTTTTCTCAACTGTACAAGCCTGCAAACACTGTCCCTCCCGGACAGCATAACGGAGATCGGTGACGCGGCATTCAAGAACTGTCTTTCCCTGACCTCCATTCATCTTCCCAAAGCCATCAGGGAAGTCCCCGACAGCGCTTTCGCCGGCTGTATCCGTTTGAAGCAGGTATATATTCCCAAGGGTGTGGAGCGGATCGGAAGCAGCGCTTTTGTGGCCTGCAAGGCGCTGGAGCGGGTTTATATCCCTGACACGGTAACTTCCTTCGGCATGTCCACCCAGCGGGACGGTGTACCGCATCTGGACTACACCATTTTTGACCAGTGCCGGCGGGTTCATGTCTACTGCCGTCCGGCCTCTGCTGCCCACCTGCTTCTGCGGCGGACACGCATCAACCATTCCCTCCTGGTTTCCTGGCTGGAGACAGAACCGCTTGAATAAACTATCCCGATAGAAGTGCATACGTCATTACAAAAGGAGAGCAGCCGGTTATCGAACTCGACTACTCTCCTTATTTCATAATCATATTCTGTAGTGAAAAAGAGATGAAGAAAACTGTTATAACAGGTTTTCTTTGATATACTCCCCACAGCGCTTATAGATCGTAAACAGCGTCTTATCGCACTCCGGATATAATGCGGCAATCAGATCGCCCAGTTTACGCAGAAGCTGGGCCGGCTCCATGCCGCAGGAGGATCGCAGCTGTTCCGCGGTGACCGATGTGAGCTGATGGGCCAGTTCATTGCGGCAGCTGTCGTTCAGCTTCTCGCAGTCATACAAAATATCCAACCATGCACGATCCACAGCGGGAAGCTGCTCCAGAATACAATTGCACAAAAACATACTGACATCACTTTCCCGGAGCGGTGTGGCGAAGGAGCTTTCGACCTTCGCATAGACCGCAGGCAGTGTAGCTCGCAGCTTGTCGGGAACAAAACGAGGACGCATGGAATAAGGGCGCTCAATGATGTCCTCCAGACGGCAGTCCTGGGTATAAAGAGCATTTTTTATCATCCGCAACTGTAGGCGAACAACCAAGGGATTGAGCCGCAGTACCATCTCCTCGTACTGTTGCCGGTGCTGCCGGTTGAGCAGGACAAGGTAAGCTTCACTCACTTCTTTGTAGTCGCTGCCTTTATTGCCGGGATAGGCCGGATAAAGCGGAAAAGGAAGCTTCAGATTCTGTGCACGATTTCTGGCCGTCTCATCTTGAAGCTTGTCCCTGGCTTCCAGATGCCCGACCAAGGCCTTGACCGAATCAGGCATGCTGTTTTTCATGGCATAGACAGCCGTGTAGTTCCGCTGTTCCAGCAGCGCCAGAATCTGTTCTTTGGCCTGCTGTTTCCTCATGTGCAGCAGCTCCGGTTCGGAGCAGCGATTCTGTGCCCCTGCTTCCTCATCCTCGTTGCACACAAGTTCATCGCAGACACTGTAATCCCCTTTGTTGGTACGCTCTGTTGTGCCGGAGGCTCTCTCAGGGTTCTTCACCTGTATGCCGCGCAGACGCGGATAACGCACATCCGCAGCCAGCATGGAAAGCACCTGCTTCATCTGCGGTGTCCCTGAGCTCAAATTCAGCAGGATTTCTGCTTCCGGCTGGGCACTGGGCAGGGTACACACCTGTTCTGTAATGGGGCCGCTGACTGCATCCAGATCGGAAGGGTCTGCAATGTTGGCTGTGCACAGTTCGATTTTGGGAGCGTAGCCGTCCCAATTCTCCCGCATATGCTGTGCCATGGCGTTTATTCTGTCCCCTTTTCGGTTCAGTTCCGCAGCCTCCTCCGTGAGAAAGACACAGACCTTCTCCGGCCTGTACCAGCGGAGAATATGTAGCATCGGGCCATCTCTATAGCCACGAACCGGGTCACTGGTTCCCATGCAGGTAAAAAGGATTCTCATTTTGGCTCCCCCTCATTGACATATAATTCTGCCGCTTCCCGGTATTTCTCGCCAAATTCTCTGCGCAGGGCCGGTGGAGAAAGAATGACAGCCTCCGCTCCGAATTTGAAAAAATAGTACTGAGCCTGAACGGGAGCACACTGAAACTGATACTCCCAGGAACCGTCTTCCAGCCGCAGGCGCCCTGTGCATATGGGCCGCAGATTGGTCTGCGTGTCAAACATATGCTTCCCTTTTGGCGACAGGCGGACACGAATGAGTTCCTGCTCCTGCAGCAGGAACTGAATCCCCACGCTGCCCAACCGTTCATCCAGGATCTTCTTTTGTGCTGCCGTTATATGGCCGCTCCGGGAAGCGGTAGGCGTGATCTTCTCAATTCGTGACAGGCGGAAGGAGGCCGGCCGTTCCTCTTCCTGCGAAGCGGCTGGTCTGGAAAACCCGGCCAGATAGTGAAAGGCCCGGTATCTGTCTGTGCAGATTTTGTAAGGCCGCACCGCAAAGCGCTGACGGCCGCAGGCTGTCCTTGTGGTCAGGGTGATCAGCGTCCCTGCCTCAATAAAGCTGTTCAGGCTGCAGATCTCGCTGTGCAGAATGATTTCTTCTCTTTCATAAAAGGGCTTGGCCGCATACTCCTCAATCACTGCCTTAATAAACCGGCCGGCACTGCCGTGATAATCATCGTTTCCATCCTGCCAGTTCTTGATGAAGGCATAATTCTCCCGATTGAGCTGAAACTTGAATTGGCAGGCCCGGTCATAGCTGTTGGCCGTCGCTACACAGTGGGCACGGTGCCCCCTTGTCAGGGCATCGATGATCTCCCGTTTCGTCTCGCAGTCCGCAACCCCTTTGAGCTTCTCCTCCAGTGCTTCCCGATAACGCCCGGCAGCGCTGTCAATGGCAGCTTCCGCATCTTCACAGTAGGCAGAGAGTACTTTGTTCAGCATCCCGGAAAAGGATGGCTTTGCCATAAAGTCAAACTGATCACTTTCGATCACATCATAGGCATGCTGGCTCAGGTTCAGGTGCTGCCTGGCTTCATAATACTCGTTCTCACTCTTCATAAACCACTCTCCGATGGTACGTTCTATGTAACTTAAATTTTATAATATTCTAAGCAATCCGTCAATATATGTAACGAATTCTTCCGATAACAAATTACTCTCATCTGTACATTTTCTGCGCTATACTCTATTTGAAGCACTGCGGGAGACTGCCTCCGTCAGAAGGAGCTGCCTTGCGCGCTAAGCGGCTGAAAACGCGGTGCCTGCGCTCCCCTTTTTGTCAGCTTCGCACCGCTCCTACGCGACTTTTTCGATGGCTGAACGGGGAGTTCACCTTGTAAGAAGGTGCTTACCGTGTTATAATTGGCAAAAAGTGACGGTTTTCCTGCAGAACAGGAAGAAGGGCTGTGCACTTTTGCCGAAACAATCCACACCCCGCAAGGGGACGATAACGCGTATATGTTGCTTTCTGCCTTTGCCTTGAGCTGCTGAAACAATCCACACCCCGCAAGGGGACGATAACCATATGATTTCGTTTTCCATGTGTCTGTCTCCTTGAAACAATCCACACCCCGCAAGGGGACGATAACTGTGCAAGCTCCCGGAATAGGTTCGTGGCGCTGGTGAAACAACCCATACTCCGCAAGGGGACGAAAACCATCTGGTAGCCGAATTTTGCAACCGCCTTTCCCGAAACAATCTACACCCCGTAAGGGGACGTAAACCACGCCCTCCAGTGCTGTGTCTTCGTGGTCTCCTGAAACAACCCATACCTCGCAAGGGGACGTAAACAGATCCATCATCATGATCACGTCAGCGTCTTTAAAAAACAATCCATACCCCCGTAAGGGGACGATAACTTAAAACAATAATTGTGCAAATCGCAGTAATAGCCGAAATAATCCACACCCCGCAAGGGGACGATAACACCCAATATGCTTCACAGCCAAAAACAAATTTAAGAAACAATCCACACCCCGCCAGGGGACGATAACTCCGCTCTTGCCTCCACCCACTTCTTGATCTCAGAGCGAAACAATCCACACCCCGCCAGGGGACGATAACTAGGACTGCAAAAGATATTCAAAAGGCTTCTTAGAAACAATCCACACCCCGCAAGGGGACGAAAACTCGAAGATGTCAGTATTCCATCCCGCGTAAGCGGAAACAACCCACACCCCGCAAGGGGACGATAACTACTCGAAAAGGTCGAGGTCCGTTTTATCGAGCTCAAGAAACAATCCACACCCCGTAAGGGGACACACTAACGCTAAGGGAGCGTGATCTGATTGAGAGAAGAAACCCTGCGGGTATGCTTCGGCTGCCTGCTGCATGACATTGGAAAGCTGGTCTATCGGGCCGGAGGCGACAGCGGGAACCACAGCCGGCAGGGCCGTGAATTCCTGCGGCAGCTGTGGCCGGAGGAGAAGGCGATCCTGGACTGCGTCGGCCTCCACCACGCGGCGGAGCTGCGAGAAGCAAAGCTGCCGGCGGACAGCCCGGCCTGGATCGCCTGCGCGGCAGACAACCTCTCTGCCGCGGCCGATCGCCGGAAAACGGAAGAAAGCGAGGGCGGCTTCCAGCGATACCTGCCGCTGGCCAGCGTGTTCACCCACATGAACGGGGAGCATATCGGTTTCTCCGTTTCTCCCTATCCTCAGGATGGGAAGCTCCGGCAGCCGGAGCCGGCACTGCAGGCGTTGAATGCCCAGCAGTATCAGGCGGCTGTAGAAGCGCTGCGGCTGCGCCTTGCGGAGCTGCCGCGGAGCGGAGAATGGCTGGACTCCCTGCTCTGTCTGCTGGAAAGCTATACCAGCATGTTCCCCTCCAGCACCTATGCCGGGGAAAGCCCGGATGTATCCCTCTTTGACCATCTGAAAACCACCGCCGCCATTGGTTCCTGTATCAGCGAATATCTGGCCGCCGAAGAAGAACGGGATTTTAAGCGCAGACTGTTCATGGAGGAAAAGGCATTCCGGGAGGAAAAGGCTTTTCTCCTGTACTCGGCAGATTTCTCCGGCATTCAGCGTTTCCTTTACATGGTGGCTTCGGACAAGGCCCTGCGCTCCCTGCGCAGCCGCTCTTTCTTCCTGGAAATGGCAATGGAGCATTACATAGACGAGCTGCTGCAATGCTGCGGGGTCAGCCGGGCGAATCTTCTTTACAGCGGCGGCGGTCACTGCTATGTTCTGCTGCCCAACACGGCGCCTGTGCAGAAGGCTGCTGAAAGCTGGAACCGGCGCTTCAACGACTGGCTTTCGGCGGAGTTCGGCGCAGCTCTGTTTCTGGCCCATGGCTGGACGCCCTGCAGCGGCAACGAGCTGACCAACACCCCGGCAGAGAGCGCCCCCTACAAGGCCATGTTCCGCCGGGTCTCCGCCGCAGTCTCCCGGCACAAGCTGCACCGTTATGATGCTGCCCAGCTCCGCGTCCTCAACCGTCCGGGTCAGGCCGGCGGCAGAGAATGCAAGATCTGCGGTCGGACTGACCGGCTTATCGATGATCGCTGTCCCTGGTGCCAGCTTTTTGTTGACCTTTCGGAGAAAATCCAGACCAGAGACGTATACTTCGTCAGCCGGGACGACAAGACAGCCCACGACTTTGCTCTTCCCGCCACCGAAGGAATGGTTTATTTCTCTCTCATCGATGAAAAAACAGCCCGCGCCCGCCTGGACGGCGGGGAGTCTGTGGTGCGGGTTTATTCCAAGAACAAGGTTTACACCGGGCTGCGTTACAGCACCCGCATCTACGTTGGCGACTACGCTTACAGCAACCGGATGGACGAGCTTGCCCGCAGCGCTGCCGGCATCCGCCGGATCGGTGTTTGCCGCATGGACGTGGATGATCTGGGGCAGAGTTTTGTGGCCGGCTTTGAATGTGCCGGTGCAGCAACTGCTTCTGAACGGCAGCATTTTGTCACGCTCTCCCGCACGGCGGCGTTCTCCCGGCAGTTGTCCCTGTTCTTCAAATGCTATATCAACGAGATTTTGTCCGGCCGGTACGGAAACAAGCCTGCACTGGCAGTTACCGTGGTCTATTCCGGCGGCGATGATGTTTTCCTCGTGGGCGCATGGAACGACACTTTGGAAGCGGCCATTCGCATCCGGGATGCCTTCCGGGCCTTCAGCTGCGGTTCCCTGACGATCAGCGCCGGGCTGTGCACTGTGGACGACCACTTCCCCATCCGGCTTGCCGCAGAGCGGGCCGGTGCCCTGGAAGCCAGAGCCAAGGAAGAGCCGAACAAAGACGCCATTGCGCTTTTTGACCCGCAGCAGGATCATACTTATTCCTGGACACGTTTCAAGCAGAAGGTCATGGACGAAAAGCTGCTGCACCTGCGCCGGTTCTTTGATAATGAAAAGCAGCTTGCACGGGGCAAAGCCTTCCTTTACCGGCTTCTTGAATTGCTGAGACGCGCGCAGGAGGAGAACGGCCGGCTGCAGCTGGCGCGCTACGCCTATCTTCTGTCCCGGCTTGAGCCTGCGCCGAACGCGCCGGATCACGCGGCCTACAGGAGCTTTGCGGATGCCATGTATCAATGGGCGCTGGACCGGGATGAACGGCAGGCGCTGATCACCGCGATTTATATTTATGTTTACGAAAGCCGAAAGGGGGAGACAGAATAATGCCTTACAATTACTACAACGGAAACCGCAGCAGCAATTACGGCGGTTCAGACCGGCGGCAAAACAGCAATCAGAGACCTGCACCAGTTGAAATCTTGCCGGAGAAGATCCCGGAAGACTATGTGGATCGGGCCGAAAGTGTCATTTCCAGTATGCAGAACCAACGTCCGGTAATCACTACCAGCAAAATACGGAATCTGCTGAGTCTGGTCAGCGAAATTTATAATGTGGAAAAGCTGCGAACTGAGAAAGAGCTTTGCCCGGACAGTGTCGCCAAAGTGGGCATGATGCGTGTCCGGACCGCATATGAGGCCGGGCGTGACGCTTCTACCAAGGCTTTTGTCGAGAAAGCCAAACTTCTTCAATATCAGAAAGGCATCGGCAACGACCGGGAAGCCCTGATCCGATTCGCTCATTACATGGAAGCCCTGGTGGCGTATCACCGCTTCTACATTGGTGGCAAGGAGGTTTAATTATGTACGGAAAGATTCTGATTCAGTGCGAACTTGCAGTTCGAACCGGTATGCATATTGGAGGCTCCGACTCATTTTCTGCCATCGGCGCTGTGGATAGTCCGGTGATCAGGGATGCACTGTCCGGTAAACCGATCGTCCCCGGAAGCAGCCTGAAAGGGAAACTGCGCTCTCTTCTCGCAAGGAGCTTGAGCCGCGATATTGAGAAGATGCCGGACTTTGACCGGGATGATGAACGGATCAAGCGGTTGTTTGGCAGCTCCCGGCCCGTCAGAGCTTCCCGCCTGCAGTTTTCGGATTGCTTTGTAATCAACAGCGAGGAAATGGCTTCTGTTGGGCTGACGGAGGTCAAGTTTGAAAACGGTATCAACCGCCTGACTTCCGTGGCCAATCCGCGGCAGATCGAGCGGGTCAACCCCGGTGTCCGCTTCGGTGTAAACATTGTCTATGAGGTTCGGAATCCAGATGAGCTGAGCGAGGATATGGCGCTGCTGGCAAAAGGATTCAAGCTCCTGCAGCTGGACTATCTCGGCGGCCACGGCTCACGCGGCAGCGGGCGTGTCAGTTTCCTGAATTTCCGCTTCACGCCTGTAGATGCATCGGTGGACGTCTCTGCTCTGAAGGATGCCTTCCGTGAGGTCGAAGCCTATGAACTGTTTGCTGTTTAAGCTCGGCTTTGACGCACCTGTCCATTTTGGCTCATCCGATGGCGCCTTGGCCCTTTATTCTTCTGAGGAGCTTTTTCGGGCGGATACTTTGTTTTCAGCGCTGTGCCACACGGCGCTTCGCTCTGGCGGTTCTGGTGCGTTGAACCGTTTATGCGAAGCAGTCACCGGCGGAAACTTGCTTCTCAGCGACGCTATGCCCTGGCAGGGCGACACCTTCTTTTTGCCCAAGCCCATCATCAGCGCAGAGCACACAGAGGAGATTCCCGCCCGGCTCCGCAAAGAAATAAAGAAGCTGAAATGGATCTCCGTCATGGACTTTGAAGCTTTTTCTTCCTCTGTTGCCGGTGGCACTCCCTTTGTTCCCAAAGAAAATCCCGTGTTTGGCGTACAGCAGGTTTTTACCAAGGCCGCTGTCCAGGATGGGGAGGACGCGCTCCCCTATGATGTTGGCACTTTCCGCTTCTACGATGACTGTGGCCTGTGGTTCCTCTGCCTTTGCGATGAGGCCGACGCCCAATGGCTGGAAGACCTTGTGACTGCTCTTGGCTACAGTGGGATCGGCGGAAAGGTGAGCTCCGGCTACGGCGCTTTTCATGTGGAGGATCTGGTCTATCTGGATGAGCCCTTCGATCAGCAGACGCAATGGCTTGCCAATGCCTTGCACCGGGATGCGGAGCGTTTCCTTCTGCTGACCACTGCGCTTCCCGAAGATGCAGAGCTTGAAACCGTTCTTGACGGTGCCTGCTATCAGTTGGTTCGACGTGGCGGCTTTGTCCAGTCGGAGAATTATTCTGAAGAGCCCATGAAAAAAGATACACAGTATTTTCTTGCGGCTGGATCGACCCTGCGCAGCCGTTTTCGCGGCGCTTTGTTTAACGTTGGAAAAGCGGGGAACCATCCTGTCCTGCGCTATTCCAAACCTTTGTTTCTGGGGGTGTCGCTATGATCCGTGAAGAGCATCTGGAAACCTACGACCTGACCTTGACGGTAAAAGCGCCTCTGTTCATTGGCAGCGGGAAAAAGTATGTGAAGAAGGAATATGTGTATCTGAAACCGGAACTGACCCGCTCCTCCGCACCAAAGGTCATGTTATTGGATGAGAACCGTTTCTTTCACTTCCTCGTGGACCGTGGTCTGGTCGATCAGTATGAGACCTTCATCCTTGGCTCTCAGACAGACTGTTTCCGTTTTCTTTCTTCGGACTGTCATTTGACTATGAGAGAGATCCAGGCCCTCTCCCGGTGTACCATTGATGTCGCGGACGCCTTGGACGAAGACCACTCTCTGAAGGAAATCCATGCTTTTATCCGGGATGCCAGCGGGCGAGCCTATGTTCCCGGAAGCAGCGTGAAAGGTGCGCTGCGCACAGCGATATTGACAGAGCTTGTGCTTGATGAACCGGCGCGCCACAGTCTCCCGGATACACGCAGGGGCTTCCCCGAAAGCGATTACCTTAACACGCTCAAGCTGAAAAAGGATAAGTTCGGCAATATAGAAAACAACGCTGTGAATGACATTTTGCGAGGGCTTTATATTTCAGACAGCATGCCCGTTGACGATTCCGCAATGATGCTGGCCGGGAAAATTGATGCGGACATTCATGGAAGAACGCATCAGATCAATCTCTGCCGGGAATGCCTCAAGCCCGGCACGGTTCTTAATTTCAAGCTCACGCTGGATCAGTCCGTCATCAAGAACCGAATCACCGCGGATTCTCTGATAAAGAGCATCCAGGCCTTTGATGATTTTTATGCGGATGCCTGGGTCAATTCCTTCACGGCCCCGAACCGTGCTGCGGAACTCAGTTATGATAACTGTCTGGTGCTGGGGGGCGGTTCAGGATATACCGCAAAAACATTGACCTATCCTTATCTTGACGAAACTGCCGGCGTGCGTGAGGTTGCAAACATTCTTGATCGCGCATTCAGAAGTCACAGACACAGCGAAGATATTCGGCTGGGGATTTCCCCGCGCACAGCAAAATATGCACAGTTTCAGAGAATGCTCTACCCCTATGGCCTTTGTGAGGTGAAACTAACTTGATCTCTCGATATGAATTGCGGTTATCTTCCGAAGAGCCCCTTTCGCTCCAGCCTGATTGCGCATATCGTCTGTACTCCTGGCTCTTGTCTCAAATTCCAGAGGCGCAGGGCGAGCTGCTGCACATTCAAGAGGATCACCCCATCTCGCAATACTTATGCTGTGATCGCACAGGGAAAACCGCAACGTGGCACATTGCTCTTTTGAACGATGCCGCCCATGATGTTTTCGCTCCTGTAATAGAAAGCATCTCTGCCATTGATCTCAACAGTGGCAGGATACTTCTGGAATCAACAAGCCATGAAGATCCAAAAAGTCCCAGGGATTTCATACTTTCTTCCAAAGGAATGTGTTCTGGCCGAGCCTCCTTTCAGTTTGTTTCCCCCACTTCCTTTAAGCAAGCCGGCAGATATGTCATATATCCGCAGGAACGGCTTATCGTGAGGAGTCTTATCAATCGCTGGAACAGTTTCTGCCCGGATTACCTGATGGATGATGAGGACGCAATGCAGATGCTTGAGAACGGAATTCTGATCACAGATTATTCTCTTCGGACAGTGCGCTACAAGCTGAAGAACACGCTCATTCCAAGTTTCTGCGGGAGGATCAGTTTGAACGCAAAACTCCCCCTGGCCCTGGCCGAGCTTTGGAATGTCCTGCTTGCCTGGGCTCCGTACAGTGGTATTGGGATCAAAACCGCTTTGGGAATGGGCGGTATTCAGATCGTTCAACACGCGCAGCAAACTTCTTTCCGTTCTGCATACTAACGCTTGGTCGATGGCGGCAACCATTATAAGATCATGTTTTGGTGGCCAACCGAGAGATGATTATTTGATCTAAGAATTGGATAGACTTTTTCGAGCGCACGTAAATTTCATAAAGCTTGGAAAGCATATCAAATTTCATTTTGCGAAGTATTCAATCATCAAGAGCCGATTTTTTCTCTTTAGATATTTGTTTATGTATACGTAAAGGGGCTGTTGTAGAACTTTCCATTCTGCAACAGCCCCTTGTCTCTCAATATGCCGGCATACCATACCCAAGAATCTGATAATAACCCACCGGATACTGCCTCTGACGGCAGCTATCGCCGGAATTGCCCTCAACGGTATAGACAATGCCGTTTTC
>JBJDXQ010000023.1:0-3214 GCA_051866745.1 Candidatus Limivicinus sp. | reverse complement strand
CCTCGCACTGACGCCACAGCTCGTCCACCACGTTCTGGTAGCCGCCGTTGGTGTGCCGGCGCATGACCATACGCTCATACAGGCGGGCCAGGTCACGGAGGGCCTCTTCCTTATCCTCGGTCTCAAGATGCTTGGTGAAGTTCAGGGACTCCATCTCCACCAGGACGTTGATGCCCCAGCAGTTGGCAGCCCAGTTGGAGAAGTTGGCGTAGTAGTGGGCCGGGCAGGACCAGACGATGGCGCGGTACTTCATCTTGCCGGGCCAGGGCTCTTCCTTGTTCTCGTAGGCCTTCATGAGAATCTTGTTGACCTTCTCGGCGGTGCCCAGAATACGGGGATCGTTGCCGCCGTCCATCTCGTAGTTCCACTTGCGGAACAGCTCGTAGCAGGGGCCAAGGAGCTGGGGATAGGCGCTCTTGTTGACTTCCCACTTCTGCAGCTCATAATCGGTCTCCTGGTTGAAGCGCTTCATGGCGGCAAAGTATGCGTCCCAGTTCCACTTGGCGCCGGTCTTTTCCTCAATGAACTTGATGCAGGCGCGGATATCCTCGGCACCCATCTGCACGGTTTCCTCATCCATGTAGCGGACGGGGAAGCACAGGTGGAAGGTGTCCAGATCGGGGAAGCGGCGGGCCATGTAGGAGGAGGCCATGGTGGAGCCGTCACAGGGCATGGAGGAGGAAATGAAGCAGGAGCCCATGTGAGGCAGGGCGTCGATAACAATGGCGCCACACTCGGAAGAGGGAACGGGGCAGGTATCGGCGGGCAGACCATAGCTCTCCACCGCGTCAATATAAGGAACGCAGGTCAGCTGGTCGATCTCAGAGACCAGGAACACGGGCAGCAGCTGGTAGGGAATGCCCAGCAGGTCGGGGAAGCCGGCCATGATCTGGCCCATGGTCATCTCGTCGATCAGAACCACCTTCTGGTTCAGGGCCTCGCTGTTGCCGTTCTTCTTATCGCACTTGGCCAGGAACACCAGGTTCTCCGCCACGTAGCGGAACACATCGTACAGCAGGTTGTGGCTCATGCGCAGGTTGGAGCCGCGCATACCCATGATGTTCTTATCCAAAAAGCCGTGGCAGCAGAAGTAGGACACCATCCAGCGGTAGTACAGGGTGGCGTTCAGGGCGGGGACCAGGTCGTGGGAGAAGGTCATCAGCAGCATGCCCCACATCTTTGCCCAGCGGTAGAAGTCATAGGCGGTGTCCTTCACGCCGCGCCACTCGCGGCGGACGGTGGCCATGGCGCCCTTGCGGTACAGGCGGCCCAGGCTCTTCTCGCCGTTGACGATGCGGTCGATCTTGCCGTCCTTATCCAGGGCCATGAAGTCGTTGAACTCCTCCTTCACGCGCTGGCCGTCGGCCTTGACGTCGTTGATTCTGTCCTCACCGAACTTTTTCCAGTCGGTCTCTTTGAGGAGATCCCAGGCGATGCCGCCAACCTCTTTCAGGTTTTCCCACTGGGCGGCCCAATTGATCTCATCCTTGGCTTTCCAGAATGCCGGATTGGGATACTGGATTTTTTCCTTCTTTGCCATGATTATTTGCCCTCCTCTTTGTGAATGCGTTTGATCTCAAGGGATTCAACAAAGGCCTGGACACGGGTGCGCAGCTGGCCGGAGTTGCCGTTGTTATAAAGCCTGTCGATACTCAGAACGGGCCAGCCGTACTCATCATGCATGATGTGGCTGACCAGGGCGCGCTCAAAGCCCCAGTAGTCGCAGTACTTCATCTGCTCATAGATGATACCCTCGGCCTTGTATTCCTTTGCCAGCCGGTCCGAAGTCTCCCGGCGCTGCAGCACCTTCTCGTCGGAGATGTAGCGGGCGCACTCGGAATGCTCCATCACGTGCAGGCAGACCTGGCGCAGGGCGTCCTCGTCGTCCTTCAGCTCGATGATCTCCCGGCCGGGGGTGGAGCCGAAGCAGAACCGGTCGGAAACCACCAGGGCGCCGCAGCCTTCGATCAGCTTGGTCAGGTTGGGATCGTCGATCTCGGAGCCGACGATGGCCACTCTGGCCCGGTAGGGGCTGACCTTGTCGGGCTTACGCTTTTTCAGCTCTTCCAGGGTCTCACGCAGGTAGGGGAGGATCAGCTTCTTGGGGCAGGTGTAAGACACCAGGTTCAGCACATGGAACTCATAGCCGGTGATGACCGGGTTGTCGGCCTTACGCATCTGGCCGATCTCGGAGATGATGGAGCAGACCTCATTATGTACCTTCACCGCTTCGCGGATGGCGGCGTCGGAGGTATCCACGCCGAAGGTCTCGGTCAGCCTGTCCAGCACCCGCAGACGCATCTGCTTCACATAGGAGTCCAGGGTGTAGTCGGTAATTTTGTAGGGAATGTCGCAGTGGGTCACGAAGAAATTGGGCTTTTCGTTGACTTTGAGGATCTCAAAATGCTCCATGGCTCTGTTCATCATGGAGCAGGCGTCAACACCGATCATGGCGTCCAGGAACTGATAGCCGCCCTCAATGCCTCTTTCAACCAGAGCCCTGGCGTACTCGCAGGTGTAGTTGGACATGTAGTAGGTGGCGATATCAATGGAACCGGTGTTGGGTGCGCGCAGACGAACAGAGAAGCAGTTGTCTACATTGAGCAGGACCTCAGGAACATGGTAGCAGGTATAGCCCAGGGCCAGCTGGCCGTCAGCCTGGGCCTTCTTTACCAGTTCGTTGTCAGCATTCTCAAGCAGACTCTCAAAGTAGATCAGATGCTTAAGATCTTTCAAATGTTACACCTCTTCTTTATAGAATTTCTATTTTTTGGAGCGCCTCCCGCGCTCCCTTGAGCATAGCGGAATCCGCGGACAGCTCCATCACGCTTTTGCCCCGGATGTCGTTGGCGGCAAAGGTGCTGTCGGCGGGGATGAAGGACAGAATCTCCACACCGGGGATCTGCATCATATCTGCAAGCTCCGGGTTGGTGACCCTGTTGACGATGACGCCGATCCTGTCGTAACCGATCAGTTCGTCCGCCACGTCCTTGATGGTGGTGATGACCTGGGCGCCTTTCTTGCTCTGGTCGGTAACCAGCAGCAGATGGGTGACCTTTTCCATTACCCGGCGCTGGATCTGCTCGATCCCGGCCTCACCGTCAATCACGACATAGTCAAAGCTGTTGGCAAGAAGCGCAATGACCTCCTTCAGATAGGAGTTCACCTTGCAGTAGCAGCCGGAGCTCTCCGGGCGGCCGATGGCCAGAAAGGC
>JBJDXQ010000022.1:0-154535 GCA_051866745.1 Candidatus Limivicinus sp. | reverse complement strand
CCCAGGTGCGGATCTGCACCTCGAAGGGGATGCCCTCGGAGCCGATGACGGTGGTATGAACGCTCTGGTACATATTGGGCTTGGGGGTGGAGATATAGTCCTTGAAGCGGCCGGGCACCGGCTTGAACATATCATGGATAATGCCCAGCACATTGTAACAGTCCGGGATGGTGTCCACAATGACCCGGAAGGCGCACAGGTCGAAAATGCCGTTAATATCCAGCTTCTGGGCGTACATCTTGCGGTAGATGCTGTAGACGTGCTTGATGCGGCAATAGATGGTGGCCTTGACGCCATCGGCGTCCAGGCGGGTCTGGATTTTTTCCTTCATGCTGTCCATGAAGCGTTCCAGGTCGCCCATCTTGGCCTCCAGAGACGTGGTGATCTCCTTATAGCCGGCCGGGTCCAGGTACTGGAGGGACAGGTCCTCCAGCTCCCACTTGGCCCGCTGCATGCCCAGGCGGTGGGCGATGGGGGCATAGATTTCCATGGTCTCCAGGGATTTGGAGCGCTGTTTATCCGCCGACTGGTAGGCCATGGTGCGCATATTGTGAAGCCGGTCGGCAATCTTGATGAGGATGACACGGATGTCCTTGGCCATGGCCATGAGCATCTTACGCAGATTTTCCATCTGCTCATCCTCTTTGCTGGTATACTGAACCCGGGTCAGCTTGGTGACGCCCTCCACAATATCCGCCACCGCATCGCCGAACTGGCGGGCAATGTCATCATGGGTCAGGTTGGTGTCCTCGATCACATCGTGAAGCAGGGCGGAGACGATGGAGTCCTCGTCCAGGCCCATGTCCACGGTAATATCCGCCGCGGCCACGCAGTGGGTCACATAGGGGGAGCCGTCCTTCCTGAGCTGGCCGGAATGGGCCAGGCGGGCCATGTCATAGGCGGCCCGGATGCGCCCCAGGTCCATGCCGGGGCAGGTTTCCTTGATCTTGGTGATGAGATCGTCAAACATTTCATCAGGATTAAGGAGCTGATTGGTTTTTTCTTCCTGCTTATCCATATCTGTCCTTCCCCCTTGATTTATAAGTAACTGCGGAGATTGCGCATCAGCCGGGTCCCCTCCAGGTCGGCCTTGCCGGCAATCTGGCTGCGCATGGCGGAAAACACCTTGCCGCTGGGGCTTTGCAGCAGCCCGGTCTCCAGCAGGGTCATCAGGCAGAGGCAGAACCGTTCCGGCTCCATGCCGGCCAGGCACTGGCCCAGCACCTGCCGGGTGTCGCCGCCTACGGTGAAGTCCTCGTCCATGGCCCGCCAGACGTGCACAAAATCGGCCCGCGCCGGGCAATAGGCGGAGGCGGCCCACAGGGCGCTTTCATCCCCGGAGAGGATGGCCTCACAAAGCGCCTCCGGCGCATGGCGGCGCAGGGCGGAAACCACCAGCTGTACCGACACGCTGCCCCGGTATTCGTTGATCTGGGGCCGGAAGGCCACATCCACCAGGTTTCCTTCCCGCAGGCCCAGCTCACTGAGACTGTGGGAGAAAAAGATGCCCTCAAAGCGTTGGTCGCCAAAGCGGATACGGATGCGCAGGTGGCGGCCGTTGCCCACCTGAGAGGCGCTCTCCAGGCGGGCGGCGCTGATGCACATCAGAGGCTTGGGGTTGCAGTTGCCGTAAGGCTCCAGCAGGTCAAGGCTTTTCACGTTATCAATGGACAGCAGCGCCGGGTCGGTGATCAGCAGGTCACACTGCACCTCCGGCAAAGGCGCCGGCTTGTTGCTGCGGTAATAGTCCGCCAGGGCCTGGCGGAAGGCGGGCAGGTTTTCTTTTTTGATATTCAGCCCTGCCGCCAGGGCATGGCCGCCGAAGCCCAGCAGATGCCCCGAACAGGAGCTTAAAGCGTCAAAGAGGTTGAAGCCGCCGTAGCTGCGGCAGGATCCTTTGCCCACGTCGCCGTTGAGGCAGATCATGATGGCGGGCAGAGAATACTGCTCCGCCAGGCGGGAGGCGGCAATGCCGATGACCCCCTGGTGCCATTTGTCACTGGCCAGAACGATGGGACTGTCCGGCGCTTTGCCGGAGAGGAGCTGGTTGGCCTCCTGCCAGATTTCGGTCTCAATACTCTGGCGGCGGCGGTTCAGCTCGCACAGCTCCACGGCCAGGTTGGTGGCCGTCACCGGGTCCCGGCTCATCAGCAGCTTCGCCGCGATCGCAGCGTTGCCCAGGCGCCCGGCAGCGTTGAGCCGGGGGGCCAGGCTGTAGCCGATGACGGAGGCGTTCAGTTTCTTGGGGTCAATGGACGACTCCCGCAGCATAGCGGCAATGCCGGGGCGGGGATTCTTTTCCAGCAGGGCCAGGCCGTACTTCACAATATAGCGGTTTTCATCCACCAGGGGCATCACGTCCGCCACGGTGCCGATGGCCACCAGGTCGGCGTACCGGTCCAGCATGGCCTTGCTGTCCCCCTCGCAGGCGCAGACCAGCTTCAGAGCCACGCCCACACCGGCCAGGTCCTTGTTGGGGTAATGATCCCCCTCCTGCTTGCAGTCGATCAAGGCCACCGCTTTGGGCAAGGCGTCATGCTTGCACTCATGATGGTCGGTAATGACCATGTCAATGCCCAGGCCGCGGGCATACTCCGTCTCCTCCACGGCGGTAATGCCGCAGTCCACCGTTACCACCAGGCTCACCCCCTGGGCCTTCAGGCTATCCAGGGCGGCGCAGTTGAGGCCATAGCCCTCCTCGTTCCGATCCGGGATATAGGGGATGCAGTTGAGGCCCCTGGAACGGAGGTAGTCCGTCACAAGGCAGGTGGAGGTAATGCCGTCCACATCATAGTCGCCATAGACGGCCACGGTCTCGCCCCGGCGGATGGCCTGCAGGATGCGTTCCCTGGCCGCCGCCATGCCGGTCATCAGCATGGGGTCATAGACGCAGTCCGCCCCGCTATAGATCAGCTGCCGGGCCTGCTGGGCAGTCTCCACCCCACGGAGGGCCAGCACGGCGGTCAGCAGCGGGGTGAAACCGGCCGCCGCCAGCTCCGGCGTGATCCGGGGCCTGGCAAAGGGTATCTTCCAGTCCTTCTCTTTTTTCATACGCTTTCTACATCTCTTAAAATTATTTTAATAATTGATTATACATAAAAACCGGGTCCAATTCAATAGCGTAGTGCAAAAAAGGCCGGAAATAACTGGAAGTTTGCTTGTTTTATCGGTTATAATCGCTGAGACGGCGGATACCGCCCCGATTCTCCTCCCGGACGCCGCAGCGTTCCACGGCAGCTTCCGGGCTGTCACAGAGGGCAAACAGGGTCAGGCAATTGCGGCTCATGAAGCCGAAGTCCGCCGCTTTCTCCAGGGCCTGCACCAGGGCGTCGTAATAGCCCAGGGTGTTGAGCATGACCATGGGCTTGCTATGGCGGCCCAGCTGCTTCAGGGTCAGCACCTCAAAAAACTCCTCAAAGGTGCCGATGCCGCCGGGGAGCACCACAAAGGCGTCGGCCTTTTCCTCCATAAGCTGTTTGCGCTGGGCCATGGTGTCGGTATAGATCAGCTGGCCCCGCTCCTTATATAGGATACCCGGCTCATCGAAAAAGCGGGGCGCGATGCCGATGATGGCCTCCCCCAGCTCCGCTGCGCCCCGGGCGCAGGCGCCCATCAGGCCGCCGGCGCCGCCGCCGTAGACCAGGGTATGGCCCCCGGCGGCGATGGCCCGGCCCAAAGCCTGGGCCGCGGTATAAAAGGCCTGGTCCAGATCGTTGCTGGATGCGCCGAAAACACAGATATTCATGGTTTTTCCTCCCGATTTACGAATAAAAGGATTATATCACCCCAGCACGCACTTGAAAAGCCCCGGTTTTTGGGGTATATTAGATAAGTTACGGAGGCTGCTATGAAGAAATTTCTTTCCATAATTATGACCCTCTGCCTGCTGCTTCCCCTCTGCGGCTGCAAAGGCGGCTGCTATGAGAGCGGCGGCGAGGGCCTGGATATTGTGACCACGGTATTCCCGGCCTTTGACTTTGCCCGGGAAATGGCCGGGGACAAGGCCAGGGTCTGCCTGCTGGTGCCCCCCGGGTCGGAGTCCCACAGCTTTGAGCCCACGGCCCAGGACATCCTGCGCATTCAGAACTGCGACCTGCTGATCTGCAACGGCGGGGAGTCGGAGGTCTGGCTGGAGGATATGCTGGAGGGGATGGAAACGGAAATCCCCCGGCTGGTGATGCTGGACTGCGTGCAGGCCCTGGAGGAGGAAGTGAAGGCGGGGATGCAGGTGGCCGGACAGGAGCATGAGCACGACCACGACCACGAGGGCCATGACCATGAGGAGACGGAGTATGACGAGCACGTCTGGACTTCCCCCAGGAACGCAGCGCTGATCTGTCAGGCGCTTGGAGAGACGCTCTGCGCCATTGACCCGGCCAACAGCGATTTCTATGCCCAGCGGACGGAAACCTACTGCCAGAAGCTGCTGGCCCTGGACGCTAGGTTCCGGGCCCTGGCGGAGAGCAGCGGCCACCCCACCATGATCTTTGCCGACCGCTTCCCGGCCCGGTACTTTGTGGAGGAATACGGGCTGGATTACTACGCCGCTTTCCCCGGCTGCGCCGAGGAGGCGGAGCCTTCCGCCAGGACGGTGGCTTTCCTGATCGACAAGGTGCGGCAGGAGCAGGTGCCGGCGGTGTTCTACATTGAATTTTCCAACCAGAAGATGGCGGACGTGATCTGCGAGGACACGGGCTGCCAAAAGCTGCTGTTTCACTGCTGCCACAACGTGACACGGCAGCAGCTGGACGAAGGGATCAGCTATCTGGGGCTGATGGAGCAGAATCTTAACACGCTGAGGGAGGCTTTGGGCTGATGGCAATACTGGAATGCAAGGACCTGTGCTTTGCCTATGAGGGCAAGCGGGTGCTGGAAGGGGTAAACTTCTCCCTGAACGCCGGGGACTATCTCTGCGTGGTGGGGGAAAACGGCTCCGGCAAATCCACGCTGATCAAGGGGCTGCTGGGATTGAAAGCCCCGGAGCAGGGCAGCATCACCCTCTCCGACGGACTGAAGGCCACGGAGATCGGCTATCTGCCCCAGCAGACCCAGGTGCAGCGGGACTTCCCCGCCAGCGTCTATGAGGTGGTACTGTCCGGCTGCCTCAACTCCCTGGGGGGCAGGCTGTTTTATTCCAGGGAGCTGAATCAGCGGGCCATGGAGAACATGGAGCGCATGGGCATTGAGGAGATCAAAGACAAGAGCTACCAAAATCTCTCCGGCGGGCAACAGCAGCGGGTGCTGCTGGCGAGAGCCCTCTGCGCCACAAAAAAGCTGCTGCTGCTGGACGAGCCGGTCACCGGTCTGGACCCCATTGCCAGCGGGGAAATGTACAACCTGATTAAGCTGATTAACCTCTGCGACAACATCTCCGTCATCATGGTGTCCCATGATATTCATGAAGCGGTGCGCTATGCCACCCACATCCTGCATCTGGGCCACAGCCAGCTGTTTTTCGGCACGGCGGCAGAATACCGGCAGAGCAGCCTTGCCCGGCGCTTTCTGGGAGGTGGACAGATATGACGGCACTGATACAGATGTTTTCCTATCACTTCATGCAGCGGGCGCTGATCGTAGGGGTGCTGGTATCCCTCTGCGCGGCGCTGCTGGGGGTGTCCCTGGTGCTGAAGCGCTATTCCATGATCGGCGACGGGCTGAGCCATGTGGGCTTCGGCGCACTGGCGGTAGCCTCGGCGCTGAATCTGGCGCCGCTGGCAGTGGCGGTGCCGGTAGTGGTACTGGCGGCCATTTTGCTGCTGCGGCTGCGGCAGAGCGCCGCTGTGAAGGGGGACGCGGCCATCGCCATGATTTCCAGCAGTGCCCTGGCCATCGGCGTGATCAGCCTGTCCCTGAGCACGGGGATGAACACGGAGGTTTCCAGCTATCTGTTCGGCAGCGTGCTGTCCCTGAGTCAGGGGGACGCGGTGTTCAGCATATTGCTGTCCCTGGCGGTGATTGCGCTGTTTGTGCTGTTCTACCCCCGGATTTTCGCTGTCACCTTTGACGAGAATTTCAGCCGGGCCACCGGCACAAAGACGGAGCTGTTCAACACCCTGCTGGCGGTGCTGACGGCCATCACGGTGGTGCTGGGGATGCGGATGATGGGGGCGCTGCTGATTTCCAGCCTGATCATCTTCCCTGCCCTCTCCGCCATGCGCATCTGCCGCAGCTTCAAGGCCGTGGTGCTGACATCGGCCTGCATCTCGGTGCTCTGCTTTTTGACCGGCCTGCTGGCCTCCTACTTCCTGGAGACCCCCACCGGGGCCAGCATCGTCATTGCCGACCTGCTGGCCTACGGCGTCTGCCGCCTGGCGGGACGGAAATAAACAAATCCCAGGGCAACAGCCCTGGGATTGATTGATATTCCCTTGTTCCGGCAACTCAGGCGAAGCTCTTGGCCATCCAGTTGCGCAGCAGACTTTCATCCACGTTCATGCCGGCAGCAATGAAAACAATGGCCTCATTCTCATTCATGGAACGCAGCCGCTCAAAATTGGTCAGCTTCCGGGCCTTGGCACCCACAGGCGCTTCGCCATAGCTGCGCCCCTCCATGTAGCCGCACTCATAGCACATGTGCAGGTCATACTTCCGGTGGTCATCCACATACATTTCGCTTCCGCAACGGGGGCACTTCATTTTCATTTCCTCCTCATACAAACGGTTTTGAAAACCGCAACTTTGTTAGTTATTTAATTAGCATATATAAAATAGCACCTTGTTAAAAATTTTGCAAGTGCATTCTGTGCGTTTTTTTTAAAGCTTCGACGGTCATTTTATGCAAATTTACAACAGCTTTTCAAAGCACACACTGGACAAGGCCGTTGGGATGGAGTACAATCAAGGCAATAGGATGTAAAGGAGAACCATATGCGTTACATTGAAGTTACCGTAAATACCCCGGAGGAGGAGATCGACCTGCGCTGCCAGCAGATGGCGGACATGGGCGCGGGCGGCTTTGTCATCGAAAACGAGGCGGATTTCCAGGCCTTTCTGGAGAACAACCACCAGTACTGGGACTATGTGGATCAGGAGCTGGAGGACAAGTTCAAGGGCCTGAGCCGGATCAAGTGCTACCTGACCGACGATGAGGAGGGCCTGGCGGTGCTGCGCTCCATCAAGGCGGCCTACGGCGATGTGGAGACCGGCTTTGTGGAGGACAGCGACTGGGAGAACAACTGGCGGGAATATTACAAGCCCATCCAGGTGGGCGAGAAGCTGGTGGTGGTGCCGGAATGGGAGGAGATCCCCCAGGACGGGCGCCTGCCCCTGCGGCTGGATCCGGGGCTGATCTTCGGCACCGGCAGTCACGCCACCACCCGGATGTGCCTGGCGGCGCTGGAGGGCTTTGCGGGGCCCGGCGTGGGGGTGCTGGACCTGGGCTGCGGCAGCGGGATCCTGGGCATCGGGGCGCTGGTGCTGGGCTGTGACAGCTGCTTCGGCGTGGACATCGATCCCAAGGCCCCGGAGGTAGTGATGTCCAACGCCGCCCTCAACGGCATCGGGCCGGACAGGATGAAGGTCTGCGCCGGGGACATTCTTGCCGACGCCTCCCTGCGGGCCTATCTGGGCGGCGGGTATCAGCTGGTGCTGGCTAACATTGTGGCGGATGTGATCATCCCCCTGTCGGCCATGGTACGGCCCTTCCTGGCGGAGAATGGAGTTTTCATCTGCTCCGGCATTATCGAGCACCGCTGGGTAGAGACGGAGGCCGCCCTGAAGGCCAACGGCTTCCAGATCCTGGAGCACAAGTCCGAGGAAGAATGGCATTGCTTTGTCTGCCGGTAAAGGCAAACCTCTCAGTCACGGCCTAAAAAAGCCGCCTGCCGGTTTGCCGGGGCTTCGTAAGACAGTAAAACCGACCTATGGTTACGATCATAGGTCGGTTTTGTATGTTTTACCGGTGTGGCAGCGGCTCCCTTGTGTAAAGGGAGCTGTCAGCGAAGCTGACTGAGGGATTGCTTTACCGCAGCATCGATATACTCACACACTCCACGGAAGTTTCTGCCGACTTCGTTGTTGGAGATACGAATGACTCTCAGACCATACCCCTCCAGAAAAGCGGTACGGTCTGCATCTTTTTTAATATTTCTATCCTCATAGTGTTGAGAACCATCCAGCTCAATGACAAGTTTTGCTTCTGCACTATAAAAATCAGCGATATATTTTCCAAGTACCTTTTGTCTGGAAAAACGGACAGGATAGGAGCGCAAAAAGTCGTACCATAGATGACGTTCTTCTTTTGTCATTTCTTTTCGCAGTTGCTTTGCCAATGGAACCAACTGTTTATTATGCTTCGTCTGCATGACAATCCCTCCGTCACGGCTTCGCCGTGCCACCTCCCTTTACACAAGGGAGGCTTTGGTGCTGCTCAAAATCGCAGACCGCACAGTACACCAAAAGGTGTATAGAAGTGCGCCTTTATCAGTTCGACAAATTGGAATTTATCGGTCCCATTCATATGCCAACTTAGGACCGCCATCAAAAGTAACCAGTCCGCAATACTCAAATCCTTCGCGAGAAAGAATGTGTTGCATCACCTTGTTTTCTTCCTGTGTATCAACACGGATGGCTTCAATTCCATTTTCTATACAGAAATCCTTAATCAAAGAAATTGCCTTTCCCGACAAGCTTTTACCCCTACTTTTCTTTGAAAATGCCATTCTATGTACAACTGCATATGCTCTATTTGTTTTCCATGAGCCATCAATTACACGGTAAGCCGGTTCGTCTCCAATTATGATACAGCAATATCCTATCACTTCATTATCTTCTGCAAAAACGAAGCCAATTCCGTTTTCGATATCTTCCTCTATCGTGCGGAGACTTGGATATCCTGGATGCCATTGTGTAAACCCGAGGGAAGAGTGGTATTCTCTTGCCTCTTCAATGCATTGATAAGATGTATTTACTTCATTCATATATGCTTTTCTTAAAATCATTTTCTCACCTACAAATTCAAGTTTATCGGTCTGTTTAATCATATCATACGGCTTCAATATATGCAAGAAAAGTCCCGGCAGACATTGCTGCCGGGACCGAAAGGGTTCTGCGAACACCTGCCATACGGCAGGCGGCTTTTCGTATTATTCTCAGGGGTTCATGGTGTAGTTGGGAGCTTCCTTGGTGATGTAGATATCGTGGGGGTGGCTCTCCTTCAGGCCGGCGCTGGTGATGCGGACGAACTTGCTGTTGGTGCGCAGCTCTTCAATATTGTGAGCGCCGCAGTAGCCCATGCCGGAGCGGAGGCCGCCCATCATCTGATAAATGGTCTCGGACACGGCGCCGCGGAAAGGCACACGGCCTTCCACGCCTTCGGGAACCAGCTTCTTGTTATTGCTCTGGAAATAACGGTCCTTGGAGCCCTTCTGCATGGCGCCCAGGCTGCCCATGCCTCGGTAGACCTTGAACTGACGGCCCTGGTAGACCTCCATCTCACCGGGGGCTTCCTCACAGCCGGCCAGCATGGAGCCCAGCATCACCACACGGCCGCCGGCGGCGATGGCCTTGACGATATCGCCGGAGTACTTGATGCCGCCGTCGGCAATGACGGGGATGCCGTACTTATCGCCCATCTCGGCGCACTGGAGCACGGCGCTGATCTGAGGCACGCCGATACCGGCCACCACGCGGGTGGTGCAGATGGAGCCGGGGCCAATACCCACCTTGACGCAGTCGGCGCCGGCCTTAATGAGGGCCTCGGTGGCTTCGGCAGTGGCAACATTGCCGGCGATCAGCTGAATGTCGGGATACTTCTCTTTCACCAGACCCACGCAGCGCATGATGTTGGCGGAGTGACCATGGGCGCTGTCCAGCACCAGCACGTCCACCCCGGCGTCGATCAGGGCGCCGGCCCGGTCCAGCACGTCGCCGGTGACGCCGATGGCGGCAGCGCACAGCAGGCGGCCGGCAGCGTCCTTGGCGGAGTTGGGGTATTTCAGGACCTTCTCAATGTCCTTGATGGTAATGAGGCCCTTGAGCTTGTAATCCTTGTCCACGATGGGCAGCTTCTCGATGCGGTTCTTCTGGAGGATGGCCTTGGCCTCATCCAGGGTGGTGCCCTCCAGGCCGGTGATCAGGTTATCCCGGGTCATGACCTCTTCGATGCGGCGGTTCATATCGGTCTCGAACTTCATGTCGCGGTTGGTGATGATGCCGATCAGGCGGCCGGTCTCATCCACAATGGGGACGCCGGAGATACGGAACTTGCCCATGAGAGCGTCCGCATCGCCCAGGGTGTGGCCGGCGCTGAGAGAAAAGGGGTTGGTGATGACGCCGTTTTCAGAACGCTTGACCATATCCACCTGCTCAGCCTGGGTGTCAATGCTCATGTTCTTATGAATCACGCCGATGCCGCCCTCCCGGGCGATGGCAATGGCCATGCGGTACTCGGTCACGGTATCCATGGCGGCGCTCATAACGGGGACGTTCAGCTTGATCTTCCTGGTGAGATTGGTGGAGAGATCCACATCCGCAGGAAGTACATCGCTCTCTGCCGGAACCAGCAGTACGTCATCAAAAGTAAGGCCCTCACCTATAAAGCGGCTGGAATAAAGTTCGCTGAGACCCATATGATAAAACCCCTTTCAAAATTATATAATTCTGCGGCAGTCGGAAACAAAGCCTCTGCCGCAGGTAATTTACGCTATTTTATCAGAAATTACGGCAATGTCAACTGTTATTTCTACCGATTTCACAGCTGGTACAGGGCCACCATGATGGGCATAGTGACGATGCACAGCAGGGTGGTGACCACATTGATGGAGCAGGCATACTCCGTGTCACCGCCGTAGACCTGGGCCATCTGGGTGATGGTGCTGCCGGAGGGGGAGGCGGTGGCCAGAAGGGTGATCAGCAGGATCATATCCCCGTTGGGAACGCCGGTATGGCGGCTGACAATGCGAAGGGCAAACACGCAGATCAGCGGCACGGCCAGCAGGCGCAGGGCGGTGATGAACCAGACCCGCTTATGGGTGAAGATCTTCTTCAGATCCATGCCGGCAATGAGCATGCCGGTGACCATCATGGCGGCGGGGCCGATCATGACTGCCAGGGAGTCCACCGCGCTCTGGACAAAATAGGGCAGCTTGATGCCCAGGGCAAAGATGATGATGCCCGCAAGGACGGAGATCATATTCACATTGAGGAGCATCTTTTTGACGTCAATATGTACATCGTTGCAGATTACGGACTTGCAGTGGCTCCAGTGGAGAACGATCTGCACACAGGTAAAGGCGCAGGTGTAAACGATCCACTCCGGCCCCAGCAGGGCGCTGACCAGGGGGATGATCAGGTTGCCGGAATTGGAATAGATGATGGAGGTCTGCTCCACCGGCTCCAGGCGCAGGGGCTTTTTCAGCAGCGTGACCACCAGCACCAGGGCCAGCTGGATCACCAGGCCGGCAATGAATGCCAGCACCAGGCCGGAGCGAATCTCCGGGGTGCTGTCAATCTGGAACGCGGAGATAATGCTGCAGGGGCAGATCAGATACAGGGAGAGCACGGAGAGGGTATGGCTGTCCTCGGAACGGAGAAAGCCGCAGCGGACCACCACATAGCCCGCCAGCATAATCAAAAACAGGGATGCGATCTTCCCTAGCAGCGCGACACTCATAAATTTACCTCGCTCATTTTTTACATATTGACACATATTATAGTGAAGTTCCACAATATTTCAAGGGGAAAATTAGCCAAACTGACAAGATTCAAAAGAACCTTGTCAGTTGAATTTGCAGTATTTCCGGGATAAAACCACTTTTTATCAGAAGGGCCAGCTGGGCAGCCAGCCCAGCAGCCGGGTGGCCAGGGCATTGTTCACCGGCGCGCCGGAGAGGGCCGGGTAGAACAGCGCAAACAGGGCCAGGCTGCCCAGGGCGAAGCCCCAGACATAGCGCCGGCCAGGACGGCCGTTTTGGCAGAAGATGCTGAACACATAGCCCATGGCCAGCACCAGGAACACCGTGCAGGGGAAGTAATGGTATTCAAAGGTGAGCCGGGAGACAAACATCCAGGGCACCAGCTGGGCCAGATAACCCAGGAGGATAAAGGCGGCCGTCTCGTCCCGGCGGGCAATCACCAGGTACAGCAGCACAAACAATGCGATGAAGCCACCCCAGCACAAAGCCGGGTTCACAAAGGCGCCGAAGCTGGAGCGCATCCCATCGGGCAGATACTGGAGGTAGTACAGGATGGGGCGGATATCCAGCAGCCACTGATACCAGCGGGAGGAATAGGGATGGGTGGCCACCACGCCGGAATGGTAATGGAACATATAGCTCTGGTTATCCAGCACCATTTTCAGGTAGTCGGCGCTGAAGAGCCGGTACCCGCAGGCCTGCCCATAGGGGAGATAGGCCAGGTAATAGATGCAGCAGGGCAAAAGCACAAAAAACACCAGGCAGAAGCCGCAATTTTTCAGAAAGGCCTTGGGCCCCAGGCGGGCATTCTTCACCCAGTACCAGGCCCAGATCAGCGCCAGGCCCGCCCCCGCGTAGAGGCAGGTCCATTTGCTGGCAGCGCCCAGGCCGAAGAACAGGCCGGACAGGGCCAGGTACCGCAGCCGGTGTTCCGTAAAGAACAGGTACATGAACAGGTACATCAGCAGGATGAAAAACACGGCATAGGTGTCGATGGTGGCGATGCGGGTCTGGACAAAGTGCATGAAGTCGGCAGCAAAGACCAGGGTGCCGGCAGCGGGGACCGTCCTGCCGCCGAACAGCTTCTTCAAAAAGACATACATCAGCGGCAGCATCAGCACGCCGAAGAAGGTGCCGGAAAAGCGCCAGCCGAAGGGCGTCATGCCGAAGAGGGCGATGCCCCAGGAGAGGATGATTTTGCCCAGGGGCGGGTGGGTGATCTCATAGGGATAGACGCCGTTCAGGTGCTCCCAGGCGGTGCGGGCATGGTAAATCTCGTCAAAGTAGCTGGAGTTCATGAAGGTCTGCTCTTTGGGGCAGAGACTCTGCTCATCCGTCAGAGCCGGCTCCCCACTGGTCAGGGGGAGGGGCTCCCCTGCCCCGTCCAGGGCCACTACTTCCCCCAGCCACACGTTGCTGGAGCCAGTAATGCGCAGGCTGCCCCCGCTGAGGCGCTGCTCCAGAGGCACCGGGTTCCATTTCAGCACCTCGGCGTGGCTCTGGCGGAAGCTGGTCAGGGGCTGGAAATGCTCCCCGTCGGGGGCGTATTCAATGGTATATTCCCCGATGCCCACGCCGGAAAAGAGCATCAGGGAATCGGCACTTCCCTGCCCCAGTTCCACTGTGACGCTGCGGTTTTCCATGTTCACAAAGTGCTCCGGGGAGCGGGTGTTGCCCAGGTTCCAGAAGGCCACCAGGGCATAGGCCAGGCTGATGCCGGCCATGATGGCAGCGTCCCGCCGGTCCAGCCGGCGCTTGTCCTCCCTGCGGAGGGTGCAGCCGCGGAGGTCGGGCAGGCCCAGGTAAAAGATGATCAGAAGCAGTGCCGCCAGAAGGGGCAGCGAATATTTCACCAGAAAATTCATAAGCAACAATAATACTTAAACTCAGGGGCAAGGCTTTGTCCCTGAGTTTGTTCGGTTTCAGTTTTCTTTCAGCACCATGTGCAGTTCGTGGACGTCGGCCAGGACGTAGTCGGGCTTGCGCTCCGCCGCGTCCACCATGGCCTGATCCGTCTCGCCGGAGAGCACCAGCACGGAGACGGAGCCGGCGTTCTGGGCCACGGCAATATCGGTATAGAGCCGGTCGCCCACGGCGCAGATCTTCTCATTGGGAATGCCGGTCATTTCGGAGATCACGTCGATCATGTTGCGGTTGGGCTTGCCGATGTAATTGGGCTCCTTCCCAGAGGAGGCGGTCAGCAGGGCGCAGATGCTGCCGCAGTCCGGCAGGACCTCGTCATTGGGCATGGGGCAGACCCAGTCCGGGTTGGCGGCAATGAAGGCGGCGCCCCGGCGCAGGAAGTGGCAGGCCTTGTCCAGCTTTTCATACACCAGCTCCGTATCAAAGCCCTGCACCACCACGTCCACGGTGTCCGCCTCGGTATGGCCGTTCTCGTCGTTCACCAGGTTCACGCCGTAGCTCTTCAGCTCCCGGTAAAAGGCCTTGGTACCGGCCAGGTACACGGAGGCGCCGGGATGGCGCTGGTTCAGGTACATGCCGGTGGCCATGCCGGAGGTAAAGACGTTCTCCGCCTCGCAGGGGAAGCCCAGGCGGCGGAGCCGGGTGATGTAGTCCTCGCCGGCTCTGGAAGAGTTGTTGGTGAGATAGATATATTTTTTCCCAAGGCGGGGCAGATCATTCATCAGATCAATGGCGCCTTCATACACCTCGTCCCCCAGGTAGAGCGTGCCGTCCATGTCAAACAGGAACAGCTCCACATTTTTCAGCTTATTGGTATCCATCGGTATCAATCCCCTTCATCATCGGCCCAGGCCAGGGCGCAGCGGACGGCCCTGTGCCAGCCTTTTAATTTTTCTATGCGCTTCTGCTCCTCCATGGAGGGAGTAAAAACCTTGTCAACGGCCCAGTTGCTGCGGATATCGTCCAGGCTGTCCCAATAGCCCACGGCCAGGCCCGCCAGGTAAGCGGCGCCAAGGGCGGTGGTCTCGATGCAGCGGGGGCGGTACACGTCGGAGCCCATAATGTCACTTTGGAACTGCATGAGGAAGTCATTGGCGCAGGCGCCGCCGTCCACCTTCAGTTCCCCAATCTTGATGCCGGCGTCCCGCTCCATGGCCCGGGCAATGTCATAGGTCTGATAGGCCAAAGATTCCAGGGTGGCCCGGACAAGATGTGCCCGGCTGAAGCCCCGGGTCACGCCCACCACGGCGCCTCTGGCCCGCTGGTTCCAATAGGGTGCACCCAGGCCGGTGAAGGCCGGAACCACATAGCCGCCGGCGGTGTCCTCCACCTTCTCGGCATACTCCTGGCTCTCCGCAGCGTTGGACACCACGCCCAACTCGTCCCGCAGCCACTGGATGGCGGCGCCGGCCACGAAGATGCTGCCCTCCAGAGCGTAAACCACCTTGTCCGCAAAGCTGACGCCAATGGTGGTGACCAGGCCGTTGCAGCTGCTCACCGGCCTCTCTCCGGTGTTCATCAGCAGGAAGCAGCCGGTGCCGTAGGTATTCTTCATGTCGCCGGGGTTGAAACAGCACTGGCCAAAGAGGGCGCACTGCTGGTCCCCTGCCGCGCCGGCAATGGGGATCTCCCCGCCGTAAACCTCGAAATCCGTCTTGCCGTAGACACAGCTGGAGGGCTTGACCTCCGGCAGGATGCACGCCGGAATGTCCAGCAGGTCCAGCAGCTCCTGATCCCAGCACAGGTCGTGGATGTTATAGATCATGGTGCGGCTGGCGTTGGTATGGTCCGTCACATGGACCCGGCCGCCGGTGAGCTTCCAGATCAGCCAGGTGTCAATGGTGCCGAAGAGCAGCTTGCCCGCCTGGGCCCGCTTTCTGGCCCCGGGCACATTGTCCAGCAGCCACTTGATCTTGGAGCCGGAGAAATAAGCGTCAGGCACCAGGCCGGTCTTTTTACGGATGGTATCTGCATGGCCGTCGGCCACCAGCTGGTCAATGATATCGGAGGTGCGGCGGCACTGCCACACGATGGCGTTGGCAATAGGCTCGCCGGTCTCTTTATCCCAGATCACCGTGGTTTCCCGCTGGTTGGTGATGCCGATGGCGGCGATGCTGTCCGCCCCGATGTTCAGCTTGGCCATGGCGGCCCGGGAGACCTCCAGGGTGGTGTCCCAAATCTCCTCCGCGTCATGCTCCACCCAACCGGGCTTGGGGAAAATCTGCCTGAACTCCTTCTGCACGGAGGCGCAGATGTTGCCCGCCTTGTCAAACAGAATACAGCGGCTGCTGGTTGTGCCCTGATCCAATGACATGATGTATTGCATAGGCTGTTTCCTTTCTTTTGAATTCTTTCCGTTTGGGGCGATAACCCCGCTGCCGCGCAGCCAGTTTCAAGATTTCTACATAATACATAAAAAGAGGCGGCGCAAGGTCGCCTCTTCCTTGTTTTTCTTTTTACTCCACAATGAGCCGTCTCATGCGGTTGAAGGTGAGACGGTTGCGGATGGCGGCGGAAATATCCAGGGCGTCATGCTTCATGCTCTCGTCAATGCCCAGGTCGCTGAGGGTATGCTTGGCGCCGATGGCCTTGAACAGCTCCGTCAGCTCCTCGGCGCTGGGGATGGTGGAAATGATCTCCCGGATCTCCTGCCAATGCTCCTGGATTTTGTGCTCGTCAAAGCCGGCAAGCACATCGTTCTCGCACTCTTTGAAAATACCGTCGGCCAGGTCACCGAAGATGTCCCGCACCCAGGCCGGGTCCAGAGGCTGGAAGGGCTTGACCTCTATGGTCTCCCGCTGGGCCAGACGGTGATACTCCTCGGCACAGATGATGGTGCCCACACCCACGCACTCGCCATGCATACCATGGGCGTTCTCAAAGCCCTTGGGCTTCATCTCCACCAGGTGGGCAATCAGATGCTCGGCGCCGGAGGCGGCGCGGGAGTGGTTCAGAATCTGCATGGTCAGGCCGGAAAGCATCTGGGCATAGGCCATGGCCTCAAAGTCATCGGGCTTACCGTCCCGCATATCGTAGGCGCACTTGACCATGGTGTCCAGGGCCTCCTGGGCCATGTCGCACACCCGCTGGCAGAAATACTCGCCGGAGACCAGGTGGGCGATCTTCCAGTCAGCAATGGAGACGTACTTGGACAGAATGTCCTGCACGCCGGAAACGGTGAGGAAGCGGGGGGCGCCCTTGACAATATCCAGGTCACAGATCACGGCGTCGGGGGCGATCATGGGGATGGACTTCTTCTGGCCGTCAATGATAATGGAGCAGATGTTGGCAGTGAAACCGTCAGAGGACACCAGGGTGGGGATGGCCACAAAGGGGATGCCCAGCTTATAGGCGCTGTAGCGGCCAAAGTCCATCAGGGTGCCGGCGCCAACCACCACGATCACATCGGGCTTGCGCTCCAGCCTGGTCATCATATCCTCGATCATGCCCTTCTCGGAGTGGAGGCCCTGGGCCTCCAGAATGATCTCCTGGTCCGCCTTGATGTGGACCATGGTGGGCAGGTTATAGGTATTGGTGTCATAAATCACGGTGCGGAAGCCGCTCAGGCCGCAGTCCTCCATGTACTTATCGAAGTTGTTCAGCGCGCCATATTCGCACACCACAAGCTTCGTCCGCAGTTCATGGTCACGGCCGCAGTCGCATTTGCCAAGGTATTTAGCAGTATCCAGTATCATAAGGAAACCCTCCATAAATAAATTTTCTTCTCTTTCTGTTAAAACAAGCAGCAGGAAGAGGATAAGGTTTATGTTATGCATTATAAACGGAAAAGCGCGCTTACGCAAGGCCATAATTCGCAGATTATGCATAATTTACCCAACAAGCTGAAACCGGATGAGCTTGGGAGCCCATCCGGCCTTCTGGGAAGCCTTCATTCAATTGGAACACTCAGCGGTACTTATTCTGCCGGTAGGCCAGAGGTGTGGTGCCCTCAAATTTCTTGAACACGCTGATAAAATAACTGGAGTCCATATAACCCAGCTCCTGGGCGATCTGCACCACGCTGTCATTGCTGCTGCGCAGCCGCTCCTTGGCCCACTGCACTTTAATTCGGTTTACATAATTTATAAAGTTTTCCCCCATTTCCCGCCGGAACAAACGGGAAAAATAGCTGGGACTGAGGTGGCAAAGCCGGGCCATATCGTTCATGGTCACCATCTCCTGCCGATGGTTGTGCACATAGGCCACTGCCGGATAGATCGGACTGCTCTCGGGCAGCTCCCGCTCCGCGGGCAAATCCCCCCACTCTAACTCCGGCGCTTTCAGCTCCTGTATCTCCGAAAAAGCGGCGGCGTTGTGTATATTGCTGTTTTGCAGGAGGAATTTGTAGGTCATGGTCTCATTCTCGCTGTGCACCGCCCGGTCAACGATATAGTTTACAACGGCGCCCAGTGTGTTTGCAATGGCCACAATGCGCTTATACTCCATTTCCGGCAGCCGCTCATACATCTCCAGCAGGTCCTGCCGGGTGCCCTCGCTGCCGGCCTGGAAGGAGCTGACCTCGCTGACAAGGCGTTCCACCTTGGCGTCGGTATCGTTATCGGGTATGCGCACCTGACCAAACATCACCGCGCCCAAATATCGATCCCCTACCGTCACCGGCACCGCCACATCCACGATGCCGCAATGGCAGAGATAGATATAGGGTTTTCCAATGCGCACCGCCTCCAGCCCTGCCAGGGCGTCGCAGCGGCAGCAGCGCTTGTGAAAGACAGGGTCTTCCCGGATAACGCTGCAAAAATCCGTCCGGCCGCTATGCTTGGTGATGGGGTTGCCCTTATAATCAATGGTAACAATCGCCGTGCCGGTAAGCCTGGCGAACTCATCCTGTATTTTCTCCCAAAGCGGTATGTCCAGAATAGACTTCAGGTCAAGATCTCTCCTTGCCAACTTTTATCCCTCCTTTGCACGGGTATCTGCAAACACATCCAGCATCCGTTATATCCGCTTATTTGAATAATTATACTACAAATTTTTTATTATCCATTGAACTTTACTGTTCAATTGTATGACGTTTTTATCTGGTTTTTGTTTTCTATACAATAATTTTGCATCTTGAATATGTCTATTCCTGTCTGTTTGAGGAGTCGTTGAATCATTCACTCAAAGGCGGTTTATTGGCGGGGCCTTTCACCGGAACGCCAAAAAAAACGGGGCCGCCGGTACATGACCACGGGCCCCGGCAGCCCCGGCCAATGCCAATGAAGCCGGGGTACTTACGAAAAAAAAGCTGTCCCAAATTTTTTCACGTTTTTTAAAAATTCCTGTTGACAAATCGGTCGGTGTTTGCTATTATAACTGAGCGGTTAAGAGCCCGCGCAGTGATCACAAATCACTGCAAGAGCAGCGCCGGCTTTTATACGCTGGTGTAGCTCAGTCGGTAGAGCAGCTGATTTGTAATCAGCAGGTCGGGGGTTCGAGTCCGTCCACCAGCTCCAACGTCAAATCCACCCCGCTTCGCCGGGCTTTGGTTTGAGTGACAAAAGGGCTTCAAAGTTAAATATGGGGGAATTCCCGAGTGGCCAAAGGGGACAGACTGTAAATCTGCTGGCAATGCCTTCGGTGGTTCGAATCCACCTTCCCCCACCAAGAATAGGGAGCACTCCTGCGGGAGTGCTCCCTATTCTTATTATCCGAAAGGACTCGAACCCGAGGCAGCCTTCGCCGCAGCCGAGGCGAATCCACCTTCCCCCACCAGTCCGGTGAGAAAGAGAAACAGATCCCCCCGGTGAAAAACGTGGTTGACAAACGCAGCACGATTTGCGATAATACAAGAGCGAATTATATTGAAAAACAACTTGCTTTTTTGCTGTTTTCTGATCGAACAATCCCGAATAAGGAGGTCAACCCATGAAACTGATGCGCACCGAGGATGCCGTGGGCCAGGTGCTGTGCCATGACATTACCCAGATCATCAAGGGCGTCACCAAGGACGCCGTTTTCCGCAAAGGCCATATCATCCAGCCGGAGGATGTGCCGGTACTGCTGAGCGTGGGCAAGGAGTCGGTCTATATCTGGGAGAATGACGACAGCATGTACCACGAGAACGAGGCGGCGGAGATTCTGCGGGATATCTGCATCAGCGGGAACATGCACGCCACTGAGCCCAAGGAGGGCAAGATCGAGCTGATTGCCGATACAGACGGTCTCCTGCTGATCGACCTGGAGCGCCTGCGGGCCATCAACGCCCTGGGGGATATGATGATCGCCACCCGTCCCTCCGGCTTCATGGTGAAGAAGGGGGACAAGCTCTGCGGCACCCGGGTCATCCCTCTGGTGATCGCAAAGGAGCGCATGGCCAAAGCCAAAGAGCTGGCCGGGGACAAGCCTCTGATGCGCCTGATGCCTGTGAAGGCCCGGCCCTACGGCGTGGTCACCACCGGCAACGAGGTGTTCCGCGGCCGGATTCAGGACACCTTCACCCCCGTCATTGAGCAAAAGCTGGCGGAGTTTGGCTGCGAGATGACCGCCCATGTGATTCTGGACGATGACCATGAGAAGATCACCGCCGCCATTCAGGATATGCTGGCCCAGGGCTGCCAGATGGTGTTCTGCAGCGGCGGCATGAGCGTGGACCCGGATGACAAGACCCCCCTCGCCATTAAAAACACCGGCGCCCGCATCGTCTCCTACGGCGCCCCTGTGCTGCCCGGCGCCATGTTTCTGGTATCCTATTCGGCGGATGGCCGCCCCATCTGCGGCCTGCCCGGCTGCGTGATGTACGCCAAACGCACCATCTTTGACCTGGTTCTCCCCTACCTGGTGACGGATACCCCGGTCACCAGGGAATGGCTGGCCGGCCTGGGCAACGGTGGCCTGTGCCTGAACTGCCCGGTCTGCCACTTCCCCAACTGCGGCTTCGGCAAAGGCGTCTGAGCCAAAGCCAAGCCTCTCTTTCATTCGGTATTAGCGCGTAAATCGCGTTTATATAAATTTTTTCCTGAAATATGGAGAAGGAGTGAAAGAATGAAAATGAAAAAAATGTTGGCCCTGCTGCTTGCTCTGGCAATGGTAGTGGCCCTGGCTGCCTGCGGCGGTTCCTCCGCCCAGCCCGCCGCTGAACCTGCCGCCACGGAAGCCCCGGCAGAAGCCGCCCCCGAGGCCGCCCCTGTGGAAAAGACGGAGATCATCGTCTTTGCCGCCGCTTCCATGACCGAAACCCTCACCCAGATCAAGGACCTGTATGAGGCCGATCACCCGGAAATCACCATTACTTATAACTTTGACTCCTCCGGCACCCTGAAGACCCAGATTCAGGAGGGGGCCGACTGCGACCTGTTCATTTCCGCCGGCCAGAAGCAGATGGACCAGCTGGACATCAACGCCTCTGCCGATGTGAATACCGAGGGTCTGGACTTTGTCCTGGCAGACAGCCGCCTGAACCTGCTGGAGAACAAGGTGGTTCTGGCCGTTCCCGATGGCAACCCCAAGGGCCTGGAGTCCTTTGACCAGCTGGCCGAGGCCCTGAAGAACGGCGACGTGTTCATGGCCATGGGCAACAGCGACGTGCCTGTGGGCCAGTACACCCAGAAGATTCTGGCCTATTATGAGCTCAGCGAGGAAGAGCTGGCCAACGCCGGCCTCATCACCTACGGCACCAACGTGAAGGAAGTCACCACTCAGGTCAGCGAAGCCAGTGTTGACTGCGGCGTGGTGTACTGCACCGACGCGTTCTCTGCCGGCCTCACCGTGGCTGACAGCGCCACCGCCGAGATGTGCGGCCAGGTGATCTACCCCGCCTCCGTGCTGAAAACCAGCTCCCATCCCACCGAGGCCCAGGCCTTCCTGGACTACCTGCTGACCGAGCCCGCCATGTCCGTGTTTGAATCCGTGGGCTTCTCCCCCGTCGCCTGAACCCCTTGCATCAACTGAAAAGGCAGCACTTATGTGCTGCCTTTTCAAGAGACTGTCAAAAAACATAGTACGAGGAAGGAGAACACTTTCTCAAGCCTTCCCCTTGAGGGGAAGGTGCCCAGTGCGCGCACTGGGCGGATGAGGTGGAAATCCTGTTTTTTTGATGGAAGTTTCTGTTTTTTCCCGGTTTTTACTTGCCACCTCATCAGTCGGCTACGCCGCCAGCTTCCCCTCAAGGGGAAGCCTTTGACTGGCAGAACCCACTGGTGCAGCACGTAAAACAGACTTTTTGACAAGCTGTAAAAAGGCAGCACTTATGTGCTGCCTTTTCAAATAAGAATTCGGAAATAAAAATTTGGAGCGTCCCCTATGAACATTGACCTCTACCCTCTGTGGAACTCCCTGCGCATCGCTGCCATCAGCTGCGTACTGGTGTTCTTCCTGGGCCTCTTCTTTGCCTATTATGCCGCCCGCCTGCCCCGGGCAGTGAAGGGCGTTCTGGACGTTGTCCTCACCCTGCCCATGGTGCTGCCGCCTACGGTCTGCGGCTATTTTCTGCTGCTGCTCTTCGGTGCCAAGCGGCCTTTGGGCATTTTCCTTGCCAACTTCGGCGTCAAGTTCGTCATGACCTGGTATGGCGGTGTTCTGGCCGCCCTGGTGGTGTCCTTCCCGCTGATGTACCGTACCGCCCGGGGTGCCTTTGAGAGCTTTGACGATACCCTGGCCTATTCCGGCCAGACCCTGGGCCTGTCCAATACCTATATCTTCTGGCGCATCCGTATGCCCGCCTGCCGCCAGGGCATTCTGGCCGGCACCGTCCTGGCCTTTGCCCGGGCCCTGGGGGAGTACGGCGCTACCAGTATGCTCATCGGCTATACCCCCGGCCGGACGGCCACCATCTCCACCACCGTATACCAGCTCTGGCGTACCAACGATGAGGCGGGGGCCATGTTCTGGGTGCTGGTCAACCTGGCCATCAGCACCGTGGTGCTTCTGGCGGTGAACATGCTGGAAACCCGGCAGAAAAGGAGGGGCAGAGCATGAGTCTTGTAGTGGATATTCATAAGCGTTTGGGCGCCTTTCACCTGGATGTGGCTTTTGAGGCGGAAAATGGCATCACCTGCCTGCTGGGTCCCTCCGGCTGCGGCAAGAGCTATACTCTCAAATGCATTGCCGGCATCGAAAGGCCGGACAGCGGCCATATTGAGCTGGACGGCCGGGTGCTCTTTGACTCGGAGCAGAAGATCGACCTGCCGCCCCAGAAGCGTCAGGTGGGCTACCTGTTTCAGAACTATGCCCTCTTTCCCAACATGACCGTGGCCCAGAACATCCGCTGCGGCCTGCACCGGGAGAAGGACAAAGCCCTCCGGGAGCAGCGGCTGCGGGAGATGATCCGCCTCATGCGCCTGGAGGGGCTGGAGAAGCACCGGCCCTATCAGCTCTCCGGCGGCCAGGCCCAGCGGGTGGCCCTGGCCCGCATCATGGTCAGCGAGCCACAGCTCCTGATGCTGGATGAGCCCTTCTCCGCCCTGGACGGCCACCTGCGGGATCTGCTGAAAATCGAGCTGCGGGACATTCTCCGTTCCTACGGCCGGGAGGTTCTGATGGTGACCCACAGCCGGGAGGAGGCCTATAACCTCAGTCAGGAGATCGCCGTCATGGACGCCGGGCAGATTCTCACCCAGAAGCCCACCAAGGCCCTCTTTGCCGACCCCGGCAGCCCCCAGGCCGCCCTGCTCACCGGCTGCAAGAACATTGCGGAGGCGGTGCGCGTTGGCACCCATGAGGTGGAGGTGCCCTCCTGGGGCGTCCGCCTGCAAACCGCCGCCGAAGTAAGGGAGGGCCTGAAGGCCGTGGGCATCCGCGCCCACTATTTCCATCCCGCCGCCCAGCAGAACCGCTATCCCGTGACCTTTGTGGAGGAGATGGAGGAGCCCTTTGAGACCATCATCCAGTTCCGCTACGCCTCTCAGGCCCCGGACTCCCCGCCCATCTGGTGGCGCCTGCCCAAAGACAAAAAGCCTCAGAATTTCCCCGGAGAGATGGGCATTGCACCGGCGAACATTCTTCTTTTGTATTAGGCTCCCCTTGCTAAGGGAACCGGCTTTCGGAAGCCATACCGCGAGGAAGGAAATCCCATTCTCAAGCCTTCCCCTTCGAGGGGAAGGTGCCCAGTGCGCACACTGGGCGGATGAGGTGGCCGGCCTTCTGCCGCACCCCTCTTGGCTCCCCCTCTGGGGGAGCTGCCCAGTGCGCACACTGGGCGGATGAGGTGGCCGGCCTTCTGCCGCACCCCTCTTGGCTCCCCCTCTGGGGGAGCTGCCCAGTGCGCACACTGGGCTGAGAGGGCCGTCCCCCCACCTCATCAGAACCGTAGGGGCGTGCATTGCACGTCCGCCTGTTTCACTCAGCTGTATTTTGTGGACGATGCTCGCCCCTGTGGCAGGGAAATCAACAAAAATCCAGGCCTTCCCGTCACAGGGAAGGCCTGGTTTCGTTACGATATAAAAGCGCATTCAGCAGCTTCCGTCCTCAATCAGCCGCCGGCGCTGCAAGCCGGGTCTCCGCCGTGACTGCCCGGTTTTCCTTCGGTTCGTTTAAAAGCGCCCCGCAACGATTGCGCATGCTCTTTTGCTTCTTTTATTCGATGATCGCCTGGCCGCCCAAGCGGTTAATCTCTTCCTTCAAAGCCAGCGCAGCGTCATAGCGCCGCCGGTGGGCCTCCAGCGCTTCCCGGTCTTTGCAGCGGGCCGCGCTGCCCTCAAAGCGCTCTTCCAGCCTGACCCGTCTGTCCTCCCGGACGCATTTATCGGCAATGTATAGAATCGCCCTTTCATCCAGACTGCCGCTTTCCCAGTCGTGATGGCTCTCCACCAGTTCTGCCGCCCTGTCATAGCCCAGCTCCCGCAGCCATTGGCTCCCCAGCAACGCATGCTCCGGCTGGGAGCGGGCAATGTCGTGCAGCAGGGCGGCGCTTTCCAGCAGCGCCTTGTCCAGCGTCAGCGGCAGCGCCCCGGCAATCCGCAGCGCCTCCTTTGCCACGGCCCTGCTGTGGGCCGTCACCTGCTCCCCGGGGGCAGCTGCCAGCAGCAGCTTCTCCGCCAGTTCCGGCGTGAGAACCGGGCGGGGAAGCCGGCCCACGCTCTCCACGGTGAAGCCTCCCCTATCGTCGAATGCCAGTTCACAATAGCTTCCATAAGGCAGGCGGAACTGCCTGGCCTCATAGGGGGAGATGCCCAGCCCCTGGCACAGCAGCAGCTGGTTGACGCTGATATGGGCCGCAATGGCAATATCCCCGGCAGAAGCCTCCAGGGCGTCCCTGACCGCCGCCAGGAAGCGCTGCTGTCCTGCCGCCGCGTCCTCCGCCCCGGGGATGGGCAAATTGGGGTTGGCCCCCCTGGCGGCATAGAGCGCTGGCCAGCGCCGGGCAATTTCGTCAAAGTCCAGTCCGTCCCAATCCCCGGCGGAAAGCTCCGTCAGTCCGTCCAGAACCGTGACCTCCCGGGAGATTCCCTCTGCTGTCTGCACCGCCCGGGAAAGCGGGCTGGAAAACACCCGGCTCACCCGGCCCTCCAGCTCCTGTCCCAGCAGGCAGGCCTGCATCCGGCCCAGGGTTCCCAGGGGGATATCGGCGCGGCCCAGGCAGAGCCGTTTCCCCTGGGGAATATCCGGCCTGCCATGGCGGATCAAGTATAGTTTCCTCATCTGAATATTCCTGTGAAATACTGCCCGTAGAGATCGGCCGCTGCCTCTTTCACCGCTGCCAGATAGCTTCTGTAGGCCTCTGTCAGCCGTTTTCCCTCCGGGGTCAGGCTGCTCTTGCCGCCTCCTGCGCCGCCCTGACTGCGCTCTATCAGCGACATGTTCAGCTGGGATTCCAGCCTGCGGATCAGGTTCCACCCGCTGGAATAGGACATCTGCATCCGTGCGCAGGCAGTGCGCACCGACTGGGTCTCGTCCACCAGCTCCAGCAGCATGGCCACCTGGCTGTCAAAGAAGGGCTTTTCCCGGGCCAGCGCCACATTGACCACCGGCCGCACCAGCTGCTCATTGTGGTAGCGCAGCAGCGCCTTGAAATCCTGGGGCGTGTCCGCGTCGTGGAGCACCCCCAAATCCGAAACCGGGACCTGCTCCATCGCCTCGCCGCAGCGGTCCAGTGCGCCCCGCAGACCACCCTCTCCGCTGTCCTCCAAAATCGCATCGATTAAATGGGAAGCAATCAGAATCGGGTGTCCCGTCTCTCCCTGACACACCGGGCAGGCCAGCTCCGCCCCGCTTTCCAGCAAAGCGTGAACCGTGGCTGCCGTGAACAGGGGGATGTCCACTGGGGTGAACAGCACCCGGTCGCACTTATCCTGTATGTATCCAAGGCCGATTTTGGCCGATTCAAACATCTGCGTGTGCTCGTATTCCTCGTTGCGGAGAAAAACGATGCCGTTGTTGGCCAGATGCTTCTCCAGCGCCGTGGCGTTGTAGCCTGTGACCATCACAATCTTCTCCACGCCCGCCTGCTGGAAGGTGGCCACCACCCGCTGGGCAATGGAAATGGAGCCGATGTTCAGCATGGGTTTGAAATCCCCCATCCGGGAAGACATCCCCGCCGCAACGATGACCGCGCCTGTCTGCATATGTATCCCTCCTCAGTATAAACCTGTCCCTAGTATACCCGATTGTTTTTCAAATGTAAATTGCTTTACAGCCCAAATTGAATGTGGTATTTTGTAATGGAATACGCAAGGAGGGTGAACCATGGAACTGTATATTTACGGCACCGGCTGCGGCGCCGGGGAACTGATCGACAGCGGCCTGGACCTGGGGCAAGTGCGCTCCTTTGTGGAAAGCGCTCCCCAACCGGGGGCCTGCTTCCTGGGGCGCCCTGTAATCAGCCCCGAGGAATTGGCCGGGCGGGACTATGACCTTCTGCTGGTCACCAGCCGGGATGTGCCCGCCATTGCACGCCGCTGTGAGGCCGCCGGCATTGAGAAAGACCGGGTCTTGTATTTAAAGAATCATTTCACCCTCACAGACAGGAACCTAGGCTATGAAAAGGCGGCTGCAATCCTGCCCAAAGCCGTCCTAAAGCTGCTGCAAAGCCCACCGAAAATCATCAAAAATGCCCCCTGGGAGGCCACCCAATTGCTGCCTGCGGACGCTCTGGAGAATGACTATGTCCGTGTAAAAACCCTGGAAGCTCTGTGCCTGCGCCTGTCTGATGTGCCCGGTGCGGCGGCGGAGCTGGGGGTCTATCAGGGCGCCTTCGCCCGCTGCATCAACGCCCTCCTCCCTGACCGCAAGCTCTATTTATTCGATAGTTTTGAGGGCTTCGATTCCCGGGAAGCCTTGCGGGAGAAGGCTTTGCGCCCTCTGGGCCAGGGCTTTCTGGAGAGCCATAAGAACACTTCCGCGGAGAGGGTGCTGCGCGCTCTGCCCCACCCGGAGCAGGCGGTTTTGATGCCCGGCCTGTTCCCTGCCTCCTTAAATGGCCTGGAGGAGCGCTTCGCCCTGGTGTCCCTGGATGTGGACCTGGAGGAGAGCACCCTGGCCGGCCTGCGCTATTTCTATCCCCGCCTTTCCCCCGGCGGCTGCCTCCTCCTGCACGATTATTCTTCGCCCAAACTCCCCGGCGTCCGCGCCGCTCTGGAGCGGTACGAAGCGGAGCTGGGCCGCCGCCTGCCGGCGGTGCCGCTGTGTGATGCCAATGGTTCTCTGATTCTTCCCGTATGATTGCTGAAAAAATAACAGTTTTGCCATAAAAAATTCACAGAAATTGTATAAGATTCACAAAAAGCAATTCGCAGATTCTGCGAATTGCTTTTTGTTGAAACTTGAAACTCCGGAAGAAGGAGGCGTATCATTGAATAAAGAAATATACAGAGAGAAGTGTTGCTGTTATGGAAGATGAACTTTTTGAGATCTCCGCCAGCCAGGTCACTGTAGAGATCAGGGACGAAAGGACAGGCCAGGTTTTTCGCCGGGAGCTGCCCATTGACTATTATGAGAACGCCAATGTCCTGCGGCTCAGCGGTGAAAACGTGGACGGCAGCACGGCTCAGCTGGTGTTCTATTCCGCAAGGGGCATTCAGCGGCTGAAAGATTTGACCGGTAAAGGCGCGGACCATGATAACTGCGGCGGACACAGCCAAACCTGAGGCGCTTTGACAGTATTGTAAGGAAAGCAGAAAAAGAAAAAACGAAAATCAACAGGAGGTCAAGCTATGATTAGAAAAACTCTGGTAATCAACGGCGTCACCCGCAACCTGGTGCTGGAGCAGGACGAGACCCTGGCCAAGGTGCTGCGTGAGCATCTGCTGCTCACCGGCTGCAAAATCGGCTGCGGCGAGGGCCATTGCGGCGCCTGCAACGTCATTCTGGACGGCAAGGTGACCCGTTCCTGCATCGTGAAGATGAGTAAGGTGCGGGACAATGCGGAAATCACCACCATCGAGGGCGTGGGCACCATCAGCGACATGCATCCCCTGCAGGTGGCCTGGATGGCTCACGGCTGCGCCCAGTGCGGCTTCTGCACCCCCGGCTTCATCATCAGCGCCAAGGTGCTGCTGGAGCAGAATCCCAACCCCACCCGCGAGGAAGTGCGGGATTGGTTCAACAAGACCCGCAACCTGTGCCGCTGCACCGGGTACAAGCCCCTGGTGGACGCGGTTATGGACGCTGCCGCTGTTCTGCGGGGCGAGATGACCAAGGAAGACCTGATCTTCAAGCCCACCGGCGACAGCATCAAGGGCACCAAGTACATCCGTCCCTCCGCAGCCCAGAAGGTCACCGGCACCTGGGACTTCGGCGCTGACGACGCGCTGAAGATGCCGGAGAACACCCTGCGCCTGGCCCTGACCCAGGCCAAGGTCTCCCACGCCAACATCAAGAGCATCGACACCTCTGAGGCGGAGAAGATGCCCGGCGTGTTCAAGGTCATCACCTATAAGGACATCTTGGCTGCCGGCGGCACCAACAAGATCAACGGCCTTGTCATGCTGCCCAAGCACAACAAGACCGACGGCTTTGAGCGCCCGGTCCTGTGCAGCGATAAAATCTTCCAGTTCGGCGACGCCATCGCCATTGTGGCGGCCGACACCGAGGCCCATGCCCGGGCTGCGGCCGACGCGGTGAAGGTGGAGATTGAAGAACTGCCCGCCTACATGAACGCACTGGACGCCATGGCCGAGGACGCCATTGAAATCCATCCCGGCACGCCCAACACCTTCTTTGAAACCAACTGCATCAAGGGACCCGACTTTGACTGGGACAGCGTGCCCGATTCCCAGCAGGTTGAGATCGAGAGCTACTGCTCCCGTCAGCCCCATCTGCACCTGGAGCCGGACTGCGGCTATGGCTACATCGACGAGGACGGCATGGTGACCATCCACTCCAAGTCCATCGGTATCCATCTGCATATGCCCATGATCGCCGGCGGCATCGGCGTTCCCATGGAGAAGCTGCGCATCGTTCAGAACCATGCCGGCGGCACCTTCGGCTACAAGTTCTCTCCCACCAACGAGGCCCTGATCGGCGCGGCGGCCATCATCTGCCAGCGCCCCGTGTCTCTGGTGTTCAACCAGTTCCAGAATATCACCTACACCGGCAAGCGCTCTCCCGCTTTCATGCACATCAAGCTGGCGGCGGACGAGAAGGGCAAGCTGCTGGCCCTGTGGGGCGACAACTATGTGGACCACGGCCCCTACTCCGAGTTCGGTGACCTGCTGACCATGCGTCTGAGCCAGTTCACCGGCGCAGGCTACGGCATCAACTCCATCCGCAACAAGAGCCAAACCGTGTTCACCAACCACGCCTGGGGCTCCGCCTTCCGTGCCTACGGTTCTCCCCAGTCCTTCATGGGCTCTGAGATTGCCATTGACTGCCTGGCAGCCAAGATGGGCATCGATCCCTTTGAGATGCGTGCCATGAACTGCTACAAGGAGTCCGAGGGCACCACCATCCCCACCGGCTATCCCCCTGAGGTCTACTGCGAGGAGGCCCTGTTTGACAAGGCCCGTCCCCTGTATGAGGCGGGCAAGAAACGGGTTGCCGAGAAGAACGCCGCCTCCGACGGCCGTTACAAGTACGGCATCGGCGTCTCCCTGGGCGTTTACGGCTGCGGCCTGGACGGCGTTGACGCCTCCTCCGCCTATGCCGAGCTGAACCCCGACGGCACCGTCACCATGTACGCCTCCTGGGAGGATCACGGTCAGGGCGCTGATATGGGCGTTCTGGTCTCCGCTCATGAGACCCTGCGCCAGGCAGGCATTAAGCCGGAGCAGATCCGCCTGGTGATGAACGACACCAAGTACACCCCCAACTCCGGTCCTGCCGGTGGTTCCCGCTCTCAGGTCATGAGCGGCAACGCCTGCCGCTTGGCCGCCGAGAACCTGCTGGCCGCTATGAAGAAAGAGGACGGCACTTACCGCACCTATGACGAAATGAAGGCGGAAGGCCTTGAGACCAAGTACGAGGGCAACTGGGTGACCACCTTCTGCGCCGATCATCCCATCGACCAGGATACCGCCCAGGGCGATCCCTTCGCCACCTACATGTACACCATCTTCCTGCCTGAGGTCTGCGTTGACACCCAGACCGGCAAGGTGAAGGTGGAGAAGTTCACCTGCGTTGCTGACGTTGGCACCATCATGAACCGCCTGCTGGTGGAAGGCAACTTCTACGGCGGCCTGGTTCAGGGCATTGGCCTGGCCCTCAGCGAGGACTTTGAGGACCTGAGCAAGCACACCAGCCTGCTCAAGTGCGGCATCCCCTACCCCAACGATGCTCCCGATGACATCGAGCTGCACTTCAATGAGACCTACCGTCCCAACGGCCCCTACGGTGCTGCCGGCTGCGGCGAGGCTCCGCTGGATGCACCGCACCCCGCCATCCTCAACGCCATCTACAACGCCACCGGCGCCCGCATCACCCGCATCCCCGCACGCCCCGACAAGGTGCTTGCCGCCCTCAAGGAGCTGGAGAAGTAATTTACAGCGGATTCAAACCATGATACAATAGAGAGGCTCATTTGAGCCTCTCTCAGCTTATCACAAAGTCCTTGTTGGCTTTTTGATAAGCTTCGACCGCCGAGCATTTTGATACTATCAAAATGCTGCTTCGCTCGAAAATCCTTGATTTTCAAGGATTTTCTGCGGCGGGTTATTGTACTGCGAGGCGGGTCTTGACCCCCTCGCGCACCCCCGCTGCTCTATCTTCGGTGCGTGAAGCACGGTTTTTACAGGCTCAGGGAGGCTCAAATGAGCCTCTCTGAACTTTAAATTGCACTTTACTTTAATTTGAAGTTTTCCATGCAAAGGAGGCAGCTGCCATGGCGCAGATCAATGAACGCCGCTCCACCCATGTGTACCGTGTGAACCGTCTGTCCAAGGAAATGATGGACGAGATGATTAGCCGCTGCGTATATGAGCAGCCGGCCTATTGTAATGCTGCCTGTCCGCTGAAGCTGGACACCAAGGCCATGCTGAAAGCAGTGGCGGAGGGAGACTATAAAAAAGCACGGCAGCTGTATGAAAAAGCCAGCCCCTTTGTGCATATTCTCTCTGCCGGCTGCGAAGCACCCTGCCAGGAAACGTGCAAGCTGTGCCAGGTGGGGGATGGAATTGCCATTCAGGAGCTGGAAAAAGCGGTGGCCCGCTACAGCACCCGCAGCAAGGGCGGTAGCGTGTTCCGCATGAAAAAGAAAAAGACCGTGGCCATTTTCGGCTCCGGTTTATTCTGCCTTTTCCTGGCAGGCGAGCTGGAGAAAAAGGCTTACCCGGTGACTATTTTCTGCCCGGAAGCGGACATGGAGCAATTCCTGGCGGCGGAGACAGGTTTTTTGAGCCGGGAAGAATTCGCGGCAGAGCTTGTCAACCTGCAGGGGATGGACTTGCAGTTTGCATTTGGCTGCGATATGGATAAGGCCTTCTTTGACCAGCAGCGGGAGCGCTTTGACGTGATTTGTGCGTCAGAGGCGATCGCCCTGAAGTGTTTCCCGGAAGCGGTCTGCAACCAAGCTTTGATGGTATACGAAAAGGAAAAGCTGGTGATGGGTCTGAGCGGCACTGTGCTATCCTGCGCCTATGCCGCCAAACGGGCCGCCCTCTCTGTGGACAGGCTGGCCCAGAATCTGGACCCGGCCAACACCAGAGGGGACGAAGGGCCGGTAGAAACCCGGCTGTACACCAGCACGGAAGATGCAAAGAAGCTCCGGCGCATCCCTGTTGGAACCGATGGCTATACCCGGGAGGAGGCCACGGAAGAGGCCCGGCGCTGCATCCAGTGCCACTGTGAGGAATGTAAAAAAGGCTGTGCCTTTTTGGAGCACTATAAAAAATACCCGGCTTTGCTGGGGCGGGAGATTTTCAATAATACCCAGATTATCATGGGAGATCACCAGCTGAACAAGCCTATGAACTCCTGTTCCCTCTGCGGCCAATGTACCGTCACCTGCCCCAACGGTTTTGACATGGCGGAGGTCTGTCACCTGGCCAGGCAGAACATGGTATCCACGGACAAGATGCCTCTGGCACCCCATGAGTTTGCTCTGATGGATATGCTGTTTTCCAACAACGAGGCCTTCCTGTGCCGGAACCAGCCGGGCTATGCCCAGTGCAAGTATGTGTTTTTCCCTGGCTGCCAGGCGTCGGCCATCGCGCCGGAGACGGTGAAAGCGGCCTATCTGGACCTGTGTGAAAGGCTGGAGGGCGGCGTGGCCCTGATGCTGGGCTGCTGCGGCGCCATCTGCGACTGGGCGGGCCGCTATGAGATGTACGATCAGACCAGGGAATTTATTGACCGGGAGCTGGCCAAGCTGGGCGACCCCATCATCATTGCAGGCTGCCCCAGCTGTAAAAAAGAACTGGCCGCCCATGCCCAGGCCGAACTGGTGGGCATATGGGACATTCTCTGTGAAATCGGCCTGCCGGAGGGGGCAAAGGGGCTGGAACGGCCTGCGGCCCTCCATGATTCCTGCGGCGCCCGGGGGGATGAACAGACCCAGACCGCCATACGCAAGCTGGCGGAGAGCCTGGGCTGCCAGTTGGTTGAGACGGCGTATTCCGGGGATCGGAGCCCCTGCTGCGGCTATGGCGGCCTGACCGCCTATGCCAACCGGGAACTGGCGAAGGAGATGACGGACAAATGCCTGGAGCGCTCCGACGCGCCCTATATCAGCTACTGCATGGCCTGCCGGGACCGCTTTGCCAGACAAGGGAGAGAATCCCGGCACATACTGGAGCTGGCCTATGGCACGGACGCGGGTTCCCCGCCGGATATCAGCGAAAAGCGCTATAACCGGCTCAGCCTGAAGAATGAACTGCTCCGGGAGTTATGGCAGGAGGAGACAGAGGAAATGAAGCTGGACTATGAACTGAAGTTTACGGAAGCTGCTCTGAAAATGATGGATGACCGGATGATCCTGAAAAGCGACGTCATCGCCGTTATGGATGAGGTGCGCCAAAGCGGCGAAGCCATTCTGGACAGCGAAACGGGGCTGCTGATTGCCCGCAGCCGCCTGGGCAATGCCACCTTCTGGGTGAAGTTCACCCGGGAGGGGGACAACAGCTATCTGGTTCACAGCGCCTACAGCCACCGCATGAACATCGTAAGGAGGCAGTAACCATGGAAAAGAACTATTACACCATAGACCCCCAGGGCAAGCTCCAGTGTGTCAAGTGCGGGGTACCGCTGGAAAAGGGTAAGGCCAAATTCATGTATCTGGATAACGGCTTCCCGGTGGAGTTGCCGGTCTGCCCGGTGTGCGGCTTTGTCTACGTGCCGGAGGAGCTGGCCCTGGGCAAGGTGCTGGCGGTGGAAAAAGCCCTGGAGGATAAATGAAGGGCCATCCGGGCGGGCAGGAGAACACCCGGCAGATGCTTGCGCTTTCGGGACTGGGTCCCGGGGCAAGCATTCTGGACATGGGCGCAGGCGCCGGGGAGACGGTGGCCCTGCTGCGAAGCATGGGCTATGCAGCCCGGGGCATTGACCTGGCACCCCGGTCAGAGCTGGTGGAGCAGGCTGACATGCACGGCACCGACTTTCCCGGCGGCAGCTTTGACGGGGTCTTGAGCCAATGCGCCTTCTATATCTCCGGCGATGTGGATCAGGCGCTGGCCGAAAGCCATCGCTTGCTGAAGCCGGGCGGGAAGCTGCTGCTGGCAGACGTGTTTTTTCAGGAGCCGGAGCCGCTTCTGGCCCGGGCCGGGTTTCATATTCTCCAGGCTGTGGATATGACAGCCCAATGGCGGGCCTATTATTTGGAGGCGCTGTGGCGCGGCGAGGAATGCTGCCCGTCACCGGGCGGCAAATGCAGCTATTGGCTGCTGATTTGCGGAAAGGAATGAGAAAATGGATCTGCTGGACCGGGTTCTGGAGCTGTCCCGCTACGGGTATTTCTGCTCCCAGATATTGATGATTCTGGCGCTGGAGAGCCAGGGGGAGGAAAACCCCGGCCTTGTGAAAGCCCTGGGCGGGCTCAACGGCGGCGTGGGCTTTTCCGGCGGCTGCTGCGGCTGTATGACCGGCGGGGCCTGTCTGCTGTCCTATTTCACCGGCAAGGGAGAGGACACCGGCCTGGAGCTGCCGGAGCACAAGAGCGCTATGGGGGAATTTACCCGCTGGTTTGAGGAAGAGATGACCGCGGAATACGGCGGCATTGACTGCCGGGACATCACCCGCGGCAATCCCGCCAAGCGGGTGGAGTACTGCCCCCAGATCATTGCCGCCACCTTTGAAAAATGCATGGAAATCCTCAGCGAGAAGGGCCTGATTTAAAATGGTAATCGGAACAACGGAGAGCGTATGTCCCGTTTGCCTGCGCCGCCTGAAGGCGGAAAAGCGGGCGGAGCAGGACGGCATCTATATGGACAAAAGCTGCCTGGAGCATGGCCGCTTTTCCGCGCTGATCTGGGAGGGGGATCTGCGTTCCTACCTTCACTGGAGTACGGAAAGCATCCGGGAAGAACAGCCGGTGAAGCCAAGGGGGACGGAAAAAGGCTGCCCCTATGACTGCGGGCTGTGCCAGGAGCATCAGCGCAAGGGCTGCTGCGTGCTTTTGGAGCTGACCAACCGCTGCAATCTCCGCTGCCCGGTGTGCTTTGCCTCCGCCGGGGAGGCCCCGGTGAAGGAGCCCAGCCTTGCGGATATCGGCAGACAGTTTGATATGCTGATGGCCCATGGCGGGCCCTTCAATATTCAGCTCTCCGGCGGGGAGCCCACCATGCGGGACGACCTGCCGGAAATCATCCGTCTGGGCCGGGAGAAGGGCTTCTCCTTTTTCCAGCTGAATACCAACGGCCTCCGGCTGGCCCGGGAACCGGGCTATGCGGAGGCGTTAAAGACCGCAGGACTTAACACGGTGTTTTTGCAGTTTGACGGTGTTACGGACGATGTGTATCTCGCCCTCCGGGGCCGGGCGCTGATGCGGGAAAAAGAGGCAGCCATTGCCAACTGCGCCGCTGCCGGGCTGGGGATTGTGCTGGTGCCGGTGATTGCCCGGGGAGTAAATGAGGAGCAGGTGGGCGAAGTGCTGCGCTATGGGTTGGCCCATGCGCCGGCGGTGCGGGGGGTTCATTTTCAGCCCGTCAGCTATTTCGGCCGCTGCGCCCTGGACCGGCCGGCAAAACCCATTACTATCCCCAAAATGCTTGCGCTGATCGAGGAACAGACCGGCGGCATGATGCGTGCCGCTGACTTCGGCGGCGGCGGGGCGGAAAACCCCTATTGCTCCTTCCACGCCAGCTACCGCCGCATGGCGGATGGCAGGTTGAAAGCCCTGGCCCGCAAAAGCAGCGGATGCTGCTGCACCGGGTCGGACGACTCCCGGGAGTTTGTGGCGAACCAATGGAGCGGAGCGGAGGAAGAACGGGTATTCAACGCCGACGGGGAACTGGAGGAGACTTCCGCTCTGGATGCTTTCCTGGCCCAAATCAGGCAGGATACCTTTGCCGTGTCGGGGATGGTGTTTCAGGACGCCTACAACCTGGACTTGACCCGGCTGAAGCGCTGCTATATCTGCGAGGTGGATGAGGATTTCGGCATGGTGCCCTTTTGCGCCTATAATCTGACCAATACCGAAGGGAGAGCCTTATACAGAAAATGACCATTTCCCGGATCGACAAGTACATCATGGAGAAAGAGGGCATGGACCGCCTCACGAGGCAGGACATCCAGGCCATGCAGTTGGAGAAGCTCAACCAGCTGCTCAGACGGGAAAAGGAACGGGCAGGGTTTTACAAAGCGCTTCCGGCCGAACTGGCCAGTCTTTCCCAGCTGGCGGAACTGCCCTTTACCACCGATGAGGATCTGGCCCACAACGCGGCGGCTATGCTGCTATGCTCCCAGGGGGAGATTCAGCGGGTGCTGTCCGACGCCACCAGCGGCACCACCGGCGCGGCCAAACGGGTATTCTATACCCAGGGCGACTGCGAGAATACCGTGGATTTTTTCGCCGCCGGGCTGGGGGAACTGGTCTTTCCTGGCAGCGTGACCATGATTTGCATGCCCTTTTCCGGGCCTTATGGGCTGGGAGAACTGATTGCCCAGGCCATTGAGCGCCTGGGGGCGAAGCCTCTGAAGCTGGGTACCATGCGCAGCTATGGGGAGTACAAAGACGTGATGGAGCGGGAACAGCCGGACAGCTTCGTGGGGATGCCGGTGCAGCTTTTATCCATCCTGCGCTGCTGCGGCAGGGGCAGCCTGCGCCGGGCCCTGGTCAGCGGCGACGCCTGCCCGGCGGAGGTTCTGCGGCAGTGTGAAGCCATCCTGGGCACCAGGCTGTTTCCCCACTACGGCTCCCGGGAGATGGCCCTGGGCGGGGCGATCACATGTCCGGCCCACGAGGGAATGCATCTGCGGGAAAACCATGTGATCGCCGAAATCGTGGATGAAGATGGCCGGGTGCTGCCGCCGGGAGAATACGGCCAGCTGGTGATCACCACCATTGGCATGGATGCCCTGCCCCTGATTCGATACCGAACCGGGGACTACACCCGCATTCTGCCCGGAGTCTGCCCCTGCGGCAGCCAGACCATACGGCTGGACAGGCTGGATCGCCGCCCTCAGGGGACGGAAATCACAGCGCTGGATAATGCGCTGCTGTCTCTGGAGGGGCTGGTGGACTTTCGGGCAGAGGCCAGCGGGAAGCGCATGAAGATTGAGGCCCTGTGCAAGGGAATAGTGAAGGAAGCGGAGCTTTTACGGCGGGCGGAGTGTCTTTTCCCCGGTTACGAGATCGGGCTCGTGCTTCGGGAGGCGGAGGAAAGTGACCGATGCCTTTACCCGGGGAAGCGCCACCTTATTCCTGGAGAATGTGGAGATTGACCTATGAATGCAGCTGTGGAAAAAGCGAAAACCAAATGACGCTGCGGTAAGGCGAGAAACAGCGCCCCCTGGTCAGACCCTGTGATATAGGGTCTGACCAGGGGGTGTTTTCTTGCCGGAGGGAAGGAAAAGGCTTCCGTGGGTCCTCTATTTTCTTTTGATCGGCCGGATATATTTGAAGTACCGGGCCGGGTCATAGTAAAAATACATGATGCGGCCGGGGGCTGTATCCAGACAGAAACCTGCAGCGGCATAGTCAAAGTCAGCCATGGCTTTTTCAATCTTTTCTTCCACGCTGCGGTTCTCCTGTTCATAATCAAAGGGGCCGTGCTCAAAGACGATGTACTCCCCTTCCGGCACCGCCAGCAGCTGCATCTGCGCGGGAACCGGGCCGCTGTAATCCGCCGGCAGGCGGACGCCCCAGCACTCGGTGCGGTGGTAGCCCCAGTCGCAGACCCGGCCCGCCGGGTCGTTGATGTAGGCCATGATCTGGCCGCTGCCGCAGTTGGCCTCGCTGCCGCCGGCATCGTCCAGCTTGCCCTTGATGCTGTCCAGCAGTCCGCAGATGGTCTCCTGGTCCTGGCCCGGGATCTGATTCTGCTTTTGCCAGAAGTCCCAGTAGCCGTTGCTCTCGTAGTTTTTGATGTGCAGGAATGTGTGGGCGGGTATGGTGACCAGATACACCTTCACGCCCTCTGCCGATTTTATCATACCGATCTCTCCCAAGCCGAAAAAGTAGCGGTCAAAGGGGTGGAGCTTGGTGCGCAGGACCACCGGGCAGGGATTGGCCCGGTATTCCCCCGGCGTCACACCATAGGTGCTTTTAAAGGCCCGGGTAAAGGCTTCGTGGGTGGAAAAGCCATAGTCAAGGGCGATGGCCAGAATGCTTCTCTGGCTGTCCCGCAGTTCCTTCAGGGCGAAGGCCAGCTTCCTGCGCCGCAGGTAGTCCCGGAGGGAGAGACCCGCAATCTCCCGGAACTTCCGGCTCATGTGATATTCGGAGTATCCCAGCCGCCGGGAAAGGGCGCTGAGGGTCAGGGCCTCGTCATTATGGGTGCGGATACTGCTGTCGATCTCATCCACAATCTGCTGGATCTGCTTTTCCCACTGGTACATGATTTTGTCCCCTTTCCAACCGCTCTGGCGCTATTATACATCAGGATGCAGGGTTTCGCTTGATTTTTCTTGCGATATTTGCCCAGAGTGCCTATAGAAAAACTGCCGTCCGGCTGGTCAGCCGGGCGGCAGTTGGATGTAAAGGAAAATGCTTGCTGATTCTGCTTACTCCTGAGCGGAAGCGGCAGTCTCCTTCTGCTCCACGGGCACCACCTTGACAATGCCCTTCTTCCACAGGATGCGGGCGCAGAGGATGGTGACGGGGATCATGACGATAATGAGGATACCGGCAAGGCCGGTGGAGCCGATGCCCAGCACGGTCAGGACGGTCACCAGCAGGGCAGGAATCACGGCGGGCAGCAGGTGGTTCTTCACCTTGGTCTTGCCGTTGCCGCTGCTGAGCAGGCCCAGAGCCATACAGCCGAACAGGGCGGGCAGCAGGTAGTCGCTGGCGGTGACCACATAGGGGTTCTCCAGAACGGGCTTGATGAAGCTGAGCAGCACCACGCCAATGGCCAGGATGATGATGGTAACAGCGGAGGAGACGGCGGTGGCGATCAGGGAGATGGCGTCGCCTTCCACGGTATTGGGCTCCACCTTGGCGACCTGCTGGGCATTGATGATGCAGGGAACCTTCAGGTTCATCACGTTGCCGGTGACAAAGGTCAGGTAGGTGGAGGAGCCCAGAATGGGGGTGTAGCTGCCCACCTCGGCGATGGACATGGGGCCCATGATGGCCAGAATGGCGATCAGGCCGGGCAGGCACATCTTGAAGCTGGGCATGCAGTCATACACAGTGCAAACGATAAGGGGGATCACCACCATGTAGGCGATGAACAGCACCATAAAGATACGTCCGGACTTGTGGGCCCATTCGGTGAAGGGATCCAGAACGATTTTTTCCTTGACTTTCTTCTCTTTCGCCATTTTCTTTACCTCCTTACTTGAACAGGCCGACCCAAAGCACGCTGGAAGCCATAGCAACCAGCATGGCGATGGCCATGGTGAAGTTGTTAATCCACTTTGCTTTCTTGCCGATGACGCCGCAGATCAGAGTGACCACAAAGCTGACAACCATGGTCAGGGTGGTGGGCAGATCGGTGAAGAGCAGGATGGGGATGTACACGGAGAACATAGCCAGGAAGAAGCAGCCGGACATGACCTGGCCCCACTCGCTCTGGCCCATATTGGCCTTCATAATGCCGGTGGAGTACTTCTTGGCAAAGAGCACGGCCACGATGGGGCCGGTGATGATGCCAAAGGACATAACCATCATGACAGCGCCGAAGACAGTTGCATCCGCATTCAGGATTTCGGACATGGCCACGCCCAGCGCGCTCACGGTGTAGTTGGAGGCCATGGCCTCATAGGACAGGGAGCCGATGACGGACAGACGCCACCAGGGCCAAATCACGCCCAGGGACACCGTCAGCGTCAGGAAGCCCAGCAGAATGGCAAGGCTGGGAACGATGGACGAAGTAGCAGTAGCCTTGACAACGTTGCTGATGGTCTCACTGGAGATACCCAACTCCTTGCAGCGCTTGGAGGCCTTCATCACACTCAGCACCGCATAGGCGATAACAATCAACAGGCCGATTGCAACCAGAACAAACAGCAAGGGACTGTTGGCAACGACGGAACCTTTTACCATGTTTTTTCCTCTTTTCTCTTTCTAATGTTTTTATCCTTATTGATTAATTCTGATGCTCCTCCAGCCAGCAGGCCGCCACATAGGCATAAGCGGCAGCGCCTTCAAAGAGCTTGGAATCATCAAACCGGGCTTTGGGGTGGTGCTGGGGATAGCAGTAGCCGTTCTCGGGATTGCCGATGGCCAGCATCATGGATACGGAGGGGACCTTGGTGCTGATAAAGGCAAAGTCCTCGCTGCCGCCGGAAATCTTATTGCTGTCGCCCATGGCCACAGAGGCGGGAACGGCAGCCTGGCCCAGCAGCTCGGTCATGTACTGGACGGCGCTGGCGGAAACTTCCTTATCGGAGATGTTGGGGGGGCAATGGCCCACAAATTCCACATCCACCTGGCAGCGGTAGGCCTTGCCCACAGACTCGGCAATTTCCTTCACACGCTGCATCAGCATCTGTTCGGTGGCCTCATCGCCGGTGCGGATGGTACCCTCCATGACGGCGGTATCGGCAATCACGTTGGAGGCGACGCCGGCCTGGAACTTGCCGGTGGTGATAACGCCGAAGGTGCCGGAGGTCAGCTCCCGGGAGTGAATCTCAGCCAGGGCCACATGAATGTGAGCCGCGGCAGTGATGGGGTCAATGGTCAGGTGAGGCATGGCGCCGTGGCCGCCCTTGCCCTTGACGGTGATCTTATACTGGTCGCAGGAGGCCATGCCGCGGCCGCCGTCCATAATCAGCACAACGCCGTGAGGCATGGGCATGCCGGTCATGGAGTGGATCATCATAGCGGCGTCCACATGGGGATTTTCCAGCACGCCGGCCTTGACGCAGCTCTCCGCGCCCTCCAGCGTCTCCTCACCGGGCTGGAACAACAGCTTGACGGTGCCCTGAAGCTCATCCTCATGCTCCTTCAGCAGCTTGGCCGCGCCCAGCATCATGGCCGCATGGGTGTCATGGCCGCAGGCGTGCATCTTGCCGGGATTTTCAGAGGCGAAGTCCACCTCTGCCTCCTCCTGGATGGGCAGCGCGTCCATATCGCCGCGGATCAAAAAGCACTTGCCCGGCTTCTTGCCGCCGGCCAGGACCACCAGACCGCCTTCACCGCAGTCCTGAGGCTGATAGCCCATTTCCTCCAGCTTTGCTTTCACAAAAGCCTTGGTAAACTCCATATCCAGCCCCAGCTCCGGGTGCTTGTGCAGCTCCCGGCGGTTGGCCTGGATCTCCGGCTGCAGGGCGATGGCTTCCTGCAGCAGTTCCTGTGCGTTCATTCGTAAACCTCCTGTTGGTACACTCAGTGATTTAACTCACTAAATGTTCAAAAATATAATGTGACAAATATACTCCTGTAAGAATCAGAAGTCAACAATAATTTTCACTTTAACAGGAAATTTATTCACCGTTCGCTTTTGGCTTCCAGCTTTTGCCAAATGCCGCATTCCCCTTATTCTCTGAATTTTCTAATATTTTTTCTTTTTTTCTTTCTTTCCGTTGGGACGGGTATGAATATTTTTTCTTTTTAAATGTATATAATTCAAAATATGAAACTCCCCATTTCCCGCAGGGGAAATGGGGAGTTTAGATGTTTTTCCGTTTTACAGCATCTCGGCCAGGTCCAGGATCAGCCGCTGGCTCTTGTCCCAGCCCAGGCAGGCATCGGTAATGGACTTGCCGTAGCAGCCGCCGCCCACCGGCTGGGCGCCGTCCTCAATATAGCTCTCAATCATCAGGCCCTTGACCAGGCGGCCCACATCCGCATTGAGCTGCCGGTTCAGCACGATTTCCTTGGCGATGCGGATCTGCTCCAGGGGCTGCTTGCCGGAGTTGGAATGATTGGTGTCAATGATCACGGCCGGGTTCTGCAGGTCCGGGTTCTGGGCGTACAGGTCACTGACCAGCAGGATGTCCTCATAGTGGTAGTTGGGATGGGTCTGGCCCTGCTTGTTCATATAGCCCCGCAGGATGGCGTGGGCATAGGGATTGCCCTGGGAGTGGACCTCCCAGCCCCGGTAAATGAAGGTGTGCTTATCCTGGGCGGCGGTGATGGCGTTCATCATCACGGAGAAGCTGCCGGAGGTGGGGTTTTTCATGCCCACAGGCACCTCAATGCCGCTGGAGGTGAGCCGGTGCTGCTGATTCTCCACAGACCGGGCGCCCACGGCCACATAGGCCAGGATATCGTCCAGATACTTATAGTTCTCGGTATACAGCATCTCGTCGGCACAGGTGAAGCCGGTCTCCTTCACCACACGCATATGCAGCTCCCGGATGGCGATGAGGCCCTTGAACATATCCGGCTTATGCTCCGGGTCCGGCTGGTGCAGCATCCCCTTGTAGCCCTTGCCGGTGGTGCGGGGCTTGTTGGTATAGCAGCGGGGGACGATGAAAATTTTATCTTCCACCTGCTCCTGCACCCGGCGCAGCCGCTGCATATAATCCAGCACGCTGTCAGGATGGTCGGCAGAGCAGGGGCCAATGATCAGCAGCAGGCGCTGGTCCCGGCCGGAGAGGATGTTTTTCAGCTGAATATCCCGCTGTTCAAAGCAGCGGGCCATCTCCCCGGTGAGGGGATACATCTCCTTCACCTCGGCGGGGATGGTGAGCTTGCGCACGAATTCCATGTTCATAGGGCACTTCTCCTTGGGCAGAAAGTAAAAGCAATTATATGCCCCGGGACGAAAAATGTCAAATTTATTCCACGGATTTCAGGGACTCGGACATATTGATTTTTTTCAGCTTCAGGCTCATGACCAGGCGCACCAGCAGGGCGAACAGGGCCGTCAGCACCAGGCTGTAAACATAGCTCAGGGCCGCGATGCGCACATCGAAGCACATGCCGTCGGTATGAATCTGCTGCATGACGAAGGCATGGAGCAGCTTGCCGAAGGGCAGGCCCAGCAGCGCGCCCAAAGCCGTCAGCATATTCACTTCCCGGAACACATAGGCGGAGGATTCCCCGTCATAAAAGCCCAGGACCTTGATGGTGGCGATCTCCCGGATGCGCTCGCCAATGTTGATGTTGATCAGATTGAACAGCACGATGAAGGCCAGGGCGCCGGCGCAGAGAATGATCAGCAGCACCACAATGCTCAGGCTGGCAAAGGAACTGTCCACCGTGTCCCGCATATCCTGGTTCAGGGCCACCCGGCTCACCAGGGAATCATCCAGCAGCAGCGCGGAAGCGGTATTCTGGTCCAGGCCGGGCCGGAAGCTGGCGTAGGCCGTGTTCACCGGGGCTTCGCCGTTGAGCTTCATCAGGCTCTGCTCCGTGACAAAGACAAAGTCCCCCAGGTAGTTGTCAAACACGCCGCTGACGGTGAGCGTGATTTTGTTGAAATCATCATTGGTGATCTCCAGCCGGTCCCCCGGCGCCACGCCCAGGGACCCGGCAATGCCCATGGAGAGAACCGCTTCCCCCTCCCCCGGCAGGCTGACCGGGCCGGCTTCATTGTGGAGGGAGAGGTAATCCTCCAGTCTCCCCTCCATAACGGCGGTGAGGGCGGTGCTCTTCACCTTGTTGCCGGCGGCAACATCCGCGTTGCTGCGGGAGAGATAGACCAGGCCGGAAAGGCTGTCATGGGCTGACAGGAAGTCGCTCTGCTCTTCAGCGCTAAGTTCCTCGCTGAAGTTGATCTCCGCGTCGTAGAGGCTGATCTCGCCGTACTGGTAATCGGTGACGTTCTGGATAGAGTCCCGGACGCCGAAGCCGGTAAGCAGCAGGGCCGTGCAGCCGCTGACGCCCAGAATCATCAGGAAGAAGCGCTGCTTATAGCGCAGCACATTGCGCAGGGAGACTTTATGCAGAAAGCTGATGCGCCGCCAGAGCCAGCCGATCCGCTCCAGCAGGATGCGCTTGCCGTTTTTGGGGGCCTTGGGCCGCAGGATGGAGGCGGGTACCTCCCGCAGCTCCTTGCGGCAGCAGTACAGCCCCACCCCGGCGGTGCACAGCAGGGCGATGGCTAAGGACAGGGCCAGCATTGCCGGCTGGAAGGTATAGGTCAGCTGCTGGGTGAAGTTATACAGGCTGGCATAGGCGGCCCAGAACACCCGGGGGATAAACCAGGTGCAGAGGAAAAAGCCGAGGACGCTGCCGATCAGGCCGGCAGAGCCGGCATAGATGATGTATTTCAGGCTGATAAGCCCTTTGTCATAGCCCATGGCCTTCCACACACCCACCTGAGTGCGCTGCTCATCCACCATGCGGGTCATGGTGGTGACGCAGACCAGGGCGGCCACCAGGAAGAAGAACACCGGGAACACCACGGAAATCTTTTCAATGATGGCGGAATCCTGTTCAAAGGCGGCATAGCCCACGTTTTCACTTCTGGTCAGGACATAGACGGAGGGCTCTTCGATATCGTCCAGCTCCTGCTCCGCCTCTTCCAGATCGGCATAGGTCTGGGCAATCTCCTCCTCGGCCTCGGTAAAGGAGGTGTTGATCTGGTCCAGCAGCAGCCGGTAGTAGCCCATGTTTTCTTCCGGGGAGAAGCCCATACCGCTCATAAAGTCCCGCACCTGCTGCCGGGCCTCTTCCTTCTGGCTGGCGATCTCCGCCTCGGCATCCGCCAGCTTTTGCCGGCCTTCCGCGATCTCCTCCCGGTTATCCAGCACCAGCTCCTGATACCGAAGCCGGGCCTGTTCCTCCGCCAGGGCGGTGATGGTATCCTCGGTGCTTTCGATCCGCTGATCATAGGCTTCGGTATAGGCGGCCTGACCGCCCCGGAGGGTGAGAAACAGCTCTTTATAATAGTCCGCGGTAAAGCAGCTGCGCAGCAGATAGACGCAGGAGGACACATGGCCGTTGCCCAGGCTGCTGGTGCCCCGGTCCTGATTGATGTACAGAGGGCTGGTGGCAAGGCCCACCACGGTAAAGTCCCGGCGGCTGAATTCATCCAGGGTGTCCTGGCGGTTGGTATCCGACAGGCGGATGGTCTGGCCCAGCATGGTCTCGTCCCAAACGTCCGCGTCCAGGACGCACTCACTGTCCGTCTCCGGCATACGGCCGGCCACCAGGCGCAGGGTGTTGACGTTTTCGGTGATGGAATGGGCCTTGAAAACGTGGTCGTTGCCGCCGATGCGCACCAGCACATCCTCATAACAGCCGCCCTCGGCGGCCAGTACCGGCTCCTGCTCCGCCAGGCTCAGCACATTGTCCTCAGAAAAGCCAATGGTGGAAATGACGCGGTAGTCATAGAAGTTCTGGCGGCGGAAATAATCGTCGGCAGAGTCCACCAGCATGGGGCGGCAGATGCGAAGGCCCGCGAAGAAGCCCACGCCCAGGGCGATGATGGTGAGGATGGCCAGGTAGCGGCCCAGGCTTTTTTTTATTTCCCGAAAGGTGGAAGTAATCAGTATATCCACGGTATCACCACTCGATCTGCTCTACGGGGATGGGCTTGGGGTTCACGGTCTCGGACTGGATGCAGCCGCTCTTGACCCGGATCACCCGGTCCGCCATGTCACAGAGGGCGGAGTTATGGGTGACAATGACCACGGTCATGTTGGTCTGGCGGCAGGTATCCTGCAGCAGCTTCAGGATGGCCTTGCCGGTGTTATAGTCCAGGGCGCCGGTAGGCTCATCGCACAGCAGAAGCTTGGGCTTCTTGGCCAGAGCCCGGGCAATGGCCACCCGCTGCTGCTCGCCGCCGGAGAGCTGGGCCGGGAAGTTGTTGGCCCGGGCCTCCAGCCCCACCTGGGCAAGCACCTGAGCCGGTTCCAGATGGTCCTTGCAGATCTGCACCGCCAGCTCCACATTCTCCAGAGCGGTCAGGTTGGGGATCAGGTTATAAAACTGGAACACAAAGCCGATGTCATAGCGGCGATAGGAAGTAAGCTGCTTTTCATTATAGCCGGAGATGTCCTGCCCATCCAGCCAGACGTGACCCTGGCTCATGGTGTCCATGCCGCCAAGGATGTTGAGGATGGTGGTTTTGCCGGCGCCGGAGGCGCCCACAATGACGCAGATTTCCCCCTGCTTCACGGTGAAGCTGGCATTTTTCAGGGCGTGAATCTCCACCTCGCCTACTTTGTAGATTTTTCCCACATTATCAAAGTGAATGAATTCCGGCATGAAAGCAGTGCTCCTTCTCTTTACATTAAATTTTAGTATAAAGCTTTCCTGTTTTTCTTTCCTGAACGTTGTGTAAATATTCCTGACTCTGGTCAAATTTAAGCAAAGAAAAAGCCGGGAAACGGCCCGCTCTGTCACATCCTACAAAATGGAAATTCCGTATTGCAATGGCTTTTTCGCGGTGATACTATTTGCACGTAAATTCTCGGATTTACAGAAAAATACAGAAAACGGAGGCTTGCACCATGCAGAAACTGGAACAGCTCTACGAGGGAAAGGCAAAGAAAGTATTCAAGACTGATGATCCCGAACTTCTCATCGTGGATTACAAGGACGACGCCACCGCCTTCAACGGTCTGAAGAAGGGAAGCATTGCCGGCAAGGGCATGATCAACAACCAAATGAGCAACCGCCTGATGGCAAAGCTGGAAAAGGCCGGTGTGCCCACCCACTTTGTGCAGGAGCTGAGCCCCCGGGAGACCCTGGTGAAGAAGGTGTCCATCGTGCCGCTGGAGGTCATCGTGCGCAACCTCTCCGCCGGTTCCTTCGCCAAGCGCTACGGCGTGGAGGAGGGCATCGTGTTCGACGCGCCCACCATCGAGTTCTCCTATAAAAATGATGAGCTGGGCGATCCCCTGCTCAACAGCTACCATGCCCTGGCCCTGGGGCTTGCCACGGCGGAGGAGATTGACACCATCAAGCGCTACGCATTCCAGGTGAACGACTTCCTCAAGGCCCTGTGGGCAGAGTGCGGCGTGATCCTGGTGGACTTTAAGCTGGAGTTCGGCCGCCTGGCGGACGGCAGCATCGTGCTGGCCGACGAAATCAGCCCGGACACCTGCCGCCTCTGGGACGAGAAAACCCACGAGAAGCTGGATAAGGATCGGTTCCGCCGGGATCTGGGCGGCGTGGAGGATGCTTACGCCGAGATCATGAAGAGGCTAATGGATCATGATGCAGACTGAGCAGCCCTACCGAAGGAACGGCCACATCCATGAGGAATGCGGCGTTTTCGGCGTCTATTCCCCGGCAACGGCAGACCTGGCCGGTCTGGTATACTACGGTCTGTTCTCCCTGCAGCACCGGGGCCAGGAAAGCGCCGGCATGGTGATCAATGACGACGGTGTTTTCAGCGCCTACCGGGATGTGGGCCTGGTGAACGATGTTTTCACGCCGGAGCGGCTGCAGGCCCTGGGCAGCGGCAACATCGCTGTGGGCCATGTGCGCTATGCCACCACCGGCTCGGACAACAAGCGCAATGTGCAGCCCCTGATCATTAACCACTACAAGGGTCGTATGGCCCTGGCCCATAACGGCAATCTGACCAACTCCATGGAGCTGCGCAAGCAGCTGGAGGAAAAGGGCTCCATCTTCCACACCACCACCGACTCCGAGGTGATCGCCTATATCATCGTGCAGGAGCGGCTGCGCAGCAGCTCCATTGAGGCGGCGGTATCGGCGGCCATGAACCGGCTGGAGGGAGCCTATTCTCTGGTGATCTCATCCCCCAGCAAGCTGATTGCCGCCCGGGATCCCCATGGCTTCCGGCCTTTGTGCATGGGCCGGCGGAAGGACGGCAAGGTGGTATTCGCCTCCGAGTCCTGCGCGCTGGATGCGGTAGGCGCGGAATTTGAGCGGGATATTCTGCCCGGGGAGATCGTCACCGTCAGCGGCAGGGGCATCCACAGTGACCGCAGCCATTGCGGTCAGGCGGGGCGGAGCCTGTGCGTGTTTGAGTATATCTATTTTGCCAGGCCGGATTCCGTCATCGACGGGTGCAGCGTCTGTCAGGCCCGGAAGCGGGCCGGGGCCTTTCTGGCCAAAGCCCACCCGGTGGAGGCGGATGTGGTCATCGGCGTGCCGGATTCCGGGCTGGACGCGGCCCTGGGCTACGCCGAGGCCTCCGGCATCCCCTACGCCATGGGCTTTACCAAGAACAAATACATTGGACGCACCTTTATCTCCCCCACTCAGGAGATGCGGGAAAACGGCGTGAACATCAAGCTCAACCCCATCCGCTCCGTGGTGGAGGGGAAGCGGGTGGTAATGATCGATGATTCCATCGTCCGGGGCACCACCTGCCGGCGCACCATCGAGCTGCTGCGGCAGGCCGGGGCAAAGGAAATCCACATGCGAGTCAGCGCCCCGCCCTTCATCAGTGAGTGCTACTACGGCACGGACATCGACGACGCGGAGAAGCTGATCGCCAACCACCACACCGTGGAGGAGATTGCCGGTATCATCGGGGTGGACTCCCTGGGCTACCTGAGCGTGGAGGATGTGGTGCGGCTGGCAGGCGATGAGCCCGGCGGCTTCTGCACCGCCTGCTTCGGCGGCGGCTATCCCACGGCCATCCCCAGCGCCGGGGAGAAGGATCGCTTTGAAAACAAGATTCACGCAGGGAAAAAATAAAACGCATCCTCAGGCGGGACACCATTTTTCGGTGTCCCGCTTCTGACTGTCAAAAAACCATAGTGCGAGGAAGAGGGGTTCTTTCTCAAGCCTTCCCCTGGAGGGGAAGGTGCCCAGTGCGCACACTGGGCGGATGAGGTGGAAATCCTGCTTTTTTGACGGAAGCTTCTGCTTTTTCCAAGTTTTTACTTACCACCTCATCAGTCGGCTGCGCCGCCAGCTTCCCCTCAAGGGGAAGCCTTTGACCGGCAGAATTCACTGATGCAGCCCGTAAAATGGACTTTTTTAACAGGCTCAGGCGGGACACCATTGTTCGGTGTCCCGCCTGTTTCTTTCTTTCAGTGTTCACAAATATTTCAAGGTTCTTTCAGGTAAATTTAAGTTTTTATATGTACAATACGGGCAATGATAAAAAACAGGCTGAAAAGCCACTGGGCTCAGGCCCATAAAAGGAGAGACAAACATGAACGATGATTTCACGAACGGTTCCTATAACAGTGATGGGAGCTATAATCCCGAGTATACCGGCGGCAGCAAAAAGAAGGGCTTCCCCTGGGGCAAGGTGATCGCGCTGATGCTGGTGGCCGCCCTGCTGGGCGGCGCGCTGGGCGCCGGCGGCGTGCTGCTGTTGGCTCCTTCCGGCAGCGGCAGCAGTTCCCAGGTTCTGAAGGGGGAGCGGCCCAGCTCCGTCATCGATGTGGCCACCATTGACACCAGCAAGCAACTGAGCCCCGCAGAGGTCTACGCCCAGAACGTGGCCTCCACGGTGGGCATCACCACCTCCGTCACCACCAACTACTTCGGCTTTACCACCACCTCTGCCGCTGCCGGCTCCGGCTTCGTGCTCAGTGATGACGGCTACATTCTTACCAACTACCACGTGATCGAAAATTCCACCTCCATCAAGGTGACCATGTACGACGGCAGCAGCTATGAGGCAGAGCTGATCGGCTATGACGAAAGCAACGACATCGCCGTGCTGAAGGTGGACGCGGAAAATCTGAGCCCCGTGGTGCTGGGCGATTCTGACAATCTGAACGTGGGCGACAGCGTGGTGGCCATCGGCAACCCCCTGGGTGAGCTGACCTTCTCCCTCACTGCCGGCGTGGTCAGCGCCCTTGACCGGGAGGTCACCCTCTCTGGCAACGTGACCATGGAGCTGATTCAGACCGACTGCGCCATCAACTCCGGCAACTCCGGCGGCGCCCTGTTTAACCTCTACGGCGAGGTCATCGGCATCACCAACGCCAAATACTCCAGCAGCGGCTCCGGCGCGTCCATCGACAACATCGGCTTTGCCATTCCCATCAACAGCGTGATGAACATTGTGGAGAGCATTATTGAAAAGGGCTACATCGCCAAGCCCTATATCGGCGTTTCCGTCACCTCTGTCAGCAGCGAGACCCAGAGCTACGGCCTGCCCAAGGGGGCGGCGGTGAAGGCCATCAGCGAGGATAGCCCCGCCGAGAAGGCCGGACTGCAGATCAATGACATCATCACCGAAGCCAACGGAACCGCGATAGAATCCAGCGACGACCTGGTGCGGCTGGTGGGTGACCTCTACGACGGGGCGGAGCTGAAGCTGACGGTTTACCGGCAGGGCGAGACGGTGGAGCTGACGGTCATCGTGGGTGAAAAGATTCAGTCCGCCCTGGGTTCAGAGGAGGATCAGGCCCAGGTGCAGCAGCAGAGCAGCCAACGGCAGTTCTCCTTCCCCGGCTTCTTCAACTTCGGATACTGATAAAAAAGGCTTCCCTTTCTTGGGGAAGCCTTTTTTCATTCCATCCAATTCTGAAAGCCATACAGCTCCAGGGCGTTTTGGTACAAAATCCGCGCCTGGGCCTCCGGGCTGAGGGGCAGGGACAGGAACAGGTCCAGGGTATGGCGCTGATCCATCCAGGGGCTGTCGGTGCCGAAGAGGATGCGCTCCGGCCCCAGCACCTTCTCCATAGCCATGAACTGCTCCGCCGTCAGCAGGCTGGGCATACCGGCCATGGGCTTGCCCTCCATGTCCAGGGTGCAGCCCAGGCTGTAGGCGCAGTCCAGCATCACATCGGAATCCGCCACAACCTCCATGATATCCTCCCAGTTGCCGCAGCCGCCCATGTGGGCCAGCACCAGCTTCACGCCCCGGAGGCTTTTCAGCACATTGGCAATCATGGGGGTAGTGCAGCGGTAGAGACCGGGATAGCCCAGGTCGGTGCCGGTATGGGCCACTACAATCAGGCCCAGCTCCCCGGCCGCCTCCATCAGGCGCAGATAGACCGGGTCGTCAAAATCATGGTTCTGGAAATAGGGGTGAATTTTCACCGCTTTCAGGCCCAGCTGGGCCGCCAGAGCCAGCTCCGCCCGCACGTCGGCACAGTCCGGGTGGATGCAGCCGATGCTGAAAATCTTCTTCTGGCGGCTGTTGCGCCGGGCGGAGAGCTGGTTGATCTGCCGCACCTTGGCGGGATTGGTGCCGCAGGGCAGGTTGATGCACAGGTCAATGCCCGCCTGGGCCATGGAGGCCGTCAGGGCCTTCTCCGTGGCTTCACAGAAAATGCCGGCGTTGGAGCCGGCCTGCAGCTTGCTCAGGGCGCCTTTGGCAACGTTATCGGGAAAAATGTGGGAATGCGCGTCGATAATCATGATGTTTCCTCTGCTTCTGTTGTTTTCCCGGACATTATATTCTTTTTTATCCAAATACGCAACAGGAAACCAGAGGCAGCATCAGGGCTGCGTTTCAATTGTTAACCATTTTTTATAAAACAGTTGACAATCGGAAGTTTTTCCTTTATAGTAACAGGCAAGTTCAAATGTGAGGTGTATGAAAATGAATCGTCGGCTTACTGCAAAGGACCTTTCTTATATTGCCATGGGCGTAGCATTGATCGCGGTCTGCTCCTGGATCAGCATTCCCCTGCCGGTGCCTATTACATTACAGACCTTTGCCATCTGCCTGATCACGGCGGTGCTGGGGCTGCGGCTGGGACTGTGGGCAGTGGTGGTCTACATTCTGTTGGGCGCGGCGGGCCTGCCGGTATTCTCAGGCTTTCGCAGCGGCATTGGCACGCTGCTGGGCACCACCGGGGGCTATATCATCGGCTTTATCTTTACGGCTCTGGTTGTGGGGCTGGGCGTAAAAAAATTTGGCAGAAAGCCACCCCTTCTGGCTCTTTTTATGGCAATCGGCATTCTTTTGTGCTATACTTTCGGTACGGCCTGGTTTGTTCTGGTGTATACCAGAACCAGCGGGGCCATTGGGGTATTGACCGCTTTGAGCTTGTGCGTGTTCCCCTATCTGCTGCCGGACGCGGTGAAGATTCTGCTGGCCGTCTCGCTGACCGGGAGGCTGCACAGCCTGCTGAAACCAAGAGGGTGATTTTTTGCTGAAAGATCAGGTGCTGGAGCATCTTTGGAAGGCCCGGGACGAATATATCTCCGGGGCGGAGCTGGCCGGACGGCTGGGCGTCAGCCGGACGGCGGTATGGAAAGCCATGGGGCAGCTGCGTGCCCAGGGCTATCTGATTGAATCGGTAACCAACAAGGGCTACCGCCTTTCCTCCCGCAGCGACGTGCTCAGCGAAGCCGGGGTGGAACGGTATCTGAAGGCGACCGGCCTGCGCATCCAGGTGGTGGATCAGATAGACTCCACCAACGCCGCCATGAAGCGGATGGCAGCGGAGGGCGCGCCCCATGGCAGCGTGCTGATCGCCAACGAGCAGAGCGCCGGGCGGGGCCGCATGGGCCGCAGCTTCTATTCCCCGCCGGGCACCGGCATTTACATGAGTCTGCTGCTGCGCCCCCGCACCGACGCCCAGCGGGCCACCCTGGTGACCGCCAGCGCCGCGGTGGCCGTGGCGGAGGCCATTGAGCAGCTGGCCGGAGAGCCGGTGCAGATCAAATGGGTCAACGATGTGTTATTTCATGGCAGGAAGGTCTGCGGCATTCTGACCGAGGCCGCCATGGACTTTGAAAGCGGCCTGATTGACTATGTGGTGCCGGGCATCGGCGTGAACACCGCCGTCCCGGCGGAGGGCTTCCCGGAGGAGCTGCAGGGCATTGCCGGAGCTGCCTTCGGCGCCGACCCGGTGCCGGAGCTGCGCTGCCGCCTGGCGGCGGAGATTCTGAACCGCTTCATGGGCTACTACGCCTGCCTGGGCAGCCGGGCCTGCTATGAGGCGTATAAAAGCCGCTCGGTGGTTCTGGGGAAGGACGTGCAGCTGCTGAGTCCCGGCAGAGAGGCCATCTCTGCCAGGGTGCTGGATATCGATGAGGACTTTGCCCTGGTGGTGAGAACGGAGGACGGCCAGGTGCAGCGGGTGAACGCCGGGGAGATCAGCCTGCGGCCCGCCTGAACCCTAGTTCCCCAGAATCTCAAAATGGTTCCGGCGGCATCGGATCAGGCCCTCTGCCCGCATCTTCCCCAGTTCCTTGGAGAGGGCCGTCCGCTCTACGTTCAGGTAGTCCGCCAGCTGCTGGCGGTCAAAGGGGATGTCAAAGGCGGCGGAATGCTGCTGGAGAGACACCGCGTTCAGGTAGGACAGGATGCGGCCGCGGATGGTTTTGGGCGCGGTGTGGAAGCTGCGGCCGGTAAGGGCGAGGTTTTTGTGAGCCGAGATGAGCAGCAGCTTTGCCGTCAGCTGATACTGCCACGGTGCCGGGGTATGGGCCGCACCGGCCAGGCCGCCCAGGTTCAGAAACAGGATGCGGCTGTCCTCATTGGCCCGGACGTCCACAAGCATGGCCTCCCGGTGCAGCAGGGCATAGGTCTCGGCAAAGAAGCCGCCTTGGCCCACATGGCTGAGGACAGTGCAGCCGCCCCAGGCATCGTTGCTTTCAATGGTCACGCTGCCGGTAAGGACGATGCCCATGCAGTCGGTGGTCTCCCCCGCCCGGAGAATCAGGCTGCCTCTGGGGTACTGCTTCTCCCGGGCGGAGAGGGCGGACACGCAGGCGCTCAGCTCCGCCTCTGTCATGCCCTGGAAGAGTAAATTGTCCCGAACGGCCTCCAAATCCATAAATTTCCCTCCCGATTCTTTCTGGTATGTGGTTATAACCACATACTTTTTCTTTAGACTTTATTACACTTTAGCCAGAAAAGCAAGGAGGTTATCAACATGATCAGACAAATCATTCGCATAGATGAAGAAAAATGTAACGGCTGCGGCCTGTGCGCCCAGGCCTGCCATGAGGGGGCCATCGACATGGTAGAGGGCAAGGCCAGGCTGGTGCGGGAGAACTTCTGCGACGGCTTTGGCGACTGCCTGCCCCAGTGCCCCACAGGGGCCATCCGCTTTGAGCAGCGGGAAGCCCCCGCCTATGACGAGGCGGCAGTAAAGGAGAGCCAGAGAAAAAAGGCGGCGGAAAAGCTGACCCAGGAGCACCGCCCCCTGTCCGGCTGCCCCGGCTCCGCCGTCATGGGGCTTCAGCATGGGGAGGACAGCCCGGCGGCAGCCGCTGTAAAGCCGGTGTCCCGGCTGAAGCAGTGGCCGGTACAGCTGAAGCTGCTGCCGGCAAAGGCCCCCTTCTACGACGGGGCCGGGCTGCTGATCGCGGCGGACTGCACCGCCTACGCCTATGCCGGGATGCATGAGGACTTCATGCGGGGCAAGGTCACGGTCATCGGCTGCCCCAAGCTGGACGGGGTGGATTACACCGAAAAGCTGAGCCAGATCATAAGCGGCAATGACATTAAAAGCGTCACCATTGTGCGCATGGACGTTCCCTGCTGCGGCGGACTTCAGCGGGCGGCGGAAAACGCCCTGAAAGCCAGCGGCAAGTTCATCCCCTGGCAGGTGGTGACCATCTCCAGAGACGGCCGCATTCTGGACTGAGGCAGCTGAAAAAGGAATGAGAATTGCATGAATGTGCAATTCTCATTCCTTTTTTTATGTTACAGCTGGCTTTGCTCTTTTTCTTCAAAGCGCATGGGGGTATAGCGGATGCCGTTGGTAAGCTGCTCCGTGTCCGTAGGGGTAAAGCCCAGGTGCCGGTAGACCTCCACGGCGTAGGGTGAGGAGTTGACAGTAAAGACCTGGCTGGCGTAGTCCCGGCGCATGGCGTCAAACAGCAGGGCGCAGAGGGTCAGGGCCAGAGTGAGGGAAGCGGATTTGTTCATGGAAACCTCTCCTTTTTAAAGCGCCGGGCAGGCGCTGTTTTTTCTTTATGCCTGTATTTTACCGTAAAGCCCTCCCTTTCGATAGCGCGTTTTTTCAGGAGATTGTGTTGTTTTTATAGACGCTAAAAAACCGGCGCGGGCTGACAGGCCGCGCCGGTTTTTCAAAATCGCTCACTCGGTAAAGTGGATGTGGTTATTGATATGGTCGATGCAGAAGCAGTGATAGCCCTGGCAGCGGGAGCAATAGCGAAACTCCAGGTTGGGATAGTCCACATCGGTGCGGCCGCAGACGGCGCACTTATGGGTGTAGAGCTTGGACTGCTGCTCCCGGCGGATACGGCGGGATTCCTTGCGGAAGTTCACAGTGCTCCGGCTGGTCCGGTTGGGGCGGACATGGCTCAGCAGGTCCCCGCCGCAGAACAGGAAGAAGTTCAGCACCGCCACGATGGGCAGCAGGTTCACCGGGAAGGGGTTGGTGATAACGGCCAGGGCAAAGAACACCGCGTCCACAATGGCCAGGTACTTCATCTTGATGGGGATGATGTACATAAACAGCACCTGCATATCCGGGAACAGGGCGGCAAAGGAGAAGAACATGGACAGGTAGATATACTGAGAGTCCAGCCGCACGTTGCTGCCGGTGATGAAATAGATCAGGAAGCCATAGAGGATGGTGAGAATGACGCCGGAGAAGAAATAGATGGTGAACTGGCCGCTGCCCCAATACTGCTCCAGGGTGGAGCCGATCCAATAATAAAAGTAAAAGGCGATGAAGGCCAGAAGCCCCGTGCTGGGGGGATAGAGCATGAAGGTGACCAGCCGCCAGACCTGGCCATGGAGGATGGCGGCGGCGTCAAAGCTCAGGTAGGACAAAAAGGGCCGGTTGATGGCGCCCAGGACCCAGAAGGCCACGTTGGCAATGCTGATATACATCATCAGATTTTTAATGCCGAAGTTGGGGTGCTCATAGCAGAAGCGCTCGATACGGTTCATGGGATTTCTCATAGGATTCTCCATTCTGGTAAATCTTTACACTATAATATACCCTGTCTTTCTGCCAAAGTCTATAAAATTTTGTAAATTCAAAAAACTGGGGCTTTCCATATCCGCCGGTCTGTGTTACTATGTAGGCTGATATATTATGCTGACAGCGAAATGGAGCTTACGATATACATGGTGGAAAGAGATAACGAGATCAAAAACGACATGATAGAAGGCCGCAACGCGGTCATTGAGGCCCTGCGGGCCGGCCGGGCCATTGACAAGATATTCATCGCCAAGGGCGATGTGGACAAGACCCTGGGGCACATCGCCTCCAAGGCCCGGGAGAAGGGCGTTGTGGTGGTGGAGGCCGACCGGCGCAAGCTGGACTTCATGAGCCAGACCCACGCCCACCAGGGGGTTATTGCCCTGGCCGGTGTGCGGGAATACTGCCAGATCAGCGATATTCTGGCCCTGGCGGAGCAGCGGCAGGAGCCGCCCTTCGTCATCGTCTGCGATGAGATCAGCGACCCCCACAATCTGGGCGCCATCATCCGCTCTGCCGAGTGCGCCGGTGCCCACGGCATCATCATCCCCAAGCGCCGCAGCGCCGGGCTCACCGCCATTGTGGACAAGGCTTCCGCCGGCGCGGCGGAGCATGCGCTGATCGCCCGGGTGCCCAACATCTCCGCCGCCATCAAGGAGCTGAAGGAGCAGGGGCTTTGGGTCTACGGCACGGCAGCCGACGGCCAAAGCGACCTGTGGCACACGGACTTTACCGGGGCCATGGCCCTGGTGATCGGTTCCGAAGGGGACGGCATGGGCCGGCTGGTGAAGGAAAACTGCGACTTTGTGGTGCGTCTGCCCATGAAGGGCAAGGTCAGCTCCCTCAACGCCTCCGCGGCGGCAGCGGTTACCATGTATGAGGTTCTGCGGCAGCGCAGCGGCTGCTGACAGAGCAGAAAAAACGATCGATAGGAAATTGCCATGAAACTTTTCAGTCATAAGCAGAAGCCGCGTGAACTGAAAACTGAATCTGAAGAAGAACTTTCCGTAGAGGATATTCTGGCCGAGTACCAGGCGGAGGAACGCTTGCAGCCCCGCTATAGCCCGGAGCCGGACGGCCGGGGCGAATACTACAGCTCCTCCCAGGGCGGGGCCGAGGACTACTATGACTCCGAGGTCTACGAGCCGGACTATGCCGGCAGGCAGCCGGAGGAGGCGTACTACAGCCCGGACAACAGCCCCGAGTCGGATTTTGACGCGGTGTTTGACAAGATCTTTGCCCAGTACTACGACGAGCCGGCGGAGGCCCCGGCGCCCCAGCGCTTTGCCGGTGACGACGATGTGCGTATCTACGGTCAGGCTCCGGCGGAGCTTCACACCGGCAATCTGGGCGCCATGGAGCAGGACGCGCTGGACACCATCGCCCGGCTCCGCCAGGACGCGGCCCAGGCCGCGCCCAAAAGGGAAGAAGTGGATCTCTACGCCCCCATCGGCGAGGACGAACGGCCTTACCGACCGCCGGTGGACCGCTCCCCGCGGCAAGAGCCAGAGCAGGCGGAAGAGTTTGACAGCCGCTTCAATCTCAGCGGAAAGAAAAAGCAGGAGGGTTTCGTCTTCGGCAGCCGCGCCGTTGATATGAGCGCCGATCAGGGCTACAGCCCCTCTGTCCAGCCGGAGCACGACCTGCGCCACTGGGCGCCGGAAACGGAAAGCGACGTCCCGGAGGATGAGGACGCCGGTACCGGGCGCAGGAAAGGAATCTTCAAAAAGTGCCGGAAGGACAAGCCGGAGGAAGGCTATACCTCCGACTATGAGACCCAGCCGGAGGAACCCCGGGAGAGTCAGGCGGCGGAATATGCCGACTATGCCGGCAGCTTCCGGGATTATCAGGCCGTGCCCGGCGGCAGCTATGCCGAGGACGACCGTTACGACGATTATGACGAGGAAGAAGCGGGCTTCGGCCGTCGGTCTGCCAGGGACAGGGAGCTGGACCTGGAGGACGACCTGCCCAGCTTCCGGGAGTATGTGGCCTCGCTGGTGGCTTCCGCTTTCCTCCGCCTGCGGGGCACCAACCGCAGCGTGACCACCAGCACCATGAGCGACAGCGAGGAGGACCTGGGGCCGGAGCTGACCCCGGCCGGCGCCTGCCGCTACTACGGCTCCTTCATGCGGTCCCAGCGGCTGCGGCTGCGGCTGGCAGTGCTGCTGGAAGTGCTGCTGTGCTATCTGTCCCTGGGCCTGCCCCTGACGGGGATGCTGCAGCATCTGCCGGTGACGGCAGCGGCCTGCTGCGCCTTGCAGTTTGCCATCATGCTGCTGTGCCTGGATGTGGTCACCGGCGGTATCCTGAACGCCGCCAGAGGCAAGGTGGGTGCGGATGCGCTGGCAGTGCTGTCCTGCCTGCTCACCAGTCTGGACGGGCTGATTGTAGCCCTGTCCGACTCGGCGGCGCTGCACACCCCGCTGTGCGCCGTGTCCAGCCTGTCCCTCATCGGCGTGATGCTCTCCTCCTCCCTCAGCACCCGGGGCATCCGTAAGGCCCTGCGGGTGCCGGCCATTGGCAAGCACTTTTATGCCGTCACAGGCGAGACCAAGCTGCGTAAGGATGAATTGACCCTGCTGAAATCCCTGCGCTCTGCCAAGGGCTTCGTCCGCCGCACGGAGGAGGCCGCCCCGGACGAGACCCTGTTTATCAAACTGGGGCCGGTGCTGATTGTGCTGGCGCTGGTGTTGAGCCTGGTGATCGCCGCGGTGAAAAAGACCTTTGCGGATTTTGTGTTCATTTTCTCCGCCATTCTGGCCCCGGCGGCCCCCTTCTGTGGGCTGCTGGCCTTTGCCCTGCCCTACTTTGTGGGCTCCGTTCGCATCTTCAAAAGCGGCGCCGCCATTGCCGGCTGGTCCGGCCTGTGCGACATCGGCGCCAGCCGGAACCTGATCGTCACCGACCGGGACCTGTTCCCGGAGAGCAGCATTGAAATGGGCACCGTGCGCATCTTCTCCGATGAATCCACGGAGAAGGTAATTGCCTACGCCGGTACCCTGGTGACCGCCTCCGGTGCCAGCATCAGCGGCTGCTTTGCCAGACTGATGGAGGAGAACCACTGCTCCCCCCGGCAGGTGGAGAGTTTTGAGTTTCTCTCCGGCGGCGGCCTGAAGGGCATCATTGAAGGCCATGTGGTCCTCTGCGGCGGGACGGAGCTGATGCGCCTGATGAATGTGCGCATCCCCTACCGGCTTACCGACAAGACCTCGGTGCTGCTGGCCATTGACGGCATCCTTTACGGCATTTTCAGTCTGAACTACACCCCCCTGCCCCAGGTTCGCCGGGCACTGGTGGAGCTGGTGCGCTCCGGGCGGCACCCGGTGTTTGCCGTGCGGGATTTCAACGTAAACCCGGAAATGCTGCACAACACCTTTGACCTGGCCACCGACGGCTACGACTTCCCGCCCTATGTGGAGCGCTTCACCATGTCGGAGCCGTCCCCGGAGAAGAGCAAGATCGCCGCGGTAATCTGCAACGAGGGGCTGGGGCCTCTGACAGAAGTGGCCGATGTGGGCCGCAGCATGTACCTGGCCGTCCGCGTCAACCTGGCAGCGGCGGTATTGGCAGCGGTACTGGGCAGTGTGGTGGTTTTCGCAAAGCTGCTGACCGCCGGAAGCGTCACCCTGGGCTTTCTGCTCCTGCTGCAGCTGGCCTGGGCCATCCCCATGGTGCTCACCAGTCTCTTTGTTGGCGCCAAACCCTGAAAAGAATGTATAAGTCCGTTTCATCAGCCGGTGCTTGCACCGGCTGATTTTTTATTTTCGCGGAGCGGAGGAAAATCAGCGGAATCCATAATTGTCCACAAATTTTTGTTGCCAATCCCCTGTACATCGTGTATAATAAGCTGAATGCTGTTATGGAATATCATAATTAATTATACAAATCAAACCAAGAGAGGAAGCAACACATGAGCTACGAAACCAAAAACATCCGCAACATCTGCCTGCTGGGCCATGGCAACAGCGGCAAGACCAGCCTTGCTGAGAGCATGCTGTTCAGCACCGGCGCCATCGACCGTATGGGTAAGGTCAGCGACGGCAACACCGTCTGCGACTATGACGCGGAGGAAACCAAGCGCCAGATCACCATTTCCACCGCTGTGGCCCCTGTCAACTTCGGTGGCTGCAAGATCAACGTGCTGGACTGCCCCGGCTTCTTTGACTTTGTGGGCGAGGCCCTGGCTGCCATCCGCGCCGCCGAGACCGGCATTATCCTTTGCTCCGCCAAGGACGGGCTGTCTGTCGGCGCTGAGCGGGCATGGAAATACCTGAAGGCCGCCAACGTCCCCGCCGCTTTCTGCATCTCCAAGTGCGATGAGGAGCACGGCGATTACTTCAAGGTGCTGGACGCCCTGAAGGCCAAGTACGGCAGCATCGTCTGCGCCGTCACCATCCCCACCTCCGACGGCACCGGCGTGATCGATATTGTGCATAACACCGCTTACCAGACCAAGGGCGGCAAGACCACCAAGGTCGCTGTCCCCGCCGCTGACGCGGACAAGGTGGAAGAGCTGCGGGAGGCCCTGATGGAGACCGCCGCCGGCGCCACCGAGGAGCTGATGGAGAAGTACTTTGACACCATGGAGCTGAGCGAGGCCGAGATGGTCACCGGTATCCGCGCCGGCCTGAAGGACCGCAGCGTGGTGCCCGTGTTCGCCAGCGCCGCCATGGCCGGCATCGGCACCGAGGCCCTGCTGCAGGGTATTGTGGACTACGTTCCCAACCCCGCCGAGGTGGAAGGCATCCAGCCCGCCGGCAGTACCGTTGGCTTCGTGTTCAAGACCATTTCCGACCAGTTCGGTAAATACAGCTTCGTGAAGGTCATGCAGGGCAAGATCACTGCCGATATGTCCCTGCGTAATGTCCGCGCCTCCAGCACCGATAAGCTGGGCCGTCTGTACACCATCTGCGGCAAGAAGACCACCGAGGTGAAGGAAGCCTGCTGCGGCGACATCGTGGCCGTTGGCAAGATGGACTGGAAGACCGGCGACACCGTTTGCGACCCCAAGAACGAGGTAGAGCTGCCCGCCATCCAGATGCCCGAACCCTGCTACTCCATGGCCATCTCCCCCAAGACCAAGGGCCAGGACGACAAGGTGGCCGCAGGCCTTGCCAGACTCAACGAGGAGGATATCTCCTTCAATCTGTTCAACAACGCCGAGACCCGCCAGCAGGTGCTCTCCGGCCTGGGCGACATTCAGCTGGACGTGCTCTGCGCCAAGCTGAAGAGCCGCTTCGGCGTGGAGACCGAGCTGAAGCCTGCCCGTGTGGCTTACCGCGAGAAGATCAAGGGCCGTGTGGAATCCCATGGCCGCCACAAGAAGCAGTCCGGCGGTTCCGGCCAGTTCGGTGACGTCTGGATTCGCTTTGAGCCCCAGGACGAGCAGGACGATATGATCTTCGCCGAGGAGGTCTTTGGTGGCTCCGTTCCCAAGAACTTCTTCCCCTCCGTGGAAAAGGGCCTGCGCAACGCCGTTGTGAAGGGCGTTCTGGCCGGCTATCCCCTGGTTGGCCTGAAGGCCACTCTGTACGATGGCTCCTACCACCCGGTGGACTCCAACGATATGGCCTTCCAGACCGCTGCCCGCCTGGCTTACCAGGACGGCATCCCCAAGGCCAAGCCCACCATTCTTGAGCCCATCGGCCTGCTGCAGGTCACCATCCCCGATGAGAACCTGGGCGACATCATGAGCGACATCAGCTCCAAGCGCCGCGGCACCGTGCTGGGCATGAACGCCGAGGACGGCATGCAGACCGTGGAGGCCGAGGTGCCCATGGCGGAGATGAGCTCCTACACCATCGACCTGCGGTCCATGACCCAGGGCCGTGGTTCCTTCACCTGCAAGTTCATCCGCTATGAGGAGGCTCCCGGCAATGTCCAGCAGAAAGTCATTGAGGAAGCCAAGGCTCTGGCCGAGCAGGAGTAAGCACAAAATAACAGTGACTGGCGGCTGTAACAGGCCGCCAGTTTTTAAACCAAGAGGACTATGAATAACGGATTATCAGGAATCAAAAACATCATCTGGGCCCTGGCCATCGTGGTCGCCCTGGCGGCGGTGCTGGTCGGCCTGATCATCACCATGGTGCTGGGCTTCGGCGGCCAGCGGCAGGACGGCACCCTGTATCTGGGGGAGGGCAGCGGGCTTTCCTCCGGCGGCTCTGCCGGTCATTCCGACAGTAGCGGGGTGGACGGCGGCCTGGACGGCGGTGCCGGCGCCATGGCGCTGCCCGGTTCTCAGGACACAGGGCTGGAATACCTTTTCAACCTGACCTTCCTGTGCGATGAAAGCTTTTCCGCCGTGGGCAGCTTCGGCGCCAACTTCGGCAGCACCGCTTCCGCCCAGGTATGGCTGCCCGCAGGGGGCATCCTCCCCGCCACTAACGCTGCCAGTACCAAAATCATCTACCCCAATGACGGCACAGAGAAAACCCCGGCGGACGCCGCCGGCCTGTATCAGCCGGCCCGGCTGGTGATTTACCTGGGTGGCGACAATCTGGGCAGTGCCGATCGGGACAGCTTTATTGCCGGGTACAGCTCCCTTGTGAAGGGCATCCAGTCGGCAAGCCCGGAGACGCGGATTATCTGCTGCTCCATCGGCTCCGTCACCGCCGCCTACACCGGCACCGACGGGCTGACAGCCTCACTGGTGGCCCAGGCCAACCAGTGGATTCAGCAGGTCTGCGCCGACACCGGGGTCTACTATGCGGATCTGGGGGCCATTTTGAATGACACCAGCGGCGCCCTCAGCGCTGAATACGCCGCCGCAGACGGCCGCAGCATCAGCGCCGCCGGCATCAGCAAGATCATGGAATATTTCCGTATGCATGGAATCTGATTTTTCATCCACACAGGGCCGCCCAAAGGGCGGCCTGTTTTGTTTTCCCAAAGTTTATTGTTTGTCTAAAAAATATTACGGTTTCTATGGTATGCTGGAACAAAATAGAAATGTCCTCGTCAGAGTTATGGTAAACAAATCACAGGAGGTCGGCATGAAAAGAATCATCTTGCTACTATTGGCCCTGTGCTGCCTGATCAGCGCCTGCAGCAAGGCGGAGGCGCAGGCACCCGCCCGCGCATCGGCGGCCCCGGCAATGCGGGCGGCATCGGTCAGCGCCAACGGACCGACTCTCCCCCTGATAAAAGCCAGCGCCGTTGTCCCGGAAATCTATAAGGGCAAGCAGCTGCGGCCTATGGAAAACTGCGGCGTGTTCTATCTTTGCGCCGACCCGGTGGAGATGAATCAGGGCAGCCATTACGACGCCTTCGCCGTCAACGCCGATGGGGCGCTGGAACAGCTGGAAGAGGCGCAGTTCAACAACGCCTACACCCTGGAGGGCAATCGCTACCACCTGAGCTTTGACTGGGCAGAGTATGACGGCATCAAGACGCTAACCTACGTCCCTGCGGATATGGAGGCCAGCATGCTGACCCTGTCTGACCAGGACAGTAAAAATCTGTTCCTGCTGCGCTGGCTTGCCGGGGAGGACGACACCGTTTACAGCTACTACCCGGTGTTGCTGGATCTGGAAAGCGGAGAGCTGACGGATCTGCTTGCCAACTGCCGCCTGGGCAGTCTTTCCCAAATCTGCAACGCCGCGTTCAGCCCGGATCACAGCGGTTTGCTGCTGGCCCGGGAGGGCGGCGCCATCTACTACTGCAATCTGAAAACCAACACAGTCTACAGCCTGGACGAGCTCTCCGGCGAGCCGGTGAAGGCCTGTACTGTCGCCGGCGACAAAATCATCTGCTGGAGCCAGGGCGGCGAGGGCAGCGGTGTTCTGGGGGACTATCATTTCTGGAGCATTGAGCTTTCGGATTTCAAGCGGCAGGAAATGCCCGCCCTGCAGACCGACGTGGACACCGGCAACCTGCGCTTTGCCCATCTGGCCGGCTTTGACAGTCAGCTGCGGCAGGGCAATATGTTCTCCGGCAGCCGCTACGCCCTGTGCACCGACGGCAGCGGCCAGACCTATGTGCTGGATATGGAGGACTGGTCTCTGCGGGCCGTGGAGGGCTATACCCTGCCTGCCTCCAACCTGAGCAGCACCGGCAGTCTGGACGGCCAGCGCCTGCTGCTGAAGGACACCGGCAGCAACAGGGCCGCTGTGCTGGATTACCGGGACTGCACCATAGTGCGGCTGGACAGCCAGAACGCCGAAAGGCTCATCTGGTTTGACAGCGACACGGTGCTGGAGCAGCCCGGAGACGGAAATTTCTACCTTTATGATCTCAAATAATATCAAAAGCGCCCGCCTTCTCAAGGCGGGCGCTTTTGATATGCGGTAAAACTTATCGGTTCTCAATCAGGTATTTCAGAATCTGCACGGCGTTGCTGGCGGCGCCCTTGCGGATCTGATCGCCGCAGCACCAGAGAGTCAGGCCCTTATCGTCGGTCAGGTCCTCGCGGATGCGGCCCACCCAGACCAGGTCCTGATTGCTGGTGTCCAGCGGCGTGGGGTAGTTGCGGCCCTGGTAATCCTCAATCAGACGGCAGCCGGGGAAAGCGGCAATGGCGGCCTTGGCCTGCTCCACGGAAATCTTCTCCTCCGTGCGGACCGTGACGGCGATGGAGTGGGAGCGCATAACGGGCACCCGGACGCAGGTGCAGTTCACCTTCAGCTCCGGCAGGTGGAGGATGCGCTGCCCCTCGTTCTGCATCTTCATCTCCTCATCGGTATAGAGGTTCTCCAGCTCGTCACCGATGTGAGGAATAACGTTGAGAGCGATCTGGGTGGGGAACACCTTGCACTCCATCTCCCCGCCGTTGACGGCGGCGGCCATTTGGCCCTCCAGCTCGTCAAAGCCGGCCTTGCCGGCGCCGGAGACAGCCTGATAGGTGCAGGCCACCATGGAACGGATGGGAGAAATCTTCGCCAGGGCAGCCACAGCCATCAGGGTGATGATGGTGGAGCAGTTGGGGTTTGCGATGATGCCCTTGTTGTTCAGGGCGTCGGCGCCGTTGATTTCCGGCACGATGAGGGGCACCTCCGGGTCAAGGCGGAAGGCGGAGCTGTTATCGATGTACACCGCGCCGCTCTTGACGATGGCGGGGGCAAACTTTCTGGACATGCCGTTTTTCACCGCGCCCAGGACAAAATCCATGCCCTGGAAGCTGTCCTCGGTGGCTTCCTGAATCTCCACTTCCCGGCCATTGAACAGCACCTTTTCCCCGGCGCTGCGGGCACTGGCCAGGGGCAGCAGGGTGTCCACAGGGATCTGATACTCTTCCAGGACCTGCAGCATCTGCTGGCCCACGGCGCCGGAAGCACCCAGAATGGCGACATTATATTTTTTCATTTTTCTTCTCCTCCATTACATTATGTTAACCAGCGAAGCTGTCGTACAGCACCTGTACCGCCGCCTCGTAATTTTTGTTGTCCACGCCCACGATGATGGAAAGCTCATCCGCGCCCTGGGCAATGGTGCGGATATTGATGCCCTCTTCGCCCAGCGCCTTGAAGATTTTGCCGGAGATGCCGGGGCGGAAGGTCATTTTGCGGCCCACGGCAGCCACCAGGGCGATGCCGTCCTGCACCCGCAGGTCCTCCGGGTGGCACTGCTTCTCGATGTCCCCCATGAGGCTGTAAAGCGCGTCCCCCAGGGCGGCGGTGGAGGTCACCAGGGCAAAGGAGTCCAGCCCCAGGGTGATATGCTCCACATTGGCATGATAGTGGTCAAAGATCTCCAGGGTCTGGCGCAGGGTCTGGCTGGCGTTCATGTTCCGCTTATTGACGGTGAGGATGGTGAAATTCTTCCGCCCGGCGATGCCAGTGAGGAAACGTTCATCCCGCTCCTCCTTTTCAATCTTATCCACGATGATGGTCCCGGGATGCTCCGGGCAGTTGGTGTTGCGGATGTTGAGGGCGATCCCCTTCTCCTTCACCGGCTGCACCGATTCCTCATGGAGCACGGAGGCCCCCATGAAGGCCAGCTCCCGCAGCTCCGCATAAGTGATGCGGCCGATGGGTTTGGGGTCCTTCACAATGCGGGGGTCCGCCATCAGGATGCCGGACACGTCCGTCCAGTTCTCGTACACGTCGGCGTCAATGGCCGCCACGGCCAGGGCGCCGCTGATGTCGCTGCCGCCCCGGGTCATCACCTTGATGCGGCCGTTGGGCAGGCGGCCATAGAAGCCGGGGATCACGATGCGGCCGTACTGCTCATAGGCGGCCCTGATGGCGGCGTAGGTCTTTTCCCGGTCCACCTGACCGTCATAGGCGAAGAAAACACAGTCCGCCGCGTCCACAAACTGATAGCCCAGGTAATCGGCCATCAGCCGGGAGGTCAGGTACTCGCCCCGGGACACCAGCTCATCGGCGGACATATCCTTGCTGAGGCTCTGCTCCAGCCGGGCCATCTCCGCCCCCACATCAAAGCGAAGGCCCAACTCGTCCCGAATCTCGCAGAGGCGCTGCTCTATTGTATGAACAATGTCGTCGCATGATACCCCATAGGTCAGGTGGGCATGGCAGAGATACAGCAGATCGGTGAGCTTATGGTCGCCGCTGCTGCGCTTGCCGGCGGCGGAGACCACCACCACCTTCCGGGCCGGGTCCGCCTCCACGATGGCCTTGACCTTTTCAAACTGCTGGGCCCCGGCCACGGAGGAGCCGCCGAATTTTGCAACCTTGACCATGGCTCAATCCTCCACAGCGGCAAAGAACAGGGAGGCCCCCTCGCCGCGCAGCCGGGCGGCCAGCTCATGCATGGCCTTGACAGACATGGGTTTGGTGATCAGCTCACTGACGCCGTCAGCCTCGCTGTAGCTCTTGGCCTCGAAGCAGCCGGACAGGCTGCTGGGCAGGCGCACATAGTAGCTGTGGCTGCAAGCGGCGTTGTCGGCGCTGCCCTCATGACAGGCGGGGGAGAGCATATGCAGCCGACCCTTGAGGATGCAATCCAGATCCCGCAGCACGGCGGAAGCGGTGGGCCAGCGGCCCGCGCCCTGGCCCATGAACACCATGGGGCCGGCGCACTTGCCCTCATACCGGGCCATGTTGTAGTTATCCAGGACGCTGCACTCCGGGGCGGAGGCGGGGAACAGCACCGGCTCCACATAGGCGTAGACCTTGCCGCCGACGGCAGGGCCGCATTTTGCCATCAGGCGGCAGCTGAGGCCCCGGGCCTGGATGCGCTTCACGTCCTCGGCGGTGATGCTCTCGATGCCCTCATGGCACAGGCCCTCCACCGGCAGCAGATCATAGGCCACCGCGGAACTGAGGACGATCTTGCGCAGGGCGTCCAGGCCGGAGACATCGGCGCTGGGGTCTGCCTCGGCATAGCCCAGGCGCTGGGCGTCACTCAGAGCCTCGGCATAGCCCAGGGAGCGGCGCTGCATGGCGTCCAGCATATAGTTGGTGGTGCCGTTGAGGATACCGCCCAGGGAGACGATCAGGTCGCTCTCCACGGCGATACTCAGATTATGCAGGAAGGGCATCCCACCGCCGCAGGCGGCGCTGAACAGGAAGCCCACCCCCTTCTCCCGGGCCGCAGCGGCCAGCTCGATCCCATGGGCCGCCACCAAAGCCTTATTGGAGGTGACAAAGTGCTTGCCGGCTTTCAGAGCTGCCATGGCATAGCTGAAGGCCGGCTCAATGCCGCCCATGGCCTCCGCCACAGCTTCCACACCCGGCTCCGCCAGAATGGCCTCTATGCTTGTTCGCTTAAAGGGAGCGTCATCCTTTCCGGGCCGCACCAAAACCGGCCCCTGCTCCAGCCCTTTTGCATTTGCAAGCATCTCATAAATCCCGGCCCCAACGGTGCCGAAGCCCAAAACAGCAACTTTCATTTTATCCTCCATGTCTGTGTCCGTATTATAAGGACATTTGTTTTCCTTGCTGAGACAGTTTAACATATGCCGTTCAGGATTACAATTAACATTTTGACGAAATTTGATGAAATAAGAAATCAGCAATAGGGCAAAATGCTCTATTGCTGATTATCTGACAATATTGACGCTGGCTTAGCGGATAATATCCTTGATGAAGGGGCTGCGCTGCACCGGGTCGGGGCTGAGGCTGTAGCAGGCGCGCAGCAGTTCCGCCGCCTCCGCCGCCTTTTCCCGGCTGGGGGCATGGATGGTGGCCAGGCTCTCCCCCGCTTCCACACGGTCCCCCACCTTCTTATGGAGCACCAGACCCACGGACAGGTCGATCTCGCTGTCCTTGGTGGCCCGGCCGCCGCCCAGGTGCATACTCACAAGACCCACCTGCTCCGCCTCAATACGGCGGACAAAGCCGCTCTCCAGGGCCGGTACCTCCAACTGCACCGGAGCCATGGGCAGACGGGAAGTGTCATACACGTCCCGGCCGTCGCCCTGCTGGGCCGTCACCATCTGGCTCAGCTTCTCCAGGGCCGTGCCGTCGCTTATTGTTTTTTCCAGCTTGGCGCGGGCTTCCTCAATGCTGCCGGCAAGGCCCGCCTCGGTAAGCATACAGCTGCCCAGAGTCAGGCACAGCTCCAGCAGGTCGCCCCCCTTCTCCCCTTTCAGGACAGAGATGGCCTCCTTCACCTCCAGGGCGTTGCCCACGGCCCAGCCCAAGGGCTGATCCATGTCGGTGATGACGGCGGCACATTTCCGCCCGGCCAGGCGGCCGATGCGGGTCAGGCCCTGGGCCAGGGCGCGGGCCTCCTCCTCGGTTTTCATGAAGGCGCCGCTGCCGCATTTCACGTCCAGCACGATCACATCCGCGCCGGAGGCCAGCTTCTTGGACATGATGGAGCTGACAATCAGCGGGATGCTGGGGACGGTGCCGGTGACATCCCGCAGGGCATAGAGCTTTTTATCCGCAGGCACAAGGTCCGCCGTTTGTCCGGCGATGGCGATGCCGATGTCATTTACATTTTTAAAGAAGGCCTCCTCCCCGATGCCGGTGGTGAAGCCGGGAAAGCTCTCCAGCTTATCTATGGTGCCGCCGGTATGGCCCAGGCCCCGGCCGGACATTTTGGCCACCTTCAATCCGCAGGCCGCCACCATGGGGCACAGCACCAGGCTGGTCTTATCCCCCACGCCGCCGGTGGAGTGCTTATCCCCCTTGACGCCCTGGATAGGGCTGAGGTCCAGGGTCTCCCCGGAATGGACCATGGCCATGGTCATATCCAGGGTCTCCCGATCGCTCATACCCCGGAGCAGAATGGCCATGCACATGGCGGACATCTGGTAATCCGGGATCTGGCCCCGGGTATAGCCATCGATCATGAAGTTGATTTCCTCGTGGCTGAGTTCGCCTCCGTCACGTTTTTTTACAATAAGATCGGTCATCAGCACGGCAGTGTCCTCCCCTTTTTTTCTTTCATTATACACCTTTCCGGCCCCGTTCTCAATAGCGGAAGACCAAATATTCCCTGCCGCCGATGCGGCGCAGGTCGGCCCCCTGGGGCGCGCGGCGCAGTCGGGCCGGCAGGGCCAGCAGGGTATGGCTCCCCTCCTTCGCCACCAGGCTGCCGTCCCGCCGCTCCTGCCAGATAAGGGCGGGCGGCTCCATGGTACTTGCCGGCCGGGGTTCGGGCTGAGGCTGAAGTTCTGGTTCAGGCTCGGGGTCGGGTTCCAGTGCGGGCGCCGGGGCCGGCAGCAGCAGAGCCTGCGCCGGCTCCTGTGATTCTTGTGTTATGTCAACTTCTTCTTGGGGTGGCAATTGCCGGTCGGAGGCCTGTTCGATCACCTGGGGAAAGGCTGCCAGCTCCCGGCGGCTCAGCCGGCGGCACAGATACAAGCCCTCCCCTTTCGGCTGCAAAATACCCAGGTAGGCCTCCCGGCCACCGCCCTGCACCCAGATGCGCAGCAGCCCTTCCCTTGCCTCGGCGCTGACTTCCATGCAGGTATAAAGTCCCTGCTGCTCTATGCGCAGCGTCCCGGCCCTTTCCCCGCCCAGCAGCAGCGGATAGTCCATGTCCGCGCCTCCTTCACGCAAAAATCTCCTGCCCAAATATATGGGCAGGAGACTGGAATTATTCAGTTATGCAGTCCAAAGCTGACGGCCAGGGCATTGTCCACGGCTGTCATGGTGTTCTCGTCCAGCTTCCCCATCCGCTCCCGCAGGCGGGATTTATCCAGCGTACGAATCTGCTCCAAAAGGATGACGCTGTCTCTGTTCAATCCCACGCTCTGGGCGGAGAGCTCGATGTGGGTGGGCAGCCTGGCCTTGCCGATCTGGCTGGTGATGGCCGCCGCGATCACGGTGGGGCTGTGCCGGTTGCCGGTGTCGTTCTGGACGATGAGCACCGGGCGCATGCCTCCCTGCTCGCTGCCGACCACCGGGCTGAGGTCGGCGTAATAGATATCTCCGCGTTTGACCATTGTTGATTCACACTCCGCCTGAATAGTCGCCCATTACATCATATGTAGTGAACTGTAAATAGTCTCACCAGAGAAGGCAAAAAATATACACCGGGCAAAGCCGGTGTATATAAAATCCGATTTCAGATGATGAAGCCGCCGTCCACGGTGATGACCTGGCCGGTAGTGTAGCTTGCCCTGGCCAGATAGAGCACGGTCTCGGCGATCTCCTCGGTTTTGCCCAGGCGGCCAAGAGGAATCTGTTCCTGGGCCAGATTGTCCAGCGTCTCCTGGCCCAGCACCTGCACCATGTCGGTATCGATGACGCCGGGGGCGACGCAGTTGACCCGGATGCCGGAGGGTGCCAGCTCCGCCGCCAGGGAGCGGCTCAAGCCGATGATGGCATGCTTGGTGGAGGCATAGGCCACCTCGCAGGAGGCGCCATGCTGGCCCCAGATGGAGGACATGTTCACGATGCAGCCGGCGTGCTCATGGAGCATATGGGGCAGAACCGCCTGAATGGTGTTGAAGCAGCCCCCCAGGTTCACGTCGAACAGCCGCTTCCAGGTTTCCGGCGCAATATCCTGAAACTGCTCCGGCCGGGCGATACCGGCGTTATTTACCAGCAGGTCCACCGGGCCCAGCTCCCGCTCAATGCGGCGGACCATTTCGTTCACGGCCCGGCTGTCGGCCACGTCGGCCTGGTGGCAGATGACCTGGCAGCCTTCTTCCCGCAGCCGGTCAGCCAGGGCCTGGGCCAGGTCCATGCGCTCAATGCAGTTGATACATACTTTATAGCCGCTCCTGGCCAGGGCCTGGGCGCAGGCGGCGCCGATGCCCCGGGAGGAGCCTGTAACAAGGGCAACACTCATTGTTTTTTACCTCAGGCAATTATAATCATGCGGGGATGGTTTTCAGATTCTCGGCAATGATGCGGCTGCTGTACTCCGCCAGCTCTCTGGTGCTCATGCTCTTCACCTTTTCCGCCGGGATAACCTCCAGAATGTCCAGATACACATCGGTGGGGCGGCGCAGCACATTTTTTCCCACCTTCTCCGTCCCGCTGATGGAGGTGATGATCAGGGGCACATTGGCCTTCTGGGCGATCTTGAAGGAACCGGGGTGGAAAGGCAGCAGCTCGCTGCCCCGGCTGCGGGTCCCTTCGGGGTAGATGGCCATGGAGCAGAGGCCCCGCTTCAGGTAATCGGCAGCGGTGAGGATGGTGGTAAGGGCCTTGCGGTCATTCTCCCGGTCGATGGGCAGGCAGCCCGCGCCGTAGCCAATACGCCCCAACACGGGCATCTCCATATTGGAGGGCTTGGACACAAAGGAAATATTGAACCGGCGCAGCACCCGGGTGATGACAATGGGGTCAAAGCCGGAGCGATGGTTGCTGACCAGCAGAAAACGCCCTGCCTCCGGCAGCTTCTCCGCCCCGCGGACATGGGTCCTGACCCAGCAGTAGCCGGTGACGATCATGGAAGCATAGACACAGGCACTGCGGCACAGGCTGTTCTGGCGGGAAAGGGGCTTGGAGGGGTTGACAAACCAGGAGGCCACCCAGGCTACCACAAGATAGAACAGGTTCAGCGCAATAAAACAGCCGGCAAAGAGCAGCGCGGTTTTCCACACCACGAATCCGCAGCAGCGCACATAAATAACTGCCGCCCCAAGGGCCAGCAGCAGGAAGGCCAGAATCAGCATGACCACAACTCCTTAGAAAAAATACCTCTATATTGTACCACCACAGAAATTTTTGCCAAGACTTATTTTCATTTTTTGATGGAAAATTTACAAATCTGCTTGACGGTAAGCGGGGATGCGGTATAATCCCAGTAAGGGGCGATGGATTTGACAGAGGATTTCAGGCTGGTCAAGAGAGACAAAGGCATTCCTGCAGAGGCGGACTTCTCTGTGGTGCTGCGTGACAGCGCCATGGAGCCGCTGCTGCACCCGGGGCAGACGGTGTATGTCAGCTGCCGGGCACCGCTGCAGGAACGGGACGTGGGTCTGTTTTTGGTCAATGGACAGGTGTACTGCCGCCGCTGGTGCGAGGATTATAACGGTGCGCTGGTGCTGCTGGGCGGGGACGAAAAAGATTGCATCTATCTGGACCGGGAGCAGCGCAGGCGCTGTTTATGCCTGGGGAAGGTATTGCTGTAAAAAATCGGTGCAGGGTCACTTCCGCACCGATTTTTGCATTTGTTTCACTTTTTCTTTTTCCGGGCAAAGACGCTCATGTCGATATGCTTTGCCGTGTCTCCCTCGGCGCGGGTGATGAAGTCCCGGGACGCGAAACGCCAGCGGCCCTCCACCTTTTGGAATGTATCCAGCTTTCGGTCCACCCAGATGATCTGGGGCAGCATCTGCCCGGTGATGCCCTGCACCACCACGGTATAGGACTTGGCGGTGGCCGTGAGGCCGTCGGGCGCCACATCGATGATGGGGTCGATACACATATGGCTGGTTTTGGGGGTGCCGTCCTCATAGCGGACGATGGGCTTGAGGGTGTTCATATAGCCCTTGGGGTCCTTGTGGTAGGTGAGCTTGCCGGAATAGTAGATATCCGCGTCCTTCAGCAGTTCACACACACCGTCAAAGTCCCCGCTGTCGATAAGCCAGCAATAGGAATAGAGCAGCTTTTGAATTTCATAAATATCGTTCATAAGGAATCCTTTCACATAAAAACCGCAGGCGGATGCCTGCGGTTTTTATTTTTACTTATTGAGATAGCACTTCAGCAGTTCCTGCAGAAGCTCGTCCCGGTCAATACGGCAGATGAGGGTGCGGGCGTTGTTGTAGTTGGTGATATAGGTTGGGTCCTCGGAAAGGATATAGCCCACGATCTGGTTGATGGGGTTATAGCCTTTTACCATGAGGGAGTTATACACGGACGACAAAATCTCTCGCATCTCAGCTTTGTTGTCTACAGCCGCAAATTTTCTGGTTGCATCCTCCATGACTTTCCCCTCCTTCTTTATTCTCTGTTGAACCTATTATACCAAATTCTGCCGGCAAGTAAAGTCGAAACAGCGTGGAAAAAAGTTAAGAATTATTAAATTTTCGCCAAAACTGTTGATTTATTCAAGAACCGCTCACCGCATGACCGCGCCGAAGTTCTTCTCCAGAGCGGCCAGCACGGCCTTGACGGTCTCCTCGGCGTGGTCGTCGGTGAGGGTCTGGTCGTCGGAGCGCATGGTCAGGGAGAAGGCCACGGACTTCTTGCCCTGGGCGATATGGTGGCCGGTGTAGACGTCAAAGATGTCGCAGCCCTTGAGGTACTGCCCACCGTTTGCCAGGATGCAGTCGCTCAGCTTGCCAACAGGAATGTCGCTGTCGCAGACCACGGCAATATCCCTGGTGACGGAGGGGAACTTGGGCAGGGGCACATACACCGGGATGCCTCCCTTCAGGGCGAACATGGCCTCGAAACGCAGCTCCGCGCAGTACAGCTCCGCGTCCACGCCGTAGTTGGCGGCCACTTCGGGATGAATCTGGCCCAGGACGCCGATCTCGGTTCCGCCGGCATACACCCTGGCGCAGCGGCCGGGATGGTAGGAGGGGTTGGCCGGCTCCGCCTCGAAAGTGAGCTTACCCACGTCCAGGTCATTCAGCAGGGCTTCCACCCAGCCTTTCAGGCGGAAGAAGTTCATCTCCGGGCCGTAGGCGCCCAGGGAGACGATCTTGGGCTCATCGGCCATGCCGTCGGGCCGCTTGAGATAGATCTTGCCGATCTCATACAGGGCGGCGGAACGGTTGCGGTAGTTGTAGTTGCGGCTGAGAATCTCCAGCATGGAGGGCAGCACGGTGGTGCGCATGATGGACGTGTCCTCCCCCAGAGGGTTGAGGATGCGCAGGCTGTCCCGCAGGGGGGAGTCCGCCGGCATACGGATTTTGTCATAGTAGCTGGGGCTGATGAAGGAATAGGTGATGATCTCATCCATGCCCAGGCTGCGGCAGGTCTGGCCGATCTGGCGCTCGCACTGCTGCACGGGGGTGAAGCCGCCGCTGGTGGTGTTGCCGCCGGCAAAGCAGGTGGGAATCTCGTTGTAGCCATAGAAGCGGGCCACTTCCTCGGCAATGTCGGAATAATGCTCCACATCGCCGCGCCAGGAGGGCACATGGATGATGTCCCCTTCCAGGGTGAAGCCCAGCTCCAGCAGGATCTTGCGCATGGTGGCCTCGTCAATGTCGGTACCCAGCAGGGCGTTGATCTTCTCCGGCTCCAGCTTCAGGGTGGTCTCCTGCAGGGCCTTGGGCACCACGTCGATGACGCCCTCCACCACTTCGCCGCAGCCCAGCAGCTCGATCAGCTCGCAGGCCCGCTCCACGGCCTTGTAGGTGTTCTGCACGTCCAGGCCCTTCTCATAGCGGGAGGATGCGTCAGTGCGCATACCCAGGGCAGTGGCGGTGCGGCGGATGGAGGTACCGTTGAAGTTGGCGCTTTCAAAGAGCACCATGGCGGTGTCGCCCTCGATCTCGCTGTTAGCGCCGCCCATGACGCCGGCCACGCCCACGGGCTTGTCGGTGTCGCAGATGCAGAGCATGGAGGGGGAGAGCTTGCGCTCATTGCCGTCCAGGGTCTGGATGGTCTCGCCCTCTTTGGCCAGGCGGACATGAATCTCCTGGTTGTTGACGCAGCTGAAGTCAAAGGCGTGCATGGGCTGGCCATACTCCAGCATCACGTAGTTGGTGATATCCACCACGTTGTTGATGGGGCGCATACCGGCGTTGCGGATGCGCTCCCGCATCCAGGCGGGAGAGGGGGCGATCTTTACATTCTTCACCATGCGGGCGGTGTAGCGGGGGCAAAGCTCCGGCTCCTCCACCACAATCTTCACCATGTCGGCAATGTTGCCGCCGGCGGTGGCCTTCACCACCGGCTCATGCAGCTTCAGCTCCTTGCCGAAGGTGACGGCGGCCTCCCGGGCCAGGCCGATCATGCACAGGCAGTCCGGCCGGTTGGGGGTGATCTCAAACTCCACCACATGGTCATCCATGCCCAGCAGCACGGCCACATCGTCGCCGGGCTGGCAATCCTCGTTGAGGATGAAGATGCCGTCGGGAATGCAGTGGGGGAACTCCCGCTGCTCGGCCCGCAGGTCTTCCAGGGTGCAGACGTGATCCTTGCCGGTGTCATAGGCCAGCAGGTCGCCCACATGGATATTCTGGCAGTCGGCCTGGGTCTCCACAGCGGCAGCGCCGGTGTTCAGGCTCAGCTTGTACCGGGAATAGCCCACGGTCTCCAGAGCGGTGACCTGGGCGGCCACCACCTTGCCGAAGATCTTGTCCCCGGCCTTAATGTCGGCGGCGATGGAGGGCTTGGCCGGATCGATGGGATGATAGTCCCCCAGGATGGCGGCGGCCTTGATGACAGCATAGGGGAAGTCATGGGTGGTGACGTTCAGTTCCTTGAGGGAGCAGAGCATACCGTTGGAGGGCACGCCCCGCAGCTTGCCCTTGGTGATCTTCACGCCGCCGGGCAGCAGGGAGTTGTGCAGGGCGGCAGGCACCAGGTCGCCTACGTGGACGTTCCAGGCCCCGGTGCAGATCTGTACCGGCTCGCTCTCGCCGATGTCGATCTGGCAGACCAGCATATGGTCGGAATTGGGGTGCTTCTCCAGGGCCACAATGCGGCCCACCTTCACGTTATGGATGTTCCGGCTCAGGTCCTCAGTGACCTCCACCTTGGAGCCGGAGATGGTCATGGCCTCGGCAAAGGCCTTGTCGTCATATTCGTTCAGGCTCAGGTCCACGAACTCATTGAGCCATTTTCTGGAAAGATTCATGTTGCATTGCCCTCCTTAAAACTGCTCCAGGAAGCGGATGTCGTTCTCGAAGATCAGGCGCAGGTCGTTGATCTTGTATTCGCCCATGGCCAGGCGCTCCAGGCCCATACCGAAGGCCCAGCCGGAATACACATCCGGGTCGATGCCGCAGCCGGAGAGCACCTTGGGGTGCACCATGCCGGCGCCCAGCACCTCGATCCAGCCCTCGCCCTTGCAGGTGGGGCAGCCCTTGCCGCCGCACTTGTGGCACTGAATGTCCATTTCACAGCTGGGCTCCGTAAAGGGGAAGTGATGGGGGCGGAAGCGGGTGACGGTGCCCTCACCGTAGATTTTCTCCACCACCAGGTTCAAGGTGGCCTTCAGGTCGGCCATGGTGATGCCCTTGTCGATGACCATGCCCTCGATCTGGTGGAACATGGGGGAATGGGTGGCGTCCACCTCGTCCTTCCGGTAGACCCGGCCGGGGGCGATCATGCGGATGGGCAGGCTCTTCTGCTCCATGGCGTGGACCTGCATGGGAGAGGTCTGGGTACGGAGAAGAATCTTGCCGTCCTCGCTGAAATAGAAGGTATCGGTCCAGTCCCGGGAGGGGTGGCCCTCGTCGATGTTCAGCTTGGTGAAGTTATACTCCGCCAGCTCCACCTCCGGGCCGTCCACGATTTCAAAGCCCATGCCCACAAAAATATCCTTGATCTGGTCCAGCACGTTGTACATGGGGTGTTTGTGGCCCAGGTGCACCGGCTCGCCGGGCAGGGTCACGTCCAGAGCCTCGCTTTTCAGCTTCTGCTCCATCATGGCGGAGGACAGCTCGCCCTTGCACTTTTCAATGGCGGCTTCAATGTCGCTTCTCAGCTGGTTTGCCAGCTGGCCCATGGCCGGCCGCTCCTCGGCGGAAAGGCCGCCCATCTGGCGGAGGATGGCAGTCAGCTCACCCTTTTTGCCCAGGTACTTCACCCGCAGCGCTTCCAGCTGTTCCGCATTCTCGCAGTCCAGAATGGCCTGGATGGAAGACGCTCTCAATGCCCGCATCTGTTCTTTCATGTCTCATTCTCCTGTAAAAAAATAAGCTCCCGTCTCTGAATCCTCAGGGACGAAAGCAAAACTTCCGTGGTACCACCCACATTCGGCACCGCTGACGCAATGCCGCACTCTCGGCGCTTAACGCGCGCCACACGCCGGGGATTGGCCGGTGCTCCCGGGCGAACCAAGCGACATCGCCTTAGAGGGCTTACAGCCGGTGACCCTCATTCTCTGGCAGGCAAAAAACTCGCTATTTTCCCGTTCACAGCAATAACTCATTCAATGTAACACAGTTGCCGTTTTTTTTCAAGAGGAATTTGACTATTTCCCGGCATGTGATTATAATAGCTGCAAGGCCGCGATTTACACGGCGGCACAGTCATGATCGCCAGGGACAAAGCATAGATTCAAGCAGAATGATTTCGGAGGAGACTATGAAAAAATTTTGCCTGAGTATAAGCTTATGTCTTTGCCTTTTGATGAGCGGCTGCGGCGGGCGGGAGTTTGCCAAGGCCAGGGAGGATCTGGCAGCGCGGCTGGATGAGGCGGCCTGCCTCAGCTTCACCGCCAACATCCGGGCCGAGTATGAAAACAAAACCGCCCGCTTCACCCTCAGCTATTATGAGGACGCCGAGGGCGGCAAGGTGACGGTGCTGGCCCCCCAGCTGATCGCCGGGGTGAGTGCCAGGATTGAACCGGGCAGCACCAGTCTGGAGTATGACGGGGTGTGCCTGGGCACCGGGGAGCTGGACGATTTTGGCCTGTCCCCCATGTCCGCCCTGCCCATGCTGGTGCAGGCGCTGAAGGACGGCGATATGAACGCCGGCTGGAGCGAGGGCGGCTGCACCGTGCTGGAACTGCAGAGCACCGATGAACTGGTCTGCACCGTATGGTTCGCGCCGGATGACATGACGCCCCGGCAGGCGGAGCTTCGCAGCGACGGCCGGGTGAAGGTCTTTGCGGAGATCAGCGACTGGCAGGAGGGCTTTGCCCCCGCTGCCCCAGATGAAACAACGGAGTAAACGACTATGAATGACTTACAAAAGAGAACCTGGGCCGAGATCAGTCTGGACAACATCCGCCATAACTACCGGGCCATCCGGGCCTCCCTGCCGGCGGGCTGCCGTTTTCTGGGGATCGTGAAGGCCGACGCCTACGGCCACGGTGCCCTGACGGTTTCCCGGCTTTTGCAGGAGGAGGGGGCCGACTACCTGGCCGTCTCCTGCCTGGATGAAGCCCTGGAGCTGCGGCAGGGCGGCGTCACCATGCCCATCCTGATTCTGGGCCACACGCCGCCGGAGTACACCGGCACCCTGATCGCCATGGACATCACCCAGACCGTCACCTGTCTTGCCAAGGCGGTGGAATATTCCGCCGAAGCGGCAAAGCTGGGCCGGGACCTGAAGATCCACATCAAGCTGGACACCGGCATGTCCCGGCTGGGCTTTCTCTGCGCCGGGGGATATTTTGACGAGGGCGTGCAGAACGTGATCGACTCCTGCCGCCTGCCCGGCCTGATCCCCGAGGGGGTCTACACCCACTTCGCCGTTTCCGATGAGCCGGTAGAGGACTGCCGGGACTATACCCTGGGGCAGTTCAAGCTGTTTATAGATATGATTAATGCGGTGAAGGAGCGGGGCGGCATTGAATTTGCCATCCGCCACTGCGCCAACAGCGGCGCGGTGGCCAACTACCCGGAGATGGCCCTGGACATGGTGCGCCCCGGCCTGCTGCTCTACGGCTACGGCGACGGCGGGAAGCTGGGTCTGCGGCCCTGCATGCGCCTGGTGACCACGGTGAGCACCATCAAGTTCTATGAGCCGGGCACTGCCGTCAGCTATGGCCGCCGCTTCGTAACGGAGCGGCGCACCCGCATGGGCGTGCTGGCCATCGGCTATGCCGACGGGCTTCCCCGGGCCGCCGGGAACCAGTGCAGCTTCGCCGCCGGGGACGGCTTCGCTCCCCAGCGGGGCAACATCTGCATGGATATGTGCATGGTGGACCTGACGGAGCGGCCGGAGGTGGATGTGGGCAGCCAGGTGGAGCTGTTCGGGCCCAGGTGCAGCATCTATCAGCTTTCCGACGCCGCCGGCACCATCCCCTATGAGCTGCTGTGCGCCGTTTCCAAGCGGGTACCCAGGGTGTATGACTAAAAATATAACAACGACCGCCCGGGGGAAATCCCGGGCGGTCGTTGTTGTTTCAAAGTTTATCCTTAAAACCGAAAAGCATCCTGCAAGAGGGGCCATTTCTGGTCCTTCTCGCTGAGGATCAGGGGGCTGCCGTCGGCCAGGATATAGCCTTCGGCGGAGGCGGTGCCGGTGTAGGCGCCTTTCACGCCGGGCCACTGAATACTCAGGCTGGGGTCGTTCCAGGCGATGCCGCCCTCGTCCCCGGGATGATAGAAGTCGCCAGCCTTATAGCAGACGGTGGCGGTATCGGACAGCACCAGGAAGCCATGGGCAAAGCCCTCCCCAATCAGCAGCTGCTTATGGTTTTCGGCGCTGAGCTCAATGCCGAACCATTGGCCGAAGGTGGCGCTGTCGGAGCGCAGGTCCACGGCCACGTCGTAGACCGACCCCTGGATCACCCGGACGATCTTGGCCTGGGGGTGCTGCTTCTGAAAGTGCAGGCCCCGGAGCACGCCCTTGACGCTCATGCTCTGACTGTCCTGGACGAAGCGCATGGGAAAGCCCGCTTCCTCCATGTCCCGCTGGTTATAGGTCTCCACAAAATAGCCCCGGCTGTCGCCAAAGACGGTGGGCTCAATGATATACAGCCCCTCCATGGGAGTTTCGCTTACTTTGATCTTGCCCATACTATCCCTCTGTCTCTATCTCTTTCATGTATCTGCTCAACGCGTCCCGCCAGTCCGGCAGGGGTACGAAGCCTTTTTCCAAAAGCTTGCTTTTATCCAAGCGGCTGTTGAAGGGCCGGGCGGCCTTACTCAGGCCGTATTCCGCGGTTCCTACCGGCTGCACCCGCACAGCCATTCCCGCCTGGCGGAAGATCTCGCAGGCAAAGTCATACCAGCTGATGTAGCCACCCTCATTGGTGGCGTGGTAGCGGCCGTATCGCTCTGTCAGGCTCATATCCACCAGAAGCCGGGCCAGATCCCGGGTATAGGTGGGGGTGCCGATCTGGTCATCCACCACCCGGAGCTCCTCATGGGTCTTGCCCAGGCGGAGCATGGTTTTCACGAAGTTGCCGCCGCTGCGGCCAAAAACCCAGGCGGTGCGGACGATGAAAAACTTCTCCAGCAGCGCTTCCACCGCCTGCTCCCCTGCCAGCTTGCTTTGGCCATAGGCATTCAGCGGGGCATAGCCCCCTTCATCCGGCTGCCAGGGGCTGGTCCCTCCGCCGGGGAACACATAGTCGGTACTGATATAGACCATTTTGCAGTCCAGGGCCTTGCAGGCTTCCGCCACGTAGCGGGTGCCCAGAGCGTTGACGGCCTGCACCGCTCCCCTGTTCTCCGGTGCCTCCGCCGCGTCCACCGCCGTCCAGGCGGCGCAGTGGATCACCACATCCGGCCGGGCGGCGGCGATGGTCTTCGTTACGGCGTCCCTGTCCCGGATATCCAACTGCACATAGGGCAGGGAGCAGACAGCGCTGCCGTCCTGTACGCCGCTATAGGCCGGCTTGGAGCCGGAGCCGATGGCCTCATAGCCCCGTTGATTCACTTCGTTCATGACGTCATGACCCAGCTGGCCGCCGGCGCCGGTGACAAAAAAGCGCATCCCATCGCCCCCATAAAAGCGGGTTTTTTACTACAGAATACTCTTTGTGTATAGTAGCATTTTTCCCCCGCATTTGCAACCATAGACAAAAAAAGGTCAGGCACAAAGCCTGACCTTTTTGGGAAAGAAAATTACTTGCGAACCAGGTACTTGCGCATATCCAGGGAGCAGGCAGCCAGAATGATGCCGCCCTTGATGATATACTGCAGGCTGGGGTCGATGCCCAGCATGTTCAGGGCAACGAAGATGATACGCAGGACGAACACGCCCAGCACAATGCCGCTGATCTTACCGGTGCCGCCCACGAAGGAGACGCCACCAATAACGCAGGCCGCGATGGCGTCACACTCGTAGTTCAGGCCGGTGGCCTGGGTGATGGAGCTGATACGGGCGCCTTCGATGAAGCCGGTGAAGCCGTAGAGAGCGCCGGCCAGGGTGTGAACCAGAACGGTGGTCCAGAACACGTTGACGCCGGAGACACGGGCGGCCTCGGCATTGGAACCGACGGCGAACATGTTCTTGCCGAAGGTGGTCTTGTTCCAGACAAACCACATCAGAGCGGTCAGCAGGATGGCATAGAACACGTACCAGGGGATGGAGATGGTGCCGTACTTGGCGGTTTCAAACTTCAAAAACGGCGAAGAGACGATGGCCTTATACTCATCGGACAGGCCGGAAACAGGCTGGCCGTTGTTGCCGTTGAGCATGAAGAACAGCAGGATCAAGCCATAGGTGATCAGCTGGGTAGCCAGGGTGACAATGAAGGGGTGGAGGCTGAACTTGGCAACGAAGAAGCCGTTGATAAAGCCGATGATGGCGCCCACCACCAGGACCATCAGAACCACCAGCAGAATCCAGCCCGGGGTAATGGCCGGCAGGCTCTGGAACATTCTGCGGGAAATCTCGCGGCTCTGGAGCATGGTGCCGGCGATGGCGGCGGTGAGGCCAACCACGCGGCCGGCAGACAGGTCCGTGCCGGTGAGGACGATACATCCGCCGATGCCCAGTGCCATGGGCAGAGAAGCGGCGGCCAGGGAGACGATGTTGATGATGGAACCGGGTTTTACGAAGTTGCTGTTCTTGACTGCGGTGTAGATGATGAAGATCACCATCAGTATGTAAAGCGCGTTGTTGAGCAGACCGTCGGACCAGAAGCGGCGCTTATCTTTGCTGTCCAGCTTTCTGTATTCCTCGGCCGTACGCTGAAGTTTTGCTACAGGGTTATTCATGCTGCGGCCCTCCCATTATACATATTTCGCTGCCAGAGTCATTATCTCTTCCTGGGTGGTGGTTCTGGCATCCACCTCTCCGGCCAGACGGCCGCCGGACATGACCAGAATACGGTCACAGATACCCAGCAGCTCCGGCATCTCAGAGGATACCACCAGCACGGTCTTGCCCTTGCAGGCAAGGTCAAGGATCAGCTGGTAAATCTCATACTTGGCGCCCACGTCGATACCGCGGGTAGGCTCGTCCAGCAAAAGCACATCCGGCTCTGTCAGCAGCCAGCGGCCGATGATAACCTTCTGCTGGTTGCCGCCGGAGAGGCTGCGGATCTTGGTGCTCTGGGACGGGGTCTTGGTACGCATGGAGTCGATGGACCACTGGGTGTCCTTCTTCATGGACTTGCTGCTGAGCCAGAGGCCGAAGCGCAGGTGCTTTTTCAGGCTGGATATGACGGTGTTCTCCCGGATATCCAGGATGGAGAAGATGCCGGTGGCGCGGCGCTCCTCGGTCAGAAGGGCAAAGCCGTTTTTAATGGACTCCCCGGGGTTGCGGTTCAGACAGGGCTTGCCGTCCAGGGTGATGGTGCCGGATTTTCTGGTGGCCTCGCCGAAGATGTTCTCCAGGGTCTCGGTACGGCCGCTGCCGTCCAGGCCCGCAAGCCCCAGCACCTCGCCCCGGCGGGCCTCAAAGGACACGTCCTTCAGCAGGGAATACTGGGCGGTGAGATTTTCCACCTTGAGATAGACATCGCCGGGCTTGTTGGTCTTGGGCGGGAACTGGTTGTTCAGCTCACGGCCCACCATCAGGCGGATAATGTCGTTCATCTCCAGCTCAGCGGCGGGCTTGGTGGCCACATGGGTGCCGTCGCGCATGACGGTGATATAGTCGGAAATGCGCTTGATCTCCGCCATCTTGTGGGAGATGTATATGATGCCCATGCCCCGGTCACGGAGCATGTTGATGATCTTAAACAGGTGCTCCACTTCCTCCTCGGTAAGGGACGAAGTGGGTTCGTCAAACACGATGACTTTGGAATTGTAGGAGACAGCCTTGGCAATCTCCACCATCTGGCGCTGGGAGACGGGCATCGTGCTCATGATCCGATGGGGATCCACGTCGATCTCCAGCTCTTCAAAGATGGCCTTGGTATCCTGCAGCATTTTTCTTTCGTTGACCATGACGCCGCCGATCATGGGGTAACGGCCCAGCCAGAGGTTGTCCATGACTGAGCGCTTGAGGGCCTGGTTCAGCTCCTGATGCACCATGGCGACGCCGTTATTCAGCGCCTCCTTGCTGTTTTTGAAGTTGACCTCTTTGCCTTCCAGAAATATCTGTCCGCTGTCCTTCGTGTAAATGCCGAAAAGGCATTTCATAAGGGTGGACTTACCGGCGCCGTTTTCTCCCATCAGCGCATGGACGGTGCCCTTTTTCAGTTCAAAAGAAACCCCGTCCAGGGCCTTGACGCCGGGAAATGTCTTGGTGATATCCGTCATCCTCAGGAGGATATCCTGCTCCATACCTTTTCCCTCCCGTAATACTTAGTTATGGGGCAGCCACTTTCGTGGCTGCCCCTTTTAATGTTGCTGAATATGGATTATGCGGTGAAAGGAGCGTAGGCCACGAAGAGCTTGTTGGCGATGCCCTCAGCCACGGTGTACATCTCGGCAGAGCCGGCCACAGCAGCGATGGCGTCAGTCATAGCGGTGCCTTCGCCCACAGCAGCGGCGACCTCAGCAATGGCCTTGGCCATGCCCTCGGCGTCCTGCTTGACGGTACCGGTCATCTTGCCGGCGGCGATCAGATCCTGTGCGGAAGCGGTGGCGTCAACGCCGAAGACAGGGATGGTCTTGCCGCCATCGCCCAGGTTGAAGCCGGCGGTCTCCAGAGCGGAGATGCAGCCCTCAGCCATGTTGTCGTTGTTGCAGATGATCAGCTCGATCATGTTGCCGTTGGCCTCGTTGTACTGGGCCAGGTTGGTGTTCATGTAGTCGGTGGCGGCCTGAGCGGACCATGCACCCTGCAGGTCTACCTGGTACTTGGAGCTGTTGGCAGCGTCAAAGTACTCCAGAGCGGGCTTGCCGGCAGCGGTCAGGACAGCGTCAGCGTCCTCAACGCCGTACTGGGTGCGGTAGATGGCTTCCACGTTGGCCTCGTCGCCCTTGAACAGAGCGTAGGAGATCACGCCGTCGCCGTTGAGGTCAATGGCGTCGTAGTTGGCAACAACATACTCGCCCACCATCTTGCCCTGCAGGTGACCTGCCTCGGGAGCGTCGGTACCGATGAAGCAGATGCTGTCGTGGGCGCCGAGAACGGTGCCTTCCTCGCCGTCGTTCTCAACGGCGCGGTTGAAGAAGATCACGGGGACATCGCCGGCCATGGAAATGATCTCGTTGGCAACGTCGGTGGAGCCGGAGGTGACCATGTTGACGATCAGCAGGTTGCAGCCGTTCTGCAGAGCGGTGTTGATGGTCTCGTTCTGGGTGGTCTGGCTGTTGTTGCCGTCGTAGTCGGTGAAGTTGATGCCCAGGGCAGTCAGCTCAGCGTCCAGAGCGGTGCGGACGGAAGAGATGTAGGTGTCAGCGTAGGTGTAGTAGAACACGCCCACGTTCAGGGCAGCGGCCTCCGCGGGAGCCTCGGCGGCGGGAGCCTCAGCGGCGGGAGCCTGGGTGGCGGCAGGTGCGCTGGAGCCGCCGCAAGCGGCCAGAGCAAACACCATGGTCAGAGCCAGAAGCAGTGCAAGTACCTTTTTCATTGTGCAATTTCCTCCATTAAAGATTTTTGGGTTATGGGCTTTTTAGCCTCATGGAGAGATTGTACCAAATCTGCTCCAAATTGCAATATCCATATGCACGATTTTTTTGTAAATTTTTTCGCCGCGACGTCTTTTTGCACTAAAAACTATTTTAATTTTTGTAAGAAATGCACAACCACATTGTTTCTTACCATAAGTTGGTTCCGCATTTAATCTACATTTGAAATTTGCCGGCGGCGCAGTTATAATAAATGATGTCTATTTTACGTCTGCCCCGGGTGACGCCGGGGCAAGTACGCAGTGAAAACGCAAAGCAGGAGGAGACAGCCCATGGCTGACATATACGCCATCCGGGATTTTGCTGCCCCGGAACTGGATATCTATGCCAGGCTGACGGAGAATCAGCTGGTAAACCGGGCAGACCCGGAAAACGCCCTGTTCATCGCGGAAAGCCCGGTGGTCATTGAGCGGGCGCTGGACGCGGGCTGCGTGCCGGTGTCTTTTCTTATGGAAGAAAAGCATGTGGAGGGCAAAGGCCGGGCACTGCTGGAGCGCTGCGGCGATGTGCCGGTATACACCGCCAGTCTGGAGACCCTCACCCAGCTCACCGGCTTCCACCTGACCCGGGGGATGCTCTGCGCCATGCGGCGGCCCCGGCTGCCGGATTACCGGGAAGTCTGCGTCGGGGCCAGCCGGATCGCCGTGCTGGAGAATGTGATGAACCCCACCAACATCGGGGCCATCTTTCGCTCCGCCGCCGCCCTGGGCATGGACGCGGTGCTGCTGACCGCCGCCGGTTCCGACCCGCTGTACCGCCGGGCCATCCGGGTCAGCATGGGGACGGTGTTCCAGGTGCCCTGGGCCTATCTGCCGGAGGAGGGCGATTGGGTGGCGGCTCTGCAGGCGCTGGGCTTCAAGACGGCGGCCATGGCCCTGCGGCAGGATTCGGTGCGGCTTAACGATCCGGCTCTGAACCGGGAGGAAAAGCTGGCCATTGTCCTGGGCACCGAGGGGGACGGCCTGGCCGGCAGCACCATTGCCCACTGTGACTATACGGTGTGCATCCCTATGGCCCACGGGGTGGATTCCCTGAATGTGGCCGCCGCCAGCGCCGTGGCCTTTTATCAGTTGGGCAATATGAATCGGTAGGGAGGAAAAGCCATGGATCAGGAACAACGGCTGGCAGCCTTTGAAAAGATGCTCTCTGCCATTGAGGAAAACTACGCCGGGATCGTGAGTAAGATGGAGACGCTGAAAGCCCAGGGCCGGGAAAAGAGCGCCACCTACCGCCAGCTTATGGGAAACAAGCTGATGTATAAGGACATGCTTTCCCTCTACGAGCTGTACGGTCTCAAAGAAAAAAGACAATAGGCATAAAAAACAGGCTCTTCGTAGCCTGTTCTTTATGCCTCATCATAGGGCTTCCTCTGTACGAAGCCGAAAACGCCGGAAGACACCAGCCAGTAGCAGTTATAGAGCAGCTCATCCAGGCTGACGGGCTTGCCGTCCTTATACCATTTGGCCAGAATTCCACTGATGGCGGAAACGCCGAAGGCCAGGGTGTATTCATAGCCGGGCATTTCCGGGCTCAGGCCGAACAGGCGGCAGAAAATGGGTGAAAAAAACTCAGTCAGCTTTTCCACGAAGCCGGGGTTGGAACCGCTGGAAATAATAAAGAACAGCTTCTCTCCCTCGTCCTCCAGAATGGCCGCGTATTGGATGGCAAAGGCTTTCAGGCTCACAGGGAAGCCCTGGGGGAAGACTTCGGATATTTTGTTCTTAACATCTTCCAGCATCTGCGTCTCCGCCTGTTCCCGCAGGTCGTTCATGTCCAGGAAATACTGATAAAAGGTGCTGCGGTTCACCGCGGCAGCCCGGGAGACACTGATAACACTGAGTTTTTCCTTGTCTATCAGCAGTTTCCAGTAGGCATCGATGATGCACCGGCGGGTTCGCTCCGTCAATTCCGGCTGTTTGTTCATGCCCTTTCCTCCATCCGACAAAAGTTCATTTTTTGTTGGTTGATAAGCCTCATGCAAAATGCTAAAATTTATTATACGGCAGTGTGTCGGATGATTCAAGTCTTTGAATCATATAATTATATTGTTTCTGTTTTCGGGAGGATGACCATATCATGTTGCGCTACAGGGCCGGGATTGACATCGGCTCAACCACGGTTAAACTCGTAATTCTTGACGAAAACGACGGCATCGTGTTCAGCGATTACCGCCGTCACCGGGCCCACACCCAGGAAACTTTGGCAGCGCTTTTGCAGGACGCCCGGCAGATCACCGGGGACTGTGAGCTGCTCTGCGGCATCACCGGCTCCGGCTCCATCAATCTGGGCAAGGCCCTGGACATCAAATTTGTGCAGGAGGTCGTGGCGGTGGCCACGGCTTTGCAGCATACCGCCCCTCAGACTGACGTGGCCATTGAGCTGGGCGGCGAAGATGCCAAGATCATCTATTTCACCGGCGGCCTGGAGGAGCGGATGAACGGCGTCTGCGCCGGGGGCACCGGCTCCTTCATCGACCAGATGGCCTCGCTTTTACAGACTGACGCTGCCGGGCTCAACGCCGAGGCGGCCAATTATCAGCAGATTTACCCCATCGCCGCCCGCTGCGGCGTCTTTGCCAAGACGGATATTCAGCCGCTGATCAACGAGGGCGCCACCAAGGCGGACCTGGCGGCCTCCATCTTCCAGGCAGTGGTGAACCAGACCATTTCCGGCCTGGCCTGCGGCAAGCCCATCCGGGGCTGCGTGGCCTTTCTGGGCGGCCCGCTGCACTTTTTGCCGGAGCTGAAGAAGGCCTTTATCCGCACCCTGAAGCTCACCGATGAGACCACCGTAGACCCGGAAAATTCCCATCTCTTTGCCGCCATGGGCGCCGCCCTGGAGGCAGAGGACGCCCGCTGCCAGGATATCGATGAACTGATCCGCCGGCTGCAAAGCGGTGTGGAGATGAATTTTGAGCTCAAGCGTCTGCCGCCTCTGTTTGCCTCCCAGGCGGAGTACGAGCAGTTCTGCCAACGCCACGGGCAGGCGGTAGTACATAAGCAGACGGTGGAGGATTACAGCGGCAATTGCTTTTTGGGCATTGACGCCGGCTCCACCACCACAAAGCTTGCACTGATCGGTGAGGAGGGCCAGCTGCTGTGGTCCTTCTACGCCAACAATCAGGGCAACCCGGTAAAGACCGCCATGGAGGCTGTGGACGCCCTGCGCTCCCGGCTGCCGGAAGGGCTGCGCATCGCCCGCTCCTGCTCCACCGGTTACGGCGAGGCGCTGCTGAAATCCGCCTTTGCCCTGGACGAGGGGGAGGTGGAGACCATCGCCCACTGCACGGCGGCGGCCTTCTTTGACCCCCAGGTGGACTGCGTGCTGGATATCGGCGGGCAGGACATGAAGTGCATCAAGCTGAAAAACCACTCGGTGGATACGGTGCTGCTGAACGAAGCCTGTTCCTCCGGCTGCGGCTCTTTCATTGAGAACTTTGCCAACTCCCTGGGCTACAGCGCCGAGGGCTTTGCCCAGGAAGCGCTCTACGCCCAAAACCCGGTAGATCTGGGCACCCGCTGCACCGTGTTCATGAACTCCAACGTGAAGCAGGCCCAGAAGGAAGGGGCAAGCGTTTCGGATATCTCCGCCGGCCTTGCCTATTCTGTCATTAAAAACGCCCTCTATAAGGTCATCAAGCTGACCGACCCGGCCCAGCTGGGACGGCACATCGTGGTGCAGGGCGGTACCTTCTATAACAGAGCGGTGCTGCGTGCCCTGGAACAGATCGCCGGGGTGGAGGTCACCTGCCCGGACATTTCCGGCATTATGGGGGCCTTCGGCGCGGCGCTGATCGCCCGGCAGCGGTACAAGGGCCAGGAGAGCAGTATGCTTCCTCTGGAGGAAATTGTGAACCTGAGCTACACCACCGCCACCGCCCGCTGCGGCCGCTGCAGCAACAACTGCCTGCTGACGGTGAACAAGTTCCCCGGCGGCCGGCGGCACGTCACCGGCAACCGCTGTGAGCGGGGCCTGGGCGGTGCCGGCACGGAGCGAGCCCCCAGCATGGTGGAATACAAGCAGCAGCGGATGTTCGATTATCCGCCGCTGGAAAACGCCCCCCGGGGCGTTATCGGCATCCCCCGGGTGCTGAATATGTGCGAAAACTACCCCTTCTGGGCCAGTTTCTTCCGGGCCCTGGGCTTCCGGGTGGAGCTGTCCCCTTTCTCCTCCCGCAAGCTGTATCAGCTGGGTATGGAGTCCATCCCCAGCGAGTCGGAGTGCTACCCGGCCAAGCTGGCCCACGGCCACGTGCAGTGGCTCATTGACCAGGGCATCAAGACCATCTTCCACCCCTGCGTGTTCTATGAGCATCAGGAGACGCCGGGGGCCCAGAACCACTATAACTGCCCGGTGGTGGTGTCCTACCCGGAGAATCTGAAAAACAACGTGGAGGCCGTGGCCGACGGGGACGTCCGTTATATCCGGCCCTTCATCGCCTTCACCTGTGAGCGGGTGGCCGCCGACCGGCTGGTGCGCCTGTGCAAAGAGGAGTGGGACATTCCCGAGCAGGAGGTGCGCCAGGCGGTGAAGCTGGCCTGGGCCGAGCAGCAGCGGGCCAAGGACGATGTGCGCGCCCAGGGTGCCAAATTGCTCCGCGAGATGGAGGCTGCCGGCGGCCGGGGCATCGTGCTGGCCGGCCGGCCCTACCACATTGACCCGGAGATCAACCACGGCATCCCGGAGCTGATCGCCTCCTACGGCCTTACGGTATTCACCGAGGACAGCCTGCCCATTGACTTTGTACCGGGCCGGCCGGTGCGGGCCAACGACCAGTGGGTCTATCACTCCCGGCTGTATACCGCGGCGGAGTTTGTCTCCCATCGGGATGACCTAGAGCTGATCCAGCTCAACTCCTTCGGCTGCGGCCTGGACGCGGTGACCACCGACCAGGTGGCGGAGATTCTGGAGGGGGCCGGCAAGCTGTACACTGTTTTGAAAATCGACGAGGTGAACAACCTGGGTGCCGCCCGCATCCGCATCCGCAGCCTGCTTGCCGCCATGAATCTGCGCCGGGAGCAGGGCATCCACGCCGCTCCGGTCAGCAGCGGCTACCATCGGACGGTGTTCACCCAGCAGATGCGGAAAGAGGGCTGGACCATCATTGCCCCTCAGATGAGCCCCATCCATTTTGACCTGCTGGGGCCGGTATTCAAAAAGCACGGCTACAACGTGGTGATCCTGGATAACGATAACCGCTCCGCCATTGACACGGGGCTGAAATATGTGAACAACGACGCCTGCTTCCCCGCCATGACCGCCGTGGGCCAGATCATGGAGGCGGTGCTCTCCGGCCGCTATGACACGGACCATCTGGCCATCGCCATGACCCAGACCGGCGGCTGCTGCCGGGCCAGCAACTATGTGGGCTTCATCCGCCGGGCCCTGGATAAGGCGGGCCTGTCCCACATCCCGGTGATCTCCATCAACGCCAACGGCATGGAAAAGAACCCCGGCTTCAAGCTGTCCCCTGCCCTGATTCTGGACGCGGGCCACGCGGTGGTCTACGGCGATTTGTTCATGCGCTGTCTGTACCGGGTGCGGCCCTATGAGCTGGTCCCCGGCTCGGCCAATATGCTTTATGCAAGTCTGCGGGACAAATGCATCCGCTCCCTGACGGAGCCGGGCGCCGGCCCCGGGTACAAGGAGCTGTGCCAGGAGATCGTCGCCGCCTTTGACCGCTTCCCCATTGACGAGAACCTCCGCAAGCCCCGGGTGGGCGTTGTGGGGGAGATCCTGGTGAAGTATATGCCCCTGGCCAACAACCACCTGGTGGACCTGCTGGAGAGCGAGGGTGCGGAGGCTGTGGTGCCGGACCTGATGGATTTCCTGAACTACTGCGTCTACAACAACGACTATAAGCACCAGTTCCTGGGCAAGAGCTGGACCTCCGCCGCCACGGCGAAGCTGGGGGTTGGCGCCATCCGGGCCCTGCGCAAGCCGGCCCTGGAGGCTCTGGAGAAGAGCCGCCGCTTTGAGCCGCCCATGCCCATTGAGCAGATCGCGGACCTGGCAAAGCCCTTCCTGTCCATCGGCAACCAGTACGGTGAGGGCTGGTTCCTCACCGGGGAGATGGTGGAGCTGCTGCGCAGCGGCACCCCCAACATCGTCTGCATACAGCCCTTCGCCTGCCTGCCCAACCATATTGTGGGCAAGGGGGTTATCAAGGCCCTGCGCAAGGCCTATCCCTACGCCAACATCGCCGCCGTGGACTATGACCCCGGCGCCAGCGAGGTCAATCAGCTCAACCGCATCAAGCTGATGCTCTCCGCCGCGGTGAAGAACCTGCAGGAGCAGCAGAAGGAAGCCTGCGCGGCAGGGAAATAAACGCATATAAAAAAGACGCCTGAACCCAGGCGTCTTTTTATGCTCTCACAGTATCAGCAGCATGTTGTAATACCCGATCATCAGCAGGCAGAAAAGCAGGGAAGCCGGCAGGGTCTTGCGGATCAGTGCCCCCATACTCACATGGTAGTAGTCCGCCGCCACCACCAGGCACACATGCACCGGGGACACCTGACTGGCCGCGTGGCTGATGCACATCAGCAGCACCATCAACGGCATTCCCCCATCCATGGCGGCAAAGGCCAGGGGCGTGCCCAGGGCAATGATGCCCGAGGCCCCGCTGATCATCCCACCCAGGAAGAACAGCAGCACGAACACCAGATACATGGGGATGGGCAGGCCGGAGAGAGCCAGCGGCAGCTGCTCCAAAGCCCCGGTGCAGCCGATCCACTCCTTCAAAACCAGCACCAGGAAGGTATTCAGCAGCAGTTTCACCTCAAAGGCGCTTTTCACCATGGGCAGCAGCTCCCCGGGCTTGAAGCGGCAGACCAGCGCCATGGCCGCCATGGCCGCCAGCGTGGCCGGTACCACCGAGATGTTGAAAATCAGAATCAGGGCGATGATCAGCAGCAGGGGCCACAGATGCGCCAGCAGATTCAGCGCGTCCCGCCGGCGGTTATTGCTGGGCGGTGTCCCCGGGTCCTTGGGCAGACGTTGGATATAGGGGAAGTAGCCCAGCAGCGCCAGCACCAGGGTGGGCACGATCATCCCCAGCATGAATCGGGGCAGCGCCACGCCGGACAGGCTGCACATCAGCAGCACGCCGGAATAGGTGGGCAGGATGCTCTCCGGGATGTGGCGCATCCAGCTGGTGACGAAGGCCTGCTCCCTGGAATTCAGATACCCGTCGGTGGCATCCTTGACGATATCAGCGCAGAGGATCATGGCCGCTGCCGAAGGCAGCAGGCCGATAAACACCGGCGCGCCGCCGGCGTTGACCCGCCGGTTGTGGAAGATACCGTTCAGGTCCTGCTGGGCTTTCTTGATCATCTGCCGGGCCTCCAGCATCCGCTGCAAAAACGTGATCAGGTACAGAGAAACCAGCAGCTGCAGGGAGTTCCATTGGGTGAACACCCGCCCCGTACCCTCCACCATGGTTATAGGTGAAAGCCGGTATAAAATCGCAGTGGCCAGCAGGCCCCCCAGCATGGCCTGATACAAGGGCCGCCGCAGGGCCAGCAGGCCCACAATCACAAGAAACGCCACCGCCAAATACAGCAATTCCATATTGATCTCCCAAACCGGGGCAGCTTCTTCCCCGTTCTCTCTTTTTAGCCCGGAAGTCCCCTCCGGCTTTGTAAGCTGATGCTTATTCTATCAAATTCTGTTTTCTCTTTCAATAGCGGAAAGCCCCCAGGCCGGCCTGAAAACCGGTCTGGGGGCTTGCTTATGCTTATTTCACTGTCTCGTTCAGCAGAGCGGTAAAAACTTCGCTGCCGCATTTTGCCAGCAGCCACTGGGGTTCAAAGTCCCCCTCCGGGGCTTCTTCCGGCTCTTCAACGCCGGCAGCCGGCTCCATGCTTTCCACAGGCGCGGGTGTGACGGCAGGGGTGGATGTGGGGGCCTGCACCGCGCTGTCCACGGCGGCAGGATCGATCAGAATCTCGGCCAGGGAGAAATAGACCTCCTCGCCGTAGATCCGCACCGTCAGCTCGCAGGGGATGTTGTCAAAGACCATTTCCACAACGAAGCTCTCATCCCAGTCGCCTTCCGGCAGCTCCGCCTCCTCCGGCGGCTGGCCATTCTCATCCAGGGTGCCTGCCAGCAGCAGAACCAGATTCCCGGCCTTTTCATTGTCCACCAGGTTCAGCTCCACCGGCTGCGGCGCGTCCGCAGGCGCAGTAGTGGGAACCGGCGTCGCCGTGGGCGGGGCAGTCTGGGTGTCATCCGCAGCGCCGTCCTCAGCGGGGGCCTTTTCCGGGATCAGGTCAGTCAGAGAGGGGATCATGCTGAAGAGGCGCACAGGGGGTGCCTTCTGAAGCTCCACCGGCAGCTCCTTCTGGGGTATGGCAGCCTCTGCGCCGGCATTGTTCTCCTGCACAGAGCTGTCAATCGCCTCTACATCCTCCTCGGGTGCGGTGACAGGCGCTTCCGTAGGCTTGGGTTCCGCAGCAGCTGCAGGTGCTTCGGTAGGCACAGGCGCCTCGGTGACAATCGGTTCCGGCGTGGGAACCGGGGTGGGGGTGGCCTTGCCTATGGGGGTGCCTGTAATGACTTGGGCCGGGGGCTGAGTAGGCCTGGGCGTAGGCGTGGCCAGGTAAAGGTCAGGGGTGGGGGCCGGCGTGGTCACAATGCGGTCGGCAGCAGCGACCTTTTCCTCCGGCACAGCTGTGGGCACAGGCGCCGGAGCAGGCGTGGCACTGGGCTCCGCCGTAACCGGGGCGGCCGCAGCGGCCTGGGGCGCCTGGGTGGCAGTCACTTCCGGCATACTTCTGGCGGCAATGACTCCCTCCGCCCTTCCGGCGGGGTTCAGGCTCAAAGCCGCGGCGATCACCAGGGTCATGCAGGCGGCAGTGGCCAGAAGGTTGCGCACCGGCCTGGAAATGGTAATTTTTCTGGGGGTAAAATGTTTGCCGGGGCTGCCGGCAGGTCTGTTGGCTTTTATCATCTCGCTCCGCCGGATGCCGGCCATGATATCCTCATGGAGTCCCGCGGGCAGTTCTTCCATATCCTCTTCCATCATTCCGGAAATATCGGCCATCAGCTGGCGCATTTGGCTGCAGGAAGGACAGTTTGCAAGATGAACCGCCAGCTCTTTCCGTTCCGCTACGCTGAGCGCATCATCCAGTGAGCGGCTGATCAGCTCTTCGTAGTATTCACAACTTTTCATGGCAGTCCACCTCCTCTCTTTTTCCCTGACGATACAAATTCGGGAATGTTCCCATCTTTTATCAGATAATCGCAAAGCTTTTTCCGGCCCCGGAAAATACGGGACTTCACCGTGCCCACCTCAATGTCCAGCGCCGCGGCGATCTCATCATAGCTGAGCCCCTGGATTTCCCGCAGCAGCAGAATCTCCCGGTAATCCTCCGGCAGGGACTGCAGGCCCCGGCGCACACTCTCCCGGGTGAGGCTGCGCTCCAGCAGCTGCTCCGGGCTCTGGCTGGTATCCGCAATGTCCAGCTGCACGTCCTCGCCGTCCTCGTCCTCCATGGACAGGGATACCGTAGGCCGCCGGTTGCGGCTGCGCAAAAAGTCCAGACACAGGTTGGACACAATCCGGGTAAGCCACACGGAAAACTTGCTGTCCCCCCGGAAGCCGGACAGCGAGTTGTAGGCCTTAATGAAGGCCTCCTGAGTCATGTCCGCCGCGTCCTCGCTGTTGTTCAGCATCCGCAGCGCCACATTATAAACTTTTTTCTCGTACTCCAGTACCAGCTCCTCAAAAGCATTGGTGTCCCCTTCCAGTACCCGCTGTACGATCAGGTACTCCTGCTCTCGTGTCAAGCCGCCACCTCCTGTCTTTGCCCTTCCGGCAAAGCGTTTTTATGTGATGATGTTGTGATGAACTATGATTTTCTGGCTGTTACCGCAGGTCCCGCTTGATCCCCGCGGCAATGCGCCGCAGCTCCTCCAGGGTCTCCACGTGCACCAGCTCCTGCTTGTAGCAGCCGGAGTGGGCCACGCCGTGAAGATACCAGGGCAGCTGGTGCCTGGCTTCCAGGCAGGCGATCCGCTCCCCGGCGTACTGGCTCAGCTCCTCGATCTGACCCACAGCCAGGTCAATCCGCTCCCGAAGGGGCGGCAGTTCCGGGATTTCCTTCCCTTCCAGCAGGGCATTGGCCCGCTGGAACAGCCAGGGATTGCCGAAGCTGCCCCGGCCGATCATGGCCAGGTCGCAGCCGGTATAGCGCAGGATGTGCTCCGCGTCCTCCGGCTCAAAAATATCGCCGTTGGCCGTCACCGGGATGGTCACGGCCTGCTTCAATTCTTTTATAATGTCCCAATCCGCCCGGCCGGAATACATCTGGGCCCGGGTGCGGCCATGGACGGCGATGGCGTCGGCCCCCGCCTGCTGGCACATTCTGGCAAAGTCCACGGCATTGACGCTGCCGTTATCCCAGCCTTTGCGGAATTTCACTGTTACCGGCTTGTCCACCGCTTTTTTCACGCGCTCGATGATCCGCCCCGCCAAGTCAATATCCCGCATCAGGGCGGAGCCGTCCCCGGATTTGACGATCTTCCCCACCGGGCAGCCCATATTGATGTCCAGAATATCCGCCCCGGACAGCTCCAGGGCCATAGGCGCAGCCTCGGCCATAATCTCCGGCTCATGGCCGAAAATCTGTACCGCGCAGGGCCGCTCCCCTTCCGGGATGTACAGCAGGGATTTGGTCTTTTCGTCCTTATATACCAGGGCCTTGGCGCTGACCATCTCCGTGGTGGTCAGGGCAGCCCCCAGTTCCCGGCACACCCGGCGGAAGGCAAAGTCCGTCACCCCCGCCATGGGGGCCAGGGTCAGGCGGCCGTGAAGTTCTACGTTTCCAATCTTTACCATGTCATATCCAGTCCCACCGGACAGTGGTCAGAGCCCATCAGCTCCGGCAGAATGTACGCGTCCTTGATGTTCTCCCGCAGCCGGTCAGACACCACAAAGTAGTCAATGCGCCAGCCTATGTTCCGCTGCCTTGCCGCCGCCCGGTAGCTCCACCAGGAGTAGGCGTCGGTCTTGTCCGGGTACAGGTAGCGGAAGCTGTCGGTAAAGCCGGCATTGAGAAGCTCCGTGAACTTCTCCCGCTCCTCGTCGGAAAAGCCGGGGTTGCCCCGGTTGGTCTTTGGATTTTTCAGGTCGATCTCCTGATGGGCCACGTTCATGTCCCCGCAGACGATCACCGGCTTCGTTTTGTCCAGCTCCGTCAGATAGGCCCGGAAGTCGTCCTCCCAGCGCATCCGATAGTCCAGGCGCTTCAGCTCGTCCTGGGCGTTGGGGGTGTACACGCAGACCAGATAGAAATTGTCATATTCCAGGGTGATGCTGCGCCCCTCGCTGCCGTGCTCCTCCACACCAATGTTGTAGCTTACTGACAAGGGGGTATGTTTTGTGAAGATGGCGGTGCCGGAATAGCCCTTTTTCTCCGCATAGCACCAGTAGCTCTCATAGCCGGGCAGGTCCAGTTCGATCTGTCCCGCCTGCAATTTTGTCTCCTGGAGGCAGAAAAAATCCGCGTCCAGGCTCCAGAATATATCTTCAAAGCCCTTTTTGCAGACGGCCCGCAGGCCGTTTACGTTCCAGGAAATGAATCTCATGCTTGTTCTTCCCTCGCTCTCATGCTCTCTTCGTAACCCCTGGCGTCGGTCAGGGCCGCGCCCCGCATCCGTTCCAGCGGCGGAGCGGAGGTGTCCAGGGTGGCAACGGTCTTTGTGGCCACCAGGCGGTTGATCTTCAAGCCCTCGGCGGTGAACTTGGCTTCATAATCGGTCATGAAGAAGTCGCCCCCATCGGCGTGCAGGTCGTTGGTCACTTCCGACAGGGCCCAATCCTCCCTCTCCATCTGTTCGATGGACCACTGGAACAGGGGCAGGTTGTCGGTCTTGAAATGGATCTGCCCGCCCACCGGCAGCAGCACAGCGTAGCTGCGCAGGAAACCGGGATAGGTCAGGCGGAATTTGGCGTCCCGGCTCTTGGGCCAGGGGTCGCAGAAATTGATATAGATGCGGTCCACTTCGCCGGGGGCGAACATCTCCCCCAGCCTGGCGGCGTCCCCATCGATAAAGCGCAGGTTCTGAAGGCCCCGGTCTCTGGCCCGCTCCATGGCGATGATCATGGCGTCCGGCACCTTCTCAACGGCGATATACAGTACCTCCGGCAGGCTTTCCGCTGTGTCCACTGTAAAGCGGCCCTTGCCGCAGCCCAGCTCCAGATACAGCTTTTCTGCTTTCTTTCCCATTCTATTTTCAGCGGAGTCCTTCCACCGGCCCTTCTGTTCCTCCGGCTGGCTGACCATCAGCTCCGCGCATTTTTCCATTCTCGGCGCAAGATTTGGCCGTTTTCTCATCCTCATCCAATCACGCTCCTCTTATCAGCATACCACAAGCGGCGGAAAACATCAATGAAAAATGACTTGCTTTCATGTAAACTTTGTTGTATAATACCCTGCGTTAACCCATCTGCAAAGCCTTATTTTTCAGTGTTTTTCGTTGTTTTTGGCAATTTCCTGCCCCAGGGATTTCCTAAGAAAAATTAAGAATTTCCTCTGCCCGTTTCCGCTGTATTCCTTCTGTCCCAGTAGTTTGGGAGAATCCGCCCAGCCGGATAATACAACATAATAACCGGGTGTAGCGCAGTTGGTAGCGCGCCTGCTTTGGGAGCAGGATGCCGGGGGTTCAAATCCCTCCACTCGGACCACCTATATAGAAAAACCGCCTTTTTAGGCGGTTTTTCTGCGTTATAAGTTCAGTTTTCAAGTTTCGCATGACCACATCATTCATGGTTCATGCGGCCAAATCTCCGGCGATTTTCGCGGGGACTTCATGACAAAAAATCCGCAAATCCCTAACCCATCCCTAATTAGCAAAAAACTATACCATTCTTTCCTCGCCCAACCCCTTTTTTGAATGCAGCGGCCCATCTCTTGAGTAAAGCAGTGCCGCTTTTAGAGCTGAACGCACGATCTGTTGAATGTTGTTTCATCGCTTGTTGATTGATGAATGACCGGGAGCATCTCAGCCCCAAATCTTTCGTGCGTGCGCACGCAAAAGGGCCAAAGAGAAAGCCTCCGTCCTTGCCGGAGGCTTTCTCTTTGATAGAACCTTTGACAAACTATTTGCAAAATCAAAACAGTTTCTCATCGTTGTATAGATGTTTCACATACAAAAATCAATACAAAGATCAGGATCGGGCTAATGGATTACAGCTGTTTTTCCCGCATCTCTGTTTTTCTTTTTACATCCTCAATTTTAATAAGCGTATTGCTTTCCTGCGCTTTGCGCCGGTTATTGAAATTCTTCAGTGCCTCAACAAAAAGAATCAGATAATCATCCGGAATCTCCCGCAAAGAATCGAACAACGTATTGAACACCGGCTCCATATATTTCTTTGCATTGACGATGTATCGCTCACGGCCATAATCCGTCACTTTCAGAATCACATTCTTTTTGTTGTTGGCAAAGCGATACCGCTCAATCAGCCCACAAGAGATGAGTGACTTTGTAATTTTGGACAGAGAGCTGGGTGCAATTCCGAGAGTATCTGCTACCGTAAGCATATTATTCGGTTCCCCGTCATGCTCCAGCAAATATTCAAGAACCTGCCACTCCTGGGACGAAACAAAAGATGTATCATCAAGACGCATGGCCTTGGTGGAAGAAATACGTGAATAACTGTTTTCGTATTTTACAAGTTCTTGAACAAGCGGGCGGTATCGGCCCATCCATTCCGTTACTTTCATTTCTATACTCCATTTATCATTATGCCCAAATTATACTAGAATATTCTGGTGATTTCAACTATTGACGAGCAAAAGATTTTTTTATAATCTATGTTCAGTTCAATACTGTCATGTGACAGTATTTAGTGCCATCAGAAATTAAAGAGAGGTAATGAAAATGGAAAATTCAAAACGAAAGCACAAAATTGCAATTGCCGTACTCATTGCGGTCATGCTGCTGAGTCAGATGTTTGCGGCGATGATTTCTTCCGGTGCCGGCTCAGTCAAGATTGAGAGTATCATGCTGGATGCTCGCGGCGCAGAACTGTCCGCCGACCTGTACTATCCCGCCGGGACTACAGATCGCGACCGTTTGCCAGCCATAATCGTTGCCCCAGGTGCTGGCTGCACCAAGGAACATATGCGTAGCTTTGCCGAGGAGCTTGCCAAACAGGACTACGTGGTACTGAATGTAAACCCCTATGGCTCCGGTCTGAGTGAAACCCCTGTTTATAACGAAAACGGCATGGGCATTGAGGAATACAACATTTTTGCAACCCCCCTTGGTGTACTGGATGCCGTACATTTTGTTCGTCAACTGGAGTTTGTTGATGGAACCCGCATCGGTCTGACCGGTCATTCTCAAGGCTCCCGCAGAACCGGTTATGCCGCTCTCATGGATTGCGGATATTACACTTTTAATGATGCTATGCTGAATCTTCTGAACGACACGTTCAACATTGAACTTTCTGAAGAAGATATTCAGAGAGATGCAGATGAGATTGCAAAAGAAAAACTTTCCTCTGATGCAATAACGGCTTATAAAACGCTGAAAGCCGAATACAAATCGGACTATGACTGCATGGTAAAATCTCTTTGTCTGGTTGGAAGTACCGCTCAATTCTGCAATCCAACCGCAACAGTAGAGGTGGCCGGGTATGAGGTAACACGTACCTGCAAAGTTAACGAATGCATCATCAATGGCTCCTATGATTTTGGCTACAAAGCCTTTAATAACGCAGACGACACCAAGGCCTCCTGGTATATTGACGCATCTGAAGACATCGTCAACGGAACCTATTATGCGCTGGATGATATGACCTCCTCCAGCCACGCTGTTGGTACCTTCCGCGTAGACGGGATCGGTTCCAATTCTCAACTCGCCGAGGCCATCGAAAACAGAAGTCTGCGTATGGTTCTGCTCACCCCGGAAACCCATTCAAAAAACTTCTTCTCTCCGCAGACCACTGCGATGGTCATTGATTACTTCAACCAGACTTTGAGCAACCACGCAGACAACCTTGTTACTGCAAAGTCCTCCCTGCACTTTGTATACCGTGAGCTGCTGAATCTGGTTGCGATGCTTGCAATGATCGCTATGCTTATCCCCTTCTCTGCTCTCTTTATGGTAAAAGAGCCTCTGGCCTGCACCGCCGTTACGGCAGTCGATCAGACAAGCCGTCTCTCCAGGATTCTCATTCCCGTTCTGACGGTCATTATCGGTTTTATTGCAGTTTATATTGACAACCAGAACAAGTACCTTATCACCTTCAAGTCCTCTCTCGCGCTTCCGCTCATGATCACCGCCTGGGCTCCGGTCGGCCTGCTTTACTGGCTTGCCGCAGGTGCAGTCATCATTCTGTTTATCTACCTGATCCTTAATCGCAAGAACTCCACATTCAAGGATTTTCTGAAGTCGAACTTCCGCGTCGGCTTCAAAGGAATCGGTTCAGCCCTTCTATTTGCTGTTTCCTTTACCGCTGTTTCCTATGCATTGATGGAGTGCAGCGAGTACTTCTTCAAGCAGGATTTTCGTTTCTGGATGGTTGCTTTTGGTCAGTTGAAGGCCAATCACTGGATGTATGTACTAAGCTATGCTGCTCTCATGCTTCCCTGCTTTTTTATTCTCTCCACGGCAATCAACTATCTGTCTGAAAGCATGGGACTCAGGAACTCAGTCCGGGATGTTCTTGCCGTGGTAGTCATGAACAGCGCCGGGATCTGGCTTTGCTGTCTGATTTCCTTTGTCATGGCCTACGCAGGGATCAAGACTGATAACCTCTTCAGTTCGTTTATTCTCACCTATGGCACGCTTCTGAGTGTTCCCGTCAACGTCTTTATTATGAGAAAGACCTATGATATTTCCAGGAACGTATGGGCCGGCGTGTTTGTATGCGCTTTGCTGAATGCATGGCTTCTCGTTTCTGTTTCCGGCATGAATGGAATGTACATTCCTCAGACCTGGATGAGCATTTTCCTGGGACAGTAACGCATTTATTATCGTGGAAGGATTTCCAAAAAAGTCGTTCTCCCACACCAACAGAGAAACAACTCCTCGAGCCTGTGAAAGGTTGCGAGGAGTTGTTTTTTCCGTTGCGTTTTCGTCCATCCGTCGTAGTGATGGTGGTCTGCTCCGTTCGGATGAGCCTGCGCTCCTCCAGCTCCGCCACATACTTCCGCACCGTGTTGCGGCTCATGCCCACCGCATGGCCGATGGTGGCATAGCTGGGGTAGCACTGGTAGGTGCTGCGGTCTTCAATGCTGAGCAGATAACCGTAGACCGCGATTGCCCCATGGGACAGGCCCAGGTGATAGATCTCATTGGGCAGCGGAAAATAATTTTTGATGGGATCCCGCTTGGCCCAGCTCTTTTTCATTCCTCACCTCCCGTCTGCTTTTCCACCCACAGCCGGAATTGTTCCTTGGGCACCACAATGCGTTTGCCAACATGAAGCGCCGGGAAGTCTTTTTCCCGCATCAGTTCGTATGCGCTGGAGGGCGCAATGCCCAGGGTTTTGGCGATCAGCTCCGCGTTGAGAAACAGCGGAAGCTCGTCGTAGTTTTTATAGTCTGAAAGAATCAAATAGGTACCTCCGATAAGATGAATCGTTCAGAGAAAAATTCTTTCGTTTCGGAGCCCTCTCTGTTAGACTGATTGCAGATGGCGTCTGCGTTTTCCGAAACGTGACGTGCCGCTGAACTGTTGCAGCAGTTCGGCGGCTTTTCTTTTGTTCTGTATCTCCCCCTCTCTGAATTGGTCTTGGCCATGCACCATACCCGTTCCTGCCCTGCGGCCTTGTTTGACCTGCACAGCGTTTTCTTCCCCCCTTGGTACGCTCAGCCGCCCCAGCCCTTGGCAGCGTCCTGGCAGTACTTCGCCGGTGAGTATCCTCTCTGGTGATGGGTATTCTCTTTTCAAGGTTCCCTCGGTTTGAAACCATCTTTCCGTTGACAAAGCACTTTCGAGGTGTTAGACTAATCGTAAGTCAATTTTGACAGTTTCTGCAATTTCATCCTAACATCCCCCTTGGCCCATGTCAAGTCTATCGTAAGCAAAATTTACAATTGTCTAATATTTGGAGGCCGCTATGTGGTACGGCAAAATGTATTTCTCCGGGAAGAAGGAGATTTTTCAATATGACGCCTATGGCATGCAGGGCGCCCCTTCCGTCAATCAGGAGCTGCCCTTTCTGGAAAGTCTGCTTTCTTTCCAGGAGCTTGACTGCGGGGCGCTGACCCCGTTGCTCCAGGGTATTGCGGAAAACTGGGAGCGCCTGATTACCGCGGAGGATCGGGAGGCCGGCACAGCCGCCATGGTGGCTCTGGGTGAGCTTGCCCACAGGCACATCTACTTTCAGCTTCTGTATGTGCGCTGGTATGACCGTTTTTGCCGAATGGGCAGCTCCGGTGCGCTTGGCACTGCGGAGGACAGGCAGATGCTGGAGGAACTGCGGTGTCTGCCGGAGCAGCTTTCATTCTATCAGAAGCAGGTACAGCGCTTTTTTGATCTGGTTCTGGATGTGGACAAAGCCGGGCGTGATCCGCAGCAGCAGGCGTCGAAGTGTTATCTTTTTGATGGGCCCCGGGACCCGGAGCTGTTTCCCTTCCGGCCCATCCCCCTCAGCTTTGAGCCGGTTGAGCCGGGCCGCTGTTCGCCTGTTTTGTACTCTGGAAACATTGCCGACATGATCGATTACTCCCTGCGGAGTTGTGTGGAGCGTGGCGTTACCGTTCGCCGCTGCAAGAACTGCGGGCGTTACTTTCCGCAGACGGGCCGTGTCAGCGCGGAGTACTGTGAGCGCCCGGTGTCCGCTGACCGGCAGACCTGCCGTGACGCCGGCGCGCTCCGACAGTGGACAAAAAAGCAAGCGGAAGACCCGGTGTTCAAGGTCTACCGCAAGGAGTACAAGAAGCGTTTCGCCTGGATCAAGGCCGGTCGCATCACCGACGATGAATTCTCTGCCTGGAGCCAGCAAGCCCGGGAGCAGAAAAAGAAGTGTGACCGTGACCTCATCACACTGGAAGAATTCAAACGCTGGCTGGCGGAATCGTGAGGAGCAAAAAGGGTGCCGCCCTTGCCGGTCAGCCCCCTTTTCTTTGGTTATGGCGATGTAAGATTTGCGCCATCCAGCTGCCCTACAGAAAGCCCCTGCCCCTGGACTTGATCGCAGACATTGCCCGCTGGTGCAACGAAAACCGGTGATGATTAAGTCCTGACATACTGAATTGCACCCCACTTGTTGGACAGCATTAAAACCATCCAACAAGTGGGGTACAGTTCACAGTGAAGCTATGGGCTGGGCTTATCTTCCCCGCTTTTTGACGTCCTCGTCAATCCTCGATTTCCAGCCGGCGCTAAGGGGTCGGGACGCCCGCACATGGCACACGGCTTCGCTGATGACATCATAGTTCAGCGCGGTACCTGCCGGATCGCACTTGTACGTCACCGCCCGGTCTTCGCTGATGCCGAAGCGCTTGGCCTCAGCGGCAGCGTCGATATTGGCCCCCAGGAACAGGAACTCCCATCCGTACTTCTCCTTCTCATGCTGGATCATCTTCTGCACCTTTTCGTAGTCATAGCGCCTGCTGGCGTTCTCGTAACCGTCGGTGGTGATGATGAACAAGGTCTTTTCCGGCACGTCCTCTTTGCGGGCGTACTTGTGGACGTTGCCAATGTGGTGGATTGCCCCGCCCACCGCATCCAGCAGCGCCGTGCAGCCCCGGGTGTAGTACTCCCCTTCGGTCAGGGGCGGCACCCTGTCCAGGGGCAGCCGGTCATGGATGACCACACTCTCGTTGTCAAACAGCACCGTGGAAACCAGCGCCTGACCATCCTCCCACTTCTGCTTTTCGATCATGGAGTTGAAGCCCCCGATGGTGTCCTTCTCCAACCCGCTCATGGAACCGCTCCGATCCAGGATAAAAACCAATTCTGTCATAAGTAAAACCCTCCTTCGTTTGATTACGCTTTGAGTATAGCGAATCCAAAGGAGGGTTTGGTCGCACAGCGGGCGACATTTTATTATTTATCTTATGCGGGAAACCTTTTTACAATACCCCTTGCAAGTATCCGCTGAATTGCGGTTGACTAATGCACCCATTGGGTGTATTATATTGTTGAGGTGAGAACATGAACATTCGTGAAATGAGGACTCTGTTGGGAGATACCCAAAGTGAATTCGCTGCACGATATAATATTCCCTTTCGTACTGTTCAAAATTGGGAATCCGGTGTGCGTACACCACCGGAATATATGATAAGCCTGTTGGAGGACCGCATTCGGTCAGATCTTACAAACCGGAAAACAAAGGTGCTCCCCAAGTATGATCCCCAAAAGAACAATCTACCCAAGCGAAGCGACTTTGTCGGTGCAACCGCATGGCTCAGAGCTGTTCGTGATTGTATCGGAGAGACAGCCGTATTCGCCTTGGATGCTGCATTGATGTGCCAGGGCAACTTTGGCGGACGCAGCGATGAATATCTAGTTTGGGTTTATGGAGATGACAGCCTTTCCCGCTTTAACGGCGTGGTCGTATTGGGTAACCGAATCAGTGCTCATTGCGTAAGGGAAAAGAACGGATTACGCTTTACTGATTTCAGCAGAACAATAACAGATGCGTTGGCCAACGAATCGATTCTGGATATGCAGGGAATTACCGAGGCAATCAGCAAGTATTATTATCGCAACGGCGAAAGCTTTGACGGAATTTCTGTTGCCCCTGAATATCAGGATCAGTTTGACCGCTTGGCAATGGAAGCCATAACGTATTACGGAAATTGAGGTGATTGTTTTGAAGCTTACTGCAGAAGAAAAACTGATGTATTCCGTAATGAAGGCAATCTACGACAGTGGTATTCCTATCAGTTTCAAGGGTTCCATGGTGCTGAAGGCTTGTCTTATGGAAGGCGGATACACCGAAGACACGCGCCATACTGTCGATATCGATGCCAACTGGAACTCTGACACTCCGCCCACAGGGGAACAGATGGCAGAGTCTCTGCAACGCGCATTAAAAAAGAGCGGCATTGATTTGGACGTAAGTATCTTCAGGCCTTACGGAGAAGGCCGCTCTGCTGGTTTTGACTTGAAGGATAGAGATACTGATGAGGTTCTGTTCTCCATGGATGTCGATGTAAATCGCCCCATTCCTCCCACAAAGATCTACGAAGTGGAGGGTCTACGGTTTTGCGGTGTCTCTTCCTCTCAGATGATTGCAGACAAAGTTGCCGCTATTTCTACGGATAAGGTTTTCCGCAGAGTGAAGGATGTTGTAGATCTGTATTATATTTCCAAGGTCTTTCGCTTTAACAAGGCCGATGTGCTTCTGACACTGAAGAATAGCGGCAGGGTATTGGACTCTTTCCACGGCTTCCTCCACAGGCCCGAAGATCTGCGTCATTCCTACGAGAAGTTCCGTTTTGATGGTGGTGTGTATAAACCGCCGTTCGAGGAAGTGTATCGCACAGTAAAGGCCTATATCAAGGATGTATTCCCCGAAGAGATGAGCCAGGATATTGAAAGATAAGATCTGAAAAGAGGAAGCGGACAAACCACTTCCTCTTTCAGCTTTATCTTGACTTACGCCCCCAGCAAACTCTGGTCAAAGGCGAACAGCGCTTCGTTGATTGCAAAGATGTCGTAATTCTTCTGCTGAATGAAGTACTCGATGATCACATCGAACTTGCTGCTGTGGCTCAGGGCAAAGCCGGCCCGGGCAATTAAGTCCCTTGTCTCCGCCAAATCCAGCTCCAGCGCAATGGCAAAAGCAATCGCCGTTGCCTTGGAGGGCTTGTAGGCCGGGTTGTTGCGGATTTTGGAGAATAGCTTCCGATCCACGTTGGCCTTTTTGTAAATCTCAGAATCCTTTTTGCCGGTGCGGTCAATGAGCTTTAACAGCGTCTCCGAGAACCCGGCGTCCAGGTCTTTCAGCAAATCATCCAGGCTGCCGCTGACAGCGCCCACTGCCATAGGAGCGCAAGGAGCTGCGGATTCTTCGCATATCGCGCTCTCCTCCACTTCGAGCCGGTTCATCCTGCGCAGCCGCTCCTGCCGGAAGTCGCTGTGTTCGTCCACATAGTGGTCATCGATGTACTCGGCAATGTCGGCGAACAGCTTCCCGCTGATTTGATAGGCCGCCCGGTCGAAGATGACAAGGTAGACCGTCATGTCATTTTCCAGCAGAAACTGGCCGATGGTGTCCACCGCCACCCGCAGCGCCTGATCCTTGGGATAGCCGTAAACCCCGGAGGAAATCAGCGGGAAGGCCACGGTTTCGCAGCCATGCTCCTTTGCCAGCGCAAGGCTTGTCCGATAACAGGAGACCAGCTTTTCCCGCTCTCCCTGTTTCCCGTCCTGCCACACCGGGCCCACCGTATGGATCACATATTTGCAGGGCAGACGATAGGCTTTCGTGATCTTGGCCTGGCCGGTTCTGCATCCGCCAAGGGTTCTGCATTCCTCCAACAGTTCCGGCCCCGCCGCCCGGTGGATGCAGCCGTCCACCCCGCCACCGCCCAGAAGCGACTCCTTGGCAGCGTTGACGATGGCATCCACTGCCATTTTTGTAATATCGTTTCTTATAATCTCCAGAGGCATAGTTGATTCCCCTATTTTATTCTACTGTTATCTTCGGCGGTGCCCTTTGTTACTTTCAAGCGTGCGTAGTAACTGGCAAGCTTCTCATCGCATATCGCCTGGATTTCGTCTTTTTCCGCTTCTGTCAGACGCTTCCATACCGCCTCATCTACCTGGACGATGCCCAGCGTCTTGGTATGCCGCAGCATCTGCATATCCTCAAAGCGTTTGAAGGGGTTGGACAGAATATTGCGTTCCGCTTCCTTATCGGTATAACCGCCCTTAGCAAAGATACTGTTTGTCTTCTCCACAGGCAGTCCGGACGCTCGGCGCCCCTCGTAGTAAGCACGGAAATAAGATACAATATCATCCAGCTTGATGCGGCCCTTCTCATCGGCATAGCGCAGAATCGCCTTAATCAGAACCGGTTTATAAGAGTAGCTCATGTCCATTTGCCGGATCATATCCATAAACATGTCCTTGCGATTGGAGTCATCAATGAGTGTCCAGCCGTATTGCTGGGCATACCTCTCCAGCGTCTCCTCTTTGAAGTACTTGAATGTTCGATGCTCGCTCATAGGGACAACCAGATCAGGCACCAACTTCCCTTCTCGGACGTATCGCTCGATGGTTTCGGACTGAACATCTACCCGGCGGACAAACTCCATCTGTGAGACCATGCCTTCTGCTTCCTCTTGCCAATTGAAGATATCCACCAACTCATAATCGGTGGCATCCACAGGCCAATCGATCAAAGCCTCTGGCTTCTCACCTCTGGCGTAAAGCGCCGCCTCAGCAGATTTCTGCGCACACGGGGCAACAGCCAACTGCCCTGGCCTGTATTCCTTTAGCTTGAATAGACGGTGCAGCGACTGGGGAATATTGTACTGGCTGGCATTGTCAACAAAGTCAAAAACCATCAAACTTTCTTTTCCGGGGTACAGCCGCATTCCGCGCCCCAACTGCTGAGTATACAGCACCTTGGACATTGTTGGCCGGGCCATAAATAGGACTTCTATTTCCGGGCAATCCCATCCCTCGTTGAGCAAGTCGCAGGCACAGAGCACCTGAATTTCCCTTTTGACAAACTTATCCTGAAACTCCTTACGTTCTGACTGCTTCATGCCGCCAGAAACAGAAGCCGCCTTGATTCCCGATTCCCGGAACAATCCAGCAATCTGCTCGGCGTGCTTCACCGAGGCACAAAATACCACCGTACGTTTATCACGCACGTATTTCAGCCAGGTATCCACAATCAGGCGGTTTCGCTCCGGGACATAGATTTTGCTTTCCAAGTCCCGGATGTTGTACTGTACGCTGTTGAAACGCACCTTGGTCAGGTCAATGTTGGTATGGATACGGATGCAGCGGATGGGCACCAACTCGCCAATTTCAACAGCAGTCTGGATATCCAGCTTATGAGCCGTGTTCTTGAAAATATCCAGAATAGCCTTGTTGTCATTGGTGCGTTCCGGCGTTGCAGTCAGGCCGAGCGTAAACGATGGCTTGAAATAGGCCAGCACCTTTTGGTATGTATCAGCAGCAGCATGATGGGCTTCATCAATGATAAGATAGTCAAAATCGCTGTCTCTGAACTGCTCCAAATGCAAGGCCACACTTTGGACGCTTCCGCACACAACATGCGCATCTGGCTGCTTCATTGCCTCCATATAACGCCCGACCGTCACATCGGGCCATAACGTATGAAAGGTCTCAGCCGCCTGGTTGATCAATTCCTGTGTATGGGCGAGGAACAGAACACGGCCGCCACAGCTTTTGGCATCCAGAACCGCCGTGACTGTCTTTCCGGTACCCGTTGCATGGTACAGAAGAGCAATGGTTTCGTTATTTTCACGCATGGTCTGAAGGGCCTGTAGCGCTTCCGCCTGGTGTTTCTTCAGCTCCAGATTGATGCCGTCCAAGGCTTTGCCGCGCTGTTGGGGCAGGTAGTCCTCAATCTCCTTGAATTGTGGATGGCTTCCCAGGAAAACACGAAGTTCGTCCTTGACGGCATCCGTCTGGATCTGCATCTGTCGCACGGCCCAGCGATATACATCCCAGCCCAAATAGACCATGCTGTTTTGTTTCAGCAGATCATCATAGAATTTATTCGAGGCGACGAGACTTTTACTGTGGGAAGTTTCGTCGTCTATTTCAATGGCTACCCTGCGTGAACCGTTCTCCAACACGAAATCGGCATAGCGGCTATTCTGGTAGATGTCATAGAAATGGTACTGCGAATAGAGGTATCCGGCCTTCTCCGCCCCGAAGGTCTCACTGAACAGCTCTATGAACAGGTCTTCCGCAATGCTGCCGGAAGCAGAATGATAGGTCGGCATGGATTCACCTCATTTTTTCCTAAACTCGTCGCGTTCTTTGATTTTACCAAGCTTTACAAGCCTCGAAGCAATCGCTCCCGAAGAACGTTTAAAGTGGTCACAAATTTCTTTTCTCGTGTAGCCTTCGTCGAACATCTTACACAAAGTGTCTTCATCCGCTTTTATCCAGGGCTTTCCTGCGTTCTCGGGGAGAGGTCTTTTGGGTCTTTTCTCCTGGTTATCTACGGCCCGTAAAAGTGTGTTGAGCGCCCGGACAATTTCCACTTGGTTGCAGCTGTCATCGGGAGGAAGCACCTCACCAGTGAGGGGATTAACGCCATCCGCCAGAGTAGTCAATAGTTCTTTTGCTCGCTCAATATCCATTTTCAGCTCTCCTTTACGCCCATAAGAAGGATCTTTTCCTGAAAGCCGCCACGCTTGGCCGCTTTTTCAGTGCGGATCTGTTCCAGTTGTTCGATGGAATAACCCCTTGCGCATGCAGCAGCATAAATGACATCCAAAAGGTCTGCCAGTTCTTCAATGTTCTGATCCTTATAGTATTCGGCAAGCTCTTCGTCCAGCTTGGCATCGATCAAATAGCGAAAGTCATTATCGGGTAGAATTTCCGGAATACAGTCATAAGCAAATTATTTGTATTCTATCTGTCCCATTAATTGTTTCCTCTTGTATTAGGTCAGAAATATCTCCTGCTCGACGGTAATCCCATACTTTAGGATCTCAGTAATTGCATCTTCAAATAACGGATACTCCCCGTTTTGCATGTCTAGTCGCAGTCTGGACAGGTACTTTTCTGAACGTAAAAGGCCCTTCTGATGGAACTTGTCCACGAAGGCGCCTGACATCCGCATGGGGACCAAAGACGGAATCAGCTCTTGCAAATGCTTGAACATTTGGAATCCTCCCAAATCAATATCTGCCCAAAATCGAATTTCAACTGATGTAGATGTTGCTCCGGCAATTAAGGAAAACAGTTTGCGTTTTTGTGGGCTGAGAAAGCCAGCATGATAGATAACAAGCTCTCCCGGCTGTTTCTCTGACACTATGTATTCGTCATAATTTGTTTTGTTCTCAATGAAAGTCACACACTGAATTGCTTTCAAATCGATTTCAGTAATCGCATCTATCAGCGTACTGGGTAACGCCAGGCCGTATGGAGCAGCGCCTACAAAAATACTCCCTCGCTCTGTACGAATGGTGCAGTTTCCCGCCAGTTCATAAAGCTCTGGACGTGCATAGATTCCCAAAAGCGCCAATTGTTCTCTCTCGCCGAGTTCATTCTCTTCACAAGCAAGCGCTAATTCTTCGTCATATTTTCTCGCAATTCGAAGAAATAGTTCCCGTACGTTCCGCTCAAAATACTTCGTATCATGAAAGCATTTGCTGCTGAACGCCCTCATAGTTATGCTCCCAGACAACGCATCGTATTCCTGAAAAGAACTGAGTAAATCCTTCAGCAAATGATCTCCGTCTTTGCAGAAGGATGGCACCTTCATATGTTCCTGTGCCTCTTTGCAGATATCTTCCCGCCAGGATACAATCCACGGCACGTTCACGCTTTCAAGGCTCTCAGATACGAGAGAAAATACGTGAGCTGCTCGCACTTTGGGATGAACTCTCCCTGTCAAATTATAGCACTTCATTACCTGGTTTAGATTTAGAACAACAGTAGAAAGCAGCGGACGGCCTTTCACCCATTCCAGATATACCAGCTGTTGGTTCTCTAATTCCATAGCTGCCACATTGTAAGCATCGCGGGTGGCTGCGTCCTCATAGTCATATTCCGGGAACTCTTTCCTGTCCACGCGCAGCATTACACGCCGAAGAGATGATCCTGGCTCCGATAGATGCTTACTGTTTTCATATTTATCCAGTAAGCGGCTCAGGATAACACTTTTCTCTGTCATTGCGCTATCTCCTTACTAAAAGGCAGAATATGCATCTGATACTTATTCTTGTCTACTAGTAGCGTTCGGTCCGCAACCGGCATAATGTCTGAAACCTTATCAGGAGGAGTACAAATAATAGCCTGCAGCCCCATTTTTCGTAGGAGACGGACACTTTCAATGATACGGTCGCTGTCCATTTTATTAAACGCCTCATCAAATACAACCAAACGCACCGTGTTTCCAAAGCTTGAAGAATCGTTAACCCGGTACAGTTGAGCAAAAGATGCCAACACCGCAATGTAGAATGGAGTCTGGGTCTCACCGCCAGATTTGGTATTCAGGGTCTGAGAGAGAAGCTGCTTGGAACCATTCTGGTCTGTGGTTTCCAGGTCAAATTTCAGATAGGTTCTGAAATCCGTATAGCGTTGAATATTTTCCTGTAGTTCGCTCTGTTTTCTAGCGTTGAGTTGAGTGTCATCCGCCATAGTGATCTGGCTGAATAGTTTTTCAATGAGCGGCCCATATTTTTCCTGGAAAGGCAATGCGAACAGGCCCATATCCCCTTCCATTAGTTCTGGTGCCATAATCATATCATAGTAATCTGCATAGTCCGGATTCCTGTCTACACGGAACTGATAGCTGTCCGTTCCAAACTGTGCCTGGCGCAATGCACGGTTCAGGCTCCTCACCTGATCCTGGACCTGATCAATGCTGGATTTCAGCTTAGCAAGGAAATCATTCTGAAACTGTTCCATGGCGCTTTCACGGGCTGCTTTGATTTTTTCCCTATACTGGGGCAGTTCGCTCTCCGCCAGTAAACGCTGTTCCTTTTCAAATTCATCGTTATCCATGGCCTCAACGTGGAAGGAACAAGGCTTGAATCGATCTGCGTAATCTCTGCGGGCATTAAACAGTTTCTTCCGTGCAGTCTCCCGTTCGTTGGCACTTTGTGTCAGACGGTCACTGAAATTTTTATGGACAACAGAAGCCTTTTTCAAGCGAGACAGCTCCTGACTATACCTGGGCCTACCAATTTTCTCCTGATACTCAGCAGAGAACTCCTCCCGCAATCGATCGTCGATATTAGTCAATTTCTGATAATGCTCTGGCAACACCTCATACTCCAGCTGCCGAATACGCTCTTTCAGCTCCCCCTTTCGCACAATTTTCTGATCTTTTTCTTTGTTCAGCGCAACAATCTCTTTACCCAGCTCAGCAATTATTCCTCGCTGCTCATCCAGCCACAGCAAATCCAGATGCGAGATCTGGTCGTCAATATCGGATACCTCTTTCGCGATCTCCAGCCCACGTAAATAGTCCGCTTGCCGTTGTGTCACTGTTGCCTGGACAAAATACTGTGAGAATAAAGGATCATGCTTCTGGGCCAAGATCTGATTAATGGGCACCCAGTGTTTGATTTCTTCTTCAAGTTGGCCCAATTGTTCTTTCAGCCGGGCAATGCGCAGATTCACGGCACGCCGGCCGATAAAAACATCCTCCATCAGCCTTCGTTGGATACGGCGGGCAACATATCCCTGGTAAAGCATTCCTTCTGCCGTAATCGCAGTCTTGTATCTTCTCAACTGCTCTACCGTTTCACAACACGCCACACGGCCCAGCAGGTAATCAATATAGCTGCGGGCAAATTGATTGTCTGTTTCAATTTTCTTTGCAAGGCTGTTATCCCAAGGATTAATCATCTCTCTTTCCCGCAGCTTACCGATATCCACCAAACCAAACGAGTGGAAGCCAAATTCTTGTTTCATCCGGTTATAAATGGTCAGAGCATCTTTATAATAGGCTGGGTCCACCAGAAGATAAAACCTCTGTGTGTTCAGATATCCTTCCACAGCACCCCGCCAGCGCTCATCTACAATCTCCAGTACATCTGCAAGAATATCTATCTGGACAGGCCGTCCGATCTGATATTTCAATTCAGTTGCAAGCCTCTCTTTGAATTGCAGCAGACCGGTTGGGTAATCTTTGATATTCTTTTGCAGATTTACCAATGCTGTGCGCTTATAGTCTTCTTGCTCCCTACGCTCTGCCAGAAGATCCGCTGTTTTATGTTCTGCATTCCTGATGGCCTCAGAGAGTTTCGCTATAGCCTGCTGTGCAGCTTCAAACGGTGCCAGTGAATGGGAGAAGATTTCATAGTCAGCGCCAGCAAAAAGGGAATAGGCCTTTTGCGCTGTGTCAGCAGCTACCTGCACAAACGTAAGCATCTCCTCGGCATCCCATTCCAAAATACAGGCACATAGGTTATTAACTCGAATGGTTTCTCTCTTGATCTCCAAGGCAAGAGTCTGAAGCTCCTGGAGGATTTTTTCCTGTTCATTAAGCAGGGCTTTTCTTCTGCTTCGAAGTTTCTCTTCCTCCTGGAAAACGCTGCTTTGGGCACAGGCTAAATCGAGTTCCCGTCTCCGATCTTCCTTCTGTGAGATCTGGTCATTTAGTTTTTCAATAGCGTCACCAGTTTTGGACAGTTCATCATTACAGTCTTGTTTCTCCTGCTCTCGATGATCAACTCGCGATTGTTCCACTGCTTTTTCTGACCAAAGCACCAGGAAAGATTGTACCTGCCAGCGATCAATGGCTTGATTCATTTCGCGATATAGCTTGCCTATTTCCTGCAGGGCCGCCAATTTTTCTTCCTGCTGTTGTGCCAGCTGCTCATGACGTTTGTAGTCCCGGATATTCTGCTGCATAGCCTCAATATCCGGCTTGTCCGGAATGTCGCAGATATTCTCCGTGATAAATTTCTGAATATCCACAATGGGCCGGAATGACACCGCCTTTTTCAGCATCCTAAGAACTTGTTCGTTGTGGACATTCCACCGGGATAGCATATTCCTTCGGTATTCTTTCTGGCTGTCATAGATTTCTGCTTTTGAGTAATTTTGTTTCAAAAATTTTCTCAAAGCTGAAATCTCCATTGCCTCACCATTCTCAATAAAACAATTTTCCGGCAAAGCACCTACATAAATGAAGAAGCGCTCCTGTCTACTACCATCGCTGCGGCAATCAAACACAACCCCTGTTACAAATTTGTTCCCCTCCACTTCGTCCTGAAACTCGCAAGCGATATAGGAGGAAAAGTCCTTTCCCCGTCGGGAATTGGGATTGTTCTCGTCCATATCTGCACGGAGGTAACCGTCTAATGTGCGTTGAGACTTCTCATTGGCAGCCTGATTGAAATTGCGAGGGCTGGTCTCACCCAACAGCACAATCTGCAGCGCATCAATCACGGTGGATTTTCCGGCACCGTTCTTGCCTGTCAGGAAGTTGACGTCACCTACCTCAATGAGTTCTTTGCTAAAATAGAGCCAATTAATCAGCAATATCCTCTTCAGTTTCTTCATCGCCGGCTTCCTCCTTTCGCAGTACTGACACCACATGGTTTAACTTCTCGCTTGAAACGGCAGCCAACACCGTAGGTAAGATAGAAAACTTGCAGCTACTTTGGTTAAATTTACCGTCAATACGCTGAATGACGGAGTGATTCTCTAACAATGTCAATGCACGCTTGACCTCATCCATATTGGGTTTAGCTGGAAGAATAGCATAGTCTGTAACCACCTTTTCCAGCACATCTCTAACCGTGCAAATGGCATCCTGCTCCAGCCCCAGCCGCTCCTGATTCTCATCGTAGATCATCCTCAGCGCCAGCAGGATTGCCGTCTCCTTTTTGTTTAAGTTGCATCGATTTGCCTCATCGCTGTTCAGTACATAAAAATAACCGTTCAGATCATCCCTCCGCAGGTCCCAATCCAAAAGGCTAAGATATTCCTGCACAGCCTCATAATGGATCGACAGAAAAGTGTAATCCGGATTATTGATTCGCCCTTTTCCCGGGATATACAGCGTCCGCACAATGTAGGTACGACTGAGCAGTTGGTTGCAGACAGATTTAAACTGCTCCAGCTCTTTTGCTGTTGCGCCATGAATGAAGTCAAAGTTCATTTTTCTTCTCCTTCCGGCTAATTTTCATCTGTGGAATAGAGTAGCCATTTTCATAATAAGAGCCGCCCAGCTCTTCTACTTGATGACCGGCTGTAGAGTCTCCGCTGGTCAGAACTGCCAACAGGCTCATGATATAGCCTTTGTCATCTCGGATTCCCAAATCTTTGGAAAAACAGGCATCGGATTCGCCCAGCCAATCTTGCACATAAGCAGCGATAGCAGTACGGCCATACTCTGAGCGCAACAATTTAGCTGCCTGAGCGGCAGTTTCGGCGTCTGGCTCGGTATCCTGTATGAGAACTGGTGCCACCTTTGTCCGTTTACTGGGACGTTTACGATACCACAAACTCCTCTCAGATAGAAATGACTGCTCATAAAGCTGAAAAGCTGGCTGTATCTGATCCACCAATTCAGATGCCCGGTGTTTTCGAGACAATGCCGTAAGCAAGAAAACTAAATTTCCGCGAACATTCTGATCGCGATTGGTCAGGTTCTCCACCTTTTGTGTCGCAGCTCTGGTGTAACGCCGAACCTGTGCATCAATCTCATCTAAATATTCGTGCTCAATATTGTCGTAGCGTTCTTCAATCCAAAATATTCTCCGCAGCAGATCGGCTCGACAGCTTTCCAGTGTTTCGCCGCGCTTGTCCTGTAAGGCAGCATTCGCCATTGCAAGTAACAGAGCATCATCTTCTTCCCATTTTTTCAGAACAGATTGAATTGGAACACGATACTTTGGCACAGAATCTTTGATCTTCAGAGGCCGAATATATGCCTCTACCACTTTTTGTCCGAAGTCATTGAAGTGGGAAGCCAAGACTTCATTAACTTCCTGCATGTCAATCTGTATTTGAAAATAGTGTTTTACGTTGTGGTAGACCATTTGCAACAAATTTATCAGCGCCTGGGTATTATCATAGGCGCCATAAATGGCTGCCATCTTGTCATAAACACTGTCGCTATCATAGGCAACCTTCAATGTGGAATATGTTCCAAACACATAGGAATAACCTCGAATAGGGCTGTCATCCCGGAGTTGGTGAAACAATTCTAACAGACGGCTGCTGTAACTAGGGACAGTAATGTACTCTTCGAAATCGTCGCCACGCTCTTTTTCAAACCAGCCCTTACTGCACAGCTTGCGAATTAGGAAACGAGCACGTCCAGAGACATCCCGTACCTCTTCCTCAGCGATATCCTCGCCTTCAAAGGTAGCGTCCGCCAGTTGCTGTTCCAGCCGGCTACGCAGCATCGAATACAACATATCTTCCGGAATTTTCAGTTTTTCCCGATAGGCAGCATAGAGAACATCTAGAGCGTCAGCATACAGCGCCCGATTTGGCGATGCCAAAGGTGAAAAAAGATCGCTGGGTACAGCTTCAAAGAATTTCATCATATATCCTCCTATAGGAGACTGCTATGACAGGATTATTAATCTGGAATCAGGATAGACCGGATATCGCACTGGACACAGGACGTTTGTACGGTGGCTTGCATTGCGGTGACTGTTTTCGCTGCTTTATGCATGGTGAGTGGATAGATATGCGCATTGAGTATAATGACGGGTGGATACTGGTACATAACGGGTGCAGTATGCCTGTTCGCTATGGAGTGAGAGTTCAGATCTAAGAGCTCATCCCACCACCAATTTATTTGTCTTCTTCAGGAACTTCGCCGGAATCGACCGATCCAGGTGCCAGGTGATATTCATCGGCCGGGAGCCTTCGTGCTTCACATAGCTGGCAGTCCCCAGAAAGGTGTAAGCTCCAGCGCTGCCAGTCACGCGGTCCGTCTTAAATTCACGGACAAACAGCAGTACCTTGCTGCCACGCTGCGCATGGTGAATGTAGCGCTGACCAGTTGGGGAATCCGCCGCTGTTGTACTCTGACTCTGCCAGTGGAATAAGCTCTCATTGATGGAATAGTCGTTGTACATGGTTGTGGGTGAATAGTCCTTGTCTGCCTTGTTGAGCGTCACGAAGAACACATCCACCTGCTTATCCGGCAGCCATTTCACACCTTCACGCACGGTAGCCGGCTTCATGAAGTCCATCGCCACCAGCAGCTGGTCACGGGTATAGGTACAATGCAGATCCAGCGGGCAGTCGAAGCCCAAATCAACCGGTTCGTCGATGAAGTCGATCTGCTCAAAGCGATATTGAAGCAGATGCATCAGCTCATCTAACAATATAGTGCTGTCCGACAGGGCGTAGAGATTATCCAGCACCTCTTCACTGTTCCAGTCCTCTACGGCCTTGCCCCAGATGGTGATATAAAACATCTGCAACATCCGCTTCTCGATGTCCGCCAATGCACCAAACTCCACATCGTCCAGCCGAGGGAGAATATCCAGCAGAAACCGAATCCATCGCCTGGAATCAATGACTGCAAGTCGTGCGAAGGCTTTCGTCAATATATCTTCCAGCGGCTCCGCAAAGTCCTCAAGCACGTCAGCCCTTGCACAGATGCGGGAGAACGAAGAAAACTTGTATATTGCGCTTGGGTCCAGGTGATAGTAGTCCAGGAAGTTTGCCAGGGTCAGCTCCAGGCCGCTGTCCTCGGTAAAGGAAGCCACGCGGCTGACCAGTCCCGCAGTATTTCCGTAAGAGGCCCGGATATTGTCCAATATGTATTGGGCAGCTTTCTTTTCCAGCTGGATGTAACAGCCCTTGGGAACTGAAACAAAGCCATCTTTAATCTCGTGTGTTACGCTGCGGGTTGTGTGAGACAGCAGTGCCGCGAACTTATCTTCAAAGTTGTATTTTCGATTTGCCTGGCCGATAAAGTCCAACACAGTCAGGCATTCTTTGTTCTCTGCCAAACGCAGGCCACGCCCCAGCTGCTGAAGGAAGATGGTCAAAGACTCCGTGGGCCGCAGGAACAAAACGGTGTTAACCTCCGGGATGTCCACGCCCTCGTTATAAATGTCCACGACGAAAATAAAGCGCACTTCGCCGGCCACCAGGCGCTGCTTGGCGGTTTTTCTCTCCTCATCGGGGGAGTTCCCTGTCAGGAACATGGATGGTATATTGTGTTCATTGAAATAGTGGCACATAAACTCCGCATGCTCCACCGTTACGCAGAAGCCGAGGCACTTCACATCGTCGATGTCGGTCACATATTTCAGCAGAGATGATATGACATGATCAGCACGACGATTGGCCATCGCACCGCTGAGAGTATAGACTCGGGACAGTTCCCCCTTATCGTAGCCGCCAGCGTTCCATTTGAGGCTGTCCAGATCCACCGTATCGGTGACGCCAAAGTATTGGAAGGGGCACAGAAGCTTCCGGTCAATGGCTTCGGGCAGCCGGATTTCAGCCGCAATGCGGTTGTTGAAGTAAGGCAAGATGCTCTTGCCGTCCATACGCTCTGGAGTGGCGGTCAAGCCCAGCAGGATGCAAGGCTGATAGTAGGCCAGCAGCTTCTGGTAGGTCGGCGCTGCCGCATGGTGGAACTCGTCCACGATGATGTAGTCGTAGAACGCTGGGGAAGTCTTTGTCGTAAAGTCCTGGGAATTGAAGGTCTGGATGGAGATAAACAGATTGTCGATACTCTCGGGCTTGTAGCTGCCCACAAACATTTCTCCAAAATTGGCATCCTTGAGCACCGCGCGGAAGGTGTACAGGCTCTGCTTGAGTATTTCCTCTCGATGGGCCACAAAGAGCAAACGGCAAGGCTTGTCCGGATTTTGCTTGCGAAAGCGTTTGTAATCCAGCGCTGAGATGACCGTCTTGCCGGTACCGGTAGCGGCCACGACAAGGTTGCGCGTATAGCCGCGGACCTTGCGCTCCGCCTCCAGCTTGTCCAGAATCTCTTGCTGGTAGGAGTAAGGCGTAATATCCATGGTGTAGATTTCCGAGTTGTTGGTCTCGGAGTACTTCTCCGCCTTCAATGCCCGGGCCAGTCGCTCTTTCTGATCTTCCGCATAATACTCAAATTCACGGTCGTTCCAGTAGTACTCAAAGGTGGCACTTATCTTATCAATGGTCTCCGGCAAATCCCGCTTGGTCACCTTGGTATTCCATTCCAACCCGCTGGTCAGAGCTGCGTTGGAGAGGTTGGAGGAGCCTACATATGCCGTGGTAAAGCCGGTATTGCGGTAGAAGATATAGGCCTTTGCATGGAGGCGGGTCATTTTCGTGTTGTAGCTGACCTTGATCTGGGTATTAGACAGTTTCCGCAGTTCCTCAATCGCCTTCACATCGGTAGCCCCCATGTAGGAGGTGGTAATGATCCGGAGCTCACCGCCGTTTTGCGTGAACTCACGCAGCTCGTCCATCAGTAGGCGCAGGCCGCTCCATTTGATGAAGGATACCAGCATATCGATGCGGTCAGCAGAAGCGATCTCTTTTTTCAGCTCCGTGTACATCTGCGGCTCGTGGACCGCACCAGTGAACAGCGAGCTTTGGGCAATCGACGTCTCCGGGCGGGTGAGGTCAGCAGCTGTTTTACCCACGGCCAGCCGGGGGTCTGTTTCCCTCAAAAGAGCAAGAAGCTGCTCTGCGCGCTGGTCAACGCTCAGCGCGGCAAAGTCAGCTTCCTTGGTTGTGCTTTGAATCAGTTCCACAATCTGGTTTGTCAGCTGGATCTGGGCAGCAATATCCCCGTCATTGTCCAACACGTTCTCCAGACCCTTTTGAACCACGTCTGCCAGATACTGTGCCAGCACCTTGGAGGCCTCTGCCTTATCGATGGGCGCAACCGCCTTGCGAGCTTCCGGAATCTCCGCAAGCTCTCTGGTCAGTTGGTTATTGATGACTTGTTCGTATAGGCCTGGGTGTAACATGCTTCCCACTCCTCAGATAGAAACATTGAAATACTGCTCCAAAGGCTCCTTGAACGCACGATACAGGCCTTTGCAGGTCTCCGCATGGAAATTTGCCATATGCGGCCAATCGGTATCTTTGGAAATATCAACATCCTCCAAAGAGAGATAAATCTTACTCGCCTTATTCTCATCCATGCGGTTCCAGCTTAGTTGTGCGCCCATGGTTTCCTCGATGCTGCTTCTTCTGTCATATAAATAGTCAAATAGCTCTTTATTTTTCTCCTTGGAAGCCATCCCCAAATAAAATTCAACACGCGCCCCATCATAGTTTGCAACACAGTCGATGTGAATACCGGGGATACCAACAAACCCAGCAATCCAATTATTGATTCCCGGATTTACATTACTGAATGGCCCGCTCTCGCCAAAGGCCGCTCTAATATGAGGCAAAGCATACTCCCAGTATTTCTTCCTGGTTTCATGCCGTGTTCCAACTGCCGGCTCCGCAGTTTCGTCATCTTTGAGATAAAAGATGAGTTCGCTTTCCGCAATACCAAACTGGGCAAACAGTTTTCTTAAAACATTGATTTTATATTGGGTATCTGTCCCCGTCCATACATAGAGGCCGGTATCAATCTGACGGCAAGCGTTAAAGGCCGTTTCGGACGTGCTGAAGTGCAGAGACAAGCCTTCAGATGCATCCTGGGCCAATGCCAGTTTTGTCAAGACCGCCTTGTTCTCGGCGTGGAGCATTGTAATCACTTGCTGATACATATCCGTCCAGCTTGTTACTGGCTGCTCACTTCCCTTGAAGCAATACTTGGAGAGTAACTTGCCAGTGAAAACAACGTCTTCATCCAGCGTCACCGTGTCCAGCAGTTTTTCTTCAGGGCGATACTGAGAAGATGGATAACACCAAATCTCCAACACTCTTCCCCTCAGCAGTTGATCCCTCTCCTCAAGCTCGGCCAATCCCCAGTCCTCTCTCTGCCCAATCCATTGGTTTAGCCTCAGCCCGGAATCAACAAAACCGTTTTTCATATCTCTTTTGGTTGCAAAGGTGTTGTTTGAGTACTTGGAGTTATAGGCTGTCAGAGTCAGATTTGCCAAACGGTGGAGCCAGGCACTATGTATATTATCGTAATCCTCCCCCAGCGCTGCGGCCCAGGCAGGGGTGAGGTGCTGAGGCATAATGTGCTCAATGGAGTACTCCCCTCTGTCCAAATGCTCCCACACAGCTTTGGTTTCTTCTGTCCCTGCATTCTCCAGCCGTTCGAAAAGATAGAGCTTGTTTTTTGCGTTCATCCCATAAATATTGCGGGTGGATATGCAGTTTGCAAACTCCTCATCGTCTGGGAAACGTGCTCTCTCTTTTTTGTTTAGAAGCGCATATTTGAATTTCTCAACATAATTCTCCTCGCTCCCGTCCATACGGACGATCTCGCGATGCAGAAGAAGGAATATCTTATTCAGTGCATTGGTGGGCAAGTCACAAATAGTCCGCCGGAACAGATAGCTTTCTGTGAGCTGGAAAATCTCAACAAGCTCATCGGAAGTAAGGATTTCCTTTTCACGAAGGCGTATCACTTCCAAGAAGAACGGGCGCGTGACAGTCGTTGACAAACGATTGAGGCGGTAGATACAGGCATTAAGCCGTTCATCGGGAGACCCGCCCTTCAGAAGAATGGCATATCTCTTCGCGTATTCCAGCAGTTCCTTGAGCAGTGGCTCAATTTCCGTCTGCCCCATGTCCTCCACATACTTTTTGAACGCAGGGTATACACTGTTCATATTGGGTGTGCTCTGCTGTTTGATGCTGAGATAGTCACGAACAAAAGAGCTGACATCATAATCGGTACGTTCTTCAATGCAGTTCCAATATTTCTCGTAGAACTTGGTCTGCAAATTATTGGGGAGCCCCATAAGTACGTAGTTGCGGATCTTATCACCTTCGCTGAGGTCAAGTCCCGTGGAATTCAGGCTCTCGAAAATGAGCTGCGGGTTATCCTCATGGTTCAGGGAAATATTGATGATCTCCAGCCTGCAAATCGCATCAAACAGCTCATCAATACTCAATTCTCCCCGTTGGATACGATCATAGAAATATTGGTAATTGATTGTCAGGTTCGAGTCGGGAATGCGATCTTCATCCGTTTCAAAAAGGGTACCATAGGCCTTCTGATCGTTTTTGATGGGCTTTAGCTTGATGCGCTTCTCTTCCGGTTCAAATTCGTCAATGAGATATCTTTTGAGTATTTCATCCGTGAGCTGATGATCCTTTGATTGCATCTTACCTGACTGGAGCAAGTGATAAATAGCCAGCAGGAGGAGCGAAATAGTCGTTAGGCGCTGCTGACCATCAATGATCAAGAATTCCTCCATTGTGCCGGTTTCACTTTGGACAGAAACGATGCTTCCAAAGAAATGGCTCTTCCGGTTTTGTTGAATAACTTTCACCAAGTCATCGTATAGCTGCTTGCAGTGTTCCATTTTCCAGTCATAGTTCCGCTGATATACGGGGATAATAAAGCGTTTGGAGGCTCCGTCCATGTATTTAATAAGCTTTTGTGCGTTACCGTTCATTTTATCACCTTTCATCAGCCCCGGGCATACTTGCCTTTGATGAAGCATCGTTCGCCGGGTAAAATTGTAATCCTTCTGATATGCAAAAATGCTCTGCCACCCGGCAGAGCATTCGGTCTATTGCAGCCATACTGCCAAGGCCTATTCCAACACTGACAGCGTTGTTTATGATAATAGCATATTCTGTCAGAAATAGCAAGAAATCATACAATCTCGCTATTTCCAGCTTCCCCAAATTAGAATAGCCGGATCCTTTTCCTGAGGAGGCGAAAGCCCTTCGTTGATAAATAAAAGCTTTTGTAGTATAATACAATCCCTGCTGCAAGGAGGGGGTGATGCTGTATGGCAACTACGGGTTCTAGGCTGGAAATGCTCAGTGCATTCGCCAACCTTTTTAGCTCGTACCTCTCACTTATGCGAGAGGTTGTCCAGCAACGCAGAGCAATGCATCATTTTCTGTTTGGCAGTGATATATCACTATTTGAACTGAATCTTATTTTTGCAGCAGGATATGGCGGCTCTATATAAGCCGCCATTTACCATAGCATAGATCATGGTTAATCAATGTCGTACAGTAGTTTCTAGTGGAAGAACGGATAAGGAGGAACAACAATGATCCGTGAAATATGCAAAGACGAAGCGTTTCTCGCCCAGAAGGCGGAGCCAGCCACCCCAGACGACCTGGCCCTGGCGCAGGACCTTCTGGATACATTGGCCGCCCATAAGGATGGCTGCGTGGGCATGGCGGCGAATATGATCGGCGTCAACAAACGCATCATCGCCTTTGACAACGAGGGCGAATACATGGTCATGTTCAATCCCGTCATCGTCAAGCAGTCCGGGGCGTATGAGGCTGAGGAGGGCTGCCTGTCCCTCACCGGCACGCGGCACACGAAGCGTTTCCAGACCATTAAGGTGCAATGGCAGAACGAGAAGTTCCAGACCCGGCTCAAGACCTTTACCGGCTGGACGGCGGAGATCATCCAGCATGAGATCGACCACTGCGAGGGCATTCTCATATAAGCCGGCGTTTTACGCAGAGCCGGTTTGGATTTTTTCTTTGTTTATAGCCACGCAAACTTTGAGCTGCTTCTTCCGCAGAAAACACTTGCATAACCCCTCGGTCAGAGTTACAATTCAACCAACCTGAAACGCAAACGCTTCTCGTCCTGGGCCGGTGAAAAATCACCGGTCAGGGCGGGAAGCGTTTTTGACCACATAAATGACCACAGACAGCACCGGAGTACTCGGAAAACGTGGTTTCAAAGATGTCTGAAGAGTAATCAAAATCAACTGAAAATAGCTAAAAATCACTGTAAACTGCCAGAAATAATTTTGCCAGATTGTTTGGGAGCAGGATGCCGGGGGTTCAAATCCCTCCACTCGGACCACCTTTATAGGAAAAACCGCCTTTTCAGGCGGTTTTTCTTCGTTATTTGTTTGGTTTTTGAGTTGTTCTTGGTCACATCATTCATGGTTCATGCGGTCAAATCTCTGGCAATTTTCGTGGTAACTTCATGACGAAGAAATCCGCAAATCCCTAACCCATCCCTAATTAGCAAAAATTGTTTTTATGTTCGATTGCGTGGTCATCTTTATCCGAACCTGATCAACAATTACTTCTGATGAGTGAAACTTGTCAATCGTTTTTACTCGATTAAACCTTGATCCAGGATGCAGTTCAGATTTCCTTCATTTAAAAGTACGAGCAACAAAATCATTAATGATCGGGAACACAATTTCCGGATAATCCGCAAATATTTCATAAGATGCATTGGGAATAATATGAAATTCGGATTTAGGTATCGCATTCGCAAACACTGCAGATAAGGAGTCTGTCTACGCTCCAATCTGCAGTGTTTTTCCTTTATTGCAAAGCGCCCTTTTTCTTTCGTCTCTTACATGAACATTTGTTGTGGCAAAGTCTGTTGGGCCAATAAACCGCAGCAGAATCACATCTTTATACCGTTACCCGATTTCCTCAAGCAAAATATTTACGCCCTTCTTCAGTTCATTAAGATCGGTGTTTGTCTGGTATTCCAGAACATAAAGCACATCCGAAGGGAGCTCTCTCATAACCGAAAATGTTCCTTCCCAGTCAACTGTTCCGGTTAATATCGGCCAGTGCAAATCTCCGCTACCATCATTATCATGCAAATGGAAACCACAGATGCGGTCTGCAATTCTTTCAATGACTTTGGGAATCTCCCAGTGATTCATATTGGCATGACCGATATCCAGCAGATAACGCACACAAGGATCAATCCCATCCAGTGCATGAACATACTCCTCAGCTGAAAAAAGAGCTCTGGACGGGCCCGCAATGTTTTCAAATGCAAGGGTTATGCCCAGCGGTTTTGCTTTCAAGATAAGCTCGTCCAAAATAGCATACGAATTGTCAATCGCACGAATTCTGTCAAAGTTGCTGACGCAGTCTGTGCATCCTGGGTGAAAAACCATCTGCTCTGCCCCAATGGCAATGGCAAGCTTGAGAGCTTCATGATTCAGAAACGCAGCAGCATCCCGCAAAGGTTTGATTGGGGATGCAACGTTCATATCCCAAGCTGGCGGGTGAACACTGAACGAAATGTCAAGGCCTTTTAAGCTTTCTGCCTGTTCCTCCCACCCATTAGGCCCAAATTCCCATGGGTCAGCATCCATCATGAGCTCCACTTCTGGAACTATAGCCGCAATTTTCTCCGCATTTTCTGCGGGGGTTCCCTTACCGAGCATAATTAACTCTGATGCGGAAATTCTCATAATATCTCCTTTGGCAACACTTCTAGGTCCCGCTGAAATCGGCTCTGGGTTTGGATATCCATTTACTTTGAGCCAGTATCCTTTGATAATAAACGCTCCCTACTACACGGCTTTATCTGTAAACGCATTCCACGGGATGTTTACTTTCTTCCCGTTATTGATGATGTCATTTATATGTAGCAACAGCGGGAAATCAGCGGATTGAATTTTCCCAGCGGCCTCTAATTGATTGATGGCCTGTGCAACCGTGGTGGCAATTGCGACAGACTCCAAAGTCACACCTGCAAGCATCTCTCTCGCTTCCGGGAAAGGAATGTCTTTCCCCAAAAGGATGCCGATCCGGCGTGTTCTTCCGCCGAAAACGGTTACATAGAGATCACCAGCGAAATACATCGCCGTTTCACTTTTTCCTCCGGTAAGCTCCATCAGTTTCATTGCTTCTCTGGTGCTCTGCTCAAAAAGCGCCGCCTGGGGGTTGTAGTGTTCGGGAGCGTCATCGCCATATTTGCGTGCATTCATGCCGATAGCAAGGGAAACACCCAGCGCGTAAGCGTTTTTCATGGCTACAGCAGTTTCAAGCCCAGGGATGTCCGTGGTGAGTGTGATGTGATAGTATTCCGTCTGGAGCATCGCTTTCAGCTTACGCAGCACCTCCATGTCTCTCCCGCAGAAAGCAATACTGGTCTGTTGCCGATCCGCAAGCTCGAAGCTGATGACCGGGCCGCCAACCGCATTGAAGCTGATTTTCCGTCCCTGCTTCCCGGCTCTGTCCATAATTGCAGTCGGGAAGGGAATCAGCGTACCGTCCGGGGCTTTCTCCAGGCCCTTTGTGATGGAAAGGATAGGCGTATCATCGGGAATCAGGGGGAGAACGGTCTCCTCAAACCATTGAATGCCAAAGCTGCTAACCCCACAGATAACCAGATCAGCATCTTTCAGTGCTTCTTCCAAACCTTCAATATGAAACGCCTTAACGCCCTCAGGAAGCTGTCTTTTCAGCGTAGTATGATACCCGGTTGCTTTGACAGAATCGATGGACTCCCGGTTGTGAATCCCGACAAGTCTTACTTCATGGCCGTTATCGCAGGCAGGGAAGCTCATTGCTGTTCCCATCATGCCCGCTCCGACAATTGTAATGATACTCATGATAAAATATACTTCCTTTAATTTAATAGTTGCGGGAGACTGTTCCTATCAGCCGTATATAAGATTGGGGAGGAATGTAATGACACCCGGGAAGAGGGCAATGAGAAAACAGATCATCGCCATTGCCAGGATAAAAGCCCAGGAATACTTGCAGAAATCCGGTATTGAAGTGCCTACAATATTGCATGTGACATACATCAAAGTGCCGAAAGGAGGGGTCAGGCATCCGATGTACATGACAACCAGGATGAACATCCCGTATACGACAAGATCGATCCCATAGGCCGATGCCACAGGGCAAAGCAAGGGGGCAAGAATCATCAGAATGGCTGTTCCGTCAAGGAACATTCCCAGGACAAACACGATCAAAAATGAGAGCACCATAAAGACGAAGGGGCTGGTTGAGACGGCCATCATCCATTCAGCCAGATGCTGGGGAATGCGCTCCCAACTGAGATACATGCTAAAGCCGCATGCGGACACTACAATGAGCATCACATTGGCCGTGTTTTTGAACGCCTCCTTCATAATAGGCAGGAAATGTCTCCATTTCAGTGCTTTGTACCCGATCCCGATCAGGACAGAGAGCATCAGAAGAACGGTGCCGCCTTCAACAGCAGTGAAAAGTCCCGTGCGTATTCCAACAATCATGAAAATTGGGATCAGCATGGCAAGAGAGCTTTTGACGGTAGCACGCAGCAGTTCCTTACCGGTAGCACGTTTATCCCGTCCGCTCCCCCAGTGATTTTTGTGCGCATAGAAATAGCAGACGATCATCATGGCAATACAGAGAAGGAAGCCGGGAACATAGCCCGCAACCCACATGCGTCCAACCGAAACATTGGCCATCAGCGCGTACAAAATGAGTGGAACCCCGGGAGGGATAATCGGCGTAATCAGTGATGATGCGGCAGTAACGGCCGTACTGAAGGCCTGAGGATACCCCTTTTTCTCCATTTCCGGAACCAGCATTCTGCACTGAAGCGCCGCATCAGCAGTTGCCGAGCCAGACATGCCGCCATTCAGAGTGGAAAGCAAAACATTGACATAGGCAAGACCGCCTTTTTTGTGGCCCAGGAGGCAGTCGCAAAAATCAAGCAAACGCTCTGTAATGCCGGAGTATGCCATAACAGCGCCGGCCGCGATGAAGAACGGAGGGGCAAGCATACTTGTGCTCATGCTTTGGGTAATCAGGTTCTGAATAATGCCTGTCAGCGGCATTGTTGTATCGATAAATGCGAAGTACACAAAGGTGCCGGCAAGCAAACAAACGGGAACCGGAATTGCAAGAAGCATCATTCCAAAAGCGATAATAACCGGTAAATAGCTCATCATTACGCTTTCTCAACTCCTTCCTCATACCGTTTCTCCGGTTTAAAAAAAGCAATCGCATTGCGCAGCATATCAACAAAGGCCACCAGCAGCAGATGCGCATAGCCCACAGTGAACGCGATATCACAGTAGAAATAAGGGATCTTACTGATCTGCAACAATTTATTGGTTGATTTGATGGCCAACTTCCAGGAATAAACGACAGCAAAATAGCTGATCACCAAAACAATGATGTCCCTCAGAATGTTAACCGCCATCTTCATTTTAGGCTTATGGATCGCATCAACCAGAAAGTTCATGGTGCAGTGACCATTGCAGCGATACAGAAGCCCCATGCCAACATAGGAAGCCCATACAAGCCCCATCAGGGCAATTTCATCGGCTGTAGCCACTCTTTTGCCAAAAAGCCACCAATCCCATATATTGTAAGCGTATACAGCAACCGCTACCAGCAAACCGCCACCGCCCAAAACATAGACGAGCTTATCAAGAAGATCCCCGATTTTTTTCAGGGCGGTATCTATCTTCTCCATACATGGTCCTCCTAAATTAAAATAAGTTGCCTCATTTTCATGAGGCAACTTATAAAGAATCAGCAATTAGCCCAATTCAGCCTCAATGCGGGCAATTTCTGCGAGGATTTCTTCGCCGCGATCCATTGCCTTAACGATCGGTTCTGCATAAGATCTGAATTCGCTCAGGTCTTCGATCTCAACAATTTCCGTTCCGTTTTCAATCATCAGGTCAAACAGCTCCGCTTCCTGTTCTTCGAGAAGAGCGGTGGTCTTGGTGCCCCACTGGCCCAGGACTTCCTGAATGACATCCCGGTACTCTTCAGGAATAGAAGCCCAGAACTCAGCGCCGGTGATGAGGAAATAACCGTCCATGATGTGATTGGTCAGGTCATAGTAAAGCGGATTAATTGCATCGTAGAAATGACCAGAGTTGATACCGGTCGGGGTGTTCTCCAGGCCGTCAATGGCGCCGGTCTGCAGTGCGTTGAAGCATTCGCCGAAGGGGAAAACCTGGTAGTTGCAGCCCATGTTTTCAAAGAGCTGAATGAGGCCGTCAAGCCCGGCGATTCTCACATTGAGCTTCCGAAGTTCGTCAACGCTGGTAATGGGCACATTGGTGATCATGCTACGGAAGCCTGTAAGAGCATCTGCACAAATGATGTGAACACCGGCCTCCTCCGCTTCCTGAGCCAAGCCGGCGAAGAAATCGCTATGGAAGAATTCCAGAGCAACCTCACGGCTGGGGAACACATAGGGGGAGCCGAAGACAGACATAAACGGGAGGTAGTCAGACAGGTAGCTGGACTGGGAAACAACAATTACATTCGCATTTGACATGACAGCCTCAACGCCTTCTGCGTAGACAAGCATCTGCCCATCCGTGTACAGCTGAATGTCAACCATACCATTGGTGCGTTCGCTAATTTCCGCAATGCATTCACGCAGCACATCGTTGGTGTTCTGCTCCGCAGGATCGATAGCACACAGTTTAATGGTGACTTTCTCACCGCTTGCTGCTGGGGCAGAGGCTGTTTCGGATGCGCTGGGTTCTGTCTTGGTGGTAGTCTGTGCTGGTGCACTGGAGCCGCTGCCGCAGGCACAGAGTGCAAATACCATCACAACCGCGAGGATAAGTGCGAGAGTCCGTTTCATTTTTCTTTCTCCTTTTATTTTTTATTTTTACACTTCACGTGTATGGTTACATCTGAAAGTTTATTTGTTTCATCGTGGTTAATTTTAACATCTTTTTATGTTTATTTCAATCATAAATGCGCAGTCGTTTTCCATGAAATTGGAGAATTCGTTTTGTTAATTATTCATAATCCTTGAGGATTTCAGCGGGTTTTGCTTGAAAAAAGTTTGTATTATGTTAAAATGTGATCAAAAAGAACAAAGATAACTGTAGAGGATTGTGATAGAATACATGAACGCACAGACGAGACGTGAAAAAATAGTTCAATTTGTCAACGCAAATGGCGAGGTATCCTTTTCCGCTATCAAATCGATCCTTCCGGATGTCTCTGATATGACAATCCGGCGTGACTTGGATTTTCTGGGGCAAAACAATGCGCTAATCCGCGTGTTTGGCGGCGCGAAATCCATTGAGCTGTTCGTTGGAGCCTCTGAAGCCGCTTATGCAAAGCGTTCCATTGATCATGTCGCCAACAAGGAAATCATCGCAAGAAAGGCAACCTCGCTGATAAAAAATGATTCTGTCATTTTCCTGGGGTCCGGAACCACGACAACCGAATTGGCAAAAATTTTCCCTAACGGCAGATATTATGTGGTTACTACCGGCCTCAATTGTGCAATTGAGCTGTCCAGCCGGCCTGATGTGTCTGTTATCATGGTAGGCGGAAGCGTTAATAAAAACAGCTTTTGTGTAAATGGAACAATGGCAAGCACAATGATCGAAGACATGCATTTCAGCCTGGCACTGCTGGGGACAAGCGGCTATCTGATTGGGAAAGGATTTACTACCTCAGTTGCTGAGGACTATATGATCCGGAAGCAGGTCGTTGAACAAAGTGACTGCACCGCTATCCTGATGGATTCTTCCAAATACGGAAAAGTCGGCAGCAATCTGTTGACCTTTGTTAAAACAGGCCGTGTCACCTATCTTGTCAGCGATGATGATCTGCCTGCGAAAGCACGTGATGAAATGGAACTTAATGGGGTTACCGTTTTATAAGAACAATAAACTGGGCGTTCTTGAGTCTATCCGGTGTGCACTGCATCTGGCTTTTTCCAGCTCACCATGTCGTATACTGTGCCAATGGAAATCGCACCGGCAAGCCACCTTCTGGTCCCTGCGGCAGTACCAAGTTTTTCTATGAGAAAAAAGACATTGCTGATTCCTATGCGATCATACGCGCAGAATCTTTGCTCAAGAAATTTGCTATGAAAGAAAGCAGAGCAGCCGGTCATCCACCAGCTGTTCTGCTTATTTCATATTCAAATTCTCGTATCCCCTCAGCCCTCGGTAATCAGCTTGACCAGCAGCAGCGCCAGCACCAGCAGGATCAGCGGGCGGACGATCTTGCTCCCCTTGCTCATCACCAGGCCGGAGCCCAGGTAGTTGCCCAGCATATTGCAGGCAGCTCCGGCCAGGCCCAGGGGCAGCAGTACCGTTCCGTTCAGCAGAAACACCACCAGGGAGGTGATGTTGGTGGTCAGGTTGATGGCCTTGGCCTGGGCATTGGCAGCGCTGACGCTGAAGTGGGCAAACACCGTAAAAGCGATAATCAGGAAGGTGCCGGTACCCGGGCCGTAAAACCCGTCGTACAGGCCGATCACCAGAGAAGCAACGGAGCAGATGGTGATGCTGCGCCGGTTTGCCACTGCCTCACTCCCCTCCTCCGGAAACAGATTCTTGTTCAGCACGAAGAAGGCCGCCACCGGCAGGGCGATGAAAAGGATATTCCGGATCAGCTGCTCGCTGGCCAGAACCGAGAGACTGCTTCCGGCAGCGGAGCCAAGGATGGCGGCAATAATCCCCGGGATGACCAGGCGCAGGTTAATCAGCCGGTGCCTGATAAAGCGGGCGGTGGCCAGGCTGGTGCCGCAGGCGGAAGACAGCTTGTTGGTGCCGATGGCCAGATGCATGGGCAGCCCCGCGAACACATAGGCCGGGAGGGAGATCAGTCCCCCGCCGCCGGCAATGGAATCCACAAAGCCCGCCAGAAACAACATCGGACACACGACCAAAAACATCTTCACGCTCAGTTCCACGCCCAATTCCTCCCGAGAAATCAACTCCGGCTCATTGTGCCACAGCCGTCGAAGCTTGTCAATGGGCTTGGCTTATCTTCCCCGCTTTTTGACGTCCTCGTCGATTCTCGATTTCCAGCCGGCATCAAGGGGGCGGCATGCCCGCACATGGCACACAGCTTCGCTGATGACGTCATAGTTCAGCGCAGTGCCTGCCGCGTCGCACTTGTACGTCACCGCCCGGTCTTCGCTGATTCCGAATCGTTTGGCCTCAGCGGCGGCGTCGATATTGGCCCCCAGGAACAGGAACTCCCACCCGTACTTTTCCTTCTCATGCTGAATCATCTTCTTCACCTTTTCGTAGTCATAGCGCCTGCTGGCATTCTCGTAGCCATCGGTGGTGATGATGAACAGAGTCTTTTCCGGCACGTCTTCTTTGCGCGCGTACTTGTGGACGTTGCCAATGTGGTGGATTGCCCCGCCCACCGCATCCAGCAGCGCCGTGCAGCCCCGGGTGTAGTACTCCCCTTCGGTCAGGGGCGGCACCCTGTCCAGGGGCAGCCGGTCATGGATGACCACACTCTCGTTGTCAAACAGCACCGTGGAAACCAGCGCCTGACCATCCTCCCACTTCTGCTTTTCGATCATGGAGTTGAAGCCCCCGATGGTGTCCTTCTCCAACCCGCTCATGGAACCGCTCCGATCCAGGATAAAAACCAATTCTGTCATAAGAAAAAACCTCCTTCGTTTGATTACGCTTTGAGTATAGCGAATCGGTCGGAGGATTTGGTCGCTCAGCAGGCGACATTTATGAGGTCAATTGCTATCGCAGCCTCTATATAGGCCATGTTTTTTCTGCGGTATTACGCCCCCAGCAAACTCTGGTCGAAGGCAAACAGCGCTTCGTTGATTTCAAAAATGTCGTAATTCTTCTGCTGAATGAAGTACTCGATAATCACGTCGAACTTGCTGCTGTGGCTCAGGGCAAAGCCGGCCCGGGCAATTAAGTCCTTCGTCTCCTCCAAATCCAGCTCCAGCGCAATGGCAAAAGCCAGCGCCGTTGCCTTGGAGGGCTTGTACCCTGGGTTGTTGCGGATTTTGGAAAACAGCTTCCGGTCCACGTTGGCCTTTTTGTAGATTTCGGAGTCCTTCTTGCCGGAACGGTCAACGAGCTTCAGCAGCGTCTCGGAAAATCCGGCGTCCAGGTCTTTCAGCAAATCATCCAGGCTGCCGCCGACAGCGCCCACCGCCATGGGTGCGCAGGGAGCTGCGGACTCCTCAAAGGCCAGGCGTTCCTCCCTTTTGAGGCGCTTCAACCGATACAGCCGCTCCTGCCGGAAGTCGCTGTGTTCGTCCACATAGTGGTCATCGATGTACTCGGCAATGTCGGCGAACAGCTTCCCGCTGATTTGATAGGCCGCCCGGTCGAAGATGACAAGGTAGACCGTCATGTCATTTTCCAGCAGAAACTGGCCGATGGTGTCCACCGCCACCCGCAGCGCCTGATCCTTGGGATAGCCGTAAACCCCGGAGGAAATCAGCGGGAAGGCCACGGTTTCGCAGCCATGCTCCTTTGCCAGCGCAAGGCTTGTCCGATAACAGGAGACCAGCTTTTCCCGCTCTCCCTGTTTCCCGTCCTGCCACACCGGGCCCACCGTATGGATCACATATTTGCAGGGCAGACGATAGGCTTTCGTGATCTTGGCCTGGCCGGTTCTGCATCCGCCAAGGGTTCTGCATTCAGCCAGCAGCTCCGGCCCCGCCGCCCGGTGGATGCAGCCATCCACCCCGCCCCCGCCCAGAAGGGACTCCTTGGCAGCGTTGACGATGGCATCCACAGCCATTTTTGTGATATCGTTTCTTATGATTTCAAGAGGCATGTTTGATCCTCCTATTCCGATATGCTGTACTCTCCCGCTATGCAAAAAAAGCTCCGCTGGACAGCAGAGCTTTTGGCTTATGCAGCCATGCTGCCGGGGCCATTCCAACACTGACAGCGTTGTTTATCATGATAGCATATGGAGACAAAAATGGCAAGAAAACGGAGCGGGGGAACGTTCAGAAACTCAACGACTTTTCTAAGAATACCTCCAAAGTTTTTACAGCTTGACTTGCGCCATGCCCGGCTTTAGAATAAAGAAACAGGCCGCACGGGAAATGGCTCCCCACAAAGCGGAGTATGAGGAGGTCGTGGATATGACAAATACTGAAATCGTATATCAGTTCTTTAAAGAAGGGTATGAGAATAAGAACTACAATGCGGTCATGTCTTATTTATCAGAGGACTATATTGACCACAGTCCGGCCGGAGCCAGAGGGAATTCTCAGGCTGTTGAAATATTAAAGATCGTCGCGTCGCAGTTTTCTGACTTAACCGTGGAGATGCTGGATATTTTTTCTGACAAGGACATGGTCGCCACAAGAGTGTTATATGAAGGGATACACGCCAGTGTTTGCATGGGGACTCCCGCGACGGGGAAAAGAATTCATTTTGAAGCACTGGAGAATTTCAAAGTTGTCGGTGGAAAAATCGTTGAATCCTGGGGATATTGGCCGGATAAAGAAATTGAGGAAAAGCTGCGGTAGCCCCGGTTCCAGTTGAATATGGTTTTCCCCTTGTCAGCATTTTGAGAACATGGTATGATTTGTTCAATGCGAAAAAATAATGGAGGCATAGGAATGATCTATAAGCAGTTTAAGGATAAGCAGCTCTCCGCCCTAGGCTTCGGCACCATGCGCCTGCCACTGCTCCCCGGCGGCGGCCCCGGCGATATTGACCAGGACACGGTGAACCAGATGGTGGACTACGCCCTCGCCCACGGCGTGAATTATTTTGACACCGCCAAGCCCTACCACGCGGGCAAGTCTGAGCTTTCCCTCGGCAAGGCCCTGGCAAGACACCCCCGGGAGAGCTGGTACATCGCGGATAAATTCCCGGGCCATCAGGTGGTCAAGGGCGTTGACATTCCCCTTGCGGAGACCTTTGAGGAAGAGCTGAAGGCCTGCGGGGTGGATTATTTTGATTTCTACCTGCTCCACAACGTCAACGAGCACTCCGCCAAATACTACATGGATCGCTCCAAGGGCTGCGTGGATTACTTCGTCAAGCAGCGGGAGCTGGGCCGGATTCACCACCTGGGCTTCTCCTGCCATTCCGACGCGGCAGGCCTGGAAGCCTTTCTGGATATGTACGGCGAGTATATGGAGTTCTGCCAGATTCAGCTGAACTACCTGGACTGGACGCTCCAGGGGGCGAAGGAAAAATGCGCCCTGCTGGCAGAGCGGGGCATCCCCGTATGGGTGATGGAGCCTGTCCGCGGCGGCCGGCTTGCGAAGCTGGATGCCGGCAGCGAGGAAAAAATGCGTGCCCTCCGCCCGGAGGAAAGCATTGCCGCCTGGGCCTTCCGCTGGCTCGAGACCGTTCCCCAGCCCACCATGGTGCTCAGCGGCATGAGCGAGCTGAGCCAGATGGTGGACAACATCAGGACCTTTGAAGAACATAAGCCGCTGAACGAGGAGGAGCTGCAGGTGGTCTATACCGCCGCCGACAGGCTCAGCGCCCTCATCCCCTGCACCGGCTGCCGCTACTGCTGCGCCGGCTGCCCGAAGCAGCTGAACATCCCTCTGCTCATCAGCCTGTGCAACGATATGCGCATTGACGCGCCCATGAACGCCATCGCCCGCTATGACGCGCTGGATGAAAAGCGGGCCAGCGCCTGCATCGGCTGCGGCAAGTGCCGCATCGCCTGCCCCCAGAACATTGATGTTCCCGCCGCCATGAAGGAGCTTGTTGCCCTGCGCGAGGGCAAAAAGAGCTGGGTCGATATCTGCATCGAGCGGGACCAGGCCGCCAAGGCGCTCCGGGCCGAACAGGCAGGAGCCAAGTAACTGCCCTCCCTACGAAGGAAAACCCTCTGGAATTGCTTGATTCCAGAGGGTTTTTTCACTTATGGCGCCCCAACGGGGAGAAATCAGACCACGTAGGCCTTTGCCGCCCCCAGCTCCCGGGCCAGCCGGGCAAAGTCTTCGGCATAGTCCGCCTCCGTCTCAAACTCGCCCAGAACCTTCTGATACCGCTCCCGCACGCCGAAGGGGCGGTAGCGGATGATCTTGTAAAAACAGCCGTCCCCAATATGCTCCGCCACATAGCGGACGGTCTCCTCGTTCTCCTTGTCCCGCCCCGGAAAAATGATGGTGCGCACCTCGTAAAGCTTGCCCACCGAGAGCAAATAGTCCAGATTTTTCAGCACCCGCTCCCGGGGATAGGAGATCAGGGTGTCGCACCAGCCCGGCTCCACCGCCTTCACATCCAGCATCACGCCCTCCGACACGGAGAGCACCCGTGGGTCTTCCTCGAAATCGAAGGAACCGTTGGAGTCGATAAGGCAGGTTTTGCCCAGTTCATGCACCTGGGTGAACAACTCTATCAGAAACTCGTTTTGCAGCGTGCACTCCCCGCCGGAGGTGGTAATTCCGCTGATATAGGGGGCGCTGCGGCGGATTTCTCCCATCACATCCTCCACCGTCATCCAGCGGATCTTGGGAGAGGCGTCGTGGGGGCAGAGCTTGATGCAGCTGTCGCATTGGACGCAGCGGCTGCTATCCCACCGCACCCGGCCCTGCCCGTCAAAGCCCAGAGCACCCACAGGGCATTTCTCCACGCAGGCGCCGCAGCTTTGGCACAGATGGATGGTCTCCGGATTATGGCAGAACAGGCAGTTGAAAGGACAGCCCTGGAAGAAGATGGAGGTCCGGTTTCCCGGACCATCCACATTGGAAAAAGGTATAATTTTATTAACCGGCGCTCTCTTCATGATGCTGCACCCGCCGGTCAAGAGCGTGAGCACCGTCCTGCGCGCCCATGCCGAACACCGTCACGTTGTTGAGGGACTGCTTCTTGGCCCGGAGCTTTTCGATCTCGCTCTTCTTCACCAGATAGCCGGTAACCCGTACCACGTCGTTGTTCTCCAGATAGCCGGAGAAGTAGCGCAGGCCCTTTTGGAAGGAGCCCTTGATAATGGCCAGGATGGCGTCGGGAGTCTTGAGATAGGTCTCCTCGAACTTGAAGATATCGCCGGTGCCGGTAGGGAAATAGGGGTGGAACTTCTCATTGACCTCCAGCTGCTCCAGCATAGTAGGCTCCACGCCGATGGGGATGCGGGTGCCGGGGGAATCGTCCATCCCGTCGGTATCGATGCCCACCTGGGCATGCAGGCGGTAGCGGTGGCCATAGGCATCGCAGTAGGGGGCCTCGTGCTCTCCCACCCGCTGCTGGATCACATCCATGATCTTCAGGCCCAGCTGAGTGGCTTCTTCATTCATGCCGAAGCCCTTTTTCTTATCCGTGATGCCCAGCAGGTGGTTGCAGCATTCCGCCAGGCCCACCACGCCGAACATGCCGGTGAAGTTCTCCAGCTTGATGAAGCCCTCGGTCACCAGGAAATTGGTCTTGAAAAAGTTGGTCTGCTCCACCAGGAATCGGATGCGCTTATCCATGTACTCCAGCTGTAAATCGATGTGCCGGGGCAGCTCCCGCTCCAGGAAGTCCTCCGGGCTCCTGGCGCCCAGGGAGGCCTCGTACAGGCGCAGCCGGGGCAGGGTGAAGCCGCCGCCGCCGATGGTCAGCCCGTTGTAGCAGGAGGCGATGGCATAGCCCTCGCCCCACTCGCCGGCGAACATCCGGTGGTTGGCGAAGGAGGGCTTGGCGGTTTTCAGCATGCACCGGACACAAGCCAGGGCGAAATCATCGCTGGTTCTCTCCGGGTCGTAGCGCAGCGTCAGGTTGGGGATGGCCAGCTGCATTTCCTCCGTCAGCTCCAGCAGAAGCCGGCCGGTGACACTGTCCTCCGGGCCGATATCGGCATGGACGAAGGAGTCGGTCTGCACCCGGTCGATGTTGCGCAGGAACAGGCCCAGCACCTTCTTGGCATAGGCACGGTCTTCCTTGATGACAAAGGGCTCCAGCAGCTTATCCAGATCGCCCACATACACAGGGAAGGAGGTGATGGAGGGCACATGGCAGTAGAAGATCTCCAGCACATTCACAGCCTCCAGCAGATCCTTGGGCGGCTCCAGTCCCAGGAACTGACAGCCCTTCTGGAACAGCAGCTCGTAGTCCGGGCAAATGTAGCGGGGCCGGTAGGGCATAACGCCCTCGTTCAGGTCGCACAGCGCGCCCTTTTTCTTGGCCTCATAGTATTCATCGGAATAGCGCAGGCTGTCATCGGTGCTCTCGCCCAGCCGGGCCAGCGCCAGCAGCTCCTGCTTATAGGTCAGGGTAGGATCCTGAACAATGTTCAAAGCGTCAGACACAGGAAATACCTCCTAAAAAAACAACATTCTGCTTTTATTTTACCCGCTTTTTCCCGCTCTGTCAATTGCTTCTCCATCCCTTTTGACCGCCCCGGCGCCCTCTTTCTTTTGAAAGCCCTTGTCCGGGCGCCGGTCATGGAGTACAATGAGAAAAAGCCTTGCGTGGAAGGATTCGCCATCATCTGAAGCTGTGAAAACAGGCAGCCGGAGCTGCCATTTTTTATGTTTTTTGGCAAACGCTCGTTTATGTTTTTGTTGTAGCAAAGCTCCGGCCCCTTGTCAATGCCCTCCCGCAGGCCGTTTTTAAACACTGCTTTGACCGCCTGCCGGTCAGGCAAAAGGATCACCGCCATGGGCGCTTGTTAGAACAAGGCTCATGGCGGTGGTTTTTATTGAAGCTTTTTCGGATCAGGGTGCCGGAGATTGCCTGCCGCGGCTGCAAATGCTCTTTTGGGTTGCAATGGTAATCAGGGTGTCCCCCAGCTGTGTCAGCGCCGCACCCAGCAGATTGAGTTCGTCCTCGGTCAGATTGCAGGCAAGGGCATTGGCAAGGGCAGTGATGGAAGCTGTCAGTTCACAGGCATTCACAAGAGAAGCACCTCCACCCTATTGTATGAACGCCTGCGGGGAGCGTGTAAACCGGCCGGATCAACACTTGCTGTCACCCTTTTCATAGAGGACAAATTTCAGGTTTCGGTCACAGAGCGCCAGAAAAACCTCCTTTGGTGAGTGAATATGCCGCTGCTCCAGCTGCTTGTTCAGCCAGGTCATCTCCAGGCCCATGCGCTTCAGGTTGTCCTCCAGAATCCGGCCATCCATGATCAGCTCCGTGAACAGCAGCTCCTGTTCCGGGGCCAGATTCATGTCCTTGGGGGTGGCGGGGCGCTGATTGCTCACCGGGAGAATGGTGAGCTTTCCGTTATACTCAAACACCGCCGTTTGAATATTCGTCAGGTCAAAATATCCCTGCTGCCTGCACATGACCATGAACTCGCTGAGGTCCAGCTTGGCCTTTTTCAGGTTTTCATAGTACAGCTTCCCGTGGTCCATGAGTATGGCAGGCGTGCCGCTGATATATTTGCGCGACCGGGGAAACTTGTTGGTAACCATACTCAGCAGCAGCGTAATCCCTCCGTATATCACCATGGCGGTCAGGGGCTTCCAGGGCTCCTCCAGCTCTGTGGCCATTTCCGCCGCAATGGAACCGATGCTGATCCCGGTAATGTAATCGAAAAAATCCAGCTGGGCGATTTGTTTGTGACCGGCCAGCTTGGCAATGAAAAACAAGGCCCCGAATGAGCCCAATGCGGTCAGACAAAGAAGCAGAAAACGCATACGCTGATCCCTCCCCTTCTATTCTGACCAATTCTCCCCCAGGCATACACGACAGGAGCGCAGCTTCCCGGCCGCCGGTCATCGGGGCAGGGGCAGACTTACCAGAACCGTCAGGGTGTTCTCCCCGGGGCTGGTGGCTTGAATCTTTCCCCGGTGGGCGACGACGATGCTGCGGGCAATGGACATCCCCAGGCCATAGCCGCCGGTGGCCTGACTGCGGGACGAATCCGCCCGGTAAAAGCGGTCAAACAGCCGATTCAGCTGCTCCTTTTCCATCGGCTGGGCCGTGGTGTTGGAAACGCTCAGCTTTACGAAGCGGCCCTCCTTTTCCAGCCCAACAGAGATTTTTCCTCCCTCCGGCGAATACTTGACGGCGTTGTCCAGCAGGATGGACACCAGCTGCCGGATGGCATTTTCATCCCCGGTAAAGGACAGCAGGGGCTGGATCTCCATGACCAGCTCCTTTTTCTGCGCTTTGGCCGGTCCCTGAAAGGACTGAACCACCTCCTCCGTCACGTCGGAAAGGGGGAATTCGATGCAGGAAAGCTGAGGCCGTTCCTCGTCCATCCGGGACAGTTCAATCAGGTCCCTGGTCAGGCCGGTCAGGCGCTGGGTCTGGCGTTTGATATCCGTCAGCCACTCGTTCTCCCCCCACTCCAGCTCCAGAAGGTCTGCGTCAGCCCCGATGATGGTAAGGGGCGTCTTGATCTCGTGGCCCGCGTCGGTGATAAAGCGCCGCTGCTTTTCATAGCTTTCCGCCACAGGGGTGACGATTCTGCGGGAAAAGAGCACCAACAGCAGCAGCACGGCCAAAAGGCCCAGCAGAGAGATGGAAATGCTGGCCAGCAGCACCGCGCGGAAATTGGAAAGGCTCCGCCCGCAGTCCAAAAAGATCACCCGGACGCCGCCGTCCTCCCCGCTGCGGATAAAGCGGTAGTCCCCCAAAAAGCCCCGGCTCCGCCCGGAGCTCCACACCTGCCGGGCGTATTCCCCGGCGGTGCTTTGATCCACGGCGGCGATCATCCCGGTATCGGCGCTCAGCACCTGCCCCTTCTCATCCAGCAGGACAGAGAAAAAGCGGGATTCATAGGGGGTTTCATCGGAAAAGCCCCGTTTTCGGAGCATACCGTCGCCAGAGGTCTTGCTTTCCGGCGGCTCCTTCGGAAAGCCCCCATTTTCCCCCGGCAGCATTTTCTGGGGGAACCGCCCCTGGCTGGCCGCCAGAACGGACAAAATGGCGTCCGCATCGGCCACGGTTTTCCGATAGCTCATGGCGTTGATGCCGCCCAGAATCAGCAGCAGCACCAGCGCCAGGGACAGCATGGAGGCGGTGATAAACTTGATGCGCAGCTTCTTGATCATTTCAGTTTCTCCAAAGAATAGCCGGTGTTGCGGGTGGCCTTGATCTGAACGTCCGCGTGCAGGGCCGCCAGCTTTTTCCGCAGGTAAGAAATGTATACCCAGACCACATTGATTTCCACATCGCTGTCATAGCCCCAGATTTTCTCCAGGAACCGCTCCGTGGGGATCACCTGCCCCGGGTTATGCAGCAGCAGTTCGATCATCTGGTACTCCCTGTTGGCCAGCCGGAAGCTGCCGCTGGGGGAAGAGAGCATAAACGTGGTCTGGTCCAGGGTGATGTTCCCGAAGGTAAGGCGGCTGCCGGGCTGGGCGCTCTGGCTCCTGGTTATGGCCCGGAGGCGGGCCAGCAGCTCCGCCGTGGCAAAGGGCTTGGTCAGGTAGTCATTGGCGCCCATGTCCAGGCCCAGCACCTTGTCCTCCACCTCAGATCTGGCGGTGAGCAGCAGCACCGGGATGGGATTTCCCCTTTCCCGCAGCTGCCGCAGCACCGTCAGGCCGTCCACCTTGGGCATCATGATGTCCAGGATCACCGCGTCATAATTTTCCGCCGCCAGGTATTCCAGGGCCTCCGCCCCGTCATAGACCGCGTCGGCGGAATAGTTGTTTTTCTCCAGCAGGGCCACAATGGCCCGTGACAGGGAGCGCTCGTCCTCCGCAAGCAGAATCCGCATCGCTGCACCTCCATCAGATTTCTCTCAGTGTACAAGTATAGATGGCTTACCTTAATTATTATTAAAAAATGATACCATAAGTCCCGCCGGGATGCCAGCAGCTTTCCGTGAAAATTTGCCCGCTTTTTAAAGTTCAGTTATGGTTTTGGTTTTACACTGACTTTACAATCCCAAAAGGAAGGAGTGCGTCACCATGGGAAGCCAGATGGTGTTCCGGCGGTATGAGATCAAATACCTGATGGACCGCCGCCGGGCTTTAAGGAGGAAAATCAACATGAGCAAGCGAATCAAACAGGCCGTCCTGCCGTTTATTCTCTGCGGGGCAGTGCTGCTGGCGGGCTGCGGCGGCGCAGCTGCCGAAGTCACCGCCGCTGTCAGCGAAACGGTCAGCACCCCCCTGGCAACCACCGTTGAAACCATGGATACCGGCGCTTTGTTCAGCAAGCGGGACATGGACGCCGGCTATGACGAAAGCGCCGCCGTCTCTATCCGGCTTAACGGCGACAGCGCCCTTTGCTCCTCATCGGCGGTAGCCATTGACGGCGGGGAAATCACCCTTCTTGCGGAAGGCGTCTATATCCTCTCCGGCACCCTGACGGAGGGGCAGGTGGTGGTAGACGCCGGCGACGGGGATAAGGTGCAGATTGTTCTCAGCGGGGCGGACATCACCAGCGCCTCCTCCGCCGCCATCTACTGCCGGGAAGCCGACAAGGTATTTCTCACCCTGGCAGCGGGCACAGAGAACAGCCTGACCAACGGCGGCAGCTTCCAGCCGGTGGATGACAGCAATATCGACGCGGTGGTTTTCTCCAAGACGGGCCTGACGCTCAACGGCAGCGGCAGCCTGACGGTGACCAGCCCCGGGGGCCACGGCATCGTCTCCAAGGATGAGCTGACCATTACCGGCGGCAGCTATACCCTCACCGCCGCCAGGCACGGCTTTACCGGCAAGGACAGCGTAGCCATCGCCGGCGGCAGCTTCACCATTACCAGCGGCAGCGACGGCATTCACGCCGAAAATGCCGATGATGCCGCCAAGGGCTTTCTCTGCATTGCGGACGGCAGCTTCACCATTGACGCTCAGGGGGATGCCATCAGCGCCAGCGGCGAGCTGCAGATTGATGGCGGCAGCTTTGCGCTGACTGCCGGCGGCGGCAGTGCCAGTGCCACCATGAAGACCGGGGACACCATGCAGCGGCCCGGCTTCCGGGATTTCTCCGCTGCCGATGCTGCTGCCGCTGCGGATGCCACGGAGGATACGGCAAGCTGCAAGGGCATCAAGGCCGGCGGCACATTGACAGTCAACAGCGGCAGCTTTGATCTGGACACTGCTGACGACGCCGTTCACAGCGGCGCCGATGTGACCATTACCGGCGGCGAGTGGAGCATCCGCACCGGGGATGACGGCATCCATGCCGATGCCGCCGTGCTGATCCAGGCCGGAAACCTTACCATCCCCTACTGTTATGAGGGGGTGGAGGGTCAATCCGTCACCATTGACGGCGGCACCCTGGACATCACCGCCCGGGACGACGGCATCAACGCCGCCGGCGGTGCCGACGGCTCCGGCACGGCCTACGGCTTCGGGCGGCAGGACCCCTTCGCCGTTGACGGCAGCTGCGCCATCACCATCAACGATGGGGAAATCACCATTGTCTCTGACGGTGACTGCCTGGACTCCAACGGAAGCCTTACGATTAACGGCGGCACCCTGAAGCTCACCTGCAGCGGCAACGGGAACACCGCCATCGACGCCAATGGGACCTACGCCAACAACGGCGGCAGCATCACCACCAACGACGGCTCCGAGTCCGGCACCGGCGGCATGGGCGGCGGCCGCGGTGACATGGGCGGCGGCCGCGGTGACATGGGCGGCGGGAAGCCCTTTGGCGCGGAAAAAGCAGGCGGCCAAGGGATGCCGAGGGAACCCGGTCAGCAAAGGCCAATTCCGGGCGCTGCCGCGTAAAGCTATAAAATGGACACATCCCCCTGCAAAATGCCCCTATCCATTTTTGGGAACATGGTATAGAATGTTATCAAAGATGAAAAATCGGAGGGGATAACAATGGAAAAGAAGAGAAGCTTTACTGCCTATCTGCTGTGGGCCTTTGGCATCGCCTGGGTCCTTCAGATCACGGCAGGGATTCTGTTCCGCAAGGGCAACGGTGCCGCTTACACAATCATTCTGGCGGTTTCCATGTTCGCGCCCATGCTGGCGGTGCTGCTGGCCAAGGGGAAGCTGAAGGGCATGGGCTGGAAGCCCCGGCTGAAGGGGAACATCCGCTGGATTCTGGCGGCCTGGCTCTGCCCCAAGGGCAGCGCCGCACCCGCCCATGATGGGGGACTGGAATGAACACTTCCAAATTGCTGGCCCAGGGGCTTCTGAAAATGCTCTCCGGGATGCTGCTGGTGGGGCTGGTGCTGTTTCTGCCGGCAGGCAGTTGGAGCTATTTCAACGGCTGGCTGTTCTGCGGTCTGCTGTTTCTGCCCATGCTGGTGCTGGGAGCGCTGCTGCTTTGGAAAGCGCCTGCGCTGCTGGAAAAGCGCCTGAACACCAGGGAGCAGGAAAAGACCCAGATCGCCGTGGTGGCCGTGTCAAGCCTGCTGTTTGTGGCCGCCTTTGTGGCCGCAGGGCTGGATTACCGCTTCGGCTGGACCCATGTCCCCGCCTGGCTGGTATGCCTGGCCGCGGTGCTCCAGCTGGCCGCCTATGGCCTGTATGCGGAGGTGATGCGGGAGAACGCCTATCTGTCCCGGACGGTGGAGGTGCAGGAAAACCAGAAGGTGATCGACACCGGGCTTTATGGCATTGTGCGCCATCCCATGTACACGAGCACCATCCTGCTGTTTCTGGCCATGCCCCTGGTGCTGGGTTCCTGGGTTTCCTTCGCCATCATGCTGCTTTTCCCGGTGGTGATTGTTTTCCGCATCCGCAACGAGGAAAAGGTGCTGGAAGCGGGGCTTGCGGGCTACAGGGAATATAAACAGCGGGTTCGCTACCGGCTACTCCCTTTTATCTGGTAAACAAAAACGCAGAGTGGATAAATTCCGCTCTGCGTTATTTTCGTTCCTGTTTTTTTGACAGGCTTAATAAAGGGCTTCCCTTGGGACGCTTTTTATACTATAATCAGGAACAGTATGGGAGATGATGCTTTGCTTTGTGACGGTGTGATCTTTGACCTGGACGGCACCCTTTGGGACTCCTGCCGGTCCGTTGCCGCCAGTTGGGCGGAGACCCTGGCGAAAAACCACGGCGCCCTGTATATGCCCACGGAGGAGGACGTCCGCGGCATCATGGGCATGACGGAGGCGCAGATCGCGGAGACGCTCTTTTCCGCCTACGGCGAGCAGGCGCTGGCCGTCTGCCGGGACTGCCTCGAGCACGAACCTGCCTACATCGCCGTTCACGGTGGCCGGCTCTACCCCGGCGTGGAAGAATTGTTTCAGGCCCTGGAAGGCACCTGCGGGCTTTACATCGTCAGCAACTGCCAGCAGGGCTATATTGAGTGCTTTCTGGACTACACAGGGCTTGGAAAGTACATCCGGGATTATGAATGCTCCGGCAGCACCGGCCTCAGCAAAGCGGAAAACATCCGCCTGGTGGCCCGGCGAAACGGACTGCTGCACCCGGTCTATGTGGGAGACACCCGGATGGACCAGGCCAGCGCCGCTGGGGCAGGTCTGCCCTTTATCCACGCGGCCTACGGTTTTGGCAGCGCGGAAAAGCCCGACGGGGTAATATACGCCCCGTTGGAATTACTGGATCGATTGAGGGAGAATCATGTCTGATACCATTGCCGCCATTGCCACCGGCGCACAGGTGGCCGCCATTGGGATCATCCGCCTTTCCGGGCCGGAGAGCATCCCTTTGATGGACCGGCTTTTCAAGCCTATGAACGGCCGGCCCATGAGCCAGGCCCAGGATCGCACGCTGGTCTACGGCCGGCTGTATAACGCCGCCGGGGACCTGCTGGATGTGTGCCTGTGCACCATCAGCCACGGCCCCGGCAGCTACACCGGGGAGGACACGGCGGAGCTGCAGTGCCACGGTTCGCCGGTGGTGCTGCGTGCGGTGCTGGATGAGCTGTTCCAGCTGGGCGCCCGCCATGCCCGCCCCGGCGAGTTTACCAAGCGGGCCTTTCTCAACGGCCGCATGGAGCTGACCGCCGCCGAGGCTGTGGCGGATCTGATCGACGCTGAGTCCATCGACTATGCCAAAAACGCCGCCGGCCAGCTCTCCGGCGCTGTCAGCCGGCGGATCGACGGCATCTATTCCGCCCTGACGGATATCAGCTCCCACTATCACGCGGTGCTGGATTACCCGGACGAGGACATTGAGGACTTCCGTCTGGAAAGCTATCGGGAACAGCTGGGCGCTGCCCTTGCCCAGCTGCAGCAGCTGCTGGACAGTTTTGGCCGGGGCAAGCTGATGCGCGCCGGCATCCCCGCCGCCATCGTGGGCCGGCCCAACGCGGGCAAAAGCTCCCTGCTCAACGCCCTGCTGGGCTATGACCGGGCCATTGTCACCGATGTACCCGGCACCACCCGGGACACCATTGAGGAGAAGCTGCGCCTGGGCGGCCTGACCCTGAAGCTGTGCGACACCGCCGGCATCCATGATACCGATGACCGGGTGGAGCAGCTGGGGGTGGAGCGGAGCCGCCGGGCCATGGAACAGGCGGAGCTGGTGCTGGTGGTGCTGGACGGCAGCCGGCAATCAGCGGCGGAAGAGGCCGCGCTGCTCTCCGCGGCGGAGAAAGCGCCTCACGCCCTGGTGGTCATGTCCAAGAGTGACCTGGCTCAGCGGCGGGAGAAGCCGGAAACGAAGCTGCCGGTGGTAGCCGTCAGCGCTGTCAGCGGCGAAGGGCTGCGGGAGCTGGAGGAGGCGATACAGTCCATGTTCCCCCTGCCTGCCGTCCCCGCCGGGGAGATTCTCACCAATGCCCGCCAGGCAGAGGCCGTGGCCCGGGCGGTGGAGAGTATGGAGGCAGCGCTGGAAGCCATGAACACCGGCGCCACGCCGGATATCGTGCTCACCGAGACCGAGGGAGCCATGGCCGCCCTGGGTGAGCTGACCGGCCGCAGCATCCGGGAGGATGTTACCAACCGTATATTCCAAAGATTTTGTGTGGGAAAGTGAGAACGACTATGGATTACAAAGAACTGGATATGAGCACCTATGCCCGCCGGGCACATTTTGATTACTTCCGCTCCCTGGCCTATCCCTACGTGGGGGTGACGGTCAATGTGGATATTACCGATCTTGTCCGCAAGGCCAAGGAGGAGGAGCTGCCCTTTTTCCTGAGTCTGTGCTACTGTGTGGCCCAGGCCGCCAATGCCGTGCCGGAGTTTCGCCAGCGGATTCACGGCGACGGCATCATTCAGTACGACTGGTGCCAGACCTCTCACACCGTGGCCATGGAGGACGGCACCTATTGCTACTGCCCCCTGGAGAGCGACATGAGTTTCCGGGACTATCTGCCCCGGGCCCGGGAGGCCCAGGAGCGGGCCAAGCAGCAGCGCAGCCTGACCGACGGTGAGGACGGCGATTCCCTGCTATTTATCAGCACTGTCCCCTATATCAGCTATACCGCCCTTGTGCAGCCGGCCCCCTTCCCTGCCGACAGCAACCCCCGCATCACCTGGGGCAAGTACTTTGCCCAGGGTGACCGTTATCTGCTGCCCCTGTCCGTGCTCTGCCACCACGCCCTGGTGGACGGGCTTCACCTCTCCCGCTTCTATGACACCCTTGACATGGTGCTGTCCAGCCTTTTTAGCTGATTTCCTATTGACATAGGGCCGACTCTGTGCTATTATACTTTGGCAAGTCGGCAACATGCAGAAGTACCCAAGAGGCCGAAGGGGCTCCCCTGCTAAGGGAGTAGGCGTGTATAAAGCGCGCGAGGGTTCAAATCCCTCCTTCTGCGCCAGTTTATCCCCTGCTTAGGCAGGGGATAAACTTTACCCAATTTTATAAGCGGTCATAACGTGGCGGCCTTGAAAACCGTTGTTTCAATCAGAGCGCCCATGCCCGCAAAGCCGCAGAAACACTGGGTTTTCTCAACGCCGATGGCTCCCTCTTCCCGGCATTTCTAAGAGCAATTCTAAGACAATTTTATATCGCCGTTTTCTCCCGTTCGGGAGCGAACATACCCGGAGGGTTACCGAAGTGGTCATAACGGGGTGGTCTTGAAAACCGTTGTTCCATTCGGCGCCGCCATGCCCGCAAAGCCGCGGAAACACTGGGTTTTCTCAATGCCAATGGCTCCCGGTTCCCGGCATTTCTAAGAGCAATTCTAAGACAATTTTATATCGCCGTTTTCTCCCGTTCGGGAGTGAACATACCCGGAGGGTTACCGAAGTGGTCACAACGGGGCGGTCTTGAAAACCGTTAGAGCGACAGCTCACAGGGGTTCGAATCCCTTACCCTCCGCCATAAAAGACCCCACTTTTGTCTACCATGATAAAAGTGGGGTTTTGCCATACTTTCGAGCAAAACAGGCAGAAAACAAGCAAAATACAGGTAAATCAGGGCCTCGGAGCGGACATCACGACTGCACCGAGGCCCTTTTTTCGTTTCCGGCACCGGAAAACGCCCGAAAATGCTGGTGTACTTTTGTTAGGCCTTTGCTCTGCAAAGACCTTTGGATTCTGGAGAGGTGAAGGGATTTGAACCTTAATATTAGGAAAATCCTCATAAAATAGGCTGAATATTAACAGATTTTGCCGTTGCCCTCGTGCTCCTCTCTGGGACAGGACGAAATATAGCCGTATTTGGCAAGGTTCGAATCCCCTCGATAATGGTTCAAATCCCCTCACCTGCGCACAGACCGCTGTTGATGTAGAATTGCGCAAAAACGATGTCAATCTGTCGCAGAAACTTGCGATATAATCTTGAAGTCTGCGACAGAATATGCTATTATTTTTTCAAAACAATTTTATGCGGAGGGAAACCATGGCTATATCATACAACAAACTGTGGAAACTGCTGATCGACAAGAAAATGAGCCAGTCCGAGCTGCGCAAGGAAGCGAATATCGCACCTAACACTATGACCAAACTGCGCCGGGACGAGCCGGTCAACATGGCCATTCTCGAAAGAGCCTGCGGCGTGCTAAAATGCGACTTTGGCGATATTGTGGAGTTTATACCAGACAATGAAGAATCCTGATTATGGTACACTCCATGGTTTAGAATAAAGATACTTAAAATTAGGAGGACTATCTCCTATGTCATTCAACGATTAAGAAGGAACTCTCGGACAAAGCCACTGTGCTGCGTGACGACCACTGTATATGAATCATTAACGGAGGCCAGAGTAATGAGTAATGAGTTTCGAAAAGATAAAGACACAGAACTGACAGATCAAAGCAAAACCATATCCCTGTTCCAGTATATCCGTGAACTGAATAAGCTCAAGCAGAAGGCAATCCTCAACATGAAGGATTACCCTTGGGCTTTTGCGCTCTCTAACCTCCCAGATGACCCTGAGAATATCAGTGTGTTTTACCGTGACCGCGTGGAGGATAAGGTCGAAAACGAAGATGGCAGCCGAGAGAATGTTCTGTTATCCGTTCATAAACCGGAGTTTCAGAAATGCCCGGAGCCGGACGCTATTCTGAAGGAATGGCTTCTGCCCGGATGGGACAGTTATCGCAACGAGCCGGAGGTAAAAGAGTTCATAGAGTTGCCGCTGGAAAAGTCCACGCTATCGCTGTTTGATAAGGAAGCGGAGGAAACCGAGGAAGAACCTGAACGTGAGCTGTTCACAGACAATGCCGGGCGAGTCAAAAGCTATGAAAAATGGCTTGGCCTTCGTTCCGAGTGGGCAGCAAAACAGAAGATCACCGAGCAGACGAGAAACCTCTTTACTGATCTCTACCGTTTCTATTTTGAACTCCAGCGCGAAGTAGAGACGGAGGAAATCATTGTTGCCAATGGCATCCTTTGCGATGTGGAAAACTCCGATATCCGTCATCCCGTCCTGACTCACCGCGTCAAGATGGAATATGATGCTGACAGCAATACCGTCAGCATTGTGGATACGGACACGCCCTCCGAACTGTACTCCGTTGTATTTCAAGTGATGGAGAATGTTAACCTTACGGGCATCAATGCACTGACAGAAGACCTGCAGAAGAACGATTATCACCCACTCGACCGAAACGATACGCCGGCATTTTTGAAAATACTGGTGCATCAGCTTTCATCCAGTAGCCTTTTCTCCGAAGATCCTATCCCTTATGGTGAGAAGACCCATAGCCGTTTGCTTCTCTATCTCAATCCCTGTTTTATTGTCAGAAAGCGTCTTGATGGTACTTTAAAAGCTATCGAGCGCATCATAGAAGATATTCAGGAAACCGGGGAGGTACCGAAACCAATCCGAGACATCGTCTCTGGAGGAACTATTGATGTCCCGGAGGATATCGGTGAAACGCCCATCGAAGAACGCCTTGCCGCTGTCGGAGGAGAAAGCATAGATATTCTTCTTTCAAAAGAAGCAAACAAGGAACAGCTGGATATTGCCAAGCGCATCGAGCATTATAATGCTGTTCTGGTACAGGGCCCTCCGGGAACTGGCAAGACCCACACCATTGCAAACCTCATGGGACATTTTCTCGCGCAAGGAAAAAGTGTCCTTGTAACAAGCTACACCAAAAAGGCTCTGAGCGTTCTAAAGGAGAAAGTTGCTCCTGGACTGCAGGATCTCTGCGTCTCCATGCTTGACGATTCCAATGTGGACATGGAACGCTCGGTTGACGGCATTACAAGCTATACCTCCAGAACCACGTCTTTTGAAGTAAAGCGCGAGATGGATAGTTTGGCTGCCGAGCGACGGGATGTTATCCGACAGCTTGCCGATGTACGTAAGAAAATATATGCAATCATCCATCAAGAATGTGAATGCATTGTTCTGAATGGTGAGGATATCTCTCCATCCAAAGCCGCAAGCTTCGTGGTAGAGCACACAGAGGATTTGTCATATATTCCGGGAAAAGTACGCCTGTATGCGCCGCTGCCGCTGAACTTTGAGCAACTTTCTGCTCTTTACCGCAGCAATGAGGGCGTTACCGTCGAAGATGAAAAGGAACTTGAGACCGAACTTCCCGCCCCCTCAAGCATAATGAGTCCAAGTGATTATAAAACTGTGTGGGATCAGCTTCAGCATACCATTGGGAAGATTGAAGACATAGAAACCGCAAACTCATGGAGTATCGAAATCAACGGTACAGAGCGGGTCATTTCCTTCTCCGGCAGCTTCGGACAGTTCTCTATACCCTATCCGACGCTGGATGATGTTGAGGACTTAAAACGGTATGCCACTTCTTTCGGCAAGATTGACCGCTGGGTGAAAGCCGTTGCTGTTGACGGAAAGAGTGAAAACGCCTACCGTCAGCGGTGGCAGATTCTCATAGAGGAGATACAGAAGGTTTGCAATTGCGCTGCTGAGTATATAGCGCAGTCTCTCGGTAAGCAGTTGTCTGTTGCTGAAGGCATTCCCATTGATGCAATAAAGCCAGCATTTGAAAAGATGAAGCCTATCTTCTCTGAAAACGGCAAAATCAGCAAGCTCACATTTATGTTCCATAAGGAATATGAGCAAGCACTTGCCGCTGTGACTGTCAACGGAAACCATCCTGCTTCCGCTGAAGATTGTGCTCTCGTACTCAAATATATTGAATTACTTGAAGATAGAAAGCGGTGCGCTGCCATCTGGGACGAGCTCCTTGTACCAAACGATGTCCCTGCATTTAGTGAGCTTGGCAAGAATGAGCCGGAAAGAATAGCGGCGAACTGGATTTCCCCGATTGAAAAATACCTCAATTGGTACAGCACGGATTACGAACTGCTTATCGGTAAGCTTGCGGCACTTGGAATCCACGACGATATACTCTTCCGGAAGGACATCCTCGATTCCGAGCTTACCGCTACTGATAAGATACTCACTTGCGTGGAGCAGGTCATTCCTCAGATATGCGATGCCTGCATTTCAATCATAAAGGCTGAAGCATATCGCTCGGCGCTGAATACGCTCAGGGGCACTCTTACCTCTGGTAAGCGTGGCAACAGTGTTCTCTGCAAGAGACTTGTAGCAGCTTCGGACGAGGGCAATTCCCAGGTTTACGCAGAAGCATATGCAGCACTGGAGAAAATGTATGGAAAGTATGTGCTCCAAAGCGCCCGTAATGAAGCGCTGATGACCCTTGAACCGATTGCTCCGCAATGGGCTGAAGCGATCCGCACACGTCAGGATATTCACGGTGCCTGCACCGTCCCCAGCAACATAGATGATGCTTGGAAATGGAAACAGCTCTGCGGAATAATTGAAGACATCACTCAGAAACCATTTGCGGAACTTCAGGCGGATAGTCTGCGCTTAAGCCGCGAATACCGTGATGTTACCGCAAAGTATGCCGAGAAGAGCGGCTGGTATCATCTGCTGAGAAGGACTGAAGCGGATATCAGCATGAAACAGGCTTTGGAAGGCTGGAGGCTTACCGTCAAGAGCATAGGAAAAGGCACCGGAAAAAGAGCGCCTATGCTCAAGGCAAAGGCAAGGGAATTGATGGTTCAGTGTCAGAAGGCTGTGCCGTGCTGGATCATGCCCATCAACAAAGCGCTTGAGAGTCTTGATCCCCGCGCAAACAGATTTGATATTATCATCATTGACGAAGCCAGCCAATCTGATGTGTCTTCTCTTGCCATCTTGTACATGGGGAAGAAGCTTGTCATCGTCGGAGACGACCGTCAGGTAAGTCCTATGGCCGTCGGTGTTGAAGACAAGAAGATAAGTTCTTTGCAGGAGCAGTACATAAAGGACAAAATTCCGAATGCCCACTTATATACTGCGAAAACCTCTATCTATGATATTGCGAAGACAACTTTCCAGCCGTTGATGCTCCGAGAACATTTCCGTTGTGTTCCCGAAATCATCGGTTTCAGCAATATGCTTTCTTATGACCGGAAAATCAGACCCCTGCGTGATGCCAGCAACAGCGTATTGCTTCCGGCCGTTGTAAACTACCGTGTTGCCGATGGACAGAGAGAGGGTAAAACCAATCCTCAGGAAGCCATGACGATCGTTGCACTGATGCAGGCTTGTTTTGAACAGCCGGAATATGATGGGAAGTCATTCGGCGTTATTTCTTTGCTGGGAGATGAGCAGGTCGAGCTGATACAGCAGGAAATTGAGCGCAATCTAAAGCCTCATGACATCATCGGGAGAAGTATCCTGTGTGGAAATCCTGCTAACTTTCAGGGTGATGAGCGCGATGTCATATTCCTCAGCATGGTTGACAGCGGAACCGGAGATGGTCCTCTGAAAATGGAAGACGGTTCAGGACATGATGAGCGATTTCGTAAACGTTACAATGTTGCGGCCAGTCGTGCGAGAGATCAGTTATGGGTCGTGGATTCACTCGATCCGACAAGTGATCTGAAGCCCGGAGACATTAGGAAAACACTCATAGATTATTCTTTAGACCCGAAAGCATCGGAAGCATCTCATGCCGAAATTGAAAGGAAAGCCGATTCTCCTTTTGAAGTGTCCATTGCCAATGCGCTTGTAGATAGAGGATATCATCTTGTCCAACAGTGGAAAGTCGGCAGTTACCGGCTTGATATTGTTGCTGTATGCGGCAAAAAGAAAGTCGCTATCGAATGCGATGGAGAACGGTGGCATAGCGGCGAAGAAAAAATCCGTGAGGACATGGAACGGCAAACCATCCTTGAACGTCTCGGCTGGAGATTCATCCGTATTCGTGGAAGCGAATTCTACAGAAATCCGGAAAAAACGATTTGCCGTGTCACAGATGAATTGACGTCGCTTGATATTTATCCGGAAAGTGACGCCGTAAATGCCGAAGGAACTCGTACTACAGAGTTGCTTGAGAGAGTAAAATCACGAGCGGCTGTTCTTCTTACGAGCGGTTTTGCTACCAGAAACTATGTTGATATGCAAACTATTTCTGCTGCCCTGAACACTACCAATGTGTCACATCAGATTGATAATCAGCCAATGCCCTTTTACACTGGCATAGAAGCTGCTTCCCCAAATTTGAATTTCCTATCCGCCCCCCCAAAAAAGGCGGCCCGAAAGAAAGAGGTACATAGCTCCAGTATCCAAATGATAAATCAAGCCAGCAAGGAAACCAATAAACATGCGTTGGAAGAAAAAGCTGATGTATCAACTAAAGAACATTATGAAGCACAACAGATAACACTTTATGATTTAAGTGATAAGAAATCGGTATCCAACGAAGAGAATGACTTCACTCAAAGTGTAGTAAAACTGTTTGCTTCCAATGGAATAAAGTATTATCCAAGTACGACATATTACGGATTTGTCGAATACGATGAGAGCATCATAAAAACTGTTAAATCGATATGCCGTTCACTTCATGCAAAATCTTGTACGCTATCCTATGGTTCAGGTACAAAAAGGTGGAGAATACATCTAGATCCAGAAGCATTTGAAAAAAGAAACGGTTAAATGAAGCCAAGCCAGAGTTCATAGGCCCCATTTTTCAAATGCGCGGGAGAATAACCGCAAATAGATTGCCTGATTTGTCTACCAGATAAATCAGGCAATTTTCTTGCTTTTAGGGCAAAAACGGCCCAAAAGACTGTAAAACCAGAGAAAACCGGCTTCGGAATGGCAATCACAGCCAGACTGAGGCCGGTTTTCTGCGTTTTCAGGCCAAAAATCCCGCGCACCTTTTACTTCAAATTAACTGAGCAAAGTAGTCGGAAAAAGTTAGCGGTGGTGGATTTGAACCAGAAAAGGTTCGACTCCTGTACCCTGCTCCACTAAAGAAAACTCTTTTGTCTACCAGGACAAAAGAGGTTTCTTCTGCGTTTTGGGGTATAAACAGGCCTAAATACCGAAAAAACAGTGGTCAGAGCAGTCATCAAGACCGTTCCGGCCACTGTTTTTCCATTTTCAGAGTCAAAAATACAGGCTACTTTTTAGGTTTCTTTGCTCGGCAAAGAGTTCGGCAAAATTATGAGTGGCAGGATTTGAAGCTATGTTGGCCAAGAAAACACTTCTGAATATTGGTTCGTCGTTTTTTTACGTTCATCCAAGAAGCCTGACGCAGGGCTTGAACACATCATCTCGGGAGAAAGCGGCACCTTCGGGAATCAGCACCTCTTCCAGAGCGGTGCAGTGGTAAAACGCATTTGCTTGGATTTCGTCCACTGTCTCGGGAATCTTTATGCGACTCAACTTTTACGTTGATGGTAAAGAAACCGGCTGCTGTACAGTATCAAGTAAACGGAGCAAACTTCAGAATGAGTTAATATGGGGAATACAGTTGAATAAGCTTTGCTTACATGATATGATGAAATAAAGCGGGAAGGGGATAAAAAATGGCTACATTTGTATACAACGATATAAGCGATTGTGTTATTGATGAATTAGGCACATTAACTGCTTGCAACGGAACTGCGAAAGAAATCGTACTGCCCGATGGTATTAAAACTACTGTAGGCGCGTTCTCTGCCCATAATAATATTACATCTGTCGTAATTCCGGAAGGAATTGAAATCATAGAAGACAGAGCTTTTGCGGATTGTATTAGTTTGAAGAGCGTGACATTGCCAAGTACAATTCAAAAGATTGGCAAGAATGCCTTCTTTGCTTGTAAACATCTTACAAGCATAACGATTCCTGATGAATGTACGGAAATTGAAGACTCCGCTTTCTCTTATTGTAGTAGTTTGAAGAGCGTGACATTGCCAGATTCAATTCAAAAGATTGGCGAGGACGCCTTCTGGGCTTGCAAACAGCTTGAAAGCATAACCATTCCCGATGGGTGTACGGAGATTGGAAAAAGTGCGTTCTATATGTGTGATAGTTTGAAGAGTGTGACATTGCCGGATTCAATTCAAAAGATTGGCAAGGACAGCTTCTCTTATTGCGAACAGCTTGAAAGCATAACGATTCCCGATGAATGTACGGAGATTGGAAACGGCGCATTCTATAAGTGTAGTAGCATAAAGAGTGTGACATTGCCAAATGCGGTTCAAAAGATTGGCGGGTCTGCTTTCTCTCATTGCAAACAGCTTGAAAGCATAACGATTCCTGATGAGTGTAAGGAGATTGGGGCCTTTTGTTTCTTTAGCTGCAATAATCTGATGGACATATATGTTGTCGACTCGGTAGCTGATCTTGCAGATAGTGCTTTTCTTACTTTCTGCGATGCTATGGTCATCCACACAACAAAAGGCAGCGAAGCTGAAAGAGTGGCTAAAAAGTACAATTGGAGGGTGGATTACAAGTCTGCGCCAACGACAAAGAGTAAAGCTAAATCTTCGTCTGCCTGTTCCGCAGCTAAGGCTGATGACACTGTGGTTTCTAAAAGCGATTGTGTTATCGATGAATTTGGCACATTAACTGCTTACAACGGAACTGCGAAAGTAATTATACTGCCAGATGGAATTAAAACTATTGGTGAAGGCGCGTTCTTTGCCCATAAAAAGATCATATCTGTTGTAATTCCGGAAGGGGTTGAAGTCATAGAAGGACTCGCTTTCATGCGTTGTAGTAATTTGAAGAGCGTGACATTGCCAAGTACAATTCATAAGATTAGCAAGAATGCCTTTGCTTCTTGCAAACAGCTTGAAAGCATAACGATTCCTGATGAATGTACGGAGATTGAAGACTCCGCTTTCTCTTATTGTAGTAGTTTGAAGAGCGTGACCTTGCCAAGCACAATTCATAAGATTAGCAAGAATGCCTTTGCTTCTTGCGAACAGCTTGAAAGCATAACGATTCCCGATGAATGTACGGAGATTGGAAACGGCGC
>JBJDXQ010000021.1:0-66214 GCA_051866745.1 Candidatus Limivicinus sp. | reverse complement strand
CTGTGTAATCATCGTCACTGTAAATGTTATATACTTCCCACCCCTGTTCCATAGCGTACTGCAGCAGCATAGCTTTCTGGTTTTGGATGCTGTTGCTGTCGTCGGTTTCCAATTGTTTGTTTCGATCTTCTTCGGATAAGCGGCAATAAATAGCTACCTTCATATTTACATCTCCATAGAGATAGAAACAAGCTATTCACACACACGGATTATACCATGTAAATCAATAGCTTGTCACTCCTGATTCTCGGCAGCAATCCTTTTATTTTTTTCAAGCTGGTTAATCAGTTCAATCCACTTGCGTGTGAATTGATTTTTGGTTGTTGTGCTTTCGCCGCTTTTGAAAACACTTTGACAGGTCTGCTGAACCGGCTGTGTAGAATTTTGCTTTTGCATCAACATCGCCCCTTTCAAAAAAGCGTATGCGATACTACTTGTTCATTATTATAATAGTATAACGGAACTGGGAAGAATCGAACGGCTGGGAATAGAAACGCTACAGGCCCCTCCCCTGCCCCGTAGCGTCTGAAGATGCTGATGGCTCTGTTATCCAGTTCATAAGCATATGGCATGAGAAAGGCCAGCCCGTTCGAGCTGGCCTTGTTGAGAACTTAATTCCTCATTATTTGTTGGTTTCTTTTACAAATCACCATTGTGTCCGATTTGCGATCTTTACCAGGAACAGCATAACCGGCACCTCAGTCAGAACGCCAACCGTGGTAGCCAACGCCGCCGGAGATGTAGTGCCAAACAGGGCGATTGCCACGGCAACAGCCAATTCGAAGTAGTTGGATGCTCTTAACTTAAGCTCTCCTTCAGTTGAAGTATTTTTTCTTCAATCTGACGGATTGTCTCCAGAAATACTGCATCCGGCTGTCCAGTGGGATCATCCAATCCCCAATCCTCCCGCCATTTGCAGGGCAGGAATGGACACTGCACATTACAACCCATCGTAACCACTCCATCCACCGGGGGCAGCGCCTCCAGCAGCTTGCTGTGCTGGCCCTCAGCCTCCATGTCGATGTGATACAGCTCTTTCATCAGGCGCACAGCATCTGGATTGATGCGGTCTTTCAACTCCGTTCCGGCGGAATGGCTTTCAAACACCTCCGCCGCCAGATGCCGCCCCAGAGCCTCCGCGATTTGACTGCGGCAGGAATTGTGAACGCAGATAAAGGCAACCTTCTGCATATCAATATCCCAGCTTGCGGAGCAGCTTCTCCACGTCGGCTGCTTTCAGGACCTTGCCCATAGAGACCACCTGCTCATTGACCACGATGGCGGGCATACTCATAACGCCATAGCCCATGACCTTCTCCATATCGGTGATATACTCCACCTCAATGTTCAGCCCCAGTGCCTTGACCGCGGCCATTGCGTTCTCATACTGCTCGTGGCAGGACTTGCAGCCAGCACCCAGGACCTTAATGCAGCAGATGCCGTCCACGGGTGCGCCGCAGCAACAGGCAGCAGAATGATCTGCTTTTGTTTCAGCGCAGCAGCCAGCGCCTTCCTCTACTCTCGGCCCGGAATTGCCGCAGCAGCAGGAGGAAACAGGCTTTTCTTCTTCCTTTTTCTTACCGATGTTAAATAATGCCATAATATACCCTCCGTCAAATAATGATATTTTGAATTGCATTAAAGAAGTAGCCGACAACAATGATACCAACGGTGCAAATTGCAACGAAGATACCCAGCAGTTTCGGTTTCACCGCCTTGCGCAGCATAATCACGGAGGGCAGAGACAAGGTGGTAACGCCCATCATAAAGGACAGAACAACACCCAGCTGGGCACCCTTCGCCAGCAAAGCCTCCGCAATAGGAATCGTGCCAAAAATATCAGCGTACATGGGAACACCGGCGATGGTGGCAATGACAACGCCAAAGGGATTGCCTGTTCCGAGAATCTTCACGATAAATTCTTCGGGAATCCAGTTGTGGATGATCGCGCCGATGCCCACGCCGATCAGCACATAGGGCGCGACTTTTTTAGCCGTGGATACCACCTGCTCCCAGGCGTACTGCATCCGGTCCTTGAAATGCAGCTCTTCCTGGGGAAGATCGATGGCGCGGGCGTTGCGGATGTACTCCTCCACCTGCGTCTCCAGGTGCAGCTTCTCAATCAGGGTTCCGCCGATCACGGCGATCACCAGCCCCAATACCACATAGACGATGGCGACCTTCCAGCCAAAAATACTCATCAGCAGCACCAGACTTCCCAAATCCACCATGGGAGAGGAAATCAGGAAGGAGAAGGTAACGCCCAGCGGCAAACCCGCGCTGGTGAAGCCGATGAACAGCGGAATGGACGAGCAGGAGCAGAAGGGCGTCACCGTACCCAAAAGGGCTGCGATGCAGTTTGCGCCGATGCCATGAAACAGGCCAAGAATCTTTTTCGTCCGCTCCGGCGGAAAGTAGCTCTGGATGTAGGAGATGATAAAAATCAAAACGCCCAGCAGGACCATGATCTTGATAACATCGTAGAAGAAAAACTGGATGCTGCCGCCCACTTTGCTTGTAGGGTCTAACCCGCAGGCTTCCACGACACTGCCAATCAGGCGATTCAACCATTTCATACCGAGAATTTCATTTTGAAAGAAATCCCATCCGGTTTGTAACGCTTGCATGATTGTTTCCTCGCTTTCAGAATAAATCAAGAATTTTTGATTTGATTTGCCTGTAAAAAGCCACCTCCACGGCGGGATGGCTTTCTACTTTATTTGCAGCAATTTTTGCAGCTATCACTGGTTTCTGTGACTGCCGTAATTTCTTTCAGTAACTGGATCGCTTTTTCACTGCCTTGCCTGCTGAGCTGATAGTGTGTCCATTTACCTTCTTCCCGGCTTGTGACGATGCCGGAGTCACAGAGAATTTTCATGTGATAAGAGAGGGAGGACTGGGGCATCCCCATCTCCTCCGTCAGGACGCAAGCGCACTTCTCGCCGGTGTGCAGCAGCTCCAGAATCCGCTGCCGCCTTTCATCACAAAGGGCCTTGAATACCTTTGCCCGTTCTTCATACATTGTTGCCATGTGCTCACCTCAAATCAAGTTTTCTTGATGTATATTATATGCGTCACATTGAAAAATGTCAATATGTTTTTGGGGTAGGCAATTGTATTTTGATATGGGGCAAAGTAGAGCGGAACCTTGGTTTAGCGTCCCTGTTTTGTGCAAAGAAACGAAAGAAGTTCAGAAAAGCGGGGCCAAACTGGGTTTAATATGTTAAAAGGACGCCAACCTCAGAAGCGGCCTCCATCTTGAACTTATCCATGGCCTCACGGGCTGCGGGGTTCACAAGACGATTGCTGGAATTATTGGACATTGTTTTTGCATCTCCTTTTTTGTTCGATTCGGGTTTGTTATCCCACGCTTATCTTTTGCCGACTTGAAAAAGTTATTCAATTTTAAATATGTAAATTCTGTATGTTCGGCCAGCAGCAGAACGGTACAGTTTCATTTTATAAATTGATTTTATCATCCGATTCAGACAGCGAATCGATTGCATATTTCGTCAAAATAGAATACAATGACGCAGGAGACTTTTTGCAAAGGCTTGAATAATACCAGGAGCAATTTGGATGAAGCGAAGGACGGCAATTTGGATAGGGACCATTGCGGCGTTGGTGCTGCTTGTGGCAGTGGCACAAATTTGCCGCATCTGCCGTGCAGAGCTGCGCCGGGAACAGGCGGAAGCGCTGCTGGAGGCCGGGGCATATGCCCACGCCAGGGAGATTTATGACGGTCTCGGCGATACGGAGGGTGTTGCCCGCTGCGACGCTTTGCAGGCAGAAGAAGTGTATCAGGAAGGCATACGGCTTTTGCAGGCAGGCGACTACGACTCAGCGCGGCAATTGTTCTCCTCCCTTGGCAGCTACAAGGATACGGCGACGCTTCTTGCCGCCTGTGGCTGGCAGGAGGCGCTGGCCCTTGAGGACGCAGATATACTAACGGATGCTCTCCGCGGATTTCAGGCCCTGGGCCAGTATTCAGCCTGTCAGGACGCAGTAGAACAAATCAGTGAACGGCTGTTTACTCAGGCCGCAGAACTGGCGGCAGCATTCAAGCTGGAGGAAGCCTGCGTAATTTGGGAAGAGCTGGGCAGCTATGAGAGCAGCGCGCTGCTGCTCCAGCGGGGCCGGCAGGCCCTTGACTGGGCCGCGGTGCCGGAGGAGCAAAAACTGCTTATACCGGCAAACCGTTATCTCAGCAAGTCCCTGAAAAACGTCTATGTTTGCGAGCAAGCTTATTTTGTTGTCCCGGAGGAGTGCGGCAGCGAGACCCGCTTCTTCATCTATTATCCGGGCGGCAGGGACGAGGAGATGTCCGTGGACTATTTGCTCTACTACATGATGAACCCCTCCCCCAACACCTTGGCGATTTTCTTGCGGAAAAACGGCCTTGACCATATGCGGGATAAGGTCTGCCAGGCCATTGACCTGCTGGACCGGGCCGCTGCGGAATGCGGGGTATTTGCCCGGGAAATCGTTGTGGCCGGTTCCAGTCTGGGGGCTTACCCCGCCATGCACAGCGTGGTCTATGCCTATGAGGAGTGTGGGATTCGAACGGATTGCGTCCTGTCGCTGGACGCGGGTTCGGACTGGCTGGAGACGGAATTGCTGCTGGATGAGAGCGAGTGCCGGAAAGCGGAGAAAATCGGCACTGAATTTTACCTGTTTGAAAGCCCCTGGGTGGGTATGAACCGGGAGGGCATCCGGCTCATGGTCAATACCGGGAACAAGGTAACGATGGTTGGCTGCACCTTTGATGACCATGTGCGGATCTCCCTGGACGCCATGGGCATGGGCGTTGTGGACTGGGCCGTGGGTGACCGGGCGCAGCCCTGCAATCCAGAGATTTACAGTTTTACCCGCCTTGCGCCGGATGTGGGATGAGGAGAAAGAGAATGAGCGACGATATTCTGCTGTTTTTCAGCCAGCGCATGGAAGCGCTGCCGCTGTACGAAAAGTTGGAGGAGCAGGTCCTGACGGAAATCCCGGATGTGAAGGTCAAGGTGGCAAAGACCCAGATCAGTTTTTCCAACAAGCGGGGCTTTGCCTTTGTGTCCTTTAATCCCTGCCGCCGGGCCAAGGAGCGGCCCGCCGCGTGGATGACGGTCAGCTTCGGGCTGGGCTACCGAAAAGAGGCAGAGCGCATAGATGTGGCAACGGAGCCTTATCCCGGCCGCTGGACCCATCATATGATGGTGGGAAGTTCGGCGGAAATTGACGATGAACTGATGGGCTGGATCAAAGAAGCGGCGGATTTTTCCGCCAGCAAGCGATGATACGTAAAAGAGTTCACGGTTGAAAAGAACTGCTTGTCTCTGGCAAATACAAAGGCGCGGGAAAAATTGCCTGATAAAAAGAGGAAGGAGGGCTGCTTGGCTCTCCTTCCCCTTTTGTATGAAAGCTTTTCCGCTCAGGTATCCAGAATGCGGATATAATGATTAGCCTCCCGCAGGACATGGTCGGCCAGCAAAGGCAGGATGAGAGAACGAATCTGGCAGGCCTCGATCCCCTGGACGCCGGCGCGCTTGAAATCACGGAATTTCTCCGTAAGGGCAAGGGCGCTTCCACGACGCATGACCAGGTCATTGGCTGCGGCGGAAGTTTCGATCAGGCGCTTATAGCTATCGGCAAAATCATCCGCCGTGTTGACCAGAGTTTCCTCACTGGGGTCAAGCAGGCCGCGAATGAACATGGCGTGCTCCATCATGATTTGGTTCCAGAAGAGCTCGCTGTCACGAAGGTCCTGACAACTGCAGGTACGCAGGCCCTCCAGCTGCATCAGCTGCTCCCGGTAAAGACGGGCTTCCCGCAGAATATGCTCGATAAGCAGCGGATAATTCACGGTGAACATATTGCAGGAATCCACACTGCGTAAAACCCGCTCCTTAAAGGCTATGATATGGTTCAGCAGCGTCAGTGCTTCCCTGTTCAGCTGCCGCACCTGGCAGGCAAGCGTCTGGGAAAGATGCAAATCGGCATCGCAGTCGCAGCCCTTCAGCTGCAGCTCCCGGGCGGTCAGATTGCGATCAATCAAGGTGCCGGTGAAATTCTGGGTTTTCCGTTCGGCGCAGTCGGTAAACTCGGTGACGACCTCCCCGGAGTCCAGCACACAGCGGCGGACGGCACAATTGCTCAAGGTGATGGCCCGGGAGAGCAGCGATTCAAATTTCCGCATGAGCTGCTCCGCTTCCCTGGCAAAAGCCGCATTGGGCGGCATAAATCCAACTTTCAAAAAGAACGCATGTTCCTTCATGATACGGGCAAAAAACAGATGCCGTTCCAGAGAACTCATAATATAGTCTTGCGTTCTGTCCATAATAATTGTTCCTCCTCAATAGATTACGCTGTAAAACAGTATATGCGCGGAGGCTGCCCACAGTGTATGATTGCTTTCTCCCCAGCTTGTTCACTTGACAAAATTGGGCCTTGCCCGTATCATGCAGATAGAGGAGTGATAACAATGAGAGATGTCCCAAACTACGGCCGTCACGCCGGAGACGAGGATGTTAAGATATACAGAGGCAAAGAGAAGCCGTCCCGCACCTCGCCGGCAGTCAATGGACCCCGGCCCAAAGCGGCCAGAAGCCCCCAGAAGCGTCAGGCCCGGGATTACAGGGACGTGGGCTGGAAGGACATGGTTCCGCCCCTGATTGCCGTCGGAGCACTGGTGGGCGTATGGATGCTGCCCACAACCGGGTGGCTCAGAGCGGTGAGCTTCTTCATCCCCTATCTGATCGCCGGTTTTGACGGGATCATGGAGGCCATTGAAAGGGTGAGCAACAGGGAGCCGCTGCATAAGGAACCGCTGACCGTTCTGGCCTCCATCGCGGCCTTCGCCGCAGGCGCCTATGTGGAGGCGGTTTTGCTGATGCTGCTGCTGAAGCTCTGCGCCCTGGTGGAGGCTATTGCCGTGAAGCGCGGCAGGAAGGAAACAAAGACCCTGCTCAACATCCGGCCGGACAGCGCCAAGGTGGAAACGGCCGAAGGAATCCTGGAGGTCACGCCGGACTATGTAAATATTGGTGATATCATTGTGGTGGATCCGGGAGAGCGAATTCCCCTGGACGGGGTGATTATTGAAGGGATCAGCGCCATTGACACCTCTCCCCTCTCCGGCAAGAGCAAGCCGGTTGCTATGACGGTAGGGTACCGGGCGCTCTCCGGCTGCGTCAATGTGACCAGCAGCATTCGGATACGGGTGGACACCAGTTTTGAGGACTCCACTGTAAACCGGGCGCTGAAGCTGGTGGAAAACGCGCCGAAGGGAAAGTCCCGCTGGGAGGAACGCATCAGCCGGGCCGCCAGGTTCTACACACCGGCGGTGTTTATTGCCGCGCTGCTGCTGGCCGTCATCCCCTCCGTACCCAGCGGGCAGTGGGCTGTGTATATCCAAAGGGCGACGGTGCTGCTGATTGCGGCCTACCCTGGGGAGCTGCTGGTTTCTGTTCCGCTGGCTTTTTATGGCAGCACCGGCTGCATGGCCAAAAACGGCGTGTTTGTGAAGGCTTTTCGTTTTCTGGACACGCTGGCCACTGCGGACACCATGGTCTTTGACAAGACCGGCACCATCACCGAGGGCCGCTTTGCCGTCACCGATGTGTTCCCGGAGGGGATCAGCGAGCAGGAACTGCTGAGCATCGCCTCCACGGCGGAGCAGTTGTCCCCCCATCCCATCGCCCTGGCGCTGCGGGAGGCCAGCAGTCCCTTCGCATTGTCCCCGGACGATGAACTCAGTGCCCAGGACATTCCGGGCCGGGGCGTGAGGGCGCTGGTAGGCGGCAAGGAGATCCTGGTGGGCAATGCGGCGCTGCTGGAGGAAAACGGCATCGGCTACAAGGTGCCCAGCCGCTCCGGCGCGGCCATTCATGTGGCAGTGAATGGAAAATACTGCGGGCATATCCTGATTGCCGACAGGATAAAGCGCAACGCCTTTGACGCCCTGGAGAGCCTGCGGATGCTGGGCGTGAAGAAGACCGTGATGCTGACCGGGGATGTACTTTCGGTGGCAAGGCCTATTGCCTCCAAGCTGAACTTTGACATGCTGAAGGCGGAGCTGAAGCCGGAGGAAAAGCTGGCAGCGGTGGAATATCTGATCGACAACAAGGGCGGCGGAGGCAGCGTTGCCTTTGTGGGAGACGGGATAAACGACGGGGCGGTGCTCCGTGGAGCCGACGTGGGCATCGCGGTGGGTGCGCTGGGCTCTGACATCTCCATGGAGAATGCCGATATCCTGCTGATGGATAAGGACATCGGCAAGCTGCCTCTGGCGGTAAAAGCGGCCAGATACACGGCCACCGTAGTCAGGGTGAACACCGCAGCCGCCGTAGCGCTGAAGCTGCTGCTGTTGGTGGGCGGTGCGGCCGGGTTTATACCCATTGCACTGGCCGCCGTGGCCGACGCTGCGGTGTTCACCGCATGTATGATCAATTCACTGAGGCCCTTGGGGGCATGGAAGGAGCAGGAACAATGAACCAAGCATTGGAAGCCATTTACAAACGCCGCAGCATAAGAAAGTACAAGCCGGAGCAGATCAGCCGAGAAGAGCTGGAGGCCGTGCTCAAGGCCGGCGTCTGCGCCCCCACCGGGATGAATTTGCAGTCGCCTATCATCCTTGCGCTGCAGGATAAAGAGCAGATCGCCTATCTGTCTAAGCTGAACGCGGCGGTCAACCATTGGGAGAGCGACCCCTTTTATGGCGCGCCCACGGTGCTGATCGTCCTGGCCCAGGCGGACAGCCCCCACGCCGTGCAGGACGGAAGCCTGGTGATGGGCAACCTGATGAACGCCGCCAGCGCCCTGGGTCTGGGCTCCTGCTGGATCAACCGGGCCAGAGAGGTTTTTGACAGCGACGAGGGCAAGGCTCTGCTGAAAAAGTGGGGCGTGGAGGGAAATTATATCGGCATTGGCAACTGCATCCTGGGCTACCCCGACGAGGTGCGGGAGATGAAGCCCCGGAAAGAAAACTATGTCTACTATGTGGGATGATCGCTATGAATACCTATGATTTTGACAAAACCATCTTTTACCCGGACAGCTCCTACTGCTTTTACCTGTACTGTCTGAGACACTATCCCGGGGCCATGGTGAAAACGCTTCCCCGCTCCATCGTCAGCGGCCTGCGCTACGCCGCGGGGAAAGGCAACACCAAAATGCTGAAGGAGCAGCTGTTTTCCTTCCTGCCCAATCTCCCCGATGTGGATGGGGCGGTGAAGGATTTTTGGGATGAAAACAGGCAGCGTCTGGCCAAGTGGTATCTGCGGCAGAAGCGAAGCGATGATGTGATCATCTCCGCCTCCCCGGAATTTCTGCTGCGGCCCGTATGCGATGAACTGGGGGTACGGCTGATCGGCACCAGGATGGACAAGCACACTGGCAAGATCAGTGGCGAAAACTGCCACGACAAGGAGAAAGTACGGCGTTTTTATGAGGAATTTCCCGGCGCCTGCACAGAAGAATTTTATTCTGACTCCCTGTCTGACACCCCCATGGCAAAGATCGCCCAACGGGCCTATATCGTTCGCAAAGAAAAGCTGAGTCCCTGGCCGTTTTAAGAAAACTTCGATTTGATATTGACAAGTAAACGCTCGTTCACTATAATGTAGTAAACGAGCGTTTACTTTCTTGAGGAGGTTGGAGGAATGAATACAAAAGAGAATATCCTGCAAGTGGCCCTTACACTGTTCGCCAGGGACGGCTATGAGGCAGTGTCGGTAAGTATGATTGCCGGGGAGCTGGGCATGACCAAGGGGGCGCTTTACAAGCATTACGAGAACAAGCGGTCCATCTTTGACAGCATTGTCAGGCGTATGGAGGAAAATGATTACGAAAACGCCAAGCGCTTCCATATGCCGGAGGATTTATTTGAAAGGATGCCGGATCGGTACAAAAATACGGAGTTTGAGCAGCTGTGTGCCTACACTCTGGCTCAGTTCGTCTACTGGACGGAGGACAGTTTTGCCTCGCAGTTCCGAAAAATGCTGAGTCTGGAGCGGTACAGGAATGCGGAGATGAACGCGCTCTACCAGCAGTATCTTGGGGCTGGCCCTCTGCGCTATGTGGAGGATCTGATGGGCCAGATGGTGGAGACCGGGTTGGCAAACGAGAGCCCCCGGTATCTGGCTCTGGACTTTTACGCCCCGGTATACACCCTGATCAGCATTTATGACGGCGGTGGAAATCCGGCGGACCTAGCTGCCCGGTTGAAAGAACACATGGAAGTGTTTGTGCGCAGGCTGGAAAAACGGGCCTGCGAATTGACGGAAAGTGAGGAAATCAAAATGGAATATCCCAGAAGCAAAAAATACAGCAGCAGTAAGTTCATGTCCATGATTATGGGGCCGAACCCGGTAAAGCTGACAGAGGAGCTGATGACCGGGCATCTGCTCAAACCGGGAGCCAGGGTCTGCGACCTGGGCAGCGGCAACGGTCTGACCTCCCTGTTCCTGGCAAAGGAATACGGCTTCCGGGTCTACGCCTCAGACCTGTGGAGCGACCCGGAGGAGAACAACGCTTTCTTTGCCGCCCAGGGCCTGGGGCCGGAGCAGATTCAGGCGGTGAAGGCGGACGCCCTGTCCCTCCCCTTCCAGGAGGAATTCTTTGACGCGGTGGTCAGCGTAGACTCCTACAACTATTTCGGCCGGGATAAAAGCTATCTGAATGAGAAGCTGCTGCCCTATGTAAAGCACGGCGGCTACATCTACATCGCTGTGCCCGGGATGGTGAAGGACTGCCACGACCGGCTGCCCCGGGAGCTGCTGCTGTCCTGGAACCCGGATCAGCTGGAGTATATGCACGACATCCACTATTGGCGGGGCATCATCAGCGCCGCCAAAGGGGTGGACATCCTGTGCATCCAGCAGATGGAGAGCAACGAGGAGGTCTGGCAGGACTGGCTGGAGCAGGACAATCCCTACGCCATCGGCGACCGGAAGTCCATGGAGGCTGGCGCCGGAAAATACCTGAACTTCATCAAGATTATCCTTCGCAAGCGGTAAAAAAGCAGGTGCCTCATGAGAGGTACCTGCTTTTTTGAATCACAATTTGGCTTATTCAGCGTCTTCCCAGTTGTGCCAGACGTTCTGGACGTCGTCATTATCCTCAAACATATCCAGCATCTTCTGCATGTTCTTGATATCGTCCTCATTGGTGAGCTTGATATAACCGTTCTGGGGCAGCATCTCCACCTGGGCGGAGAGCAGCTTGTAGCCGGCGGCAGTCAGCGCGTCAGACACGGCAGCCACATCGTCAACCCCGGTATAGACGGTCATCACGTCCTCATCCGCCTCAAAGTCGGCAGCGCCGGCATCCAGCGCGTCCATCATGACGGTATCCTCGTCCAGGTCGCCATCCTCATTATCGATGACGATGACGCCCTTTCTGTCGAAGGACCAGGACACGCAGTTGGCAGCGCCCATGTTCCCGCCGTACTTATCAAAGTAGTGGCGCATCTCACCGGCGGTGCGGTTGCGGTTGTCGGTCATGGTCTCCACAATGACGGCGACGCCGCAGGGGCCATAGCCTTCATAGACGATCTTTTCATAGTTCTCGGTATTGCCGGCACCCAGGGCCTTGTCAATGGTGCGCTTGATATTATCATTGGGCATATTGGCAGCCTTGGCCTTGGCAATAACAGTGGCCAGCTTGGAGTTGCTGCGGGGATCACCGCCGCCGCCCTCCTTGACCGCCACGATCATCTCACGGGCGATCTTGGTGAAAGCCTGCGCGCGCTTGGCATCTGCTGCACCCTTGGTCTTTTGTATGTTGTGCCACTTGGAATGTCCTGACATGTTAACAGCTCCTCTTATGTGCAATTCGTTGTTATAGTAAAATGATCGACTGATATTTTAACACAAAGCGGAACCAATAGCAAGGGGTATTTTCCCTACAGCGCCTTGGGGATCAGCAGCAGGCAACCGGAAAGATCCTCATCCAGTTCGTTCATGGCACGGATCTGCTCCACACTGGAATGGTAGGTTTTTGCCAGCTCCCACAGGCTCTCCCGCTCCACCCTGACCAGGGTGACGGTGGGATAGCCGCTCAGATCATAGGCAGCCTCCTCGTCCAGGCTGACAGCTCCCACCTTCCTTACCTCAATGCTGGTGCAGACCAGGCAGCTGATCTCGGCGGAGATATGTCCATCGATAAACTGGCCGTCGGGCCGGAGATAGACATCGCTGAGCCTGGCGGAGCAAAGGCGCAGATTCTGCCCGGCGCCGTCCCCTTCCATACTCACCGCCCGGTGCACCGAGGAGAGCAGGCCGTTGCTGTCCCGATAGACCACATCGATACTCACGCTGGCCTTGATCTGCCCCTGTTCCAGGGATATCTCGGCAATCGAGAGGAAAGCACTGAGCACATCGGCGCAGTCCTCCGCCACGCTGAGGCGCTCATCCGAGGTGATCTTCAGCTTCTGGATACTGGACACCATGCTGAACTGGCGGCTCTGGACGGCGCAGTCCACCGGCATTTTGTTGCTGTAAATGTCCGCCACATAGCTGAGGCTCTTTCTGCTGCGGCTTACCAGCTGGATCACGGCGTGCAGCTCCACGTCCAGAGCCTTCTCGCTGCTTATGGTGTTGATGATGTCAAAGTAAGCGGAGGTCAGCTCGATATTCATAGAGCAATGGTCCATGCTCTCCTCCACGATGTCGATGATTTGGGAGAAAGGAGTTGTGAACTCGGCCCGAACGGGGTAATTGACTTCCTCCGAGAGATAGCAGAGGGACAGGTTCACATTGCCCTTGATGATCACTTTGCTGCCGATAAGCTGACTGTCGCTGACGGCAAAATCAATCTGCTGGGACACCAGACGGCTGGGGCTGGGTTTGCCGCTGGGGAAGCTGAACTGCTCGTTGATGCCAAAGGTCTTTTCGCAGGCGGCGTTTGCCAGCATCAGTTCGGTGCTTTCGTAACGGGCGTGCAGGCCCTCACTTCCCTCTGCCGGCAGGCGGCTGTCAATGGTCAGGCTCTCCAGTTTATAGCAGCTCAGCTCCCCCGCCAGCTCAAAGGTTACAGAAACCTTCCGGGGATTCAGCACCCGGGTCTCGCAATTGACGATGCTCAGCTTTACCTGGGCCACGGTGTCCGGGTCGATGTCCGCCACCTCATACTCCAGGGTAAAGCTTTTTGCCAGGCGGACAAAGGACACCTTCTGCTGGTCCTCGGTAATGTACAGCAGCGCGGCGGTGGCCTCGCCGGAGATGATGACGCCGCGGGCAGTCACATCCTTGCTCTTGAGCATGAGGTTGGTCTGGACGGAGGCGACGCGGCCAATGTCGTCGTCGGTATCCGGGACCACACTCTCGGCGCTCTCCTGGATGCGCTTTGTCTGATGATAGATTTCCCGGTAAATGTTGGCGGTTTTATTCTCAAAGCTTATTTCCATACGTCTTACGCTCCTTGCTGCACAGTTTGTACAACATATGAGCGCCTCTGCCGGATTATTACCGCACGCCAAGCTTCTTCAGCAGTCTTGAAAGAAATCTTGGCAGCTTAAAAATGTACACCTTCATATCCTTATACCTCCCTGTCAGCAGCTGCGGATAAACCAGATACCCGCGCCGACTAAAACGACCGCCAGTATGAACCACCAGAACTCCGTGGGCAGAATCAGGGCCAGGAAGATTACCACGCCTGTAATGATTGCAACGAAGCCCCATATGTTGTTACGCCCCTTACGCATAAAGCTCTCCCCCTGCCGATGTATTCCTTACATCATACGCAGAGGGAGAGCATTTTAGACGCTATTATGCTCAGGGCTTTATTTCCCAGGACTTATGCTGGGCGCTGAGTTCGTAAAGCCGCACATAGGAGCGGTAACGGCTGGGCATCAGCTTGCCCTGGTCCAGGGCCTGGGTGACGGCACAGCCCGGCTCCTTCAGATGGGCGCAGTCATTGAAGCGGCAGCGGCCCAAATAGGGCTCAAAATCGATAAAATCATACTGCAGCTGCTCCTTGGGAATGGGGTTCATCATCTCCACATCAAAGGAGGCAAAACCGGGAGTATCCGCCACATAGGTTCCGCCGCCCAGGGAATACAGCTCCACATGGCGGGTGGTATGTTTGCCGCGTCCCAGCTTCTCACTGACTTCCCCGGTGGGGATAGCAGCGCCGGGCAGCAGTTTATTGAGAATGCTGGATTTGCCCACGCCGGAGTTCCCGGTGAAGGCGCAGATCTTGCCGTCGATGGCGGCGCGCAGTTCCTCCATGCCCTGGCCGGTTTCAGCACTGGTGCGCACCACGGGAAAGCCGGCGGCAGTAAACGTGTTATAGAGTTCGTCTCCGGGGTCAATATCCGCCTTATTGACGCAGAGGATCAGCTGGCAGTCCGCATCCGCCGCAATGACCGAAACACGGTCCACCAGGAAGGGGTCCGTCACCGGGTTGGTGTTGGCGGCCACAAAGACCATGGCGTCAATATTGGCCACCGCCGGGCGAATGAACCAGTTGCGCCGGGGCTCCACCTTGTCAATGCGGCCCTTGCCGTGCTGGTCAAGGCTGCACTGGACCCGGTCCCCCACCAGGGGGGAGGTGCCGTCCAGCCGGAAGCGGCCCCTGGCCTTACATTCCAGCAGGCCATCGTCGGAACTGACATAGTAAAAGCCGCTGAGGGCCTTGGAAATTACACCGTCTGCCATGGGCGCCTCAGCTTTCAGGCCCGGAGGAGACGCGAAGATGAATCTTGGAATGCTCTTCAATCTCCGTAAAGGCGTCAATGCTCTGGCCGATGACGGTACCGGCGTTCAGGTCGCTGCGGACATAGTCGGCGCTGCCGAAGCTGAGACCGCAGCTTTCCAGCTTGGAGATGGCGGCTTCCTCCGACAGACCGATCAGGTTGGGCATCTGAACATAGGCCACGCTGGACCCGGTGCTGACAGTGACATACACGGTGGAGCCGGAGCTGAGCTGCTCATTGGCAATGGGGCTGGTGCTGATCACATAGTCCTTGGGCACCGTGTCAGACATGGCGTTTTCAATATCCACCAGGAAACCCGCCTGCTGCAGGAGGCTGCAAGCCTCCCGGTAGTCCATGTTGATCACATCGGGCACGGGATTGAAAACCATGCCGGTGCTGACAGAAAGCTCCACCTGGATGCCGTCGGGGGTGATCATCATGCTGCGGCCAGGGTCCGGGTTCTGGCCCAGTACAAGGCCGCTCTCGGTGTCGGTGTCAATCACATAGACCACGTTGAAACGGTAGAGCGAGGCCAGCTCCGCATTGCTGACGATATTCTGATAATTGCTGCCCACGAAATTGGGCAGGTCAATCCGCTCCGCCGGGGAGAACACGTCCGCCAGCCAGAAGTCCCAAAGGAACACGAACAAGGCAATGCTGAGCACCAGAGCGCCCAGAGCGCCGGAGGCAAAGACCACCCGGTGAGCCCGCCGGCGACGAAGCTGATAGGTTTTTTTGGAAAGCTCACTGACAGAGCGGACAGGTACCACAGGCGGTGCCGGCTCCTCCTCCGGGGCTTCCTCCGCCTTGAGCTGGGCCTGGGTGAAATCTTCCAGTGCCTGCAGCAGCTCATTGGCAGACTGGTAGCGGCTCCCCAGGTCGGCACACATGGCCTTCATGGTGATGGCTTCCAGCTCCTCCGGGATGTCGGGGACAAGGTCCCGGGGCATGACCGCCTCGGCGTTCATGTGCTTGACGGCAATCTCACCGATGCTGTCCCCCTCATAGGGCTTTTTGCCGGTGAGCATTTCATACATCACAACGCCCAGAGAATAGATGTCGCTGCGGGCATCGGGCAGTTCGCCCCGAGCCTGCTCCGGCGCAATGTAATGAATGGAGCCGATGGCCTGGCCGTTCTCCTCATGCATCTCATTTTCCAGGGCGGCGATGCCGAAATCGCCGATTTTGATGGTGCCATCCTTGAGAAGCATGATGTTCTGGGGCTTAATGTCCCGGTGGATGATGCCCCGCTCATGGGCGTGGGACAGGGCCTTAGCCATCTGCTTTGTGAAATGCAGGGCCTCCCGCCAGGGCACGGCGCCCCGCTTATCCATATACTGTCTTAATGTGATTCCGTCCACCAGCTCCATGACTATGTACTCCATGGTGTCGTTGTGGCTGACGTCATACACGGCGACGATATTGGGATGGGAAAGCATGGCGACGGCGTGAGACTCCGCGCAAAAGCGCTGGCGGAACTCATCATCCGCAGCCATATCGTCCCGCATGATCTTCACTGCCACATAGCGGTTAAGCCGGTGGCAGAGGGCTTTATACACAACGGCCATGCCGCCCTCACCGATGACCTCCAGAATCTCATAGCGGTCATCCAGCAGCTTGCCGATATATTTATCCGTGTTAGGCATATACTTCTCCAATCTGGGCGTTTACATCATCACCGCAAGCACCGTGACATTATCCCGGGCGCCCCGGTTCAGGGCCTTGCTCATCAGCGCCCGGCAAAGCAGCTCCGGGTCCTGATACTCGTTGGCGTAATCCAGCATCTCCAGGTCAGTCACAATGTTGGATAGTCCGTCGGAACAGAGCAGCAGGATGTCGCCGCTTTGAAGGGTAAACTCAAAATAGTCCGACTCTACCTTGGCCTCGGAGCCCAAAGCCCGGGTGATCACATTGCGCTGCGGGTGGCTTTTGGCCTGTTCCTTGGTAATGGCGCCGAACTCCACCAGCTCCTCCACCAGGGAGTGATCCCGGGTGATCTGATAGATGCTGTTGGTGCGGCGGGAGATGTGATAGGCCCGGCTATCCCCCACATTGATAATATAACCATTCCCGCTCTCGTTTATCACACCGCCAACAATGGTTGTGCCCATGCCCTTATAGGCTTCGTCAAACTGGGAGTACTCATAGGAAACAGCGTTTGCCTCGGCACAGGCTGCCTGTAGCACCGTTTTGAAATCAATGGGCCGCCTGGTGCGGGAGGTGAGCTTGGCATAGATATAGGAAACAAAGGACTTATTGGAAAGCCGGCTGGCAAGGCCACCCGCCTTGGCGCCGCCCATGCCGTCGCACAGGGCGACGATAAGGCAGTCCCTGGCGGTGCAGCTTTCGATAATGAAGCTGTCCTGATTGTCCTGCCTGACTCTTCCCTTGTCTGTAAGTCCAAAGCTCTTCATGGGAACCTCGTTTCTGCCCGGCCACCGGGCTGTCCTCAGCTTTTCTGCATTTTCCTGCGCAGCTGCCCGCAGGAGGCGTCCACATCCCCGCCCAGTTTCCGCCGGACAGTGACATTTACACCGGCATCCTCCAGGATGCGGATGAAGGCCCGCATATGGGCCGGGGTGGAGGGCTGGAACTGCCGCTCCTCCACATGGTTCAGAGGGATCAGATTTACGTGGGCACAGACGTATCTGGCGTGCTTGGCCAGAAGCCTTGCATGATACTCCGTGTCATTGACGCCGTCGATCATGGCGTACTCAAAGGAAATGCGCCGGCCGGTCTTTTCGTAGTATTTCCGGCAGCTCTCGATCAGCTGCTGCACCCCTCTGCCCCGGTTGGCTGGCATGATCTTGGAGCGGGTCTCGTCATCCGGCGCGTGGAGGGAGACGGACAGGGTCAGCTGTAGGTCCCTCTCTGCCAGTTCATCAAAGCGCTCCGTCAGGCCGCAGGTGGAAAGGGAGATATGGCGCATGCCGATATTCATGCCCTTGGGGTGATTCACCAGCTCCAGAAAGCGCATCACATTGTCAAAGTTATCCAGCGGCTCACCGATGCCCATGAGGACGATATTGGAGATGGGTTTGCCGGAGTCCAGCTGGGAATACAGCACCTCATCCAGAATCTCCGACGGTTCCAGCGAGCGAACCAGGCCGCCGATGGTGGAGGCGCAGAAGGCGCAGCCCTGGCGGCAGCCCACCTGGGAGGAGACGCAGACGGTGTTGCCATGCTGATAGCTCATGACAACGGTTTCCACCGCATTGCCGTCCCTCAGCTCCCACAGGTATTTGATGGTGCCGTCCAGCTTGGAGACCTGCTTGCTCAGCACCTTGGGCTGATACAGGTCGTAAGTATTTTTCAGTTTTTCCCGCAGGGGTTTGGAGAGATTGGTCATCTCGTTAAAGCTTCTCACGCCCCGGCTCAGCCATTCAAAGACCTGCCTGGCTCTGAACTTCTGCTCACCCATGGCCAGGAAATCCGCCTCGATCTCCTGGGGCAGCATGGATAGAATATCTTTTCCCATCAGCTTTTCCTTTTCAGTCTGGCGGCAAAAAAGCCGTCGGTTCCGTCTATATTGGGCCAGAAGGTGTACATCCCGTCGGGACAATCGATACCGGCAACGTGGAAACCTTCCAGCATATAATCGTTTCTCTCTGCCAAGAAAGTACGAACTACTTCTTCATTTTCTTCTTCCAGAATGGTGCAGGTAGAATACAGTAGCGTTCCACCTGGGCGGACAAAGTCAGCCAAATTGTGCAGAATGGCCCGCTGAATGGCCGGCAGGCCCACAAGGCTCTCCCGGCTCTTATTGCGGATCTCCGGCTTCTTGCCGATGACACCCAGGCCGGAGCAGGGCACATCGGCAATCACCAGGTCAAAGCGCTGGCGCAGCGCTTCATCCGGCTCTCTGGCGTCCCTTGCGCAGGTACTGATAATATCAATACCCAGTCTCTCCGCGCCGGAGCGTACCAGGCGCAGCTTTTTCTCATGAATATCGCAGGCAAGGATGCTTCCTTTATTTTCCATGGCGATGGCGGCGGCAAAGGACTTGCCGCCGGGGCAGGCGCAGGCATCCAGTACATTCATGCCGGGCTTGGGCGCCGCAATCTCCACAGCGGTTCTTGCGGCCCGATCCTGCACGTAGAACAGGCCCTGGTCAAAGCCTGGCAAATTCACCGCGCTGCCGCCCTCCAATTCGATGCAGCCTGGCAGGTCGGGGACTTCCCGGAAGGGAATCTCTGCCCGGGCCAGGGCGCGGGTATAGTCCTCGGGGCTGACATGAAGCCGGTTGACCTGAACAGTGAGGCCGGCAGGGCGGTTATTGGCCGCCAGGAAGGCCTCGGCAAAGGGATAGCCTTTCTTATCCATCACGTACTGGGCCAGCCATTCCGGGTGACTGTACTTCACGCTGAGATACTTTGCGGTTCCCTGGCCGGGAATCTCCGGCAGCGCGTCCGCATTTTCGGCCACGCGGCGCAGCACAGCGTTTACCAGCCCCGCCGCCCTTGCATAACCGTTGGCCTTACACAGGGCCACGCTTTCGCTGACGGCAGCCCGGGCAGGGATCTTATCCATAAAAAGGATCTGGTAAACACCCAGGCGCAGGATATCCCTGACCTTGGGCTCCAGCTTGGAACGGCAGTAGCAGCCGATATAATAGTCGCAGAGGCTGCTGTTTTGCAGCACGCCCAGGCAGAGCCTGGCGGTCAGGGCCGCCTCTCTGCCGTCCAGCTTATATTTTTTTATCACACTGTCAATGCCGGAGCCGGACCAGGTGCCGTCCCGCCGGAACCGTTCCAGGTTCTCCAGAGCGGCCTGTCTGGCGGTGCCGTGTGGAATGTGGTTCATAATATCCTCAGGAATCAGTTTTTATCGGATGGCCCCGCAGGAAGTCCGCCGCTTTCATGCGTTTCTTGCCCGGGGCCTGGAGCTCTGTGATCATCAGCGTTTCGCCATCGGCGCAGGCCATCTCAATGCCCTGCTTGCCGGTGCTGACCACCTGGCCCGGAAGTTTATCTGTGTGGTTATGGGTATACTCAGCGGCAAAGACCCGGTACACCGCCCCTTCCAGCTCCATGGTGGCCACAGGCCAGGGCTGCAGGCCATATATCCATTTGACCACGGCCCGGGGGGATTTGTTCCAATCAATGGGGCAGATGGATTTATCCAGCTGGGAAACGTAGCTGGCCTTGCTGTGATCTTGTGGGGTCCTGGGGGCGGTACCGCTTTCAATGTCCCGCAGGGTCTTGGCCAGCAGGTCGGCGCCCATGAGCATCAGGCGGTCAAAAAGCTCCCCGGAAGTCTCAAACTCGCCGATCTCCGTCTCGGCAGTATAGATCACATCACCAGTGTCCATCTCGCTTGCCAGGTACATGGTGCTGACGCCGGTGATCTTATCCCCGTTGAGCACCGCCCACTGGATGGGAGCGGCACCCCGGTACCGGGGCAGCAGGGAGCCATGGACATTCACAGCGCCGTATTTGGGCAGAGCCAAAATGTCATCCGGCAGGATGCGGCCATAGGCCACCACAACCAGGATATCCGGGGCCAGGGCCTTGATCTGCGCAAAGGCGGTGCCATCCCGCATCTTCTCCGGCTGGTAGACCGGCAGTCCATGGGCCAGGGCCAGCTCCTTCACCGGGGAAAAGCACATCTCCATCCCCCGGCCCTTGGGCTTGTCCGGCTGCGTAAAAACGCCCACCACGTTGAATTTGTCATCCAGCAGCTTTTGCAAAGAGGCCGCCGCGAAATCCGGCGTACCCATAAACACAATACGCATCAGTATTCTCCGGTCTCCATCTCTTCTTCGGTAAGCATACGGTCACACTTCTGGGTGAAGAGGACGCCGTCCAGATGGTCCAGTTCATGGCAGAAGCAGCGGCCGGTAAGGCCCTCACCCTCCACCTCAAACCACTGGCCGTTTCGGTCCTGGGCGCGAACCTTCACCTTATAGGGGCGCTTCACCAGACCAAACTCGCCGGGGACACTGAGGCAGCCTTCGGGGCCGTACTGTTCGCCGGAGGTCTCAACAATCTCGGGGTTAATGAGCTCGATAACATACTCATCCTCCCCTTCCGGCACATTGGTCTCCAGCACCAGCACCGCCCGGCGCAAGACGCCCACCTGGGGCGCTGCCAGGCCCACGCCGTTTTCGTTGGCCAGGGTCTCGGCCATATCGTCCAGCAGCTGGTGCAATCTCTCATTGAATTCGGTCACAGGGCGGCAGTGCTTGTTCAGCGCAGGCTCGCCCTTTACAAGAATATTCCGTCTAGCCATTGATTGATCTCCGTTTCATCGGCATTGCCGTTATTTACAAATTTAATCCAAGGGGTCGTTATCCGCGAAAATAGACAAATCACTGAAACGCTTGTCTCTGCTGCAGTCCATGACGATCTGGGCAATTAGCGCCCGAAGGCCCCGGCTTGCTTTACCGCAAATGGTAACCCGGTAGCGGTAGCGGTTGTTGACCCGGACCACCGGCAGCGGACTTGGCCCCAGGATCAGGGCGCTGCCATCCTTGCCGGCGGTATGATCCAGCCAGCTTTTGATATAGCGGCAGGCCGACACCACATGCTCTTCCACCTGGCCGGAGACGGTGATGGCCATCAGCTCGCGAAAGGGCGGGGTATTCTGCAGGCGGCGCAGCTCCAGCTCAGAGCGGTAGAACTCCTCATAGTCCTGCCGGGCTGCCTGCTTGATAATCTCATTGTCCGGCGTGTAGGTCTGTATAATGGCCCGGCCGGGCTTTTCCCCTCTGCCGCTGCGGCCAACAACCTGAGTCATGAGGGAAAACGCTCGTTCACCGGCCCGGTAGTTGCCGGCATACAGGCTTTGATCCGCTGAAATCACACCCACCAGGGTGACATTTTCGAAGTTCAGGCCCTTGGTGACCATCTGCGTCCCCACCATGATGGGGATCCGCTCCTTTCGGAAGCGGGCGAAAAGCTCCTCGTGGGAACCCACCGGCGTGACCGCATCGGTATCCATGCGCATGATCTCTACGCCGGGGAAGAGCTGCTCCAGCTCCTGCTGGATCATTTGGGTACCGGCGCCAATGAATTGAAGTGTGCCGCCGCAGTCGGGGCAGGCATCATCGATCCACTGGGAATAACCGCAGTAATGACACATGAGCCGCCGGTTATTGCTGTGATAGGTTAAAGAAACGCTGCATCGGGGGCATTTATAGGTGTAGCCGCAGTCCCCGCAGCTGATGAGCTTGTTGGCGCCCCGGCGATTGATGAACAGAATGCTCTGTTCACCCCGGTCAATGTTGGCCGCCAGTTCCTCTTGCAATTTCTCACTGATATTGCCGCCGTTTCCACGGCGAAGCTCCCGCTTCATGTCGACAATCTCCACCCTGGGGAGCAGTTGGTCATTATAACGGTTTTTCAGGGTGAAGAAGGAATATTGCCCGGTCTGGGCCTTATACATGCTGACAATATCCGGGGTGGCAGAGCCCAACAGCAGCAGGGCTCCTGACCGGACACAGCGGTATTTGGCAATATCCCGGGCGTTATAGCGGGGGGAATTTTCGGATTTATAGGTCTCCTCCTGCTCCTCATCGATGATGATGAGGCCCAGGTTTTCACAGGGGGCAAAGACGGCACTTCTGGTGCCGATGGTCAGCCTTGCCTTGCCGGAGCGGATACGCTTCCACTCGTCATAGCGTTCCCCCACAGAGAGGCTGCTGTGAAGCACGGCCACATCGTCCCCAAAGTGGGAGGAAAAGGTCTGGATCATCTGGGGGGTGAGAGCAATTTCCGGCACCAGAAGGATGGCGGCTTTGCCCCGGTTCAGCTGCTCCATAATCAGGTGGATATAGACGCTGGTCTTGCCGCTGCCGGTGACGCCGAACAGCAGGGCCGCGGCGCTCTGCCCCGACTGGGTCAAGGCGTTAATGCCGGCAAAAGCCGCCTGCTGCTCCTGATTCAGAACAGGCAGGGGCAGCTTTTCGCCCAGATGGATCTCCGGGCGGCGAAAGGCTTCCCTGTGATACAGTTCCACAAGGCCGGCCTTCACCAGGGCTTTCAGCGTCTGGCGGGAGGCGCCGGTAAAGTTCAGCAGTTCCCGGCTGGGCAGGCATTCAAAGCTGCAAAGCAGCTCCAGCAGGTTTGCCTGCTGGGGGGAACGGAGCCGCTTATTGGCGGCGATAATGGAGGCATCCTCCGGCGGCAGGCAAAGCCTTGCCATTTCAACGGTTTTATCGCCGATCTTCCGGCGGCCCTCCCCATCAAACCACAGGCCGGCGGGGAGCATGGCCTTGATGGCGCTGTAGACGGTGCAGAAAAAGCGCTCACGCATGAACAGGGCCAGCTTGATCTGCTCCTGACTCAGCACAGGCGCATCGTCCAGCACGGCGGTAATGGGCTTCAGCTTCTCATAGTCGCTGTGGTCGCTGAGGGCAAGGATGACGCCCTCGCTGCGCCGGTTGCCCCGGGAGAAAGGCACATACACCCGCACCCCCGGCAAGGCCTTATCCCGCAGTTCTTCCGGGACAAGGTAATCATAGGGCCTGTCAACCCAGTATGTTGCGGCGGCAACCGCGATTTTTGCTACGCATACGGGCATAGGCGTTTCTCCTTGGGGCAATCAAGCTCAGGGCTTTTATTTAATGCTCAGTTTGCCGGAATATACCTCGTCAATGGCGGTAGAGACAGCCTTCTTCTCCAGAGGGATCTGCCGCTCCTCCGCCTGGGCGGAGATGGTGCGGGCTCTTCTTGCCACCAGATTCACCAGCTGGTAACGGCTGCCAATCTTATCGACCAGGTCGGCCACGGGGGGATAAAGCATCATAACAATTCTCCTATCTGCCGCTTATGGCTGCGGCGCGCCGAATTTACAAATTTGATTATTTCAGATATGCCATCCGATCATTGAAACGGCAATGCTCCGCCAGGATGATGGCAGACAGCTCCTTCGCCGCTTTGTCGGCATCATCGTTGATGATGAGGTAATCATAAAAGTCCGCTTCCTGATACTCCTGCCGGGCCCGGATCAGGCGGGCTTCGATGGCCCTTTCGGTATCGGTGCCCCGGCCCTTCAGGCGCTTTTCCAGTTCTTCCAGAGAAGGCGGAATAATAAAGATTTTCACAGCATCCGGCATTTTCTCATGAATCTGCCGCGCGCCCTGAACCTCAATGTCCAGCAGCACATTCAAGCCGGCCTCCAGTTTCTCCTCCACATAGGCACGGGGCGTGCCGTAGGAGTTGGCCACATACTCGGCATGCTCCAGCAGCTCGTCATTCTCCACCATTTCTTTGAATCGGTCAGGGTCCACGAAAAAGTACTCTCTGCCGTCCACCTCGCCGGGGCGGGGCTTACGGGTGGTGACGGAAGTAGAGAAGCAGACATCCTCTCTGCCCTCAATGGCCTTGAAGACCACAGTGCTCTTTCCTGCCCCGGAAGGGCCGGAAATCACGATCAGCTTACCTTTCTCTTGCATCATTCTCCCCCTCTGTTCTTTCTTCACATCTTGCCGCAATGGTCTCCGGCGGCAGGGCCGACAGGACCACATTGCCGCTGTCCATCACGATGACTGCCTTGGTGCTCCGCCCAAAAGAAGCGTCAATCAGCAGGCCCTTTTCCCGCACCTCCTGGATCATGCGCTTGATGGGGGCCGAGTCCGGGCTGACGATGGAGACGATCTTCGCGGCGGAAATGAGGTTGCCGAAGCCAACACTTACCAGTTTCATCGACTGCTCCTACTCTATGTTCTGGATCTGCTCCCGGATCTTTTCGATCTCGGATTTCAGGTCCACCACCACGTGGGCGATATCGGAATTCTGACACTTGGAGCCGATGGTGTTGGCCTCCCGGTTAAACTCCTGAATGAGAAAATCGATCTTTCTGCCGGTGGGTGAGCTGCCGTTGATCATGGTTTTGAGCTGGGACATATGGCTGCGCAGCCGCACCGTCTCCTCGTCCACGGCCACCCGGTCGGCAAAAATGGCGGCCTCGGCCAGGATGCGGTTTTCATCAATCCCGGCGGTGCCCAGCACTTCGGCCATCCGGCTCTCCAGCCGGGCGCGGTACTCCGCCACGGTCTTGGGGCTCTCCTGCTCCACGGTGCTGACCAGGCTTTCTATGGTACCAAGCTTTGCCAGCACATCGTCCCGCAGCTTCTCGCCCTCCCGGAGACGCATGGCGTCAAAATCCTCCAGGGCCTGCTCCGTAATGGCGGCTATTCCGGCGGAGATGGCCTCGGCATCCAGGTCCTTTTTCTCAACGGACAGTACATCGGGGAAGCGGCTGACGCTCATGGCGGTCATGTCATTGGGCAGACCGTATTCCTGGGAAATGTGCTCTATGGCATCGATATAACCCTTCAGCAGCGGCTCATTCACCTTGACGGCCATATCCCCGGCAACGGAGGAATCCACCGAAACGAACACATCCACCTTGCCCCGGCTGATATGCCGCTGCACGGCGGCTTTGACGGTGTCCTCCGCAAAGAGGAAGCTTCTGGGCAGACGGACCGAAGTATCCAGATAGCGGTTATTCACGCTCTTCAGCTCTACGCTGATTTCCAGCCCTTCCACGGAGCCCTTGGCCCCGCCGTAGCCGGTCATACTCTTGATCATGCCTTTTCCCCCGTTTCCATCAGCTGGACAATATCGAAGCTGATATCATTCTCATGGTTTTTCTTCAGCCGCTGGCTCAAAACCACAATGGCAGCCCCCACCAGAAGGCCGGCAAAGGCGGAAGCCACGCACAGCCCTTCAGCTGCGCCGGCAAGGTAGGCCAGCACATAGCCCAGCACCACCAATGTGATGGGCAGGAGATACACCAGCATGGCCGCCTTATACACGGCGGAGGATTTGCTCTCGATCACGACCTTCTGGCCGGGCCGGGCCCCCACCAGGTTCCGGGCGGGGGTTTTCAGTTCGCTCTGGAATATGCAGCTTTCACAGCTGCCGCAATTGCCGCCGCAGGCGGTGGTTCTGGCAACGGCCACCTCCGCCATGTTATTGGGCAGAAGCTTTGTTACTACTGCGTCTTGTGTCATCAGCTCACCTTTCTTATCTCAATGGAAATACTGTTTTCACCACTGGACGGCTTCAAAGCGCCAACGTCGGTAAAACCGTCAATATAGATCTTGACAGGGACCATATAGGTGCCTGTGGATTCGTTAAAGGAAGACAAGTCCGCCACAGCCCGGATATTCTCCGGCTTGATCTGGGAGATCACGTCCTCCTTGCCGCGAAGGGTCACATCCAGGCTTTCAGAAATGATATTGGCAGAGTAGCCCTCGGTAACATTGATGCAGGAAAGATTGGTGACCTTGAAACTCTTGGTGCTCAGGCCCGCGATCTCCACGGTGACCCTGGCCTCCGTCTCCCCGGTGGTGTTTCGCAGCCCGTTATCCAAGGGGATGGTGTAAACATCGGTAAAGCTGCTGGTGAACTCGGTCAGGTCAATGGTGGCAAGAACGATGCGGTTCATGCCCTCCAGCAGTGCCGAGTCACCGGCCAGCAGCAGGGACTTGGGCTCAATGCTGACCTTGGTATTGGCCGCTGTTGCGCCGGCGCCTTCGATCAGGTTCACATCCAGCTTGACTTCCTTCATATCCAGCACCGGCAGTGTGGCCGTCACCACATCGGTGGAGAAGGTGATGCCGGTATTGGAGCAGGGAACCCCGTCTTCATCTCTGAGGGTAAAGCCCGTTTCTACCTTATAAGTGCTGTCTACCTCCCCCTCACCGAAGGTGACCCAGGCGTAAGACACATTCTTGATATAGGCCTCCGCGCCGCTGATGACGATGGTGGAGGGTTCAAACACCGGCATTTCCGCGGTATAGCCATCCGCCAGCTTGCCATCAAAGCTTCCCCTGACCTGGATGGTCTTGGAGACCTGGGGGGAGACCATAAAGTTGATGGTCTCCGGCGTTTTCCGCACCACGCTGATGCTGCTGGTATCGGTGCCGTCGGGGTAGCTGATCACATATTGCTGGGAAGTATAGGCTGCCCGGGAGAGCTTGCTGACATCGATCTGGGCGGTGATGGAATCCGCGTCCCAGGAGCCGATGATCCGTCGCGGCCCTTCCAGAACCACGGTGACGGTGCTGGTGTCCATGTCGGTAATAACCATATTTCTGGAATCCTTCAGCAGGCTCTCCCCTACCAGTTCCACCTTGACGCCCCGGAAGGGCTGGGTAATGACTTCTTTATCCACGCTGGAAATATAGAGCCAGAGGGTGATGGAGATCAGCAGCGAGACCACCATCCAAAAGGCCCTGCTGTCATAGAGTTTTTTCATTGTTCTTCTCGTCTCCATTGAATTCTGTTCCGAAAAGTTTATTGATGATGCTTCTGAGGTTACGCTTGTCCTGCTCGTCATCGTCCTGAATCAGCTCGCTATGCAGGAGCTTATCCAGCATGGGCGGGCTGAGGTGGCGCTTGAGCATACCGTCAATGGCCATGGATATGGAGCCGGACTCCTCCGAGACGATGATAACCACCGCGTCAGACTGTTCGCTCAGGCCGATGCCGGCCCGGTGACGCATACCCAGCTCCTTGCTGAGGTTGGTGCTTTGGGTCAGGGGCAGGACACAGCCGGCGGCCGCGATCCTGCCGTTTCTGACGATCAAAGCCCCATCATGCAGCGGCGCTTTATTGAAGAAGATGTTCTTGATCAGTTCTGCCGTGGTATCGGCGTTGATGATGGTGCCGGTGCTCATGATGTTGTTCAGGTTTACATTGCGCTCAAAGATAATCAGGGCGCCGGTGCGGGAGGCGGACATATCACTGCATGCCAGCACCGTTTGGGCAATGGCCATATCCATGGCTGTGCTGGAGGCGGCCTTCCCGGAATGGAAGCTGCTGCCCATCCGCTCCAAAATCCGCCTCAGCTCCGGCTGGAAAAGAATGAGCAGGGCGATAAGGCCCAGCTCCACCGCCTTGCGCAGCAGGTTGTTGATCATGGTGAGCCTGAAAACCTCAGACAGCCAAAGCACCACCAGCAGGATCAGCAGGCCCTGAGCCAGATTATAGGAATTGGTTCTGCGCAAAAACCATATGGCTTTATAGATCAGATAGGCGACGATAATAATATCGATAAAATCAGAAATTCTGATCGTAAGCAGATAATTAATTGCGCCGCTTAAAGAATTACTTAATGCACTCATAGCGCCCTCTCCATCACAAAAGCGGACAGATTCCGCTCCTACCCTAGTCTATACCTATTAGAGTATTATAAAACAAATAAAGGAAAAAGGCAACATCATTCACTGCCATATTATAGTAAATCTTTTATGAACTGGCAGCTGCGGGCCACATCCTCCAGGCTGTTGAAGGGGGAAAAACTAAAGCGCACAGTGCCGCTGTCCAGGGTGCCGGCGGTGCGGTGGGCATAGGGCGCGCAGTGAAGCCCGGAGCGTACACAGACCCCTTTTTCCCCCAGCAGGGCGGCCATTTCTTCGCAGTTGAGCCGGGCGCTTCGGAGAGAAAGCACCCCGCTTTGATTCCGGCAGTGATCGGTATACAGCGTCAGGCCCTCCACGCCGGCCAGCTCTGACACTATGGAATGAAGCAGCGTGTTTTCATGGGCATAGATGCTGTCCAGCCCGGACTGGCGCACGTAGCGGATGCCCTCCCGGAGACCGGCGATGCCGCAGACGTTATGGGTGCCGGCCTCCAGCCGGTCAGGCAGGTAATCCGGCATGGTCTGAGGGATGCTGTCCGAGCCGGAGCCGCCGCTGAGCAAGGGGCTGCCCGGCTGGGCACAGATCAGAATGCCGGTACCCTGGGGACCGAAGAGCCCCTTATGCCCCGGCATAGCAATAAAGGCCGCGCCCAGCCGTTCATAGTCCACCTCCAGGATCCCTGCCGACTGGGAGGCGTCAACGATGAGGGGCACCCCCTGCTCCCGGCACAGGCGGGCAATGTCATAGATGGGCAGGATATAGCCGAACACGTTGGAGACATGGGTGCAGACCACAAGCTGCATCCCGGGCAGCTGCTTTTCAAAGGCTGCCAGCATGGCATCACTGTCAAACAGCGGGGCTTGCGCCACATGGATTTCCGCCCCCAGGGCCGCCAAGGGCCTTGTGACGGAGTTATGCTCATAACCGGAGACCAGGACTCTTGTGCCCTTTCTGGCCAGGCTGTGGATGGCAATATTCAGGCCGTGGGTGGCGTTCATGGTAAAGACGATCTGCTCAGGGGACGGGACATGGAACAGCTCCGCCGCTTCCATGCGGCATTCAAAAACGGTCTTTGCCGCCCGCATGGCCGGTTCATGACCGCCCCGGCCCGGGCTTGCCATGGTCTGCATGGCCTTCATCACGGCTCGGCTTACGGCAAGGGGCTTGATCATAGTGGTGGCCGCGTTATCCAGATATATCATAAAGCTCTCCTATCTGCCGCTGAACACTGTGCCAAACGCCGTTCCATCCAGCGGCAGACGGAGAGCGCAAGACTTTTTCAGCCGATCTCCTGATATTCACCGGTTTCCGTTCGTTTGAATATTTTTCCGTTGATCATGTTGTTTTTCGCCAGCAAATTCCGGGCCTCCTCGAAACGCCTGTAAATGCTGATGGCATAGCCGCAGCCGCTGGTGCTCAGGCCCTGGGGCGCTTTTACCACGCTTGCCGTTATGCCGCCGCGCTCCAGCAGCGCCGCGGAACGTTGGGCCCAGGTCAAGGAGCGGCACATTATAAGGTACTGCATCACACTGCTCCGATCCTCCGCATACGCGGCATGAATAGTTGATTTCTCTGTGCAAAAACACCGCACAGCCTGAAAGCTGTGCGGTGTTGATCCAAGGGCGAAGCCGCACAGATATAGTTCATCTTATGCGGAAATTGCCGCTTTGTTATTTTGTTTTCTCGATCAGGGCCACGGCGTGGGCGGCGATGCCCAAGCTCTCGCCGGTGAAGCCCAGCCCCTCCTCCGTGGTGGCCTTGACGCTGACGCAATCCAGCGGCAAGCCCATGGCGGCGGAGAGCTTCTCCCGCATCAGCGGGATATGGGGAGCCAGCTTGGGCCGCTGGGCAAGCACCGTGCAGTCCACGTTGCAGATGCGGTAATCCTTCTCCCCCAGCACCCGGCAAACCTCCCGCAGAAGCTGGATGCTGTCCGCGCCCAGGAAGCGGTCATCGTTGTCCGGGAACAGCTTGCCGATATCCCCCAGAGCCGCCGCACCCAGCAGCGCGTCCATCAGGGCGTGGGTCAGCACGTCGGCGTCGGAATGGCCCAGCAGGCCCTTTTCATAGGGGATGTCCACCCCGCCCAGAATCAGCCGCCGATCCGGCACCAGGCGGTGAACGTCATAACCGTGTCCGATGCGCATATCACTCACCTCTGCTTTTCAGGATGGCCTCGGCCAGAACCATGTCCATAGGCTCCGTCAGCTTGATGTTGCCGGCATCGCCCTCCACCACATGGGTCTTGACGCCCATCATATCCATGGCGGAACAGTCGTCCGTCAAAGGCAGGTGCTTCTCCACGGCCTTGGTCAACGCGCCCTTGATGATGTCAGCGTCAAAGACCTGGGGCGTCTGCACACGGACAACACTGTCCCGGTCCACGCCGCCTACGATAACGCCGTTTGCGTCAATCTGCTTTAGCGTGTCCACGCTGCGGACAGCAGGCACGGCGGCCATAAACTCATTGGCGGCGTTCACCACCCGCGCAATCAAGTCCTGGGTCACCAGGGGGCGTGCCCCGTCATGAATGGCAATGAGTTTGGCGCCCTTTCTCACCGCGGAGACACCGGCCAGAGCGGATTCCATCCGGGTGGCGCCGCCGGAGATCACCTGGGTCACCTTGCTGATGTCATAGAGCTTGATCATGTCCGCAAGGCCCATGATCTTTTCCGGCCTTGTGACCACCACAATATCATCCACCATGGGGCTTTTCTGGAAAGCCATCAGCGTCCGGATGATGACGGGCTTTGCCCCCAGGGTCATGAGCATCTTGTCCGCACCCATGCGCTCTGAGCTGCCCGCGGCAACAACCACCACCGAGCAATGGGGATCCTTCTGCTTTTTCCTGAACAGTCGTTTGATATTCATTCCCGGCGCTCCTTTCCTGCTGTCAAGTGTTTCAGCCTTTCAGCTGGCGCTTTCTGTAGAAGTTCATCATGCCGTCCTGCAGATCCTCCAGATGCATCAGCATCTTGCCCGCGCCGTAGGCGGCGCAGGAGACGGCGTCGTCCACTACCACGGTGCGGATGCCGGTGCTGCGCTCGATCAGCCGGTCGATACCGTAGATCAGGCTGCCGCCGCCGGACATGATGATGCCGTTTTTATCCAGGTCACCCACCAGCTGGGGCGGCGTGCGCTCCAGCACGGTGTGGATGGCCTCAAGAATATAGTTCATGGGCTCAACAAAGGCCTCGATCAATTCGCTGGAGCTGATCTGCACGGTTTTGGGCAGGCCGTTTGTCAGATCCCGGCCCTTGATCTCCTCATAGCCCACATCGGGCCGCTGAATCACGCAGCCGATGCTGCGCTTCAGTTCCTCGGCGGCGCTGAGACCGATGAGCATATCATACTTCTGCCGGATGAATTTGACGATGGATTCATCAAAGCTGGAACCGGCCACCTTCAGAGACTCACACTCCACCACGCCGCCGGCGGAGACGATGGCGATATCGGTAGTGCCGCCGCCGATATCGATGATCATATGCCCGTCGGCCTTGGCGATATCCACGCCGGCGCCCAGGGCGGTGGCCACGGCGGTCTCCAGCAGGTAGACCTTTCTGGCGCCGGCCTCAATGGCGGCGTCAATAACGGCCCGCTCCTCCACGCCGGTGATGCTGCTGGGTACGCAGGCCAGGATGCAGGGCTTGAACAGGCTGAAAGAGGTGATGCGGTTCACCAGTTCCCGCAACATCTGAGCAGTGATCTCATAGTCGGAGATGACGCCGGCGTTGATGGGATGGATGGCCACAATATTGGCGGGGGTACGGCCCAGCATTCTCTGGGCCTCCTGGCCAATCTTCAATATTCTTCCGCTGAACTTGTCCACGGCAACCACAGTCGGCTCCCGGGCGACCACGCCCTTCCCCTGCTCGAACAGCAAGGTGGAGGATGTACCCATATCAACGGCAATATCTCTTTCAAACAGATTCATGTGCTTCTCCTCTATATTATGATCTTATTTATCTCAGACTCCTGGCCAGGGTGGCGCAGATCACTTCTTTGGCCCCGGCCTTCTTGAGTACCTTAGCTGCTTCCGACAGGGTGGCGCCGGTGGTGACAATATCGTCCACAAGTAAAATTCGCTTTCCCTGCACCCGCTCCGGCCGCAGGCAGACATAAGCGCCCACAATGTTGGCACGGCGTTTTTCCGCGCTGCCGGTCTGGGATTGGGGCGGGGTATCCCGCAGCTTTTTCAGCAAACGGACAGGGCGCTGCCCCAAGTGCTTTGCTATCAGTTTAGCCAAAAGCTCCGCCTGGTCATACCCCCGCTTCCGAAGCCGGCGGCGGCTTAACGGGACCCAAGTGATACTATCGCAGGAAATTTGGTTTTCGTCAATACATTTTACAATAAATTCACTGTAAATATCCGCATAAGCTGTGGCGCCGCTGAATTTATAGCGATGCAGCGAGTCTTTCACGCTGCCATGATAATACAGCGGCGAGAGGCATTTGTCCACATTCCGAAAGTGCTGAACCTGGCCGTCTGCCGGGACATAGGGCAGCTTCGGCCGGCAAAACCGGCACACGCCCTTCTCCCGGTCGGACAACAGCCTGCGGCAAAAAGCGCAGCGGGGCGGATAAACCAGGTCCAGCAGCCAGTCGACTAGCTTCATTCCACACCGCACAGCTTCCGCAGCCGCACCCGCAGGGCGGTATAGCGCTTGGAACGGCGGAAATTATCGATCATCTGATAGGCAGTCTGGTCGTCCCCCACCATGATCATCAGCTCTTTGGCGCGGGTAACGGCGGTATAGAGCACGCCGCGGGTCAAAAGCATTTGGGAGCTGGGGCTCAGGGCCAGGATCACGGCCCGGTACTCGCTGCCCTGGGCCTTATGGACGGTGATGGCCCAGGCGTGTTCCAGCTCGATGAGGGCATCAAAGCCGAAGCTGGCGATGCGGCCGTCAAAGTTCACGGTGATGGTCTCGGCTTCCGGGTCGATGGCTTCTATCACGCCGATATCGCCGTTATAGATGCCGGTGCCGCTCTCCGTGCCGGCGGGGTTTTTCCAGAGGATGTCGTAATTGTTCTTGATCTGCATCACCCGGTCGCCCTCGCGAAAGACGGCGTCACCAAAGAGCTTTTCCTTCTTCTCCTTGCCGGGAGGATTCAGCACAGCCTGTAAAGCCCGGTTCAGGTTGGCGGTGCCCAATTCCCCTTTCCGGGTGGGGGAAAGAACCTGGATATCCTCCGGGGGGATGCCCATCTTCCCCGGCAGGCGCTGGGAACACAGCTGGGTGATGGTCTCCACAGAGGTGCCGGCCTGCAGGCGTTTCAGACGGAAGAAGTCCCCGGAATTCTCGGCCAGGTTGGGATGCTCCCCCCGGTTGATCATGTGGGCGTTGCGGATGATCTTGCTGCCCTCGTTCTGGCGGAAGATTTCCGTCAGGCGCACGGTGGGGATCACCTGGCTGCGGATCAGGGCGGAGAACACATTGCCGGGGCCTACCGGGGGAAGCTGGTCGGCGTCCCCCACCATGACCAGCCGGGCATCCGGGGGCATGGCTTTCAAAAGCGCATCCATGAGACAGATATCCACCATGGAGCACTCATCCAGGATCACCGCGTCACAATCCAGCCGGTCGCTCTCGTCCTTGAGGAAGACCACCCGGTCACTGTCCTCATCGAATCTGGCGCCCAGCAGGCGGTGGACCGTACTGGCCTCATGGCCGGTCAGCTCGGTCATACGCTTGGCGGCCCTGCCGGTGGGGGCGGTCAGCAGGGTTTTCAGGCCCAGCTGCTCAAACATGGCAAGGATGGCCCGGATGGAGGTGGTCTTGCCGGTGCCGGGGCCGCCGGTAATGACAACGATTTGATTTTTCAGCGCCAGCTCCAGAGTGCTGCGCTGCATGGGGGCATAGCGGATGCCCTGGCTGCTCTCCAGCCGGGAAAGCAGCTTCTCCACATCCACCCGGTCGTTAAAGCGGCGCTTGCTCATCCGGGCAAACTGCTCCGCCGCGTCCCGCTCCGCCTCATACAGCTCCGGCAGGTAACAGGCCCGACAGCCGGCGATCTCCTCATAGCAGAGCTGGCCGCCCTCAATCAGCTCCTCCAGGCATTCGTCAACGGTCTCCGGCTCCACGCCGATCAGCTCCCCGGTGACGGCAGCCAGCTTTTCCCGGGGGATGAAGCAGTGGCCGTTGCCGGTGTTATGGGACAGCTCAAAAAGGATGGCAGCGCCCAGACGGTTTTTGCTGTGCTCCTCAATGCCCAGCTCCAGCGCCATGGCATCCGCCTCAGCAAAGGTGCCGCCGATCATACTGCCGCAGAGTATGTAGGGGTTGGCCCGCAGAGCCTCCAGGGCCTCGTCCCCATAATACTTATACATGCGCATGGCCAGGATGGGCCGAAGGCCGAAGGAACACACAAACTCCATCAGCATCCGCACTCCCGCCTGGCGGCGGAAGCTCTTGGAAATCTGCTGGGCCTTGGCGGCGCTGATGCCCTTGATCTTTGTCAGTTCCTCCCAGGAGTTGAGCATCACGTCCAGACTGTCATCCCCGAAGCGATTGACAATCAGCGATGCGGTGGCCGGGCCGATGCCCTTGACGGAGCCGCCGGCCAGAAACTGATAGATGGCGTTGGCGCTGGTAGGCAACAAGCGCTGGGCAAACTCCGCCTTGAACTGCCGGCCATGGACGCTGTGGTTCATCCAGTTGCCGCTGATAATCATGGATTCCCCGGCGGCAGCATAAGGAAAGCAGCCCACCACCGTCACCTGTTCTCCGCTGTCATTTTTCAGGCGCAGAACGGTGTAGCCGTTCTCTTCATTTTTATAGATGATGTTTTCAACCGTGCCGGATAGCTCTAAGAGTTCGTTTTCCTGATCCATGGGGATTCTCCGTCCTCAATCAATGTAATGCAGTTGTAGGTTTCCACAAGGGACTGGGCTGTGGCTCTGGTGTCCTGGTCCAGGCCATGGCCTTCGATCACGATGCCGCAGTACAGGCCGCTCTGGCGCAGGATCCAAAGCAGCGACCTTACGCTTTTTTCCAGCTTCGGCTCCCGCCCGACCACCGAAAGGTGCAGGCAGCAGCGGCTGTTTCGGCCCAGGCGCACCCGGGCCGGGCAACGGCCCATGACCAGGCGCAAAAGCAGCAAAAAGCATAGCGCAGCGGCGATCAGCACAAATATCACATGGGTCATACGCATCTCCCCCTGCTCATTCTATGGGGAGATGGCTTCCAAGGTCAGCCCAACAGGGGCTTTAGGAACTGGCCGGTGAAGCTGGCATCGCACTTGACGCAGTCCTCCGGCGTGCCGGCGAAGACCAGTTCCCCGCCGCCGTCGCCCCCTTCGGGGCCCAGGTCGATAATATGATCGGCCACCTTGATCACGTCCAGGTTATGCTCAATGACCACCACGGTGTTGCCCGCGTCGGCAAACTGATCCAGGATATTGATCAGCCGGTGCACATCGGCCACGTGCAGGCCGGTGGTGGGCTCATCCAGCACATACACCGTGGAGCCGGTGCTGCGCTTGGAAAGCTCTGTGGCCAGCTTCACCCGCTGGGCTTCGCCGCCGGAGAGGGTGGTGCTGGACTGGCCCAGGCGCACATAACCCAGGCCCACATCGTAAAGGGTTTTGATCTTGTTATAGATCTTGGGCTGGTTCTCGAAGAAGCCGCAGGCTTCCTCCACGGTCATATCCAGAACGTCGGCAATACTCTTGCCCTTGTATTTTACTTCCAGGGTCTCCCGGTTATAGCGCTTGCCGCCGCAGACCTCGCAGGGCACGTACACATCCGGCAGGAAGTGCATCTCCACTTTCAGCAAACCATCGCCGCAGCAGGCCTCGCAGCGGCCGCCCTTTACGTTGAAGGAGAAGCGGCCCTGGTTATAGCCCCGAAGCCGGGCGTCCTGGGTGGCGGCAAAAAGGTTGCGGATGTCATTGAATACGCCGGTATAGGTGGCCGGGTTGGACCGGGGCGTGCGGCCGATGGGGCTTTGGTCCAGAGCGATGACCTTGTCCACATACTCCAGGCCCTCCATTCTGTCACACTTGCCGGGGCGGACCTTCACCCGGTTCTTCTCCGCTGCCAGGGTCTTATAGAAAATTTCGTTGATCAGAGAGGACTTGCCGCTTCCGGACACGCCTGTGACGCAGATCAACTTGCCCAGCGGAATCTCCACGTCAATATTTTTCAGGTTATTCTCCCGGGCGCCCCGGATCCAGATGCTCTTGCCGCTGCCCTCCCGGCGCTTTTCCGGCACAGGGATTTTCTTGCGCCCGCTGAGATAGGCCCCAGTGATGGAGTCCGGGCAGGCGCAGATATCCTCAATGCTGCCGGCGCAGACCACCTGGCCGCCGTTGATGCCGGCGCCGGGACCGATATCCACCACGTAGTCGGCGGCGCGCATGGTGTCCTCGTCATGCTCCACCACGATCAGGGTATTGCCCAGGTCCCGCAGCTGCTTCAACGTCCGCAGCAGCTTCTCATTATCCCGCTGGTGCAGGCCGATGCTGGGCTCATCCAGAATATACAGCACGCCCATCAGGCTGGAGCCAATCTGGGTGGCCAGGCGGATGCGCTGGCTCTCGCCGCCGGAGAGAGTGGCCGCTGCCCGGGACAGGCTCAGGTAGCCCAAGCCCACGCTGGTCAAAAATCCCAGGCGGGCCTTGATCTCCTTGACGATGCGCTCGGCAATCATCTGCTCCTTTTCGCTCAGTTCCAGGCCTTCTATGAATTCCAGGGCCTTGAAAACGGAAAGATTGCAGAAATCGGCGATGTTCATGCCGCCCATGGTCACGGCCAGGGCCGTCTTTTTCAGGCGCATCCCCTGACAGGCCGGGCAGGGCGTCTCGGACATGCACTCCTCAATATCCGCCCGCATGGCGGGACTTTGGGTCTCCCGATAGCGCCGCTCCAGATTGGGGATGATGCCCTCAAACTCTCGCCGGATGACGCCGTAGCCCTCGCTGCGCTCATATTTCAGCTGCAAAGGCTCCCCCTTGGTGCCGTTGAGGATGGCGTCCATGGCCTCCCTGGGCAGGGTGTTCAAGGGGTCGGTCAGCTTGAAGTGGAAGCGCTTTGCCAGGGCTTCAAAATACATCCGGGAAATGGAATCGTTTTTGATGTTGCTCCAGCCGGAGGCCACAATGCCTCCTTCGGCAATGCTCAGCTCCGGGTTGGGCATGATCAGCTCCGGGTCCACCAGCAGCTGAACGCCAAGGCCGGTACAGGTGGGGCAGGCCCCATGGGGGTTATTGAAGGAAAACAGCCGGGGCTCCAGCTCCTCCAGGGAGATGCCGCAGTCATCACAGGCATAGTTCTGGGAAAAGCTCATGATCTCCCCGGTGGAGACCAGGTCGATATATAACAGCCCGCCGGACAGGGACATGGCGGTCTCCGCCGAGTCGGTCAGGCGGCGGCCCAGGTCGGGCTTGATCACCAGACGGTCCACCACGATCTCAATATTATGCTTCTTATTCTTCTCCAGCTTGATCTCTTCCGAAAGGTCATAGGCGATGCCATCCACCCGGACACGCACATAGCCGGATTTCTTCGCATCCTCAAAAACCTTGACGTGCTCGCCCTTTCTGGCGCGCACAACCGGGGACAGAACCTGGATGCGGGTGCCCTGTGGCAGCTCCATGATCTTATCCACGATCTGGTCGATGGTCTGCTGTCGGATCTCCTTGCCGCACTTGGGGCAGTGGGGCACGCCCACCCTGGCCCAGAGCAGGCGCAGATAGTCATAAATCTCCGTCACCGTGCCCACGGTGGAGCGGGGATTTTTGGAGGTGGTTTTCTGGTCGATGGAGATGGCGGGAGAGAGGCCCTCGATATAATCCACGTCCGGCTTGTCCATCTGGCCAAGGAACATCCTGGCATAGGAGCTGAGACTCTCCACATAGCGGCGCTGCCCCTCGGCATAAATGGTGTCAAAGGCCAGACTGGACTTGCCGCTGCCGGAAAGGCCGGTGACTACCACCAGCTTGTCTCTAGGAATCTCCAGATCAATGTTTTTCAGATTGTTCTCCCGGGCGCCTTTGATAAATATTTTATCCTGCATAGTCAGTCCTCTGAAATGATATCTGCAAATTGTCCCCTGGTCAGCGTGGCCAGCGCATTGGGCTCCAGCTCCACCTGGGAGCCGATTCTCCCCGCGCTGACAATGATGGTCTGCTGCTCCAGGGCGCTTTCATGGTAAACGGTCATATACTGCTTTTTCATGCCTATGGGGGAACAGCCGCCCCGGACGTAGCCGGTGAGGGCCGTGATCTCACTGACATGGATCATGGCGATGGACTTCTCCCCCACCGCCCGGGCCGCCTTCTTCAGGTCCAGCTCCGCGGCCACAGGGATGACAAAAACATAGATGCTCTTGCTGGCCCCTCTGGTGACCAGGGTCTTGAACACCTGCTCCGGCGCGGCGCCGATCAGCCCGGCAACCGTCACGCCGTCCACTGCTTCGGCGCCGTGGGGATATTCATGGGGCGTATAGCGGACCTTTTTCTGATCCAGAGCCCGCATCACATTGGTCTTTTGTTCTGCCATTCCTGAATTATCCTCCTGTAGTGTTGTAATGCTTAATTATACCCCATTTTATCCCGTGTTTCAACCGCAAATTACAGCAGAAGGCAAGCCCCCACAAAAAAGCGGACCGAGGTTTTCAGAGCCTCAGTCCGCAAAATTTTTCATATTCATTTTGTTGGGTTCTGGAAGCGGGCCAACATATTCTCCACGCTATCCTCCAGCACCCGGAGCAGCCTTTCCTTGGTCATCACCTTGGGCATCTGCATATTCAGATCCATCCACTGAGCGATCAGGCCGATGATGCCGTTGGAATAGAACTCAATCACAAAGTCATAATCCTGCTTGTCGATATTCATACCCTCGGAGACAATATCCGCAAAGCTGCGGATGCAGCTTTCCAGCCGGGTCTTCAGGTATTTCAGCATATAAAGACGGCTGTCCGAATGATAGACATTCAGGGCAAAGGAGGCGTTATCGCTCAGGTACTTGAAAAAGATCATCACATCATCCTGCCAGTGCTCATAGATCACTTCCTTAGGCAGAACCTGGTTCGCATCCTCCTCAAATACCCACTCCAACAGGTCATACACATCGTCGAAATGGTAATAGAAGGTCTGCCGGTTCACGTTGCAGATCTCCACCAGATCCTTGACGGTGATCTTGGCAATGGGCTTAACCTCCATCATTTGCTTCAGGGCATCCGCCAGGGCACGTTTCGTTGAAGACGCCACCGTTATCACTCCTATCTCTTCACAGCTTATTCTATTATAGCACAGCCGCAGCAAATGAGTAAAGTCGATATACGTAAAATGTACAAATATTTTTTGTCAATCGGCAGTTGCAGCAGGAGCAGAACCAGACCTCCTCACATCAAAAATGCCTTTCGCAAATATGCGAAAGGCATTTTTGGAGCTGGTAATGTGACTCGAACACACGACCCCTTCATTACGAGTGAAGTGCTCTACCGACTGAGCTATACCAGCATAGACGAGAGATTCATTAAGCGGTGATTAGTTTAGCACAAAAGCCCCGGTAAGTCAACAGTCTTCCTTTGCTTCAGCAGGAGATTACTATTTGTATTATTCGGCAATTGTTTGAAATTATTTTTTCTTCCAGCGCCGGACCACTCCCAAATTGTTCTGCAAAAAAGACCCTGATTTTCCTGGATTTTCCTTGCGGTTTTGCTGTTCATTCCGCCGGTTTCAAAAAGTTACATAACACTGGATGATAATTATTCACCAAATAGTTATCAACATTTTCAACAGGGTTTTCAACAGGCAAAAAACGGAGATTGTTCGTAAATATACGGTTTTTTGGGGGCTTCCTGTCAAATGATATAAGAAAAAATTACAAAGCAGGAACATTAACTTGTTTACATAATCGCATCTCCATCGGTCCCTCCCTGTTGCAGCGGGATTTCAGGAAAAGCCCCGGTAGAAGCCGGATTCCCGCATGGAGAAATAGTTCTTCCCGGCGACGATGATATGATCCATCATCCGTATTCCCATCAGGCGCAGGGCCTCCATTGCCTTTTCGGTAAAGACCTCGTCCTCCCTGGAGGGCATGGCCACGCCGTCAGGATGGTTATGGGCCAGGACCACCGCGCTGGCTTTATGCTTCAAAGCCGTTTCCACCAGGCGTCGGGTGCTGATGTCCACCGCGTTCACCACGCCACGGTTCAGCACTTCACAGCAGAGCATACTGCTCCTGCTGTCCAGGCACAGCGCAAGCACCAGCTCCTCCCGCTCCGCCAGAAAGCGTGGGATCAGAAACTGGGCCACCTGAGCGGAACTGCGGAAAGTGCGCATATCGCCCACCTTGGAAAGCTCGTACTTTTTCATCATCTGGGGCACCAGCTTGATTAGCAGCGCCGCGTTCTCCCCAACGCCGGGGACGTCGGTCAGTTCGGGGATGCTGGCCTCAAAGACGCCGCTGAGGCCGCCAAAACGGTCCAGCAGGGCATGGGCGATCACATTGGTGTCCCGGCGGGGAATGGCGTAAAACAACAGCAGCTCCAAGGCGTTCAGGTCATTGAAGCTGTCGATTCCATGCTCCAGGAATCTGGATTTCAGTCTCTCCCGGTGTCCGTCATGCACACCCATCCGGCTCTCCCCTGTTCTTCTAAGTCTTTTTATATCTCCATGGTTGCGTAGGCGTTCAGGTCGCTGCCCGCCCGGGCGCCGGCCAGGTACTCATAATAGGCCTGGGCGCCGATCATGGCGCCATTGTCGCCGCAGAGCTTCAGCGGCGGCACAAACAATTCATAGCCGTTTTCTTTGGCAGCGGCGGTGAAATCCGCCCGGATGCGGGAATTGGCGGCCACGCCGCCGGCCACCACAATCTTCTGATAGCCCAGTTCTTTTGCGGCCATCATGGTGCGGGGCACCAGGCTGTCACTGACGGCCTTGGTGAAGGAGGCGGCCAGGCCGGCCCGGTCCAGCTCCTCCCCTTTTTGCTGGGCGTTATGCACCAGGTTGATCACTGCGGTTTTCAGGCCGGAAAAGCTCATATCATAGGGACTTCCCTCCACATGGGCAATGGGAAAAACATAGCGGCTGTCGTCCCCGCCCTGGGAGAGCTGGTCAATGGGCTTGCCGCCGGGATAGGGCAGGCCCAGCACCCGGGCGGTCTTATCGAAGCACTCCCCCGCCGCGTCGTCCCGGGTGCAGCCGATAATCTCCATATCCGTATAGCTTCGCACGTCCACCAGCATAGTGTTGCCGCCGGAGATGGCAAGGCACAGGAAGGGCGGCTCCAACTCCAGGTAAGCCAGGTAGTTGGCGGCGATATGGCCCCGGATATGGTGCACCGGGATGAGCGGGACGTTCAAAGCCAGGGCGCAGGCCTTGGCAAAGTTCACCCCCACCAGCACCGCGCCGATAAGGCCGGGGGCATAGGACACGGCCACGGCGTCAATCTCCTTCCGGCTGATGCCCGCCGCCTCAATGGCCTTCTGGGCCAGGATGGAGATGGACTCCACATGGCAGCGGGAGGCGATCTCCGGCACCACACCGCCATAGACGGCATGGAGCTGGGCCTGGGAAAAAATCTGGTCGGTGAGGATTTTTCTGCCGTCTTCCACGATGGCAACGGCGGTTTCATCACAGGTGGATTCAAAAGCAAGTATTTTCAAGTTCTGCGCCTCATTTCCAAAAACGTGTCATCAGTATAGCATCTTCCTTGGGAAGATCATAGTAATTTTTTCTTCTGCCTACGGGGACAAAGCCATGCTTGGCGTAAAGGGCTTTGGCCGGCTCGTTCCCGGCCCTGACTTCCAGGGTGACGAAAGCCAGGCCCAATTCTTCGGCCCGCATCACCAGGGCGGAGGTCAGAGCGTCGGCCACACCCTGCCGCCGGTAAGCCGGGGCCACGGCCACATTGGAGATATAGCCCTCGTCCAGCACAAACATCATGCCTACATACCCCACCACGGCCCCGTTTTCCGCCACAGCGGCGAGGAACACATGCCGGTCATCCGACAGCTGGCTTCGCAGCTGGTCAAGTGTCCAGGGGCAGGAGAAGCACTGCCGCTCAATAGCCTGAATCTGTTCCAACTGCGCCTCGGTTGTATCGATAATGCGGTATTCCATATCAGTGGGCCTCCGCCCAGCTGTGGCCGATATGGGCATCCGCCAGCAGGGGGACGCTGAGCTGGGCGGCGTTCTCCATTTCTTCCGTAAGAATCTGCCGCACCTGCTCCGCTTCTTCCCCGGGGCACTCCACAATCAGCTCGTCATGAACCTGGAGGATCAGCCTGGCCTTCAGCCCCTCCGCTTTCAGGCGGCGGTGGACGTTCACCATAGCCAGCTTGATGATGTCCGCCGCGGTACCCTGCACCGGCATGTTCAGCGCCACCCGCTCTCCAAAGGAGCGCATATTGAAGTTGGAGCTTTTCAGCTCCGGCAGGTAGCGGCGGCGGCCATAGATGGTGGCAACATAGCCCTGGGCCTTGGCGGTCTCCACGATCTGCTTCATATAGTCCCGGACGCCGTGATATTTTTCCAGATAGGCGTCTATATAGGCCTTGGCCTCGTTGGGATAAACGCCGATATCCTGGGCCAGGGAGAAGGCAGAGATGCCATAGACAATGCCGAAGTTGACGGCCTTGGCCCGGCTGCGCAGGATGGGCGTCACCTCACTGAGGGGGACACCAAATACGTTGGAAGCGGTGACAGTGTGGAAATCCTCCCCGCTCAAAAATGCCTCCTTCATGGTCTCGTCCCCGGAGATATGGGCCAGCAGGCGCAGCTCGATCTGGCTGTAGTCGGCGTCTACCAGCATCATGCCGGGGGCGGCCACGAACATATTGCGGATCTGGGCGCCCAGCTTCTTCCGCACGGGGATGTTTTGCAAGTTAGGCTCGGTAGAAGACAGGCGGCCGGTGGCGGTGACGGTCATCTGGAAATTGGTGTGGATGCGGCCGTCCTCGCTGATCACCTTCAAAAGCCCATCGGCATAGGTGGATTTCAGCTTGGTCAGCATACGGTATTCCAGCACCTCATCCACAATGGGGTGCTTGCCTTGGAGCTTTTCCAGCACGTCGGCATTGGTACTCCAGCCGGTCTTGGTCTTTTTGCCGTAGGGCAGCAGCAGTTCATCAAAGAGTACCGTCCCCAGCTGCTTGGGGGAATTGATGTTGAACTCATGGCCCGCATGGTTCCAGATGCTCTGCTGCAGCTGGGCAATGCCGGCATTCAGACTCTCGCCGAAGGCATAGAGGGCCTTGCGGTCAACAAAGAAACCGGCAGCTTCCATCTCCGCCAGGACGGCGCAGAGGGGCAGCTCTGCCTGATAGTACAGTTCATCCATGCCCAACTCCCGCAGCTTGGCGTCCAGCACCGGGGCCAGTTTGAACACGGCCTCCGCCCCGGCAGCTTCGGCGCCGGCATAGCGGACAGAGATTCGCTCCAGGGCATAGTCGCTCTCGGTGGCCTCCAGCAGGTAGGCGGCCAGAGCGGTGTCAAAGACAAAGCCCTCGGTGGGAAGCCCTTCCTTCAAAACCAGGCCCATCAGGTCCTTCACGTTATGACCGGCCTTCTTTATTTCCGGGGAAAACACCGCGGAAAGCAGCCGGTCATAGCCCTCGCCGCAGCGGTTCCAGGCTGCGTCATAGACGGTTTTCCCGTCACAGACTTCGATATGGTCCAGGCCATCCAACGGATACACCGCAATTTGCTCCGCTGCATTCACGGCAGCGATCAGGGCGTCGATTTCCTCCATGGAGCTGAGTTCCCGCCGGGGCAGATGGGACTGCTCTTCGCTTATGACAGTTTCCCCGCTCTCCGTCAGGCCCCATTTTTCAATGAATTTGTTAAAGCCCAGGCGTTTGAAGATGCCATACAGGGCATCGGTATAGTTCTTATCCCAGAGATTGTCCTCCGGCTTGAAGTCCAGGGGCACATCCCGGATGATGGTGGCCAGCCAATAGGACATTTCCGCGCTCTCCCGGCCCTGGGCCAGCTTCTTGCGGACGCCCTCCTTAATCTCTAAACTGTCCAGATTTGCATAAATGTTCTTGATTTCCCCGTAGCGCTGCACCAGGTCCATGGCGGTCTTCTCGCCCACGCCGGGGACGCCGGGGATGTTGTCGGAGCTATCCCCCATGAGGGCCTTCAAATCCACCATCAGGGGCGGGGCAAAGCCGTATTCCTCCTGAAAGCGCTCCGGGGTATACAGCAGCGTCTCAGTCTGGCCCATGCGGGTTTTCACATTGCAGACGCTGGTGGTATCGGTAATCAATTGCAGGCTGTCCTTATCGCCGGTGACGATGACGCAGTCCCAGCCGCTTCTCTCGCAGACGGCGGCGGCGGTGCCCAGAATGTCATCGGCCTCATAGCCCTCCAGCTCGTAGCGGCGGATGCCCATGGCGTCCAGAACTTCTTTCAAAATGGGCATCTGGGCCGCCAGCTCCTCCGGCATGCCCTTGCGCTGGGCCTTGTAGGCCTCATACTGCTGATGGCGGAAGGTAGGAGCTTTCAGGTCAAAGCTGACGCAGACCGCCTGGGGCTGCTGCTCCTCCAGCAGGCGCTGCAGGATGGCCACAAAGCCATAGATGGCGTTGGTGGGGGTGCCGTCCGGCGCGTTCAAGGGGCGTACGCCGTAATAGGCCCGGTTGACGATGCTGTTGCCGTCCAGGATCATTAGTTTCATTTACGTATTTCCTCACTTTTCTCCCCGCAGGCGGATGATCTCGTCCCGAAGCTCCGCCGCGATCTCGTATTCCAGCATCTTGGCCGCCTTGCGCATCTTGTCCTCCAGCTGGGCGATCAGCTCCCGCCGCTCCCGGTCGGTGAGCTTGGTGCCGTCGGAACGGCGCACCGGCTTGGTGTCGGTGGAAATCTCAATCAGCTCCCGGACGCTCTTGACAATGGTCTTGGGGACGATGCCATGGGCGGCGTTATAGGCCTGCTGCTTCTCCCGACGGCGGGCCGTCTCATTGATGCAGGCACGCATGGAGGGGGTCACGGTGTCGGCGTACATGATGACTATGCTCTCGGCGTTGCGGGCGGCCCGGCCTACGGTCTGGATCAGGCTGGTCTCGCTGCGGAGGAAGCCCTCCTTATCCGCGTCCAGAATGGCAACCAAACCCACCTCCGGAATATCCAGGCCCTCACGCAGCAGGTTTATGCCCACCAGCACATCAAATTCGCCCAGGCGCAGGTCACGGATGATCTCCATGCGCTCAATGGTGCCGATATCATGGTGCATATACCGGCAGCGGATGCCGGAATTGGTGAAGTAATCGGACAGGTCCTCCGCCATTTTCTTGGTCAGGGTAGTCACCAGGCTGCGCTGACCCTTGGCGATCTTGGCGTTGATTTCGCCGATCAGGTCGTCGATCTGCCCTTCTACCGGGCGGACGAAGATTTCCGGGTCCAACAGTCCCGTGGGGCGGATGATCTGCTCCACCACCTGGCCCGCCCGCTCCCGCTCATAGTCGCCGGGGGTGGCGGAGACATAGACCCGCTGGTGGATTCTGTCGGTGAACTCCTCAAACTTCAAAGGCCGGTTATCAAAGGCCGAGGGCAGGCGGAAGCCATAGTCCACCAGAGACTCCTTCCTGGCCCGGTCCCCCCGGTACATGGCCCGCACCTGGGGCAGGGTCACGTGGCTTTCATCCACAAAGAGCAGGAAGTCCTTGGGGAAATAGTCCAGCAGGGTCATGGGCGGACTGCCCGGCGCCCGGTCGGAAATAACCCGGGAATAGTTCTCAATGCCGGTGCAGTAGCCCAGCTCCTGCATCATTTCAATATCGTAATCCGTGCGCTGCTTGATGCGCTGGGCCTCGATGAGCCGATTCTGTTCCTGGAAGAAGGCCACCCGCTCATCGCACTCCGCCCGGATGCGGTCAATGGCGGCGGCCATCTTCTCCTTGGTGGTCACATAGTGGCTGGCGGGATAGATGGCAGTGTGGTTGAGGTAGCGGGTGGCCTGGCCGGTGACCACATTGATCTCACTGATGCGGTCAATCTCGTCACCGAAGAATTCCACCCGTATGGCCTTGTCGTTGGCATAGGCGGGGAAGATTTCCACCGTGTCCCCCCGGACACGGAACATATTGCGCTCAAAGGCGATGTCATTGCGTTCATAGCGGATTTCGATCAGCTTGCGCAGCAGCTCGTCAAAGTCCCGGGTCTGGCCCGGACGGAGGGAGATCACCATGTTGGCGTAATCAATCGGGTCGCCCAAACCATAAATACAGGAAACAGAAGCCACCACAATTACGTCTCTACGTTCAAAGAGACTGGATGTGGCGCTGTGACGCAGGCGCTCGATCTCGTCGTTGATGGAGCAGTCCTTTTCAATGAAGGTGTCCGTATGGGCGATGTAGGCCTCCGGCTGGTAGTAGTCGTAATAGGAGACAAAATACTCCACCGCGTTCTCGGGAAAGAACTCCTTGAACTCACTGCAAAGCTGGGCAGCCAGGGTCTTGTTGTGGGCCAGCACCAGGGTGGGCCGGTTCAGCCGGGCAATGACGTTGGCCATGGTAAAGGTCTTGCCGCTGCCGGTGACGCCCAGCAGCACCTGCTCATCGATGCCGTTTTCGATGCCGGCCACCAGGCTGTCTATGGCCTCCGGCTGGTCGCCGGTGGGTTGATATTGGGAAACCAGCTTAAAATGATCCATCTTCTTCTCCCCCGGAAATGATCCTCATATTTGCTGTCTTTGACGGTATATTATACCACCTATATGGCAAAACCACAAGGCATTGCTCTCCAATATTCTTCATTTTATCTTTCTTGAACCATGCAGGCAAACATGATATCATAAACAATACAACACAGAAAAGGTGTGGAGAAAGACATGAAAACCATTGATTCCATCGGCAGCGCAAAGCAGATCGTCTACGAGGTTGGCAAAGCCATCGTAGGCAAGGACGAGGTCATCATCAAGATGCTGCTGGCCATCCTGGCCGGCGGGCACATCCTGATGGAGGACATCCCCGGCGTGGGCAAGACCACCATGGCGGTGGCCTTTTCCAAGGCCCTGGGCCTGGACTACAACCGGGTGCAGTTCACCCCGGATGTGCTGCCTTCGGACATCACCGGCTACTCCATCTACGACAAGAACAGCGGCGAGATGCACTATCAGCGGGGCGCCATCCTCTGCAACCTGTTTCTGGCGGATGAGCTGAACCGGGCCACCAGCCGCACCCAGTCCGCCCTGCTGCAGGCCATGGAGGAGGGAGAGGTAACGGTGGACAACCTGACCTATCCTGTGCCCCAGCCCTTTGTGGTTATCGCCACCCAGAACCCCACCGGAGCCAAGGGCACCCAGATGCTGCCGGACTCCCAGCTGGACCGGTTCATGATCCGTCTGTCCGTGGGCTACCCTGACCCCGCCGCCGAAGCGGAGATGATCCGCCGCAAGCAGCAGGGCCTGGGCCTTGACCAAGTACAGCAGATCACCAGCCGGGAGGAGCTGCTGGGCATTCGCCGGGAGGCGGATCAAGTGTATATCAAGGACTCCCTGATCGACTACATTGTCAAGCTCTGCACCGTCACCCGCAATGACCAGCGCATCCTGCAGGGGGCCAGTCCCCGGGCCGCGCTGTCCCTCACTTCCCTGGCCAAGGCCACCGCCTGGATTCAGGGCCGGGACTTCGTGCTGCCCTCGGACATCCGTTTTGTCTTTGCCGAGGCCATTCAGCACCGGCTGATCTGGGCCCAGGATAACCAGTCCTTCCGCAAGCAGCGGGCAGTGGTGGAGGAGCTTTTCGCCTCGGTAAAGGCGCCGGAAATGCGATAATATGTGCTGGCTGAATCTGTTTTACTATCTGCTGGCCATTGGGGGAGCTTATGTATTCAGCCGCAGCTACATAGGCTGGTTCGGTGAATACCTGCTGTGGGCAGTGCTCCTGCTGCCCCCGATGCTGACGCTGCTGTCCATCCCTTCTATGAGGGCGCTGCGGATCCGCTGTGCCGCCCCCAAGGCTGTCAATCTGGGCGAGGAAGCGGAGCTGAGCATCCGCTTCTCCTGCCGGCGGCTGCTGCCGGTGAGGGCCTGCCGCTTCACGCTGCGGATCAAAAACGTGTTCACCGGGCAGGAGTCGGTACAGGAAATGCGCTTTGCCCTGGTGGCAGACAGTGTGAGTCTGGTGACATTAGACACCAAAAGCAGCGGCATGCTGCTGTGTACTCTGGAAAATGTGAAAGCCTACAGTTATCTGGGGCTGCTGGCGCTGGGGCCCAGGGAATTTGACGCCGTGGGCTGCATTGTGATGCCCCGGCCAGAGGCACCATCCAACATGGACAGTCTGGAAGCCCTGCCCCCGGTATTCCTCCGCTTCAGGCCCAAGCCCGGCGGCGGCTATGCCGAGGAGCATGAGCTGCGTCCCTACCGGCCGGGAGACAGCGTTAATACCATCCACTGGAAGCTGTCCTCCAAGACCGATGAAATCATCATCCGGGAACCGCTGGAGCCGGTGGATGAGGGCACTGCTGTGCTTTTGCAGGGCATAAGCGAAGCGGACATTGCCCATCTTTACTGGCTGTCCCTGCGGCTGTGCGCTGCCAACATCAAACACAGCATCCATTTCAGCGGCAGCCAAATCTCCCAGGTGGAGAATGAGACGGACTGCCTGCGGGCCATGCGGCGGCTGCTATCCTGTCCCGGTGAAGCCTGCGGCGATGTGAACGGCAGCTACAGCCGGGTGTTCACCGTGGACAAGGGGGAGGTGCGCTGGCGATGAACCGTTTTCTCAACCGGGTCACCACCCTGTTTCTGATGCTGCTGTCGGTGATTCCGCTGGTGCACCTGATCCTGTGCAGCTTCGGCTTGGAAGCCGACCAGCGGCTGCCCCTGTTTCTGCTGGCGGCGGTGCTCTTCTGCTGGCTGGTATTCAGCTTTCTCCCCTACAAGCTGGCGGGCCTGCTGCCCTGCGCGGCGCTGACGGCCCTGTTCTGCTTCGGACGCAGGGAGCTGTTAGCCGCCCAGTTCAGCGATATTCTGGACAGGGTCGCCGTCACCTATTATCTTCGCTTCGGCAGCAATGAGCAAGTCACGCTGTTCTCTCAGGTGCAAAGCCACACCGAGGCCCTGCTGATTCTGGGGCTGGTAATGGCCGTGCTGCTGGGCCTGGCCCTCAACTCCAGGGAAGAACGGGTGTTCCTCACTATGCTTGTCTGCACCCCGGTAACGATTCTGTGCCTGCTTGTTTTTGGCAAGATTCCGGCCTGGATTATGCTGTGCCTCTGTCTCTTTGCGGTTCTGCTACTGTGCACCGGGCGGCTCTTTGAGCGGGACAGCAACCTGGGCCGCAGCTTCTTTGTGCTGATTCTGCCGGTGACCCTTATGCTCTGCGTTCTGCTGATTTTCAAAGGGCCGTCCAGCTATGACTACAGCCGGCAGGACCTGAGCCTGGTGCAGCTGGCCCATGCCTTTACCAACCGGCTGACAGCCGCCTTTCATCAGGACGGGGAACTTCTGCCGGCAGCTGTTCTAACCCCCGATGACAGCGCCGGCACTCCCGACGGGGAAAATGACCGCTGGAGCGACGGCGCGGGCCGGCTGGATGTCTCCGCCGTTACCGATGAGAATCAGCTGCAGGAGCTGCTGATGCGGGTGACCGCCGGGCGGGATGGGCATATCTATCTGCGCCACTGCTCCTACGGCGGCTACACCGGCACAGGCTGGGGTACGGCGCCGGAATATCCCGGCGGCACCGTCCCCAATTTTGCCGCCCGGGCGGTGGAAAACAGCGGCGTGGCAGAGACGGAGGAGGTCAGCATTGAACTGATCGCCGCCGACAGCGGCCTGCTGTATCTCCCTTACTACACCGCTGTTGACTTTGACACCGACGCCTACGCAAACGGCAGCGGCAGCCAATATTCCCTGACGCGCATGATTTATGAGGGCAGCTACCGCAGTCTGTCCCTGCCGCCGGCGCTGCGGGACGTGGAGCTTGCCTACCGCCAGTTTGTCTATGGCAGCTATCTGGCGCTGCCGGAGAGCACCAGGGCCGCTTTACTGGGCATTGCTGCGGAAAACGCCCTGAAAAGCGACGATGTGCTGGAAAGCGTCTCCCTTGTGGCGGAATTTGTGAGAAACAGCGGAGCATATAACATTGACACCCAGCCCTATCCCAGCGAGGACTATGCGGTCTATCTGCTGACCGAGGGGACAGAGGGTTATTGCGTCCACTTTGCCACGGCGGCCGCCGCCATGTACCGGGCCCTGGGCATCCCCGCCCGGCTGGTCAGCGGGGTGCTGGCAGAGGCTGTGGCGGACACCCCGGTGGAAATCCGCCGCCTGAACGAGCACGCCTGGGTGGAGGTGTATCTCGATGGCATTGGCTGGCTGCCGGTGGAGGTGACCCCCGGCACCCTGAACGGTGACAGAGAGGGCATCGGGGAGGAACCCATGGAAACGGCACATCCCGATGCGGGCGAGAGCCAGCCCACGCCGGAGCCTGTCCCCTCCCCCGCCCCGGACAGCGGTAACGAGCCGGGAGCGGAGTGCAATCCAGCCGGAGCGGACACAAAGCAGTCTGACGCCGGCGGCAAGGCCGCGCCGGTTTTGCTGGCGCTGCTGGCGGTTCTGCTTCTGTTGGCCGCGCCCTTCCTGTGGTATCTGGGCAGGCGGCAACGCTGGAAGAAGCAGCTGGGCGGAGAGAGAAACAAAGCCGCCATCAACATCTGGCGCTGCGCAAAGCGCATTTGTTCCTTTGGCGGAGAGATGCCGCCGGTCATTGCGCAAAACGCCCAGCGGGCCTTCTATGGCCGGGGCCTTGAAAGCGCCCAGGAGCTGAAAGCCGGGCGTCAGGCCCTGGAACAGCTGCGGGAAGAAACCTACGCCGCCCTGCCCTGGTACAAAAAGCTGACTTTCAAATATGTACACGGACTGAAATAACACAGAGGGCCTTTTCCGGCCCTCTGTGTTTTTATCTTCTGCTCATCAGTTCCAGGGCTTTGCTGAGAAGCTCTGCCGCGTCCATGCGGCTCATGGTTTCCTCCACCAGTGCTCCGTCCCGGATGATGCCGGAAGCGGTAAGGTTGGCGCAGGCCTGGGCCAGCTCCGGCTGCAGGGCAGCGTCCAGCTGGATATAACTCACGTCATTAAGCCCCAGAGCCTGGTTCAGCATGGTCACCGCCTCGGCACGGGTGATGCTGGCCTCCGGCTGGAAGCAGCGGCCCAGGCCGTCGGAGCTGGGGCTGTCCATGCCTTTCATCACGGTGGCGGTGACATAGGGCTTCATCCAGTCCGGGATGTCCTCATCGTCGCTGTAGCCGGTGTTCATGACAGCAGAGATCACCGGCTCATCGGCCACAATCATGCACATGCTGAGAAATTCGCCCCGAGTCACGGCCCTGTCAGGATAGAAGCAATATTCTCCGCCGATCTGTTCCCCGGTGAATACATCCTCCTCACTGAGCAGCAAGGCCGCGTATTCTCCGCCACTGCCCTTCATGTCGGAATAGCTGATGTCCTTTTTCTGCTTATCGATGCGGATGATCACGGTGGCCTCCTGAGAGCTGTTGCCCTCAGCATCAATGGCCTTATAGCCGAAGTAATCCTTGCCCTTTTTGTCCATGGCCGGGGTGTAAACAAAGCTGCCGTCGGTGGCCAGCTCGATATGGCCCTTCACCGGCTGGGTGCAGATCTGGTACTTTACCACATCATTCTCCGGGTCAAAGGCACTGAGCTGCCCACTTACAGAGACGTTTTTGAAGGTGCGCAGCTCCAGATTTTCCGCCACAGGGGCGCTGCCGGCGGCCAAAGCCGGGTAGGCAAGGCCAGTGCACAGAAGCGCCGCCAGAACCAGCGTAAACACAATAATAAACTTACGTTTCATGCAGTTGTCCTCCTCCAATGTACTGACAGTATTTTGTGCCTGTATTGGGCAAATATACAAAAGGCTGTAGACAAAGAACGAAAAGCTGTGATAAAATACCTACACTAAGCTTGGGAGGATATGCCTATGCAGATCACTGCTGCGGCACTGTGGCTGAACACCAGCTTTGCCGCTTTTGACCAGAGTATCACGCTGCTGGTGCACCGGCTGTACACCATGGCCGGCGGTTTTTTCACCCCGTTTTTTGAGTTTATTTCCCTTCTGGGCAAGGGGGGCATCTTCCTGGTGCTGCTGAGTCTGGCCCTGATGCTCTACCGGCCTACCCGCCGCTTTGGCACGGCTATGCTCTTTGGCGTGGCCATCGGCGCGCTGTTCACCAATGTATTCCTGAAAGTGGCCATTGCCAGGCCCCGCCCCTATGCCGATGAGAGCGGCATCTTCTATCAGCTGTGGCTGCTGGTGGGGCAGAATGTGGAGAGTGACATGAGCTTCCCCTCCGGCCATACCACCGCCGCCTTCTCCACCATGACAGCCCTGTTCCTCATGGGCAACAAGAAATACAGCTGGACGGCCTTTATCTTTGCCTTTTTGATGGGCCTTGCCCGCATCTATCTGGTGGTGCACTATCCTTCCGATGTTCTGGGCGGCATCATCGTGGGTTTGGTGGCCGGCTGCCTGGGTGCACTGATCGCAACAAAGCTGCCGGAGGCATGGTACGCTTCCTGGCGAAAGAAAAAGAAAGCAGGTGAAGAGGAATGTTCGGATTCGGAAAACTGAGATTCAAGGGCGTGGACAAAAAACACATCAGCGACCCGGAGCATATTGCCGATTATGAGGCGGCGGAGCCTATTGGCCGGGTTCGCCTGGGTAAGTTGTGCCTGTATTACAGGGACCTGGGCAAAAAGTACTACGTGCCCTACGACTACATTGACCGGGCCTTCTGCCGTATCAGTGAGTGCCAGCCCGATGACAGCCCGGCCTACTACTATTACCGGCTGATTCTGGTCCACGGGGAGAAGGAGTTTGCCAACCTGATCTTTAACGAGGAAGCGGATGTGGACAAGCTGCTGGAGCTGATCAAGGGGATCAATCCCGCCACCGCCATCGGATTTGTCGCCCCCGCCGACAACAAACGCAGACGGTTCAGCTGAGTTACATACAATCACAGCAACAAAAAAGATCCCGACTGGTGTCGGGATCTTTTTGTATTGAAATATTGGAATATCAGACGGACTCCAGGAAGTCGTAGGAGATGTCGCGGACCTTGTCTCTGCCGTTGTTGTAGTCGTCGGTGTAGGTCTGGCCCTGAACCAGGAAGGTGTTATCGCCGGCGACAACGCGCTTGACGATGACCCACTTGCCGTCCCGCTTCTCCCACTTATCGATGTCGCGGCAGCGGGCTTCCACGGTAAAGGTGGGAACGCCCTTCTTGTTCTTGTACTTGCAGGCAGCGTACATATAGGTCTCGCTGGCGGCCTTAGTGCCGTCCTCATTGAACTTGATGAGGATGTTGGTCATCATGTGGTGGGTGGAGATCATCCCGCGGTGCTGCTTGAGCATCATGTCAATGAAGCCGCGGCCGGTCCCCTTGTAAGTGGGGCCATAGTCCACCTCGGCGTCATCTGCAAAAACGGTGTAACCCAGCTCGTTGTCGATACGGTCCAGAGCGCGGCAGTAATTGTAAATCTGGTCTCTGATTTTGTCTTTCTCCACAAGGATTTCAAGATCGGTCATGTTTTTTTCTCCTCTCGGTTATTTAGTATAAAATCCGCTCTGTTAATAGTAGCATCTTTTACCATTTTTTGCAATCAGCACTATAACTAAAGCCGTCTGACATATTATACAAATTTTTGAAGTTGTCAAAAAAACGACTACTATTGGGGAAACCGATTGCCAAGAGGCAAAAATTATTTTTTCAAACGCTTTACCAGCGCTTCGTCCGCCTCGGTCATGATGGTCTTGTAATCGGTATAGACCACTTTTCCTGGCAGGGCGCCGGAGGGCTTGCGCACAAAGCGCAGCATGGTATAGTCTACCGGGACCTTGCCGCCCTCCCGGCCCTGGGAGTAGTAGGCCGCGATGGCAGCCGCCTGGGCGATGGCCAGTTCCGTTGGCTCCATGCCGTTGCAGCGCAGGATCACATGGCTGCCGTGGAGCCGCTGGGTGTGGAACCAGTAGTCGGTGCGCCGGCCGGTCCTGGTGGTGAGTTCATCGTTCTGCACATTGCTGCGGCCTGCCAGCACCTCAAAGCCGTCATCGGTGACAAAACGCCAGGGGGCCTGGGCTTTGCTCCGATCCGCCTTGGTTCCGCCCTGTTTGCGGAGATATCCGGTGGCGATCAGCTCCCGCCGGATATCGGAAATGTCCTTCTCCGTCTCCGAAAGGCTCAACAGCTCCAGAACGCTGTTGAGATAGTCCAGCTGGCGCTCCCCTTCCTCGATCAGGCCAGTCAAATGGCTGCGGGCTGCCTTCAGCTTGTTATATTCCCTAAAGAGGGCCGCAGCATTCTGCTGGGGCGTTTTCAGCGGGTCAAGGGCAATGCGGATGGTGGGACATTCCGGGTCGTAATAATCCACACATTCCAGTGTGCGATCCCCTTTTTTGATGCGGTAGATATTGGCCGTCACCAGCTCCGCCGTTTTTCGTACTTCGTCCCTATCCTCGGTGCGGCGCAGCTCCTCGGTCTGGCTGGCCAGCTTCCGCTGGATTCGGTCCCGGGTGGTGCGGACGGTTTTGAACAGCTGATGGCTGCGGCGGCGCTGCTGCTCCGCCCGGTCCCGCTGGGAATAGAAGCTGTCCAACAGCCTGGAAAAGCTCTCCTCCTCCCGGCAGCTGACGGCCGGACCATACTGGCTGATGGGCATAAAGCTGAAATCCCGTGGTTTGCCGTCCTCATACAAAATGGTTGGGCGCAGATCCCCGGCCTGCACACTGTCCACAAAAGCGTCCAGCAGTTCCGGCAGAGTGTCATAGCTGCCGCCGCAGCGGTGAGCCAGCTCCCGGCAGACCAGGGGCGACAGGCCGGCAAAGCTGTTCAATAGCCACTTGTCCGGGCTTTGCTGCCGGTCGGCGGCCTGAATCATTGCCTGTCGCTGGGCGCTGTCCGTCTCCAGCAGAGGCGGCTTTTCCTGCCGGGGCGGCAGGCGGTAGATCATGCCCGGCAGCATCCGGCGCTGGGCGTCCCCGCCAAAGTCCATCCGGCGCATACAGTCTACGATCCGCCCTTCACCGTCCACCAGTATTACGTTGGCGCTGCGGCCGATCATCTCCGCCACCAGCTTCTTTTGGCAGGCAAAGCCCATCTCGTCATGGCCTTCCAGTTCGATGATCAGCATACGCTCATAGTCCGGCTGGTAGACGGCGCTGATGTGGGCGCCGACCAGGTGCTTACGCAGCAGCATGCAGAACATAGGCGGCTCCGCCGGATTCTCAAAGCTGCTCTCCGTCAGATGCACCCGGGCATTGCCTGTCCCCGCCGCCAGCAGCAGGCGCAGATTCTCCCCTTTTGCGCGCAGGGACAGCAGCAGCATGTCCCGTTCTGGCTGCTGCACCTTGTCAATCCGGCCGCCCTCCAGTTTCTCTTTCAGCTCAGCCGTCAGGGCTGAGAGGTATATGGCGTCAAGTGGCATTGTTGTTCTCCATGATCGCGTTGAAAAGTTGGTTGATCCGCTCCAACTTTCCCTGTAAGTACAGCCAGCCAAACAGTGCCTCCAGCCCAGTAGCGGCATGGTACTGGCTCAGGTCCGCGTGCTTGGGGACGGAGTTGACCCGGGTGTTGCGGCCCCGCTTATACACGGCCATCTCTTCCTCGTCCAGCAGGTCCACCAGCAGCGCCATGGCCCGGGCCTGGGCCTCTGCCCGCACCAGGGTGACGGTGCTGCGGTGCAGGTCGCCCACGGCGGAGTGGCCCTGCTGGCAGAGCATGCTGCGGATCAGCAGCTCATACACTGCGTCGCCTACATGAGCAAGGCCCAGCATACTGATGCTGTTTGCCTCCCGGGCAGTCATTTGAGGAAAGAATCCAAGCATATTCTTCACCTAAAACTACAGGGCGTTTCCCACGCCCTGTAGCTCCTTTGCATTAAATTTCTCCGTCCGCAGCATAATCGCGGGCAGCGCTGTCCACCGGGAGCAGTGGGTCCTCGCCGGCGATCAGGCCCAGGCTCCGCTGGATGTTCATCCAGCCCTCCCGGTCAATGATGACCTGGCGGGGCTTGGCCCCCTCATAGGGGCCCACGATGCCCAGTTCCTCCATCTGGTCAACGATCCGGGCGGCACGGGAATAGCCCAGCTTCACCCGCCGCTGGAGCATGGACACGGAGCAGGCTTTGGTTTCCAGCACCACTTCCACCGCCTGGGGCAGCATCTCGTCAAAGCTGCCGGCGGGACCGTCCTCGTGGCTGTCCTTGCCGCTGTCATGAGCGTCCTTGCCTTCGGCAGCCTTGTTCATGTATTCCTCGATCTCGCTGTTCTGGTTGGTTTCGCCGGCGCCCTCCTTGATGAACTGGATGACTTCTTCCCGCTCCTCGTCAGAGACAAAAGCGCCCTGAATGCGGGTAGGCTTGCCGCAGCCCACCGGTGAGAAGAGCATATCGCCCATACCCACCAGCTTTTCCGCCCCGGCCTGGTCAAGAATGATGCGGCTTTCCATGGCGGAGGAGACGGCAAAGGCAATGCGGGAGGGGATGTTGGCCTTCATCAGGCCGGTAATCACATCGGCAGAGGGACGCTGAGTGGCGATGATCAGGTGCATCCCGGCGGCACGTCCCATCTGGGCCACACGGCAGATGCTCTCCTCCACTTCCTTGGAGGCCACCAGCATCAGGTCCGCCAGCTCGTCAATGACGATGACCACCTGGGGCATGGTCTGCTCCCCGTTCTCCAGGCAGTGCTTGTTGTAGCTGGCCAGGTCACGCACACCGATCTCGGAGAACAGGCGGTAGCGTTTCAGCATCTCCACCACGGACCATTGCAGCGCACCGGCGGCCTTCTTGGGGTCGGTGACCACGGGAACGTACAGGTGAGGAATACCGTTATATACGCCCAGCTCCACCATCTTGGGGTCGATCATGATCAGCCGCACCTCATCCGGCCGGGCCTTATACAGCAGGCTGAGGATCAGAGAGTTCATGCACACGGATTTGCCGGAGCCGGTAGTGCCGGCAATGAGCATATGGGGCAGCTTTGCGATATTGCCCACCACACACTGTCCGCTAATATCCTTACCCAAGGCAAAGCTGAGCTTGGACTTGGCGCCGGTAAACTGGGGCGACTCGATAATATCCCGCAGGTAGACGGTGCTGACGATCTTATTGGGCACCTCGATACCCACGGTGGAGATTTTATCCGGGATGGGCGCAATACGCACATTGATGACGCCCAGGGCCAGAGCCAGGTCCCCGGCCAGGTTGGTGACCCGGGCCAGCTTGACCCCCTGCTCCAGCTCAATATCGTACCGGGTGACCGTGGGGCCCCGGGTGACATTGACAATAGAGGCGTTGATGCCAAAGCTGCGGATGGCCCCCTCCAGTCTCGCCCGGTTCACGGCGATCTCGTCCCGGGCGTCGATGGCGGCGGCGGTGCCGCTGCGCAGCAGGGACACCGGCGGGAACTCATAGTCGGTCTGCTCCCCGGCGGCGGATATGGCCTGTGCCACGGCCTGGGCCTCGGCGTTGACCTCCGCCTTGATGGCCTTGCGGCTCCTGGGCGGGTCGGAGATCTCGCCGCTCATGGTGATGGGCTTTAGATTCTCCCGCTCCTCCTGCTGCACCGCTGTGACCACATCGGCAATGGCGGCCGCTTCCTCCGGCGTCAGGGGCATGGTATCCTCTGTGGGGCCCAGGGACGGCTCATGGATGATGGTGGTCTTTTTACCCGGAGCGTCTTTGGCGTCCAGCTTTTCGGCCTTTTTCCCGGCGACTTTCTTTTCCGCGGTCTTTTTCTCCGGCTTCACCTTGTCGGCTTTGCGGGCAGGCTTTGTCTCCTGGGCGAAAGGCTCCGCCCCCGCGCCGCCCTCTCTGAGGATGAAGTCATCATCCTCATCCCCCAGGGGGATATCCATAACGGAACTGCGGGCGATACGTTGAATTTTCTTGGCCTCAGAGGGCGGGATCTTCCCGGTGACAGCGCCCACAGGGGCCAGGGAGTCCTCATACATGGACGGATCATAGGGGGCCGTGGCCCGGATTTTCACCTGCTGGGCCACCTTCTTGAAGCTCTTACTGAAGGCGCAGATGGCGCAGGCGACGAAGGCCACCGCCAACACCGGCAGCGCGCCATAGATGCTGAAGGCCATTTCCAACCCCATGGCCAACAGGCCGCCCAGCACACCGGCGGATTCCAGATACTGGCCGGATTCAAACAACTGCCCGGTGGTGAGCTTCAGGTCAAATTTTGCCTGAAAGGGCGGCTCATACATTATCAAACTCAAAATCGCGGCCAGCAGCACCGGCAGCAGCAGGGCGCAGAAGCTGCGCAGCATCACCGGGCGGCCCCGATGGAAGCCCAGGATCACCGCCACCAGCAGAAAGGCGGCGGCGCACAGCCAGTAGCCCCAGCCTACCAGGCCCTTAATCAGATTGGCGAAGAAGAGGATAAAGCTGCCCTCCGGCTTAAAGTAGCTGATGGTGATAAACACCGCCAGGAACAGGAATAGCACCGCGCACAGCTCCCGCCGGATGGGAAGCACCGGCTCCTCCGGGGGAGCGGTGTTCACAGGCTTGCTGTTCGCCTTGCTCTTGCTGTTGGTTTTGCTTTTATTCTTGCTCGCAGTGGAGTTTTTCTTGGATTGTGCCATGGAATGGTTCCTTTCTTTGGCTTTTGGGTGTATCTCAGAATATCATGGACAGGACGATGGACAGCACGCCCATGACCCAGCAGTAGTAGGCAAATCCGCCGAAGCGACCCTTGACGCTTATGTATTTCAGCAGACTGATGGAGGCGATGCCGGAGACCATGGCCACCGCCATACCCACCAGGTAGGCAGGGACGTTGGCCCAGTCGATCCCCTCCCCCACAGCCTTCACCAGGCTGAGGATGTTGGCCCCCAGCACAGCCGGCAGGGACATCAGGAAAGAGAACTTCACCGCGTAGTCCCGGCGCAGGCCGGTGGCGATGCCGGCGGTGATGGTGGTGCCGGAGCGGGACAGGCCGGGGATGGTGGCCACACACTGGCAAAGGCCGATAATCAGTGCGTCCAGCATGGTCATGTTCCGCTCCGTCTTTTTCCCGGGCTTCATGTGGTCAGCCACATAGAGCATACAGCCGGTGAGGATGATGGCAATGCCGATGAATATATTGCTGTAATACAGCGTCTCCAACTGGTCGTTGATGGGCAGCACCAGAAACAGGGGGAGCGTTGCAACCACAATCATCAGGAACATCCGCGCCATGGGATAGTGCTCCCGGGGCTGCCCGGCCAGGGGGCCCACATTGACAAAGGAAAGAACTTCATAAACCATTTCCTTCAGATCCTGCCAGTACACGATGAGGATGGAAATGAAGGTGCCCAAGTGCAGCAGCACATCAAAAAACATATGCCCGTCGTTGGACATTTTGAAAAGGTTATTCACGATGGAAAGATGCCCCGAACTGGAGATGGGCAGAAATTCGGCGATTCCCTGCACAAGCCCCAGCAGAACCGCGTTCCAAATGCTCATTGACACATACCCCCATGGTAATCATAAATTATATATTACCACATTTTTATGTGAAAAACAAGACTTACAGAACGGCAAATGCGGGGGCAGATTGCCCCCGCAGTATTATGCTTCCGTGTTCTCTTTTTCTCTGTCGATCTCCCCATGCAGATAGGCCAGGGCATCGGACAGGGTGCCCAACTGGTCGATCAAGCCGCTGTCCACCGCCTCCTGGCCGTAGATGACGCTGCCTACGTCATTGGCCAGCTCGTCGGTGTTGTTCATGTATTTCATAAAATCCTCCCGGCTGATGCGGGAGTGGTCCGTGACAAAGGCGATGATCCGCTCCTGGATGCGGGAAAAATAGTGATAGGTCTGGGGTACGCCGATGACCAGGCCGTTGACGCGCACCGGGTGGATGGTCATGGCCGCCGAGGGCGCGATCATGCTGCGCTTTGCCGCCACCGCCAGGGGCACACCGATGGAGTGGCCGCCGCCCAGCACCAGGGAGACGGTGGGCTTTTTCATCCCGGCGATCAGCTCGGCGATGGCAAGCCCCGCCTCCACATCGCCGCCCATGGTGTTGAGCAGCACCAGCAGGCCGTTGATTTCCGGCGTTTCCTCCACCGCCGCAATCAGGGGCAGGATATGCTCATACTTGGTGGCCTTGGTGTCCTCCGGCAGCACCTGATGGCCCTCGATCTGGCCCACAATGGTCAGGCACTGAATGCTGCCTTTTTTGCAGGCGCCAAATTCCTTAATTTCTTCCACACGATCACCTCCCGGTTATTGTACCCGAAAGACGGAAGAAAAACCCAGAGGAAGCTGTCCTTCTGCCGACAGCGCCTATTATTGGGTATGTACCTTTCTCACAGTGAATTAACAGCAGATCTTAGCAATTGTTCGTAGTGACAGGTTGATGCAACAATGTTTTCAAAATGATGGGAAAACAGAGGATTTGTCTTTAAAATGTTCTGTAAAGTTTTTGTTGCGCTTAAAAGTTCAGACACAAGTGCCTTATATGAGCACTTAAACTCAAATACGGTTTCGTTGTCATCTCTAAAGCATGTCCCTCGTAATATCACCTCTGACGTTTCTTGAAAGACATCTATTTTATATGGGCCATCCATAAAAAACAACTCATAGTGCGTATTGTCTCTTCCTCTATTCCGTAAAACATTTTCAATCCATTGGAACAATACCGAGTCAGCCATGTCAGTCCAATCCTTACATGGAAAATAAGTCTTGCCAAGCCCTATATAAATAATCATATCTATATACTGGGCTTGACCATCTGAAAAGCTTTCCTTGCTTTGAAAAACATCGCTATCATCGATAATTATCCGAAAACCTTTCATAATAACTCCTTATTTGTTGTATACTTTCTCTACAAAATTCATACTGCCAAATAGCTCCTCTTCTTTGCGAATATATTCCGTTTTTAAATTATCTGGAAGAACCTTTTTAAGAATTTTACCTATGCCTGTTCTGTATTGAAAACATACAGCTTTATCTAGTGTTTTTCCTGCCTGCCATAAAATCGTCGTTCCACTAAAAGGGGCTATTGGTAAATTGGAAAAATATATCCAATATGAATGAGCCATAGAGTGAGGCCCCACTTGTTCTGCTGTTACTCTAAAAAAATCTACATACTTGAACTCAGCCCACTTGTGATTGTATTTTTTGAAACCTACATATAATGTGACACCCTCGCTGTCTAATTTAAAAAGACCAAATGGGAATTGAAATAACATTAAATATAGAATCAGGCCAATCAAAACCCAGCCTAGTAAATTAACAACTATACCCACACCGGGGATAAGCTGCCCAATCGAAATGAGAAGTATCGTCATTGCAAATACACTGGTATAAAATTTTGAAATAAGATAAATTTTCATAATTAGCTCCTTTAAAAGGCCTGAATTCTATGGGTGTGTCAGCATAGCTAAATTTATAACAATTTGTGCCCACGGTAAGAACAGCGGCATCAGAATGGCGATGTCTAACGGCACAGGATTTATTTTCTTCGCATGAAGCTAGAAGCATTTGATAAACAAATATATCCCTCACAATGTCAAGATTCATACCATTTTGCGGCACGTAGTGAGTAGTGCGACAGAAGCATGCGCTTTGCCATAGCTGCATTTTCATCTTTTAATAAAAAAACGATCTTTTTGCCATCGGAAAAAAGCAAGCATATATGTTCGTCACGCATAGATATGGAATACGTAGTATAGGCGTCAGAAATTTGAGTGTACGAGTATGTCCTCGTTCTTAAAAACAAGCGCTTAAGTGAAATTTTCCTTTGGTCAAAAGACACTTGCCAGATTTCATAATATAACGCCATGAAAAATGCAAGGAGTATGATAGGAAAGAATAACAGAAAAGATTGAACAAATGGAGGCCAAAACAAACTTACAGCAACCGCGGCACATACAATAGTCACCAGAAGGAACCAGAGTCCTGCTCTCTGTGCTCTGTTTTTCCTTACTGTAATCACTTTTTTCATGGCTATCCTCCTACAAACTCATTCAATCTTATCACAGTTTTGAATTTTCAGATACCATAAATCACCTATGGTTAAGGCTGTAATCGGTATATTTTGAGGGGAAATTACAAGGAAGGCAAATCTCTTTATCACCTGGCCAATATAAAACTGAGTATTCTCAGGACTCGTAAAAGTGATAGAAGTGATAGCCAAAATCAGCAGTAAAATAAAATTCAACAGTATTAGAACAAACAGGCTGGAACTAATCTTTTTGTGTTTACTAAGGTTTTCACTCTGTGGATTCTGCCTGCACTGCCTTACCATTCTTTGAGCAATGATATTACTTATCAGAAGGGAAATAAAAACAACAATATATATCACCAATGAAAAGGCAAACAACATTGCTCATTCCTCCTGCCGTAAGAAGTAATTCGAATTTCATAGAATGGACATATCGAAACCAATAGTCGCACTTATTTCCCCGCAAAATTCTATAAACTTAGCTGGAAAATAAACTGCAGGCGCATCCTCGTTGCGTATATCAATAGAAAAAAGGATATTCCACTCGGCATTACATTCATTTGCCACCTCTTTCAGGGTATCAGGTTTAGTTGTTATTAGTGAAGATAATTGCTCAATTACTGGAAGAGCATCATCTGTACAGAACATTTTCGTTTCTATTCCCCATTCCGTGTGACCAAAGAAGCGCCCATTTTTCAGCACTTCATCTTTTTGCCTAACCCAGGAAGGCATAATCCCGGTTCTCTCAGTGACAAGCTGGGTATCAAAAGTTTTTCCTATAAGTGTAAAATGTGCCTGTATATCTGCCACACTGTATCTCCTATTTGATAAAATATTGTGTTATTTCGACCATCCGTCCGGTTGACTTTTCAAATTCTTCTCAGTTTAGATTTCTGAACCTGATACATCCGTGGCAAGGCTCTGACTCCGTAATGATCAACTACCTGATATTCATATAAAATGCCGGACTCATCGTGAAAAAATTTAAGGGAGGTTTCCCGAAGCGATTTATTGAATTTTTCCCCATAAACAGCTAGGTCAATAAGTCCTGAACTGTGGTATTTGTAATCCTCTGCATGAATGATAGGAATACCGTAAGAGACAGTACCGTCCTCCATTTTTATGGAGGACCTCAGCATATTCCGATACAGGATTATTTTCCCATCACTGTACTCGCACAGGGAAAAAGAAGCGATATTTATCTGCTCAAGGAATTTATCAAAGTTAAAGCAGGGGGCTATTTCTCTGCTGCCGGATTTTTTTATAAATTCCCTGTAGCATAATTCTTTATCGGCATCTGTGTCCCCTAAATATTTATCCACCATGATAAGATTTCCGTCTTTGTCTTTATAATAGATATAATCATAGACAGCATCTTTTCTCGGACGCTTCACAAGTCTGCCCCTGTTTGCGTTGCCGATAACCAGGTCAAAAATAGGGCTGGGGCAATGATAGCCTCGATGAAAGAGCTCGCCCCCACGTCCGTACTCAATGCTGCAAATTGCGCTTTGAGCGTCGTCAAAAAGTTTGTCATAACACGGTTCATATTCACGATACAGACTGAGGAGTTCCTGATCCATATAATCCAAGCTCACATAGATCCCTCCGATTTAAAAATTATTTTGTTATCGTCTGGTATCAATTTAATTTCAGACCTCTGTTCTGAAAGCATGAAATCCCAGGGGCCATTGGCCCCTGGGAATGTTCTTATTCTTTGTCGCTGTAGGCTGCCAGAACGCCCTTGTAGGTCATGTAGCAGTCAAACTTTGCCACCACTTCAAAGGGGGCGTGCATGCTCAGCACCGGAACGCCGGCATCAATGGTATCAATGTTTCGGTTGGCCATGAACATGGCGATGGTGCCGCCGCCGCCCTGGTCCACCTTGCCCAGCTCGCACAGTTGCCAGACCACTTCCTTCTCTGCAAAGAGCCGGCGCAGATAGGCCACCAGCTCAGCGGAAGCGTCACTGGTGCCGGACTTGCCCCGGGCGCCGGTGAACTTGCTGATGCCCATGCCGTAGTTGACCTTGGCCTCGCTGCGCTTCTCGGACACATCGGGGTACAGGGGATCGTAGGCGTTGCTGACGTCGGCAGAGAGGCAGAAGCTCTTCTCAAAGCAGCGGCGCAGGGCCACACCTTGGCTCTGGCACAGGTCCTCCATGAAGCAGTCAAAGGCGGCGCTCTGCATACCGCTGACGCCGTCGGAGCCGGTCTCCTCCTTATCCGCCAGGATGCAGACGCAGGTACGCTCCGGGTTCTCCACGTCGAAGATGGCCTTCAGCTCCGCATAGGCGCAGACCCGGTCGTCATGGCCGTAGCCGCCGATGAGGGAGCGGTCAAGCCCCACCTCGCACACGTCAAAGGCGGGGACGGCGGTCAGCTCCGCGGAGAGGAAGTCCTCCTCGGTAATGTCATACATATCGTTGAGGATGCTCAGAACCGCCAGCTTCACCCGGTCCTTTCCCTCGTCGGCATAGGGGGCGGAGCCGATGAGGATGTTCAGGCCCTCGCCGGTGATGCCTTCGGACATGGTCTTTTTCATCTGGTCGGCGGCCAGGTGGGGCAGCAGGTCGGTAATGACGAACTTGGGTTCATCCGGCTCCCGGCCAATGCTGACGTCGATCACGTCGCCGTTTTTCAGGGCAACCACGCCGTGCAGCTCCAGAGGGATGGTGACCCACTGGTACTTCTTGATGCCGCCGTAGTAGTGGGTGCGGAAAAAGCACATCTCGTCGGACTCATACATGGGGATCTGCTTCAGGTCCAGCCGGGGCGCGTCCACATGGGCGCCGGCGATCACCGCGCCGTGGCCCAGGTCCTTGCGGCCAATGACGGCCAGCATCAGGGCCTTGCCCCGGTTGTTGCGGTACAGCTTCATACCCGGCCGCAGCTCCATCCCCGGCTCGTACTCCACAAAGCCCCGCTCCTCCGCCATGGCGATGGCGTTGTTCACCGCCTCCCGCTCCGTGCGGGAGTTGTTCAGAAACTCCATGTAGCCCAGGCAGTAGTCCTCCAGGGTTTTGCGCTCTTCGGTGCCGATCAGGTCATAGCCGTTCTTCTGCTCATAAAACAGGCTGGTTCTCATATCATCCATGGTTCAATATCTCCTTAAACAGTTTTTTGCATTCCATTTCAAATTCTTCCGGGCTGCCGTCATTGCGCAGGATATGGTCACAGAGGCCCTCGAAATAACTGTCGGGCCGCTGGGCCTGGATGCGCAGCAGGGCGTATTCCCGGCTGATGCCATCCCGCCGCATGATCCGCTCCGCCCGGATCTCCGGCTTTGCCAGCACGGCCAGTGTGGTCTGGCAGCGCCGGGCCTGGTTGCCGACAAACAGCTCAATGGCGTCAATGGCGGCGATTTTGCCGCCGGCCATGGCGAAGTCCTCCAGCCGGCGCTGCACCTCCCGGTCAACACAGCGGTGGGTAATGGTATTGAGCTTTTGCAGGGCCTCTTCATTACTGAACACCACGGCCCCCAGGGCTTTCCGATCCAGCACGCCATCGGTCATCACACCTGGGAAAGCGTTCTCAATCTGAGAGAGCATATCGGTATCCGTCTGCAAAAGCTGGTGATAAATGGCGTCGCAGTCCAGAATCAGCGCCCCCATATCCGCCAGCACATTCAGGGCCGTAGTCTTGCCGGAGCCGGTGCCGCCGGTAATGCCGATGACCTGCAGGCTCTCCGCCAATGCAGCGCGGATCTCCGCCGCGGGCAGCGCGCCCTGGCGCAGGATTTTATAGGGCAGGGTGCTCATATCGATGATGGTGGATTCCAGGCCCAGGCCGCAGGGGCCGCCGTCCACGATGGCCTCAATCTTCCCGTCAAAATAAGCCCTGACCTGCTCCGCCGTCTTGGGACTCTCCTCCCCGGAGGGATTGGCCGAGGGTGCGGCAAAGGGAATGCCTGCCTGTTTCAGCAGCTCCAGGGTCATGGGGTGCTGGGGGCAGCGCAGGCCCACGGTGCTCCCCCCTGCCAGAACAATAGGCGGGATATGGCCCTTGGCTTTCAGAACAATGGTCAAGGGGCCGGGCCAGAATTTTTCCGCCAGGAGCCTGGCGGCAGGTGGAACCTCCGCGCAGTATTTGTCCATGGCCTCCGGACCGGGCACCATCAGGGACAGGGGCTTTACCGCCGGCCGGTCCTTCACCTCATAGATTCTCTCCACTGCGGCGGCATCCAAACCGTTCCCGGCCAGACCATACACCGTCTCCGTAGGTACCGCCACCAGACCGCCCTTTCGCAGCAGCGCGGCAGCGTCCTCCAATCTGTCTTTCATCAGAAGGGTTTCCATTTATTCCTCCGCCTGCGCCTGGAGCCGGGCCGCCTGGTCATTGGTCACCAGGCAATCAATCAGCTCATCCAGGCTGCCGTTGATAATACTCTGTAAATTGAAGTTCTTGTTATCCCCGGTGAGCCGGTGGTCGGTGACCCGGTTCTGGGGGAAGTTGTAGGTGCGGATGCGCTCGCTGCGGTCGCCGGAGCCGATCTGATTGCGCCGCTGGCTGGCCA
>JBJDXQ010000020.1:0-66462 GCA_051866745.1 Candidatus Limivicinus sp. | reverse complement strand
GAAACGAACCAATCAACCTAAAATGTTGTTCTTATATGATTGCAGCAGAGCAGAAGGCCAGAGTGACATATGACAACATTCTCCGCCTCTCCGATGACCCGGATGTGAATAATGTGATCCGTTACCTGCGGGAGAGGGAAATTGTGCACTATCAGCGTTTCGGCGAAGGCATTCGCCGCGCCCTGGAAAAGATGGATGAAAAGAACTTCTACGTTGTAAACCCGGCCTTTGACAGATAGGAAAACAGGCAGACGGTATCAAACACCGTCTGCCTGTTTATGTTCTATATACAGGATGCTGCACAGCAGGGAATTGCTGCATTCTTTTGTGTAGCGTGCGAACTCCTCCCGCCCCATATAATACTTACTGCCCCAGGAGGAAATCTCCACCCATTCATCGTCAAGGCCAGTGGCTGTTACAAAATGGGCTCTGGCGGAAACGATGGGTACATATCCACCTTCCGGCGAGAGGCGGCAGAAATTGGCCCCCTTTTTCAGCCAAAAGCGGGGGAAATTTGGCCCCACAGCCATGATCACCGGGAGGTCACGCTCCAGCATCGCGCCTATGCGCTGCCACAGCTCCGCCTTCGGTACGCTCCAACAGGCTTTATAGGGCAAAGCATGCCGTTTGAAGAACAGGTTCATGCCCAGGCTGAGGGCAAGCCCATTCATGCCGAAAGGATAGAAAAGGGGAAAATAAGCCCGGCGCAGCATTTCCAGCGTCTGCTCATAGGCCGGCTGCGGCAGGGGAGAGGCAGCGCACAAGTCGGCAAATTCAGGAATATGTACATCGCTGTGCCAGCGGTTCAGATATAACAGCATGTCCAGTGCCGCCACCACACCGCAGCCGCAGCTCTGCAAAACCTTGTCGCCGCAGCGCCGTTGATCCCCGCCAAAACTGGGCCGCCCGGAATATTCCACACTTGTATATGGGTTTTGAAGACCTAACATGCAATCACCGGGAATATTATACTTCATCTTTTCGCCGGATTCAATGAATTACAGCAAAATCAGTGGCAAATCTCTTTATCCTGTGTTATAATGCCTAGGCGTTGAGCCGTAACATTTGGAGGTGCCACATGCTGGATTTTCTGAGACAAGAGGGAATTGAAGAGAGTATCATCCGCCGCATTGAGGACTTTCGCAGTCAGTACCCGGCGGCAGCTGAGGATGAATATCGGATCTCCGTGCCCAAGTATCACTATTACGGCACGGACGTTTGGAAAAAGGCGCTGACGGCCCTGCTGGCCGGGGAAAACATCCTGCTGGTGGGCCCCAAGGCCACCGGCAAAAACGTTCTGGCGGAAAACCTCTCCGCCGTGTTCAGGCGCCCTGAGTGGAACGTTTCCTTTTACCTGAACACCGATGCCGCCTCTCTGATTGGTGCCGACACTTTCAAGGACGGTAAGGTCAGCTTTCGCCAGGGACCCATCTATAAGTGTGCCGCCCAGGGCGGCTTCGGCATTCTGGATGAGATCAATATGGCAAAAAACGAGTCCCTTGCCGTGCTCCACGCCACGCTGGACTTTCGGCGCATCATTGACGTGCCGGGCTATGACCGAATCGAACTTTCCCCCTGCACCCGCTTTATTGCCACCATGAACTATGGCTATGCCGGCACCCGGGAGCTGAACGAGGCCCTGGCTTCCCGCTTCATGGTGATCAATATGCCCATCATCGCTGAGGAAAATCTGGTCAAGCTGCTGAAATCCCAGTTTCCTGCGTTGAAGGATGATTTTGCCTGGCAGCTGGCGGGACTGTTTGAAGATATCCGCAAAAAATGTGACAGCTCAGAGATTTCCACCAAGGCCCTTGACCTGCGCGGCCTCATGTCCGCCGTTTCCCTGGTGCAAAACGGGCTGAGCATGGGACAGGCTCTGGAGCTGGGCATCATCAATAAATCCTTTGACGACTTTGAGCGCCAGCTGGTGGCAGATATCATTGCCGCCAAGATCAGCCAAAAACTCACCGCTGCTGACATTTTTGAAAGCTGATGGAAGAGGTATCCAAGCTCCAGGTCAAGCGGGCGGAGAACATGATCTGGAACGCCGCCGGGGACTATGGCTTTCGCCCGGATTTCAAGGCCTTTGACAAGGCCGGCCAGGCGGAGCTGTACTGGAACTGCATCATCGGCGCGGCCCGCAGACATTATGATTATTCCAAACTGGCGGAGCTTTTCAAGGCCCTGGACCAGTATGAGGACGGCGATACCTACGAAGGATTGCTGTGGCTGGGACTGGAAAATGCCTTGTATCAAAAGGAATTACCGGCGCGTCCTGTGCTGAAAGCACTTCGGGAGGACTATGCCAGATCGCTGATCAAGCAGCTGGGCTATGTGGAGGATGACCGCTTTTATGACGCCATGGCCCTGGCGCATTTTAAGCGGGCCATCGGGGAGGAGCTTAAGTTCAGCAAGTACGACGTCAAGCTGCTGGATCAGCTGGAGTTCAGCCCGGAAATGGACACCGACGCTATCGTAGCTGCCTCTCAAGCGCTTTTCAAGCAATGGTTCCAGATCACTGCCCAGCTGCGGAAAAAAGAACGCCGTCTGCGGCCCACGCTTTTCGGTAAAAAGAAAGGCAAGCTCAGCGGCAGCATGCGTTACCGTCGCTTTGGTGCCGGCTTTGCCGATCACCCGGACGATGTTTACGGCGGCGAAAATGCCGGCGGCAAGCGAGAAGAGCACGAACTGCGCACCAAGCTCAGCGCCAGGGAACTGCGGGAGTTTATGGAATCCAAATTCGGCGAACCCATGTACCAGGAGAGCCGGATGATGGAGATCGAGCGCAGCCTCTGCACCGGCAACCACAGCAGCTGCCACCTGCTTTTCACCAAGGGCGAGGTACTGAAGAGCAAGATTCAGAACGCCTTTGAGGCTTTACAGAAGGAGAGGGAAGCGGTTCAGATCGGGAAAAATCGGAAGAGCTTCTATGACGATCTGCCCCGGAACATGACCGCCATCGCCAAGCTCACAGGGAAAATTCAAAACTCCGTTCTCCTGCATCTGGAGCCTACGGACGTCAAGGCCAATTCCGGCCTGCTCAACGGCGGCCTCGCATGGCGGGCCACCCAGCTGGATGACGACAAGGTGTTCACCCGGAGCGAACAGGGAGATAAGGGGAATCTCAGCGTGGACATCCTGCTGGATGCATCCACCTCTCAGAAACGGCGGCAGGAGCTGGTGTCCTGCCAGGGCTATATGATTGCCGAGAGCCTGAGCCGCTGCGGCATTCCCTGCCGGGTGATGTCCTTCTGCTCCATGACCGGCTTCACCATCATGCGCATCTTCCGGGATTACGGTGAATGGAATAAAAATGACCGGATCTTTGATTTTGTCTCCAACGGCTGCAACCGGGATGGTCTCGCCATCCGGGCCGCCCACCATCTGATCAACGAGACCAGTTACGAACATAAGGTACTCATCGTTCTCTCCGATGTAAAGCCCAACGACGTGATGAAAATTCGCGCCCGGGACGGCAGCGAGATCGCCGCCTATGAATATGAGGCCGGCCTGATCGATACCGCTCTGGAGGTAAGACGGGCCCGGGCGGACGGCATTGCCGTTGTCTGCGTCTTTACCGGCAACGATGAGGACGTACCCTCGGCAAAGATGGTCTATGGCCGGGACTTTGCCCGCATCCAGTCTCTGGATAAATTTGCCGATACCGTGGGCATGCTGATCCAGAACCAACTGAAAATTATGTAGGCCTAGTAGGATTAAAAACGACCTGGACGAAAAATCGTCCAGGTCGTTGGCACTTTTTGGTTTTTTCTTCGTCTTACTTGGCAAGAACTTTTTTCAGCCGTGCGTATCTGGGCAGGGAGTGCTCCAGCGGAAGCTCCGGCTCACCCTGGATCAGGGGCAGCACGTAGTCGATGAATTCATGCTTCAGGCCGTTGCCATCCTCGTTGATCCATTCCACAGGAACCTTCTTTTCGAAGTTTGCAACGGACTCCAGGGGCAGCAGCACCATCTTGCAGTGGTACTTACCGTCGATATACTCCCGCTCAAAGGCCACCATCTTGCCGGTGGTGCCGCTGACAGCCTGCCTGACCGCTTCCTGACCTGCGCCGAAGGCCTCGTCAATGTCGGTCTTGGAAGCCAGATGGGCGCCGCAGCGCTGCAGCAGGCTCAGCTCGATCCCGCGGACCTTGGCGCCGGTGCGCTCTTTCAGCACCTCGGCCAGCATGGTTGCCAGACCGCCCAGCTGGGCGTGACCGAAGCCGTCAGTGGCGGAAGTCTTCGCCTCAGAGACGAAGCGGCCATCGGCATAATGGATGCCCTCGGAAACAGCGATGAGAACCTTGCCGTTTGCGGCATAGATGCGCTCCACATCGGCGATGAACTTCTCCATGTCAAAGTCCAGCTCAGGCAGATAGATTAGGTCGGGGCCGGAGCCAAACTCGCTGGCCAAAGCAGCGCTGGCAGTCAGCCATCCGGCGTGACGGCCCATGATCTCCACCACGGTGATCATGCCGTTGTCATAAACTCTGGCATCCTTGTTGATCTCCATGCAGGAGGTGGCAATATACTTTGCCGCGCTGGCAAAGCCGGGGCAGTGGTCGGTACCAAACAGGTCGTTGTCAATGGTCTTGGGAACGCCCATGACCCGGCACTCATAACCGACGGACTCCATATAGCGGCTGATCTTGTTGCAGGTATCCATGGAGTCGTTGCCGCCGTTGTAGAAGAAGTATCTCACGTTATATTTCTTAAAGATTTCAAGAATGCGCTTATAGTCTGTGTCGTCCTTCTCAGGGTCCGCAATCTTATAACGGCAGGAACCCAGCTCGGAAGAGGGGGTGTTCAGCAGCAGCTTCAGCTCTGCAGGGTCTTCCTCATCCATGACGTAGAGCTTGTCATCGAGAACGCCGCGGATACCGTGAGCAGCACCATAGACCTTGGTGATCTCCTCCGCGTCAAGAGCGGCGCGGATGACACCGTAGGCACTGGCATTAATGACGGCGGTGGGGCCGCCGGACTGGCCAAAAATGCAGGAGCCGATGAGTTTTTCAGACATGTTTCTTCCTCCAAGAAAAAATTAATTTTTATGCGTTTTGTCAAAACTGCTTATTGATTATAGACCGCTTTGAGGATATAATAATATTGCAGATTTGTAAATGTACTATTTGTACAAATTTTGACTATCTAACAAAAGGAGATCTGAAAAATGCCCCTGGTAACTACAAAAGAAATGTTTGAGAAGGCCTATCATGGCGGTTACGCTATCGGCGCATTCAACGTTAACAATATGGAGATCGTGCAGGGTATCACCGAAGCTGCGGCTGAGCTGAATGCTCCGCTGATCCTCCAGGTGTCCAAGGGTGCCCGGGCATATGCCAACCATACTTACCTGATGAAGCTGGTGGAGGCCGCTGTTATCGAGACCGGTCTGCCCATTGCCCTGCATCTGGACCATGGCAACAGCTTCGAGCTGTGCAAGTCCTGCATTGACGGCGGCTTTACCTCCGTTATGATAGACGCTTCCTCCAAGTCCTTTGAGGAGAACATCGCCCTGACCCGTCAGGTGGTTGAGTATGCCCATGACCACGGCGTCGTGGTGGAGGCTGAGCTGGGCACCCTGGCCGGCATTGAGGATGAGGTCAATGTCTCCGCCGAGGATAGCTCCTACACCAGACCCGAGGACGTGCAGGAATTTGTGGAGCGCACCGGCTGTGACTCCCTGGCCATTGCCATCGGCACCTCTCACGGCGCATACAAGTTCAAGCCCGGCACCGATCCCAAGCTGAGACTGGATATTCTGGAGGACGTTCAGACCCGTCTGCCCGGCTTCCCCATCGTGCTGCACGGTTCTTCCTCTGTGCCTCAGGAGTTTGTCAAGATGATCAATGACAACGGCGGTAATATGCCCGGCGCCATCGGCATTCCTGAGGAACAGCTGCGCCTGGCCGCCCAGAAGGCCGTCTGCAAGATTAATATCGATTCTGACCTGCGCCTGGCCATGACCGCCAGCATCCGCAAGTACTTCAACGAGCATCCTGATCACTTTGACCCCCGTCAGTACCTGTCTCCTGCCCGCGACGCCATCAAGGCCATGGTCAAGCACAAGATCGTTGACGTGCTGGGCTGTGACGGTAAGGCCTGAGCAAGGCACATTCATCAGTAATTAGAACAAAGTTTTTCTGCCCCTTTTGCCCCTTGTCCCATCAGGGGCGGGGGAGGGGGCAGTGTCCCCCGCAATATAAATACAGGAGGTGGCAAAATGAGTCAAAAGCCGGAAAAAAACAAGCATGAGACTATGAAGAAAAAGCCGGAGAACAGTGCGCCAAACAACAATACGATGATCGTTATCCGCCTTGTTGTGGCCTCTGTCATCTTTGCCGTCTCTCTCATTGTTAAAATGCCGGAATTTCTGAGCATCATTTTGCTTGTGCTTGCGGCTGCGGCTGCCGGATATGACATTGTTTTGCAGGCCATGAATTCCATCGAGGAAGGGGAGTACTTCTCTGTTCCTGTGGTCGTGGTGTTTATTGCTCTTCTGTCGTATTTCATTGGCTTCGCCATAGAAGGTGCGGCCCTCATTCTCCTGTATCAGATCGGCCTTATGCTCATCAACTATGCCGAGGAGCACACAAAAAAATCTGCGCTGGAATTGCTGGGCTATCAGGACGAAGCTGTGAAGGCCAAAATGGCCGCGCTTCTCAATGATAAAGAGGCCACCAGCATGTCCCTTGAGACAGTAATGAAAAGCAGCGCCGGCTCCGTTTTGAAACTGGCTATGGTGCTGTCGGTTGTTTACGCCGTCGCGCTTCCCATTTTCACCAATTATACCTATATCGTTTCCATTCACCGGGCCCTTACCATTATCCTTATTGCCACGCCGATGTCCGTTGTGGTGTCCATTCCTTTGGCCGCCATGGTCGGTATGTGCTACAGTGCCCAGCAGGGTGTGGTCATTGAAAAAGCCTCCAGCATTGAGGCCCTGGCAGATTCTACCGTGGCCATCTTTGACAAGGGCGGTATTTTTGCCGATGAGTGCCCCAGAATCATTGCAATGTACTCGGATATCCTGGATTCCGGCACTTTTATGAACTTTGTGGCCCATTCCGTGTATTATTCTGACCAGCCCATTGCCAAGGCGATTGCCGCCGCTTTTGACCAGGATTATCGCTTGGATGTGATCAGCAATTTCCGTGATATCCCCGGCTATGGCATGGAGCTGAGTATTGACGGCATCCCTGTCTCTTTCGGCACCAGGGAGCTTTATTCCAGCAGGGAAGTGGAGCTGCCGGAGGATAATGCCGCCATTGGCCAGGCCTATTATATGGTCGTTGCCAATAAATACGTTGGCAAAGTTGTCGTTTCTTCCGAGGTAAATGAGGAGACCGAGAATCTTATTCCTGAGATGAAGGCCACCGGCATCAACAGATGCATTCTGCTCACCGAGGACAGCAAAGAAGTGGGGCAGCAGTTTGCCGAGCTGATGAACTTCAACGAGATGTATGCCCAGTGTGATACGGAGAAAAAGCTTGGCATCATCAGCGATATCGTCAAGCGTGAAAAAGGAGCTGTCCTGTTCATTTACTCCAGCGGAGTAGAAGCCCGCTCTGATGCTGCAGTTGACATTCGGGTGGGCAGCAAAGGCAAGTTTGCCGATGTAATCGTCGCCCCCGCGTATATCAACAATCTGCCCTTTGCAAAGCAGGTGGCCGTTCGCGTCAAGGAGGTCGCCATTGAGAACGCACTCTTTGCTTTCATCATCAAAGCACTTTTGGTGTTCCTCAGTATCGTTGGCTATTGCAATCTCTGGTTTGCCATTTTTATCGATATGGTTGCTGCCGTCTTCACCATTCTGAACACCATCCGTGTCACCAATGAATCGCTGCTTACTACGCTGCGTTATAAGATGGGCCGTTAAATTGATTATGCAAACCGCCGGGAGATCGTTTCCCGGCGGTTTTTTCTTGACAAGCAGTCCTGGTTAACATATAATAGTGGTCGTAGGGGACATCATTCGTCCCTGATCTATATTCCCTATTTGGTTCGCATAATATCAATTAAGCGAACTTAGAATCAGACTTCATAATGGGAGGTTAACATAATGAACTTAGATCAAATCCACGACGCGCCTGATCTCCTTATGGAGTTTCTGGAGTATCATTCCACGGTGCGCGGCCATTCCGATAAAACCATCGCCGGCTATTATCTGGACCTGAAAATTCTATTTCGCTATATCAAGCGCCGGCGCGGACTTGTCCCTGTCGATACGCCTTTCAATGAGATCGACATCAGCGACGTTGACCTGGACTTCATCAAATCCATCCGCATTGAGGAGCTGTACCGTTATCAGTCTTTCTCGCCGGAAATGACCGGCTCCAACCAATCCCTCTCTGCTGCCAGCCGCTGTCGCCGCACCTCCTCTGTCAAGTCCTTTTACAACTACCTGACTACAAAACGCCATCTTCTGGATTTCAATATTTGTCAAGAACTTGACATGCCCAAGCGCCCGGCCTCACTGCCCAGATACCTGGAAGAAGCCGAATGTGAGCGTCTGCTGGCCGTCTGCGATGGTACCTACGCTCTGCGCGATTATTGCATCCTGATGCTGTTCATGTCCTGCGGTATGCGAGTCTCGGAACTGGTTTCGCTGAATTTATCGGATATCTACGAGGATCATCTGCGAGTCATTGGCAAAGGCAATAAAGAGCGGATGATCTACTTTGCCGAGGGCTGTCGGGAGGCAATTGACGACTATCTGGCCGTTCGTGATCCGGAAAAAATCGTTCCGGAGGATAAAAACGCCCTGTTTATCAGCCGGGATCACCGGCGGATCAGTGTCCGGGGCGTGCAGAAAATGGTGGAAAAAAAGCTGAAGCTGGCCGGGCTGGATGCTACACGCTATTCTCCCCATAAGCTGCGCCATACAGCAGCCACGCTGATGCTGAAGAACGGCGTGGATACCCGGGCACTACAGGAAGTTCTGGGCCACAGCAATCTCAATACTACCCAGATCTATACCCATCTGGATAACGCTGCGCTCCATGAGGCCGCTATGGCCAACCCCATCGGCAGAAAAACCCGCGCTGAAATTGAAGATGAGAATTAAAAAATAGTGCTGCATTCCAATTGGATGCAGCACTATTTTTCGATAATGGGAATTCCAGAACCAATATCAAAAATTGGCCGTTTGGTAAGATAAACAGCCTCAACTTCATGGGCTTTTAGAAAATGTAAAATATCCTTTTTGCTTGGATGCGCATCCAAAGTCCCGGTAAACGCCAGTTTACCACGAGAGATTTTGAACGACGAACCGCCTATAAATCCATAATCGAAGCCATCCAACGCAATATAACCCGGCTCAATCAGTAAAACGTCCAGTCCTGCCTTCCTTGCAGCGGCCTCTACTCCCCTGTCGGCTGTAATGATCGCCCCTTCAGTCACAACGCAGACCGAGCACTTCGCATAACCTTGCCTGCAATCTAAAATCTCAAATCCGCTATCTGTTAAATTGCTGACAATTTCTGTCGGAACAATGGACTTGTTGCAGATTGCATATTTACCGCAGATACAGACATTCAACTGGGCGTCTCCGGGATAGGCGGCGGATTGAAGGATATCGGGATAATCCAGAGCAAAGCCCATGGAGTTGAGCCGCTCTGCAAAGCGACTTCTCCGCAAATGGGGCGCCAGCCATAGAATCTTGCCTCCCATATGCAGCACAGACAGATCCCCATGGCCGGAGAGTCTGGGATCAACAAAGCCATTACCCGGTACTGGTACAGCATTTATACCCAGTTTTTCCAGCGGTTTTTCCAGTAATTCAGTATATATTTCCCCAATTAGGACGGTTTCCGCCATCTCCGGCAGATTGGGCTTTTCAACGGCTTTCACGTTTTTTCCCCAGGACGGCCGCCATGGCCTCCCCGATATTCTTTACCGCGATCAGTTCCAGTCCCTCAAAACGCTTCACCTCATCCCGCACATGGGCCGGAATGACGCAGCGCTTGAAGCCCAGCCGGGCAATCTCGCCCAGCCGCTGGTTCAGTGCGCTGACGCTGCGGATCTCACCGGAAAGGCCAACCTCACCAAAGGCAGCCAGATCGGTGCCCAGGGGCCGGTCCAAAAAGCTGGAGGCTACAGCCAGCACCGTGGCCAGGTCGGCCGCCGGTTCGTCAAGACTCAGCCCACCAATCACATTGATATAAGCGTCACAGTTGCTGACCGGCAGACCACCCCGCTTCTCCAAAACGGCCAACAGCATGGCCGCCCTGTTATAATCGATTCCATTGCAGCGGCGGGCCGCGTTATAGGCGGCAGGCGCCACCAGGGCCTGCACCTCGGCCAGGATGGGCCGGGTCCCCTCAACGATGCAGGAAACGCAGGTACCCGGGCTGTCCTCCGGCCTGCCGCTGAGAAAGACCTCGGAAGGATTTTCAACGCAGCGCAGCCCCTTGTCTACCATTTCAAACACGCCGATCTCATTGGTGGAGCCAAAGCGGTTCTTGGCCGCCCGCAGAATGCGGAAGCTGGTGCTCCGCTCCCCCTCAAAGTAAAGGACACAGTCCACCATGTGCTCCAGCACCTTGGGTCCGGCGATGCTGCCCTCCTTGTTGATGTGGCCAACGACAAATACCGTCAGGCCCTTTTCTTTGGTCACCCGCATGATTCGCATGGTGCATTCTTTGATCTGGCTCAGGCTGCCAGGAGCGGAACTGACCTCCCCGTCAGACACGGTCTGTATGGAGTCAATAATCACAATATCCGGCGAAACTTCGTCGATGGCAGCAATAATGTTGTCCATATCCGTCTCTGCCAGCACATAGGTGTCCCCACCGTCCACACCCAGACGCATGGCCCGCAGCTTCAGCTGCCGCTCGCTTTCTTCGCCGGTGACATAGAGGACGGTTTTCCCGGTACCCAGACTGCCGCACATTTGCAGCAGCAGTGTAGACTTGCCGATACCCGGCGCGCCGCCCACCAGATTCAGCGAGCCTACCACCGCGCCACCGCCCAGCACCCGGTCAAATTCCGATATGCCGGTGACAAAGCGGATCTCGGCGCTGGTGTCCAGCTCAGATATGCGCTTTATCGGGCCGCCGTTACGGACAGCCTTGAAGGAGGACGTGCCCTTCCTCCTGCTGTCAGCGCCGAGTTTCACTTCCTCCAAGGTGTTCCAGGCCCCGCAGGCCGGGCATTTGCCCGCCCAGTTGGGCGTCTCGTTGCCGCAGGCAGAGCAGCAATAAATTGTCTTTTGTTTTGCCATAACATTCTCCGTTTATCAGGTGCCGGTAAGCCCTGTTCTATATTGTAAATAGGAAGCCATCAGTACCGTTGAAAGCGTGGTCTGATAGCTGCTGTCGCTAAGCTTTGCCAAGTCCGAAAGATTGGATAAAAATCCACATTCCACCAGGATAGCCGGGCAGGAAACGTGATTGAGCACATACAGCTTTCTTGACGCCGGCTCAGCCACCCGGCGGTTGCCCGGATACAGGCTGCCAATGAGATTCTGATGGGTCAGCTTCCCCAGACTTTCGCTGGACTCCGTAGCCGCGTAGAGGACCTGGGGACCGCTGGGCTGGCCGGTGGGATAACAGTTCTGGTGAATGCTGATCAATACCGGGTTCTCCGCCGCGTTGACAAAATCGGCCCTGCTTACCAGATCCTCGTGCTCGCTGTATCTTTCCGGGCTGGATCTGCTGCTGTCATCCTGGCGAGTCATTGCATTTTCCAGGGCATAGAACTCCGCCAGAGCCCGCAGCTTCAAAGCAATGGCCAGATTGATATCGCTTTCTTTTGTCCCGTCCGCCGCCACCGCGCCCCCGTCGATGCCGCCGTGACCGGGGTCAATCACCAGGGTGAAGTCCCCCATACTGCCTGCGGCATCGGAAGTCTCCTCCTGCTTCGGCCCCAGGATACTGATGGCGATTGCTACTACCAGCAGGATTGCCACGATGATCAGCGCGGTCTTATTCCCGCCTTTGACCTTAAATATACAGTACATACCAAACCCTCAGCAATGTATTTGAGGTCAGAACCTATTATATATGCAGAAATTTGCTCCGTCAACCATGTGCTCAAAGCAAAATGCAGATAAGTCCCCCGCTGCCCTCATTGATTATCCGCTGTAATGTCTCTTGAATTTTATCTTTGGCGCTCTGGGGCAGCGACTCGATTTTGGACGTCAGTCCCTCCTCTGCAATGTCGTACAGGGACTTTCCAAAGATGTTGGACTGCCATATCCGATTCACATCTCCATCAAAGCCCTGCAGCAGGAAGTTTATGATATCCTCGGAAGCCGTTTCCCCACCGATAGCCGGGGTAACCTCCGTCTCGATATTGGTCATCATCATATGGATTGCCGGGGCATTGGCTTTCAGCTTCACGCTGTATTTTCCGCCCTGACGCACGATCTGGGGCTCCTCAAGCTGCATCTGGGAGGAGTCCGGCATGACCACCCCATAGCCTTTTGTGCGCACGTCTTCCAGGGCGGAGCGCAGTTTGTCGTAATCCTGCTTCACAGCGCTCATTTCTGCCAGAGTAGAAATCAGATCGCCGTCATTGTTCACCTGTATTCCCGTCTGCTCGCTGATGGTCTTATAATACAATGCTCTGGGTAAACAAACGTTTACCTCCACATTTCCACTGCCTAAATCGCTTTTCCCAATCTTGACCTCGCTGATATTCTCGCACTGGGCCAGTTTACCGACGGAATCATAGCAGTCCTTGATCTTGCACACCCCGTCACAGCTAGTCAATATATTTCCGAAGATTTCTTCTCTCAGCTCGTTATTATCCGGCAGTGCCTCCAGCCACTCCGGCAGAAACAGCCCAATAGACTTCAGCGGGAATTCCTCCAGCACTGAACGGATGATACAGGCGATGCCATCTTCCTCCAGCTTCAGGCAGTTCACCCGCAGGCAGCGCACACCGTATTTTTCACTGATTTCCCTTGCTGTCTCAGCTGCCTGCTCAGACTCTGGATCTGCGCAGTTGAGCAGGACGATAAAAGGCTTTCCGATCTCTTTCAGCTCATGGATTACCCTTTCCTCCGGCTCCAGGTATTTCTCCCTGGGAATATCGCATATGCTGCCGTCGGTGGTGATGACGATGCCGATGGTGGAGTGCTCGGTAATCACCTTATAGGTTCCCTTTTCTGCGGCCTCCGTCATGCTGATCTCGTGGTCAAACCATGGGGTTGTGACCATGCGCTCTTCTCCGTCCTCAAACTGGCCTGCCGCGCCATCCACCATGTAGCCTACGCAGTCCACCAGGCGTACAGCCAGCTCCGTGTTTCCCGCCAGAGAAATGTTCACCGGGTTTTCCGGCACGAACTTGGGCTCCGCCGTCATTATGGTCTTGCCGGAGCCGCTCTGAGGCAGCTCATCCTTGGCCCGTTCCTTCATGTAGGTATTGTCTATCTGCGGTATCACCAGCTTTTCCATGAACCTTTTGATAAAGGTTGACTTGCCGGTTCTGACCGGGCCAACAACGCCAAGCATGAAAGCCCCGTCAGTCCTTGTCGCAATATCACGATAAATATTTGTATCAGTCATAAAAAACCTCCGCTCTCATGTTCTCGTTTGTTCGAGTTTATGAGCAGCGGAGGTGCTTTATGACAAGCATCTCAAGCAAAGCGGATTACCTGATGATGCCTCTTGGATATGGTAAATTCCGTTTCGGGAAAGGCGGCTCTCAGCCTCTGGGCCAGCAGCGGGATGACCAGATTTTCCGTACAGAAGTGATCCCCGTCGATGAGATTGATCCCCAGCTCCTGAGCCTCCAGAAACTGATGGTACTTGATGTCCGCGGTGAGATAGGTGTCGCAGCCAAGGCGGTAAGCCGTTTCCAGACTGTCCCCGCCGGAACCGCCCATTACCGCCAGCTGGGAGACCTGCCTGCCGCTGTCATAATAGCGCAGCCCGGCCGTTTTCAAAACCGCCTTACAGAAGGGCAGAAACTCCTCCATAGGCATGGCCTTGCCAAGCCTTCCTACCCGTCCGCAGCCATATTCGTCCAGTCCGCCCTGGACCTCAGCCCCCAGGGCCGCCATCAGCGCGTCATTCACGCCGCCCTGGGCAATGTCCAGATTGGTGTGCATGGAGATCACCCCGATCTGATGCTGGGCCAGCCGCAGCAGCTTCTCATCAGTCACGGATTTAAGGGGGCTGAAGATCAGCGGATGGTGGGATAGAATCAGTTCCGCGCCCAGTTCTATGGCCTCATCCACAACAGCGGAGGTAACGTCCAGCGCCAGCAGCGCCTTGGTCACGGAAGCGGTCTCCCGGCCGAAGAGAAAGCCGGAATTGTCAAAACCCAATTGCAGCTCCAAGGGCGCCAGGGCACAAAGATTTTCAAAAATATCCTTTGCAGTAACCAATATTTTACCCCAACCTTTCCAGATCTTCCAGAATCTCCCGGTAAAGCCTGTGCGCAGGCAATCCTGCCCCGGCAGCATTTTTTTCCATCCCGGCAATGGCCGCTTCAAAACGCTTGATCAGCTTCTGCCGCTGCTGCTCATACAGCTCCCAATCGGTGCAAATCTGCTTCTTGCCGAGGAACAGCTCCCCATCACTAAGCCTAGTGGAGCCGCCAAAGCGGGCCACGATCAGTTGATACAGATTTCCGCCTTCTGGAACCAGATCTTCGGCCAGAATCTCAAACTCATTGTTGGTCAGCCAGTAGCGCAGCACCTCGCTTTTGGTCATTGGCTGCAAAATCAGTTTATAGCGCCGGTCCATGCACCACTCGGCCAGATCCAGTATCCTGCATATCATATCTCCGCCCATTCCGGCAATAATGATCGTGTCCACAGATTCCGGCTTGCATTGTTCCAGTCCGTCGCAAAGCTGGAAGGTGATCCTGTCTGTAACGCCGGCTTTCTCCGCGTTCTCCCTGGCCTTTTGCAGCGGGGCCGCGTTAATGTCCGCGGCAATAATGTTTCCCCGATAGCCATGGCTTGCCATCCAGACCGGAAGGTGACCGTGGTCAGTTCCCACGTCAATCAGGCCCCGGCCCGGCTCTATATATTTGACGATTGCGTGCATTCTCTTATTCATGCCAACCTCCTGAAAAAACAAAAGCCGGAACAAGTCCGGCTTTCATGTGTGCTGATACTCAGGCGGTCTCAAGGAAAGCCTTGAGGTATACCAGGAACTCATCCGGGTCAACGCCGTGGGCGGCGCAGGCCTGCTCCAGCGTCTCACCACTGGCCAGGGCACAGCCCATGCAGTGCATACCGATCTCCATAAAGGCGGGCATGGCCTGGGGGCAGTTCTCAATGATCTCAGCAATCCGGGTCTCTCTGGTAATCTCCATTTCATTCACCTCAATAAACAAAACATCAGGCCCCAAGGTGGGGCAAGCGGAAAAGCAAAGGGACACCGAAGTGTCCCTTTGCTTCTTGTCAGGCGATCAGGCCTGCTCTCTCATCTTAGCGAAGCACTCGCTGCAGTAGACGGGACGGTCAGACTTGGGCTCAAAGGGAACCTTTGCCTCGCCGCCGCAAGCAGCGCAGACTGCGGTAAAGAACTCACGGGGACCACGAGCGGCGTTCTTGCGTGCGTCACGGCATGCCTTGCAGCGCTGGGGCTCATTCTGGAAACCACGCTCAGCGTAGAACTCCTGCTCACCTGCGGTAAATACGAACTCGTTACCACACTCTTTGCAAACTAAGGTTTTGTCTTCGTACATTTTGAATCCTCTCTTTTGAAAAATGTGCCTGTCGGCTTGTATTTGCGTTCAGCTATCGCTGATGTCGCCTAAACTTGTATTCCGCGCCAGCTTGCGCCTTATCCTCTGCACCGCGTTATCCACAGCCTTGGGCTCTTTGTTCAGTTTCTCCCCGATCTCACGGTAGGACAGCCCATCAAGGTAAAGGTCCAGGACCTTCTTTTCAAACTTGGATAAGCACTGGGAAAAGGTCGTGTAAAGTTCTTCCTTGCTCTCTCTGGCCAGAACTAAATCTTCCGGACTGCGCCGGAAAACCTCAGAAAATGCCGACAATGGGGCACGTGGGTCTTCCGAGAGTTGCTCAAATGACACGCCGTCATTGAGCGGAAAATGCTTCAAACGAGATGCGGATTTGATTGCGGAGTATAACCGCATTCTGATGCAGTGCTCGGCAAAGGTCTTAAAGGAGGTATCACACGCCGGAGAGAACTGCCTAATCGCTGATACCAGCCCGAACGTTCCCTCCTGAATAAGATCCTCGCTGTCACCGCCTGCCAGAAACATGGGCCGCGCGCAGGCGCGCACCAGATACATATATCTGCTCGCCAATGTCTCTTCAGCGTCTCTGTCCCCTGCCGCGGCCAAGGCCTGCAGGTCGATGTCGCTTGCCTTCGAATAATTCTCCATAGCTACATACTAAACAAATTTACATCTTGTATTATACATCAGCTTTGTATAAAGTCAATAGCTTTTTTCTTTATTACATGCATTAAAAAATCAAATATCCATCTGCTGCTGGCCCATGTACTGGATTCCCAGATGCTCATAGGCCTTTCTGGTGACACAGCGGCCCCTGGGTGTACGGGTCAAAAATCCCCGCTGCAGCAGGTACGGCTCATACACATCCTCCAGCGTTACCGCCTCCTCATTGATGGTGGCCGCCAGTGTCTCCAGCCCCACGGGCCCGCCGTTATAAAACTCGATAATGCTTCTGAGCATCCGCCGGTCCAGGGCGTCCAGACCCAGCTTATCCACCTCCAACCGGGACAGCGCCTCATCCGCCACTTCCCGGGTGATAAGTCCATCCGCCCGCACCTGGGCAAAATCCCGTACCCGGCGCAGCATACGGTTCGCGATTCGGGGCGTACCCCGGGAACGAGAGGCGATCTCATAAGCGCCCTCCGGCAGAATCTCCACCCCCAGGATTCCGGCAGAGCGAATGACAATCCGCTGCAATTCCTCCGGCGTGTACAGCTCCAAACGCAGCGACACGCCGAAGCGGTCCCGCAGGGGCGCAGTCAGCTGGCCGGAGCGGGTGGTGGCACCAATCAGCGTAAAATGGGGCAGATCCAGATGCAGGGAGTTGGCGGAAGGGCCTTTGCCCAGGATGATGTCGATAGCGTAATCCTCCATAGCGGGATAGAGGATTTCCTCATAGGCCCGGTTCAGCCGGTGAATCTCGTCCACAAAGAGGATATCCCCCTCGTTCAGATTGGTAAGCATGGCCACCAGATCACCGGGCTTCTCAATAGCAGGGCCCGAGGTGATGCGCATATTGACGCCCATCTCATTGGCGATGACCGCCGCCAGTGTGGTTTTGCCCAGGCCCGGGGGGCCGTGGAGCAGCACATGGTCAAGGGACTCCCCTCTCATCTTGGCAGCGTCGATAAACACTTTCAGGTTGTCCTTGGCCTTCTCCTGACCGATGTATTCATTGATGGTGCGCGGGCGCAGCGAACCCTCATTGCTGTCCTCCGGGAGGCTGGCCGTGGTGGTGATCAGTTCCTCATTGACTTCGTCAGAAAAGCTAATACTCATTTAACGCTCCTATTTGACCATTTGCTTTAGTACAGCCTTGATGATTTCCTCGGCACTCATGCCCGTGACGTCGATTTTCTTCAGCGCCGGAGCAATCTCCGCGCTGCTGTAGCCCAGCACCGCCAAGGCCGCCATCGCGTCGCCCATGGTGTCGCTCTGTCCGGTAACGGGTACGGCAGCCGGCAGCCTGATTTCCTGCCCAGCGGTTTCCTTGCTCATCTTGTCCTTCAGCTCCAGGATAACCCGCTGAGCGATCTTTTTCCCGACGCCCGGTGCCACAGTGAGGGCCTTCACATCGTCGTTCATGATGGCCAGGGCCAGCGTCTCCGGCGTGCTGTAGGACAGGATGGACAGCGCCGCCTTTGGCCCGATGCCGGACACAGACACCAGCAGCTCGAAGCAGCGCTTCTCTCCCTTGGTGTAAAACCCGTACAGATCAAAATTATTTTCGCCTATGGCTTCCGCCACATAGAGCTTCACCTTGTCGCCCATGTGGATGTATGACACCGTGTTCATGGTGGCGTTCAGGGCATAGCCCACGCCGCTGCAGTCCAGCACCACCAGGTTGGGCTCCAGCTCCGTGACGGTGCCTTCTATATGGTAGAACATTCCTCGTTCTCTCCTCTGTAAAGTAATGATGTGGCGCTTCTGGCGTGGCACAGGGCCAGGGCAACGGCGTCCGCCGCGTCGTCAGGTTTCGGCGGCGCCGGCAGATGGCAAATACGCTTTACCATGTCCATAACCTGGGCCTTCTCCGCCCGGCCATAGCCAACCACAGCCTGCTTCACCTGCAGCGGCGTATACTCATAGACCTTCAGCCCCGCCTTACGGCAGGCCAGAAGGATCACGCCTCTGCCGTGGGCCACCGCGATGCCGGTGGTTATATTGGTGTTGAAGAAAAGCTCTTCAATCGAAACCGCCTCCGGCTTGAAAAGATCGATCAACTGGCACATATCGTCGTAAATCTGTTCCAGCCTACTGGATAAGCTGGTGTGGGCCGGGGTGCTTATCACGCCGCAGTTAATCAGCTTGTGGCCGTTTTTATCTGAATCCACCACGCCGAAGCCAATGGTGGCAATTCCCGGGTCGATCCCCAGTATTCGCATCCTATCACATCCTGGATGAATTTTAGCACATTTCCGCCGTCATGGCAACCAAAATGAATCTCAGAGCCAGGCTCTTTCCAGCGCCGCGATCCCCTGGGCCAGCTGCTGTGTACTCATCCCCGAGTAACCGGCAATGACGCAGCCAGGGCCATCGTACACACCGCCGAAAGAATAGTATTCCGAAAGCCCGTAGACCCGCACATCTTCAGCGGCAGCCCGGTCTAAAAGCTCTCTCTCGCTGAGCCCGCAACGGGAGCGCAGCAGCAGATGCATCCCGGCGTTGGTGCTTTTGACCTCCAAAATCTCGGAAAGTCTGCTGGTTTCCAGGGCTTTTATGAAGAAGTCCCTGCGGCTCAGATACCGTTTTCTCATGCGGCTGATATGCCGCTCGAAGTGCCCCCGCCTGATAAATTCCGCCAGAATCAGCTGTTCAAATACCGGCACCGTGCAGGCGTAAAAACCCAGCTTCTCGTCGAAGCGGTCCAGCAGCCCCAAGGGAATAACCATATACCCGATGCGCATGGATGGCGCCAGGCTCTTGGTAAAGGTGTTCAGATAAAGCACCCTGTTGGCGCAGTCCAGACTTTGCAGCGCCGGCACCGGCTTGCCGGAAAAGCGGAAGTCGCTGTCATAATCATCCTCAATAATATACCTGTCCTCAGCGTCATAGGCCCAGGATAAAATCTCATGCCGGCGTGCTGCGGGCATCACTGTCCCCAGTGGGAAATGATGGGAGGGCGTCAGATGAGCCACCTGAACTCCTTGCTCCAGCAAAGACGCCGGCTTCGCCCCGCTGCCATCCAGCCCGATGGGCACCACCTTGTGACAGTTGGCGGAAAATACCCGGTGGGTCTTCACATAGCCTGGTTCCTCCACACCATAGATTTTGTTCCTGCCCAGCAGCTGGACGAGAAGCCCGGTAAGATACTCTCCCCCCGCGCCGACAACAATCTGCTCCGGCTGCGCCTCTATCCCCCGGAAGGACCGCAGATGCTCCGCAATGGCCTGACGCAGGCTGTATACACCCTTTCCGCTGCAGGTCTGCAGCAGCTCGGCGCCGCCGGAGCTGAGGATTTCCCTGGATAGCCTGGCCCAGACCGAAAAAGGAAACAGCTCCGTATCCACCCGGTTTGTGCGAAAATCGTAACGGTATTCCCGCTCTGCCGGCTTCTGCGGAATCACAATGGGGCTTCTCTCACCGCGGAAAGGGCCGGGAAGACGCTCTGCGTAGTAGCCGCTGCCGGGAACGGAGTAAATATAGCCCTCGGCGGCCAGCAATGAGTAGGCCGTCTCCACCGTGACCACGCTGATCTTCAGATGGGCGGAAAGAGCACGTTTGGAGGGCAGCTTGTCCCCCGGGCCGATCTTCCCGCTTTCAATTTCGTTTCGTATGTGATTGTAAAGCTGTTCGTACAACGGCTTTTGGTCATGGAAAGATATGGTAAGCACAGTACACCAACCTTGTGTATAATATCATCGCAATTGATATAAACAATATATCATAGCCCCCTGTAAAGTCAATATGATGCAGGCCCGGTATTGGCGCAAAAAAAGTTGATCGGACTATTGTGATATGGGAAGAAATTTGTTATATTAGCAGTATCTTAATACAGATTGGAGTCATCTATATGGCGAAGTTAAAAGCAGCGGATATTGCGGCAGTCAAAGCCCAGGGCTTTCTGCTAAACAGAGGAACGGAGCTGTTTTCCGGCCGCATCGTGGCCCCCGGCACTGTCTTCACTGCTGAGGATTTCAAGAATATGGCAGAGCTGGCCGCTACTTTTGGCAACGGCAAGCTGATCTGCACCAGCCGTCTGGCGGTGGAGATCCCCGGTATTCCTTTTGACAAGATTCAGGACGCCCGGGCCTGGGCAGCGGAGCGGGGTATGCGCTTCGGCGGTACCGGGGCCAAGGTGCGCCCGGTCGTGGCCTGTAAAGGCACCACCTGTGTTTACGGCAACTATGATACCCAGGAGCTGGCGAAGAAGATTCATGAGAACTACTACATCGGCTGGGACGATGTGAAGCTGCCCCATAAGTTTAAAATTTCCGTGGGCGGCTGCCCCAACAGCTGCATGAAGCCCGCCCTGAACGACTTCGGTGTGGAGGGCCATAAGGTGCCCGTGTTCAACAACGATATGTGCCGCGGCTGCGCTGTCTGTCAGATCGAAAAAAGCTGCCCCTCCAAGGCTGCCAAGGTGGTGGACGATAAGCTGAGGATTGATGCTTCTGTCTGTAAGGAATGCGGCGTCTGCGTGGGCAAGTGCCCCTTTAAGGCCGTCTCCCATGAGTCTGAGACGGTGTACCGCATCTATGTGGGCGGCACCTGGGGCAAGAACAGCCGCATGGGCACCGCCCTCTCCCGCTACGTCACCGAAGACGAGATTCTTCCTTTGATCGAAAAGACCATGCTCTGGTTCAAGGAGAACGCCTATGCCAAGGAGCGCCTGGGTATGGCCATCGACCGTGTAGGCGTGGACAAGCTGGAGGCTGCTCTGTTCAGTGATGACCTGCTGGCGCGTAAGGACGAAATTCTAGCCAAAGAGGTTCTGCAGCGCCCGTGAAAAAAAGACTGATTTCCCTTTTGCTCTGCCTTGCCGCCCTGTTTGCCATGGCGGCTTGCGGGGCTGAGAGCACTGCTCCTGCTGCCACGCCCTCCCCTGATGCCGACGTAGTGGAACTGGTGGATGCCCTTGACAACAGGGCGGTGCTTTCAAAAGACGCCCGGGTGGCCTGCGGCTATGCCTCTTTTGCCCAGTGCTGGCTGCTTTCCGGCGGACAGTTGGTGGGCGTAACCCAGGACGCGATTGACCGGGGTATTCTGGGCGCCGGTGATGCCGCTGTTATCGGCACGGTCAAGAGCATTGACCTGGAAAAGCTGGTGTCACTGTCCCCGGATTACGTCATTCTCTCTGCCGATCTCAGCGCCCACAGCCAATTGGAATCTTCTCTGGAAACCATGGGCATTGCCTATGGCTATTACCGGGTAGATACCTTTGCGGATTATAAGGCCATGATGGCCCAGTTCTGCGCGTTCACCGGCCGGGACGATCTGTACCAGACCAATGTGCTGGACGTAGAGCGCAATATTGAGAGTATCCGGGCCCGCATTCCTGCCAGCTGTGATAAAAGCGTCCTCCTGCTCCGGGCCTATTCCACCGGCATCAAGGCCAAAACGGATGACAACCTGGCCGGGCAGATTCTGAAAGAATACGGCCTGCGGAACATCGCCGATGAAAGCCCCTCCCTGCTGGAGGATCTGAGCATGGAGCAGGTGATTCGTACCGACCCAGATTTCATCTTCATCCTCACCATGGGGGATGAGCAGGCAGCGGTGGAGTATATGAGTACGCACCTGGAGAATGACCCTGCCTGGCAGGGACTCAGTGCCGTCCGTGATGGGCGCTGTCATATCCTGCCCCAGGAGCTGTTCCATTATAAGCCAAACCAACGTTGGGACGAAAGTTATGAATATCTGGCAAAAATTGTTTTCCCGGAAATCTTCGAATAAAAAAACCGGCAGGGCCTTTGTAATCTTGGCCCTGCTGCTGTTTATCAGTTTTGCGGCATCTCTGCTTTTGGGCTCCACCCGTGCCAGCGCCCTGGAAGCCCTCAGGGCCGCTCTGGATGGCCAGCTGAGCAACGGCGCCTATCGGATCATGGTCCATGTGCGTCTCCCCCGCTGCTGCGCGGCGGTGCTGGCCGGCAGCGCCCTGGCCGTTGCCGGTGTCATCATTCAGGCGGTTTTGAACAATGCCATGGCCGCCCCCAACATCATCGGTGTCAATGCCGGAGCCGGCCTGGGCGTGACGCTGCTGGTTGCCCTTGCACCCGGCGCCGCCTCGTTTGTTCCCTTTGCCGCTTTCTTCGGCGCACTGGCCGCCTGCCTGTGCATTTATGCCATCGCCCGGCGCACCGGGGCCAGCCGCATGACCATCACCCTGGTGGGCATTACCATCAGCAGCATCCTGACCGCCGGGATCAACCTGGTAAAAACCATTTTCCCGGACAGCATCTATAACACCCACGGTTTCCTGGTGGGCGGTATCGCCGGCGTCAGCATGGCGAAGCTGAGCCCGGCCTGTTGGTTGATCGGTTTGGGGCTGCTGGCATCTCTGCTTCTGGCCAGAGACATCGATGTGCTCAGCCTGGGGGAAGAAACTGCGGCCGGCCTTGGGATGAACGTGAAGCTGAGCCGCTTTCTGCTGCTCATGCTGGCAAGCCTTCTGGCCGGAAGCGCCGTCAGCTTTGCGGGACTGCTGGGTTTTGTTGGCCTTTTGGGGCCGCATATTGCCCGCCGTTTCGTAGGCAGCCGTCATCGCCTTCTGCTGCCCTTCAGCGCCATGGGCGGTGCCGTGCTGGTGCTTCTGTGCGACCTTTTGGGCCGGGTACTCTTTGCCCCCTACGAGATACCGGTGGGCATTATTCTGTCCTTTGTGGGCGGTCCCTTCTTCCTGGCCCTTATCCTGCTGCAAAGGAAATCAAGAGTATATGATCCAGCTTGACGATTTGTGTTTCTCCTACGGCGGGAGAACCGTGCTGCACAATATATCCGCCACTTTCTCCCCTGGAAAGCTCTATGCTGTCCTGGGCCCCAACGGCAGCGGCAAGACCACGCTTATCCGCCTGCTGTCCCGTCTCCTGTTGCCAGACAGCGGCAGCCTTACCCTGGATGGAAAAAGCTTTGCCTGCTACGGCAGGAAGGAGTTTGCCCGCCAGTTGGCCCTGCTGCCTCAGACCCGGCCCATTCCTGCCATCTCCGTGCAGGATCTGGTGTCCCACGGCCGCTTCCCTTACCTGGGCCTGTCCCGGACCCCAGGCAAATCCGACCTTGACGCCGTAGAGCGGGCCATGGCGGCAGTGAATGTGCTGGACTTCGCCGGACGGGATCTGCGCCAGCTCTCCGGCGGTGAGCGGCAGCGGGTATACCTGGCCCTGCTGCTGGCTCAGGACACCCGCTATGTCCTGCTGGATGAGCCCACCACATACCTGGACGCTTCGGCCCAGTTTTCCGTCATGGAGAACCTGAAGCGCATGAGCCAGGACGGAAAATGCGTCATCGCCGTGCTGCATGACCTGAATCTGGCCCTCAGTTTTTCCGATGAAATTTGTCTGTTGGATCAGGGCCGTATTGCCGCCTTTGGTCCGCCGGAGGCGCTGGTAGAACAGGGCTTGTTGGACAGGGTGTTTTCCATCCGCTGCCGCTCCGTTGTGGTAGACGGCATAAAAGAATATATTATTCGCCCCGGTGGGGTGTAACCTTATTTTTTTCAGGAGGTCAGATATGGGCAATTTGGTGAAAGAAAAACTGCAAAATGGGCAGAAGGTCATCGGCACCTTTTTCTCTATGGGCAACCCTTCTGCGATGGAGTGCCTGGGATATACCGGCATGGACTTTGCCATTATCGACACGGAGCACGGCCCCTTTGATACTGAATCCGCCATGGCCCTGGTTCGCTCTGCTGAGTCCGTAGGCCTCACGCCCTTCATGCGCATTGCCGATGTGACCCACAAGGAGATTCAGCGGGCGGTGGACATGGGGGTTCAGGCCCTGATCGTCCCCTGCCTGCGCAGCCTTGAGGAGATGAAAAAGCTGGTTGATCTGGCCAAGTTCGCCCCCATCGGCAACCGGGGCTTTATCAAGGGCCGTGGCAGCGGCTTCGGTTACAAGGACTGGGCCAGCGGCAGCGTAGCGGAGTTTATGGCGCAGAGTAATGAGCGGCTTCTGGTACTGCCCCAGTGTGAGACGGCAGAATGCCTGGAAAACATAGAAAAGGTGGTGGCCATGGACGGGATCGACGGTATCTTTATCGGCCCCTTTGATCTGTCCATTTCCCTGGGCTTACCCGGTGATTTTGAAAACCCGGTCTTTCTGTCCGCCGTTGACCGCATTCTGGCCGCTTGTAAAGCCGCAGGAAAGTATTGCCTCATCTTTTCCACCAGCACGGAAAAAGCCCGGGAATACCTGGCCCAGGGCTTTGACGGCGTGGCACATAACACGGATTTCACCGTGTTTACCGAGGCGTTCCGCTCTGTGGTCAGCGAGATACGCGGATGAGTATGCGCATCATTATTTCCCCGGCCAAGAAAATGAATCAGGATACGGACAGCCTGGCCTGGACAGATTTGCCGGCTTTTCTGGATCAAACCAGTCAGCTTCTGTCCGTTCTCCGCGCCATGAGTTACGCAGAGCTGAAAACGCTCTGGCGCTGTAACGATCAGATCGCGGCGCTGAATTTTGATCGAATCCAGACCATGGATTTGACAGCCGGCCTCACCCCCGCTATCCTGGCCTATGAAGGGATACAATACCAGTACATGGCCCCAGGGGTGTTCACCTATGACGAGTTTGATTACATACAGGAGCGCCTGCGCATCCTCTCCGGCTTTTACGGGCTGCTGCGCCCCTTTGACGGGGTCAGACCCTATCGCCTGGAGATGCAGGCCAAGCTGGCCGTTGCCGGTCACAAGGATCTGTACGGCTTCTGGGGCAGCACCCTGGCAGAGGCCCTGGAGCGGGAGACGGACACCATCATTGACCTTGCCTCCAAGGAATACAGCAAAGCGGTTTCCGCCCATCTATCCCCTTCCACGCGCCTCATCGGATGCGTTTTTGCTCAGCAGGCTGGAGACAAACTGGCAGAGAAGGGAACGCTTTGTAAAATGGCCCGGGGCGAAATGGTACGCTTCCTGGCGGAGGGACAACTGAACAGGCCGGAAGACTTGAAAAGCTTTGACCGGCTAGGCTTTTCCTTTTCCCCGGTACATTCTCAGGAAGATAAATATGTGTTTATAAAGGAGTAAAAAAAGATGCTTACAGCAGGAATGAAAGCCCCGGATTTCTCACTCAGCGACCAACATGGGAATACTGTGTCTTTGGCGGATTTTGCCGGGAAAAAGATCGTCCTCTATTTCTATCCGAGGGACAACACCCCCGGCTGCAGCCGTCAGGCCTGTGCCTTTGCAGGAGCTTATGAGGACTTCAAAACCATGAACGTTGCGGTAATCGGGGTCAGCAAAGACTCTGTCGCCTCCCATGTGAAATTTGCGGAGAAGTATTCCCTGCCCTTCATTCTGCTCTCCGACCCGGAGCTGCAGGCCATCCAGGCCTACGATGTATGGCAGGAGAAAAAGAACTACGGCAAGGTCAGCATGGGGGTCGTCCGCAGCACCTATATCATTGATGAAAACGGCATCATCGAAAGGGTTATGCCCAAGGTAAAGCCGGACACCAACGCGGCGGAGATTCTCGAATACCTGCGCGGCAAAGCATAAAAAGGAGAAAATCATTATGGGAGAATTTTTGGAAAAAAGCGGAAAAGAGTTCAGAATTGGTGAAATTCCGGCCATTTTGTGGGGAGATTCCTCCGAAAAAATTTATATCTATGTGCACGGCTATCAGGGCTGCAAGGAAGAGGCTGAGCTGTTCGCCCAGCTTGCAAACAAAGAAGGCTGGCAGGTGCTCAGCTTTGATCTGCCGGGCCACGGCTGCCGGGAGCCCATCAAGCTGGGGCTTCTGCCCTGGGACGTGGTGCCGGAGGTGGAGCAGGTATACGACTACATAGAAGGGAAATACAACCGCGTTGCCCTGTACGGCAGCAGCGTAGGCGCCTTCTTCTCCATGCTGGCTTACCGGGACAAGCCCATCGAGCGGGCCCTGTTCGTCTCCCCCATTCTGGACATGGAGCTGATGATCCGAAACATGATGAAAAGTTCCGGCGTCAGCGAAGAACGGCTGGAAAAGGAGCAAATGATCGAGACAAACTTCGGTTTTATGCTGATCTGGCGCTATCTGCAATACGTGGTGGAGCGGCCCATAGACCGCTGGGATGTGCCCACATCCATCCTTTATCCCGGCCGGGACAACTTCACGGACATTTCCGTTGTGAAGGCTTTTGTGCAGCATTTTGGGGCAGATCTGACGGTTTACAAAAAGGGAGAGCACTGGTTCCACACGCCGGAGCAGCTGGCGGTGCTGAGAGACTGGGCGGAAGAAAAGCTGAAATAATATGCAAGAAATCAAAGCAAGCGGGTCATATTTATGCATGACCCGCTTGCTTTTGCAGTCGCTTTTTGTTGCTTTTTACTTACTTTAAGGTGAGCTTATTGAAGTTCTTTTTACCCCGCTTGACCACGATGCCGGCTTTCAGCGCATCGGCGGTGTAAACCTTGCCAATGTCGGTGACCTTCTCATCGTTCACGGTGACGCCGCCCTGCTGCACATTGCGGCGGGCATCGGACTTGGAGGAGCAGAGTCCGGTCTTGACCAGGATGGTCATGATGTCCATGGCGCCGTCGGTCAGGTCAGCTTCCGTGATCTCGGTGGTGGGCATATTCTCGCTGACACCGCTGCCGGCAAAGAGGGCCTTGGCAGAGGCTTCCGCCTTTTTGGCTTCCTCCTCGCCGTGGACAAGGCTGGTGAGCTCATAGGCAAGGATCTCCTTGGCCTTGTTCAGCTGGCTGCCTTCCCACTTGTCCATCTCATCGATCTGCTCCAGAGGCAGGAAGGTCAGCATACGGATGCACTTGAGTACGTCCGCATCGCCCACGTTGCGCCAATACTGATAAAACTCATAGGGGCTGGTCTTATTGGGGTCCAGCCAGACAGCGCCGGAGGCGGTCTTGCCCATCTTCTTGCCCTCGGAGTTCAGAAGCAGGGTGATGGTCATGGCGTGAGCGTCCTTGCCCAGCTTCTTGCGGATCAGCTCGGTGCCGCCCAGCATATTGCTCCACTGGTCGTTGCCGCCGAACTGCATGTTGCAGCCATAGTGCTGGAACAGGTAGTAGAAGTCATAGCTCTGCATGATCATATAGTTGAATTCTAGGAAGCTGAGGCCCTTTTCCATGCGCTGCTTATAGCATTCGGCCCGGAGCATGTTGTTGACGGAGAAGCAGGCGCCCACCTCACGCAGCAGCTCCACATAGTTCAGGTTCAAAAGCCAATCCGCATTGTTGACCATGAGGGCCTTGTCCTCGCCAAACTCAATAAAGCGCTCCATCTGCTTTTTGAAGCAGGCGCAGTTATGGTCGATGGTTTCCTTGGTCATCATGCTGCGCATATCGGTACGGCCGGAGGGGTCGCCCACGTGGCCGGTGCCGCCGCCGATCAGGGCGATGGGCTTGTTGCCGGCCTGCTGCAGGCGCTTCATCAGGCAGAGAGCCATGAAGTGGCCCACATGGAGGGAATCCGCCGTGGGGTCAAAGCCAATGTAGAAAGTGGCCTTGCCGTTATTGAGCATATCCCGGATTTCTTCCTCGTTGGTGACCTGGGCAATCAGGCCGCGGGCCACCAGTTCTTCATAAATTCCCATTGTTCTGTCTCCTACTTTTCTATCAATTTTTGTTTTTGATCACATCTTCCGCCGCTTTGGCGCAGCAGGCAATCAGCTCACTGCAGGGGCGGCCGCTGACCTTCAGGTCAAGGCAGCGGATGCAGCCAAACTGCTGCTTGAACCGGTCGGTAAAGGCCTTGGTCTTGACGGCAATATCCACCTTGGCCTGGTTATCCCCGCCGTCCACAAAGGGATTGCAAAGACCAATGGCCATGACGGCACCAGTGACGGCGCCGCAGATTTCCCCACAGCGGACGCCGCCGCCCAGGCCGCCGGCGATGGCCAGAGCAGACTTTTCATCCAGGCCGGTATACTCGCCGCAGGCGGCAAGAACACTCTGGGCGCAGTTAAAGCCCTGGGCATGATACTGGGCAGCTTTTTCTTCAATAGACATTTTCTCTCTCCTATCAAATAATAAAGCCCTCTGTCCCTTGGACAGAGGGCAATTGATGCGGTACCACCTCTGTGCGCCCTTGCCTCACGGCAAGGACCTCAGCGAGTGCAGAGCACTCCGGCGCTGTATCGGGCGCCGCCCGTCATAGCCTACTGGCCGGGAAGCCCCGGTGTTTCGGTATGCCGCTCCAAACGGTATTGGGCGCCCTGCCTCTCCCCCTTACAGCGGCCGGGGGCTCTCTGCGCAGGTCAAAGGCGCTTACTGGTGTTCTTCATCGCGTTATCTTTGTGGATTATACTTTATCTGCCATGGCTTGTCAAGTAATGCTTTTTATACGCATCGGCGGCAGAAAGCTGCTCCCCGGCGCTGGCCAGGGTGAGGGCGGTGATATTATCGCCGCCGTGGAGGCGGGCCAGTTCCCGTTCCCGGCCTTCCTGATCCAGCTTCAAAACCTGGGTATAGGTTCTGCCGCTGCGCTCCTCCTTGGAGATCAGGTAATGATTATCGGCCATGGCGGCAATCTGGGGCAGGTGGGTGACGCACATGACCTGCTTGCCCAGAGAGACGGAGAAAAGCTTCTCCCCCACCCGCTGGGCGGCAATGCCGGAGACGCCGGTATCAATTTCATCAAAGATCATGGTGGAGACAGGGTCATTCTCGGCAAAGACGTTTTTCATGGCCAGCATGATCCGGCTCAGCTCACCGCCGGAGGCGATGCGGCTGATCCGGCCCAGCTCTTCCCCGGCATTGGCCGACATGATAAAGCGAATCGTATCGGCGCCGGTAGCGTCAAAGCCCAGGTCATTATCCATGGGGGTGAACTCCACAGCGAAGCGGACGGAGGGCATACTCAGCTCCCGCAGCTGGGAGACGATGCGTTCCTCCAGTCGTTTCGCCACTTCCCGGCGGCTGGCGCTCAGCTTCTGGGCTGCCTTACGGCAGAGGCGGATTTGCTCCTGCAGCTGCCGCTCCAGCTTGGCGGAACGTTCATCGGCATACTGGATATCATCCAGCTTCTTGCGGCACTCTTCCAGATAATCAATGAGCGCTTCCTCATCCCGGCCATATTTCCGCTCCAGCTTATTGAGCAGAGAAATCCGCGTCTCCAGCTGGTCATATTCCTCGGGGGAAAAGTCCAGACTCTCCCGGAAATCCCGCAGAAGCTCAGAAGCGTCTGCCAGGGCAAAGGCCGCGGCATTGATTCCCTCTGCCGCACGCTCCAGCTCCGCGGAAAGGGCCGCGGCTTTGCCGGTGTAATAGGCGGCGTTCTGGGCCAGAGCAATGGCGTTTTCATCGCCGCCACTGAGGGCAGCGATGGCCTGGTCAATGGCCTCGGTCAGTTTTTCGGAATTGCGAAGCAAGTCCCGCCGGTCAACAAGTCCCTCATACTCTCCAGCTTTTAACTGAGCCCGTTCCAGTTCCTCGATCTGGTATTTCAGACTGTCGCTGAGGCGTTCCTTCTCCACTTCGTCCATCTGCAGCCGGTCCAGCTCTTTCTTCACAGAGCGATAGGCAGAATAGGCCTGGTCAAAGGCGGCGATATCCCCATCCAAGCAGCCAAAACGGTCCAGATACGCCCGATGGCGGGTTTCATCCATCAGCTGGCGGCCGTCGTTCTGGCCGTGGATATCCACCAACAGCAGGGCCAGCTCCTTCATCTGGGCAGCCGTGACAGGCATACCGCAGACCCGGCAGCTGCTTTTCCCGTCGGCACTGATGCGCCGCTGGAGGATCAACTCATCCTCGGCCTCAATCTCGTTCTCTGCAAGCCAGGCTTCACAGCCCGTCTGGTCGAACACGGCAGTGACCGTGCCTTTATCGGCGCCGCGGCGCACCAGTTCACGGCTCACACGGCCGCCCAGAACGGCACCGATGGAGTCAATCACGATGGATTTGCCGGCGCCGGTCTCGCCGGTGAGCACGTTGAAGCCGCTGCCAAAACGGATGTCGGCCTTTTCGATTACCGCAATATTCTCTATGTGAAGTTCGTTTAGCATGATACAAGTCCCCTTGCGGTGATTGCGCGTTTACAAAAGCTGCTCAAGCTCGTGGTACAGTTTGACAGCCGCGTCCGGGTCTTTCAGCGCCAGAAACGCAGTGTCATCCCCGGCGATGGTGCCCACAAGGCCGGGAATATCCATCCCGTCCAGGGTGGAGCCTGCCGCCTGGGCAAGCCCAGGCAGCGTCTTGATGACCAGAATATTCTGCGCCAGGTCATAGGACAATACGCATTCCTTAAAAATTTTCTTCAGCCGCGCGTCCAGATCCGCATTATCCTGACTTGCTGCCATTACATAGCGATAATTGCCGTTGGGGCCAAGCTCTTTAATCAGGCGCATATCCCGAATATCCCGGGAAAGGGTGGCCTGGGTACTTTTGACGCCCCGGGCAGCCAAAGCCTCCAACAGTTGGTTCTGCGTCTCAATATCCTGCTTGGTAATAATTTCCATGATCACGTTCTGCCGGTCCAGTTTCATCCTATCTCACCTCCGTTTAGCTTTGTTTTCCTTATTTATCTCAGTTTTTCATATGTGATCTCATAAAAACTCCGCAGACCCGCATCCACCATAAGGGTGCAGTTTTGGGAGCGCTTTACAAGAACAATATCCTCATTTGCCAAGTCTAAAACAGAATTACCGTCAAGAGACAGGTAGGCCCGGCGGCCATGGAGTTTCTCCATCCGAACGGAAACTTCCCTGTCCGGCCCCAGGACGAAAGAGCGTAGGCCCATTACGTGGGGGCAGATCGGCGTGATGATAATATTCTCCGCATCCGGCTCAACGATGGGGCCGCCGGCGGACATGGAATAGCCGGTGGAGCCGGTGGGCGTAGAGAGAATGATGCCGTCCCCGGAGAACTGGCTGATGCGGTCACCATTACAATAGACGGTCATTTTTATACAGTCGCCGTAACCATGCATCACGGCGTCGTTCAGGGCACTGTCACTCAATATCCGCTCTCCGTCCCGGATGACGGATACGTCCAGCTTCATGCGGCGGCTCAGGCGCATCCGGCCCTTCACCGCAGGAATGATTTGATCCAGCTCCTCCGGCTCCAGGGTGGTCATGAAGCCCTTGGTACCCAGATTCACGCCCAGAATGGGCACGGAGGTATTATGCAGCTGCCGGGCAGCGGCAAGGATGGTCCCATCGCCGCCCACAACCACCACCATATGGCAGTTCTCAGCCACGGTAGAAAGCTTCGTGGCCTTCATATCCGCCGGCAAAGTTACGGCGCCTTCCTCCAGAAACAGAGGGCAGACACAGGTGGTGAAGCCGGCGGCTTCCAGGCGGGCGATAATATCCCGGGTTATGCGGCAATCAAGGTCCCGAAAAGGATTGGGGCAGACAGCGATCATACAAGACTCCTATACCAGCGCCTCATGAGAGGCATTTACCAGGGCCTCCACATCCACGGAAGCGCCTTCATAACAGCCATTCTTCATATGGCAGATATACTCTATATTCCCCTCCGGGCCTTTTATGGGGGAGTAATCCAGCCCCATCACGCTCAGACCGATCTGGGGGGCAAAGTCCAGAATGCCGCGGATAACCTGACAGTGCACCCCACTGTCCCGCACCACGCCCTTTTTTCCAACCTCATCCCGGCCCGCTTCAAACTGGGGCTTGATCAGGCAGACCAAGTCGGCGCCGGGGACAAGCAGAGCCTTGACCGCAGGCAGGACCAGCTTGATGGAGATGAAGGACACGTCCATCACCGCCAGTTCCAACAGCTCCGGGATCTGCTCCGCCGTGACATAGCGGAGGTTGGTACGCTCCAGGTTCACAACCCGGGGATCGTTGCGCAGCTTCCAGGCCAGCTGGCCATAGCCCACATCCACAGCGTAGACCTTTGCCGCGCCATGCTGCAGCAGCACATCGGTAAAGCCGCCAGTGGAAGCGCCGCAGTCAATGCAGGTTTTCCCCGCCGGGTCGATGGGAAAAACCTTCAGGGCCTTATCCAGCTTGAAGCCGCCCCGGCTTACAAAGGGGATGGCCTCACCCCGAACCTCGATCTTAGCGTCCGGCGCAACCGGCGTCCCCGGTTTATCGGCCCGCTGGCCGTTGACGAACACAAGGCCGCTCATAATGGTGGTCTTGGCCCGCTCCCGGCTCTCGGTATAACCCAGGTCAAAGACCAACTGGTCCAATCGAACTTTCTTCATTTTACCTCAACAGTCGCCGCACAGAGCGCTGCCGCCGCGTCACGGATACCGGCAGCGTCAATATTCTTCTCACGCATAAGCTCGCTCACCTTGCCGTGGCCGACAATGCCGCTGCCAAGATTCAGAAGCCGGACGCCTTTCAGAGCCACGCCATTCATAGCGGCGGCGGTAACAATCCTTGCGCCCACGCAGCCGGCGGCGCAGACCTCCTCCGCCATGAGCAGGCGGCCGGTCTTTTTCAGGGAGGAAAGGCAGAGATTAAATTCATTGGGGCAAAGTACGCCCAGTTTAATCACCTCGGCGGAGATGCCCTTTGCATCCAGCGCTTCGGCGGCGGCCATAGCCTCATTGACCATGGTTCCGTAGCAGACCAGGGTCAGGTCGCTGCCCTGGCGCAGGAGGTACTCCGCAGTCACATGGGAGGCTTTATACGCCCCCTCCCCTCCCCGGGGATAACGAAGGGCAACAGGGCCGTTCAGCTCGTGAAGGGCGTAGCCCAGCATATCGTCCAGCTCCTGAAAGCTGGCGGGGGCCAGAATGGTCATGCCGGGGACAGAGGAGAGATAGTTCACGTCAAAGACACCGTGGTGGGTCTCCCCATCGCTGCCCACAAGGCCGGCCCGGTCCACGCAAAAAACGGCATGAAGCTGCTGGAGGGACACGTCATGGATCAGCATATCATAGCCCCGCTGCAGAAAGCTGGAATACACGGCAAAGACGGGGATGAGCCCCTGCTTCGCCATACCGGCGGCCATGGCGGTAGCGTGCCCCTCGGCAATGCCGGTATCGAAGAAACGGGTGGGATACTTGGCGGCAAAGCACTCGATCCCGGTGCCGCCGGCCATGGCGGCGGTGATGGCGACGATGCGGGAATCCCCCTCCGCATAGCGGCACAGGGATTCGCCCATCTTATCGGAAAAGCTGCATTCCACAGGAGCAACAACCCCGGTTTTGGCATCAAAGCAGCCCACGCCATGGTATTTATCCGGGTGGCTCTCCGCGTAGTCACAGCCCTTGCCCTTCCTGGTGATCACATGCAGGAGCACAGGACACTCCATATCCCGGGCCAGGTGAATGGCTTTTTCCAGAGTGGCCAGATCATGACCGTCGATGGGGCCAAGGTAGTTCAGGCCCATTTCGCTGAAAATGTTATCCGGCAGAACCCGGGCTTTGAGCCACTCTTTGATCTTGTGAGTGGCAGTATAGATGATGGGAAGTTTCTTTACCGCGGCACGATACCACTTCTTGAAGCTGATATAGCCGGGGCGCATGCGCATCATCTGCAGCAGGCGGGAGATGCCACCCACGTTCTCACTGATGGACATGTTATTATCATTGAGGATGATGACCAGCGGCTCGTCACTGGCGGCGGCGTTGGCAAGGCCCTCATAGGCAAGGCCCCCGGTCAAAGCCCCGTCGCCAATGACAGCGACCACATCGTACTGCTCTTTATTCAGCGTCCGGGCCCGGGCCATACCCAGGGCAACGGACACGGAGTTGGAGGCGTGGCCGGCAATAAAAGCGTCGTCCACTGCCTCATAGGGCTTGGGAAAGCCGGAGAGGCCGCCGTACTGCCGCAGCGTCCTGAACGCATCCCGGCGGCCGGTGAGGATCTTATGGGTATAGCTCTGGTGGCCAACATCAAAAACGAGCCTGTCAACGGAGGTGTCGTATACTCTGTGCAGGGCCACGGTCAGCTCAACAGTGCCTAGATTGGATGCGAGATGCCCGCCGGTTTTGGCGATGCTCTCTATCTCAAATTCTCTCAGTTCCCTGCAAAGAGCGTCCAGCTCATCCCGCGTCAGGCTCTTCACATCATTTGAACAATTGATTCTTTCTATAATACTCAAAAAGTACACTCCAATAGGCAGGGCATAGCCCTGCCGTCAATTCTTTCTGTCTGCCAGAGAGTCCGCCATTGCACAGAGAAAGGCCGTGTCTTCAAAGGCTTCTCCCAGGACGTTTTTCGCAAAGTCGGTCAGGCGGGCCACAGTCTGGCGGCAGCCCTCCTCGCCCATGAGAACCATATAGGTGTTTTTATTCTCCTGACTGTCGGACCCGATGGGCTTGCCCAGCTCCTCAGCGGTGCTGAGCACATCCAGCATATCATCACGAATCTGGAAAGCCATGCCCAGGGCGGCGCCGAAGTGGCCGGCGGTATCCAGCATCAGGCGGCTGCCGCCGGCGGCGGCAACGCCCATCTGGCAGGCGGCCACCAGCAGGGCGCCGGTTTTGCGGGAGTTAATCTCCGTCAGCTCCTGCTCGGTCAGTTTTCTGCCCTCCCAGGACATATCCAGATACTGCCCGCCGCACATGCCGTCCAGCCCCACGGCGCCGGCCAGAATCTCGGCACAGGCGGCCTTCCGCTCGGTCGGAAGATCGCAGCGGAGGATGGTGCCGAAAGCCTCAGCCTGGAGGGTATCCCCCGCCAGAACGGCGGTGCACTCGCCATAGACCACGTGGTTGGTGGGGCGGCCGCGGCGCAGGTCATCGTTATCCATGCAGGGAAGGTCATCATGGATCAGGCTGTATGTATGCAGCATTTCAATGGCGCAGGCCACAGGAAGGGCCGCTTCCACATCGCCCCCGGCAATGCGGCAGAATTCCAGCACCAGAATGGGGCGGATCCGCTTGCCGCCGGCCAAGAGGCTATAACGCATGGCCTCGGCCAGCCGGGCCTGGGGAAAGTCCTCCGACAGGGTGAAGTACTCCGCCAGGGCAGCGTCAATCCTATTGCGGTATTCGTTCACAGTCATTTCAATTCTCATCCTCAAAGGGCAGCTCGATGGGTGCGCGGTCAGGCCCTTTTTTTAATTTTACCACTTTCTGCTCCGCCTCATCCAGCATTTTGCTGCAGGACTTGATGAGCCCGGTGCCCTCCTCATAGAGGGAGAGGGATTCGCTGAGAGGCAGGTCCCCTTTTTCCAGGTGACGCACAATCTCGTCAAGCCGGCTGAGGGACTGCTCAAAGCTGAGTTTCTTTACTGCCATGGCAAACTCCTTTGGCAAAGTTTATTCAGGCTTCTCTGTTACCGACTGGACAAGGCAATCCGCCCTGCCGTCGCAAAGTTCCACGGTGATCGCATCCCCCGGGGAGAGGGACTTTACGCTTTTGATTGCCTGACCCAGGCCGTCTTCGGCGATGGCATAGCCCCGGCCCAGGACGCGGAGAGGACTCATGGCGTCCAGCGAGGCGGCAAGACCCACAAAGCGCTGCCGGCAGGCGGAAAGATTCCGCTCCTCGGCGGCCACCAGGCGGTCCCTGGCATGGTCAAGGCTGATGCGGCGGTTATCGATATGGGCCACCGGGTCGGTGATGACCCGCTTGGACTGGTAGGCTTCCAGCTGCTGGCTCAGGTGCATCAGCTTTTTGCGCAAAGCCTGATCCTGGCGGATGCTGAAGCTGTCCAGCGCGTCACGGATGTCCCGCTGGTCAGGAACCACAATCTCGGCGGCGTTGGAGGGCGTGGAGGCCCGGGCGTCCGCCACATAGTCAGAAATGGTCACATCCGGCTCATGCCCCACGGCGGAGATGACCGGCAGCTCTGAGGCGTAGATAGCACGGGCCACCCGCTCATCATTAAAGGCCCACAAATCCTCAATGGAACCGCCGCCCCGGCCGGTGATGATCACATCGGCCACCTTAAACTCGTTGGCATAGCGGATGGCGCCCACGATCTCCGGCGGAGCCTCCACCCCCTGGACACGGACGGGCAGCAGCACCACCTGGGCCATGGGCCAGCGGTGGGACAGGATACGGATCATGTCATGCACGGCGGCGCCGGCAGAGGAAGTGATGATGGCGATGCGGCTGGGGAACTGGGGCAAGGGCTTTTTATGGGCCCGGTCAAAGAGGCCCTCAGCGGCCAGTTGGGCCTTCAGCTGTTCAAAAGCCACCTGCAGGTCCCCTGCCCCTTCCGGCATGAGGCCGGTGCAATAGAGCTGATAGGCCCCGTCCCTGGGGTAAACGGCTATCCGGCCATAGGCGGTGACGCCCATGCCGCTTTCCGGGCGAAAGCGCAGCTTACTGGCGCTGCTTTTGAACATGACGCAGCGCAGGCTGCTCTCACTATCCTTCAAAGTAAAATAGTGATGGCCGGAGGGATATACCTTGTAATTGGAAAGCTCACCCCGGACGGAGACATTGCCCAGCATCGGGTCCTGGTCCAGAAGGCCCTTGATATAGTGATTAAGCTCTGTTACGGTCAGCGTCTGCTGGTCCATGGCTTACTCCCGGGCAGGCTCGTCCTGAGCGGGCACAGCCTGAACGGGCTCCTCCTGAACAGCTGCTGTCTGCCCGAACTCGCCCCGCATGAAGCCGCCGAGAACGCCGTTGACAAAGGCGACGGTATCCGGCTCGTCATAGCCCTTATCCAGCTCCACCGCCTCGTTGATGGCGGCGGCGTTGGGGATATCGTCCATATAAAGAATCTCACAGATGGCGCAGCGCATGACGGCAAGGGCGGTTTTGGAAATACGCTCCAGCTTCCAGCCCTTGGCATAGCGCTCAATAAAGCCGTCGATCTCGCTGCGGTTTTCCATGGTCAGCTCCGTCAGGCGGCGGATATAGGCCATCTGCTTTGCATCCGGCAGCTCGGCATACAACTCGTTTTCGCCCCGGAGGGTCTCATAATATTCGGGAGAAAAGAACCGCTCCATCAGGGCGGAAATATCCTCCTTGCTGGAAACTGCCGCGAAGCCAAGCTGAATGGCAATCTCGCGGGCGGTTGTTCTGGTCATAGCGTATTCCTCCGGACTGCTTATTTCTCAAAGGCCACGCCGGAAACATGAACGTTGACCTCGGCGCTTTCAATGCCGGTGGTGGACTGCACCACGGACATGACCTTCTCCTGCACGGCCTTTGCCACATTGACGATGTTGCGGCCATACATCACGGTGATGATGGCATCAACAACGATACGGGAATCCACAAACTGGACCTTCACGCCCCGGGCCACGGTCTTGAGGCCGAAAAGCTCCGCCAATTCGGCGCCGGCGGTATTGGAAAGGCCGGCTACCCCGTCCACCTCAGTGATGGCGGTGCGGACCATGCTGTAGATAACGTCCTCAGAAATATTGATGCTGCCAAGCTGTTCCTGGCAGGTGATATAGTTCTCGCCCATAGTTAGCCTCCTAAATGAATTCAGTGTATTTTACCACGTTATACACAAAAAAGGAAGCCCAATATTCAAATTTCAAATCTTATTCACGGAAAAAAGACTCAGGGCCCGGTGAACGCTCCGGGGCCCTGAGGGAAAATGATCATGCTTTTACTTCAATGATGCTCAGCTGAGAGGCCTGATAGGCGGTCTCGGAGCAGATGATGTCGGTAATCCTGGCCACCGCTTCCTCGCTGAGGCCCTCGGCCGGAGCGGGCACCGCCACGGTAACGGTGTCATTGCCGATGTACACAACGCAGTCGGCAAAATCCTTGGCGATGAGCAGGTTCTCGATCTGCGCCTCCTGCATGGTGCAGGCAGCCATGGCAGAGATGGCGTTCATGGCGCTGTCGATGGTCTCCTGGGAGGCGTTCTCAGAGGTGGCGGCAGTTTGCAGAAGTTCCAGCGCCTCATCTCTGGATACCTGCCGGGTCAGCCGGGCCTCGGCAAAATACTCGCTGCCGGTGCTCATCAGATTATCGGCGAATTCCGCATTGGCGCTCATCATCGCCTCGTCCTCGGCGGACACCATCTCCGAATCCGGCGTGCCCCAACGGTTATTATAGGACCAGTTGAGCGCCACCGCCGCGCACACGAACATCAGCACCGCCAGCATGGTAAGATTTCTTTTCCGGTTTTTCATTGTTTGCATACTCCCCCTTAGCTATAATCCGCCATTTTCAGAATCGTGATCTTATCCGATGTAAAACCAGTATATGAGCTGACGGCCCGAATAATATCCAGGCGCACCCTGGCATTTTCCGCTCCCTGGCAAACCACCACCACGCCGTTTTCGGAGATGAGAACCCGGCTCTCCCCTACCCCCTGGGTGCTGGAGAGCAGCAGGGCCATGGGTTCCTCCTCCGAAACGCCGGTGGCGGAAGAGCCGCCGCTGGGCAGCAGCATCAGCACCACGCCGATGACCAGCACCACCAGCGGATATTTGAATTTATCCAGTTTTTCCGCCATATTCTTCCGTCCGTCACTCACTGTCCCAACGCTGCCTTTCGTATGGTATGCCCAGGTCCGCCGCCATCAGAGCGGAGAGCTGTTCTTTCCCGGTCTGGCTGCAAACACCGCTGATTCTGGCACCATAGGGCATCCAGAGCCCTTCCAGGCTCCACTGTACTTCCACGTCCACCGCAAGGCCCTCCAGGCCAAGTTCCAGGGCTTTGTCCATAATATATGCCTCGTATTCCTGTTCTATGACAAGGCGGTTCAGCCGTTGCTCCGCCGCCTTCCCATCGGCGGTGAGGGAGGTTTCCAGCTCATGGCGCCTGGCACTTTCCAGAGCATAGGTGTCCATATCCAGGGCTTTCAAGGGGCTGACAATGGCGATGATCAGGCTGGCAGTACAGACCACCTCCGCCACCCGTTTCACGCCCCCCTCGGGCAGGATGCTCAGCGCCGCGCCGCAGAGCAGGGACAGGACGCAGAGCTGCCGTATACTCTGGTGGATCACAGGCTCACCGCCTTGATGCCGGCCATGATGGAGACAAAGAGCATGATGCCGCAGCAGCCCAGCAGGCCCAGGAGCAGGCCCATGGCCGCGGCCACGCTGGCAACGAGGGAGGATAGCCGCCCGTTGGGCACCATATCCGTGGCTGCGGCCACCGCCTTCAGCACCAGCATTTTCACCGACAGCAGGGCAAAAGGCCCGGCGCACAGGGCACAGACTGCAATCAGGCCAAAGACGCCGGCGGAGTTTTTGATGACAGAAGCGGCGGAGAGCACCGTGGCGGAGGCATCGGAGATAAGTCCGCCCACCACGGGGAGGCTGGTAGAGATGACGGTGCGGGCGGTTTTAATGGCCACAGCGTCCACGCTGCCGCTGATGAGGCCGGTCATGCCAATATAGGCGCTGAAAGCCAGGGTCATGACGGTCATGACGGTAGTGGCGGCCCAGCGGACGACGCGGGCGGTATTGCTGAGGAGAGAATTGGGAAAAACGCTGCCGGAGAGCGCCAGGGCAAGGTAGGCATACACCAGGGGGATGATCAGCTTCTGGGCCAGGCTCATGAGCACATCCAGGGCCAGGCACACGGCGGCGTATTTGGCGGCGGAGGAGCCCACCGCTCCGCAGGCGGCAGCGGCGGTGAAGATGGCGGGAAGGGCCGCCTTGGAGTAGTCCGAGAGTTGATTGAGAGCGGAGACAGTCTGGCTGACGATGCTGTCAACGCCGCCCAGGAGACTTACCGCGGCGGCGCAGCAGCCGGCAATATTGATATATTCCTTGATTGCCTTGCCGGAGCAGACGGAGCCGGACAGGGCGCAGGCGACGGCGATGGCTACCAGGGCAGAGGCAGAACGCAGATTCTCCCCCAGCTCCCGGCGGACGCTGTCCCGGAAGCTTTTCCACAACCGCTCCAGGGCGCTGCCGGTGTCATAGCTGCCATCCACCTTCAAGGCGCCGCTGATATCCCGCAGCTCCTCGGGAAGCTCCTCCACGGCATAGACCCCGGTCTCCTCCGCCGCCTGCTGATAAATGTCCTCCGCATAGGCCACGCCGCCAAAGGCCGGAAGCAGCAGAAGGATAAGCAGCAGCGTCCTCATGTCATGCCTCCGATCAGCTTCAGCATACTGATAATCAGCGGCATGGAGACGCCGATGGCGCAGAGGGTCCCGGCCATGTCCACCGCGGCGGCGGCAGAGCTTTGGGCCGCGTCCCGGCACAGCTCGGAGCTGATGCGGGTTATAGCACCGATCCCCACGCATTTGAGCACGGGGACGATCATTACATCGCCGTCTTCGGTCATGGCTTTCACCATGGAAGCCAGCTCCGTTATGCTGCGGGCAAAGCCCATTGCGGCGGTCATAATAACAACGATGGCCCCGGCGCTGAGGAGCATGGACATCTCCGGATTTGTCCGCTTGATCAAAAGGCAGATCACCGTTGCCGTCAATGCGGCGGCGGCACATTTGAGCATGATATCCATAGGGCTACAATCCAAAGAGGGTCTTGATCATGTTGAAAAGCTCACTTATTTTCTGCACCACGATCATCAGCACCACCACAAGAGCCGTGATGCTTGTCATCAGGGCCTGTTCGTCCCGGCCTGAGCGCTGTAGCAATATGTTCAGCACCGCCACCAGGATGCCGATGGCGGCGATCTTGAAAATCAGGTCAACATCCATTGTTTTCTCCTAGATCAGTACTATGACCAGCAGGGCGCCGCCGGCCCAGGCCAGGCCCAGGCCCAGCCGCTTCTTTTCCGGAAGGGCGGCGCTGTGCCGGTCGATGGCGCGGGAGAGCAGATTAAGGGTATGGGACAGCTCGGTCAGCTGCCGCTCCAGCTCGTAGCGGCCCAGGCAGAGGCCCAGGGCGCTGAGCAGTTCCCGCTCTTCCCCGCTGAGGATATGGAAGGCGGTTTCCACGCTTTCGGCCCAGAGAGCGCTGAATTCCCGCTCCCCCAAGTGGCACAGGCGCAGGTTCAGGGCCTTGGCAAAGGCGGCAGCCGCGCCGTCACAGCGGCAGGCCAGCTGGGAAATCAGCTCCGGCAGCGGGGTGAGCCGGGTTTCCAGCTCGCCTGCCATGGTTTTCAGCATCTGTTCCGCAGAGCGCAGCGCGCAAAGGCGGCGCTTCTCCTCTTTTACATAGGAGATACCCAAAGCCGCCGAGGCCGCCGCGATCAGTAGCGCCCCCAACAGGTGGGTCATTCCAGCCGCTCCAGACTGTAGCGCCGATTTTCCCCAACTCTGCTGATGGTGAGTACATTGCTGAAGGCGCCCATTTCGAAAAGTTCCCTATACATCGGCCGCCGGAGCATATCGTGCCTGTCCCTGCCATGGGCGCTGGCCAATATGCTGACGCCGCAGCCTATGATCCGTTCAATCACCTGCTTGTCCTCCCCTGCGCTGATCTCGTCCATGGCGATCACCTGCGGGTTCATGCCCCGCAGGAGCATACCCACGCCTGTCCCCTTCGGCACGCCCACAAGCACGTCGCTGCAGCGGCCCAGGTCAAAATGCTGTTTTCCGCCGGCACTGGCCGAGAGCTCGTTTCGCTCGTCCAATACCGCCACCCTTGTCCCCCTGTCGGACAGAACCCGGATCAGTTCCCGCAGCAGGGTGGTCTTGCCCAGGCCCGGCGGCGAGACGATGAGGGTATTCTCCAGGCCGGGCTGGGTCAGCCGCTCGATAAAGCCGTCACATATGCCCCGGCACTCCCGTGGCAGGCGGATGGCAAGAGAGCTGAAATCCCGAAAGCCCGCAAGCTGGCCCTGGTTCATGATACCGCTGCCGCACAGGCCGATGCGCAGGCCCTTATAGCTTATGTAGCCATTGACCATGCCGGGCATGGCCGCGTGAAGAGAGGCCCCTGTGGCCCGTTCCAGCACCTGGTTCAATTCGCTCTCGCTGAGCCTGTCCCCTGGCAGCTCCAGCTCCCGGCCGTTGATCACCAGCGCCGGGGGACGGAGAAGGCGCAGGCGGATCTCCTCCGGGTGTCTTTGGCCGAAGGCTTCTACCCGCCGCCGCAGCGGGGAGGGCAGAAGCTGGCAGGCTGTTTCAAAGCTGTCCATCCTCTCACTTCCTTGAAACACTCTATGCCCAGTGGCATGGATTTATTCTTGAAAAACCACCCGTTGTGTGGTATTATCTCTGCAATCATGTAATATCTTTTCAGGAGGAAGTATTATGCAAATGAAAATTCTGGGCGCCGGCGCGCTCTTAATGGCCGGATGGCTATGGTTTTATCTGTTTGTTCGCCAGTTCCTGTTCAATTTCCTCACTGCCTACCCGATGATCAAGCGGATGCAGGCGGCGCAGGAGGATCTGATCGCCATCGGCGCCAAGCGGTACACCACCGTGTCCGTGATCAGCTGCGCTGTGGTCTGCGCCATTGTGATTGCCATTGTGGTGGCTTTCTGCCCCTGGTATTTCATAACCTGCTTTTTCGTCGGCGCGCTGGTGGCGCTGTTCATGTATCTTCCCCTGCTGGGGCCCACGAACCGGGATATGTTCGACGCCTTCTGCATGAAATACTACAGCTTTGTGCCCGATGACGAGCTGCGCACCGCCATGTATAACAAGAAGCCCAGCCAGATGAAGGTTCGTCTCCATGATATGGGCGTCAGCGATGCGTTTATCCCTGAGTTCAAGAGCAAAAAATAATATGGTAGACTTCCAGGCCATAAAGAAAGCGGGGATTAACCCCGCTTTCTTTATGGCCTGGAAGGATATGTTTGACAAAAGGCCCGTCTCATTATACAATGTTATTAAAAGTTTCGGAAATACGCCATACAGCTTGTATGACGGATTTTTTATTGTGGGACGTAAATGATCCGTATTCGAAAAAAGTACGGAGAAAAATATGGAGGATCTATGGAAAAGAAAAAGCTATTGAAATTCTCTTCCCGCTGGGGCTTTGTTCTCTCAGCGGTGGGATCGGCGGTGGGAATGGCCAATGTGTGGGGCTTCCCCGCCAAGATCGGCGCTTACGGCAGCGCCTTCCTCGTGGCCTATCTGATCTTCATGGTGCTGTTCAGTGTGGTGGGGCTGTCTTCAGAATACGCCATCGGCCGCCGGGCCCGCACAGGTACGCTGGGTTCCTATCAGGAGGCCTGGGCCACCAGAGGCAAGTCTGCCGGCCGGGCCGGCGGTCTGCTTGGCTGGCTGCCCCTGGCTGGCTCCATGTGCATCGCCATCGGCTATGCCGTGATTATCGCTTATGTGCTGAAGGCTTTCTTCAATTCCGTCACTGGTGAGCTGATGCATGTGGACACCACCGTCTGGTTTGATTCCTTCGCCACCAACAGCTATTCCGTGGTGCCTTTCCATGTGATCGTTGTGGTCGGCACCCTGCTCACCCTGCTTCTGGGTGCAAGAAGCATTGAAAAGAGCAACAAGATCATGATGCCCCTTTTCTTCATCATCTTCATTGTTCTGGCGATTCGAGTGGCTTTCCTCCCCGGCGCGGCAGAGGGCTATAAGTTCATCTTCATGCCTGACTGGTCCGTGCTCAAGGACCCCATGCTTTGGGTATGGGCAATGGGGCAGGCCTTCTTCTCCCTGTCTGTCACCGGCAGCGGCATGATCGTTTACGGCGCGTATCTGGGTGATGAGGAAGATGTGGTCAAGGTCGCCGTGCGTACCGCGGTATTTGACACCATCGCCGCCCTTGTGGCCGCGCTGGTGATTATCCCCGCCTGCTTTGCCTACAGCCTTGATGTGGGCGCCGGTCCCGCCCTGCTTTTTGTCACTCTGCCCCGCATCCTTCAGGACATTCCCTTCGGCCGGGTGTTTGCTATTTTCCTTTATACTGCCATGGTCTTTGCCGGGGTCAGCTCCCTGCAAAATATGTTTGAGGCGGTTGGCGAGTCCCTTCAGCACCGCTTCCCCCGGCTTAGCCGGAAAATGGTACTGCTGCTGCTCTGCGTGGTCTGTCTGGGCGTGGGCATAAACATGGAGCCTATCTTCCAGTGGGGCCCCTGGATGGACGTGGTGTCCATCTACATTATCCCCATCGGCGCCACCCTGGGCGCCCTCTCCTGGTTCTGGGTGATGAAGAAGGACCAGCTCCTGGGCGAAATCAACAAGGGCACGGACAAGGTCTACGGCAAGCTGTGGCACAGCGCCGGTCGTTATCTCTATGTTCCCTGTACCCTGATTCTTTGCTGCGTAGCCCTCTTTATGAAGGTTGCCTTCTGATATTGATTTACTTACGAAAAAATTGCAGGACAGATATCTGCCCTGCAATTTTTCTTTTGGCTGATGTTCGACTCTCACACAAAGGCCGACTCTGGAAAATCAAAGCCAGTCCTTATAGCAAGCTGAGCCTGCGCCTATACTATAAGCACAAAGCTTACTTCATGCCGTTTTCGTAGGACTCGATCATCTTTTTGACCATCTGGCCACCGATGGAACCGGCCTGGCGACTGGTCAGATCACCGTTGTAACCGTTCTTCAGGTTAACGCCAACCTCTCTGGCGGTCACGCTACCATCTTGAAAGTTTTAACTTACGCGGGTAAATTCAAGGGGATTTCCGGCTTTTCACCTATGAATTTGTAATAAATATGGATTTTTTGCTCATATGGGACTTTGCTGCGGGCGTAGACCTTGACGCCGGGGGGATAACGCTTCGGCTCGATCTCAATGCGGTCGATAAAGGTGGTGAGAATCTCCCGGGTCAGCTGCTCCACATGGGTGTACCGCTCTGTCAAGGCAAAGAACTGGTCATAGGTGCGGCGAACATCCTCTGCGCTGCGGCGGCTTTGGGTGATGGTCTGGATCAGCTCATTCAGCTCATCGCTCTCGTCGCGGTATTTTTTCAGCAGGCGGTGGGCCCGGTCTTCCTCCAGCCGCCCGGCGTACAGATCCTCATAGAGCTTCATGGTCATGCTGTCAATGGCCCGGAGGCGCTGCCGGGCTTCATCAAGGCGTTTTTCCTGGGCCGCCAGAAGGCCGGCATTTTCAGTCAGGCGGATGGCCTCCTGAGTCACCTGGCGCTTCTCCTCCTCTGTCAGGGAAAGCAGCTGATTCAGTTCCTGACAGACCACCTGGTTCAGCACCTCGTACTTAATCCTTGCGCCGTCGGCGCAGGGATTTTTGCTGCGCTTGGGGATGTTCAGGCAGGTGAGGAACCAGTACTTTTCCCGTTCGCCGTTATGGACTGTGCCGCTGCTGCACATGGCACCGCCGCAGCAGGCACAGTAGGCGATGCCGCCGTAAATGCTTTTGCGCACGTGTTCCATCTGCATGTAGTCGCTCCGGCGCTTCCCCAGGTTCCGGGCCGCCTGGTCAAAGGTCTCACTGCTGACCAGAGGCGCATGGGTGTTCAGGGTGACGCGCCACTCCTCCTGGGGGACAGGCCGCTTTACATCGGATTTGGGGCTGAGCTTTTTGGACTTGCCCAGCATGGTATGGCCCAGGTACACCGGGTTTTTCAGGATGCGCTTGACGGTGGTATTGTTCCATTCGTCGCTCATCATATCCGCATTGCCGGAGTTCAGGCCCTCGGTTTTGTAGACCCGGTATTTCAGCGGCGGATAGACGCCGTCCTCGCTGAGTGCCTCGGCGATGGCCCAGGTGGAATAGCCCTGGGCAGCCATGGAGAAAATGCGCCGGACAACAGGGGCAGAATCCTCATCCGGGATCAGCTTGTGGTTATCATCCGGGTCTTTCCGGTAGCCGTAGGGAGCGCGGAAACAGTACTCTCCCCTGTCCATCATGGTGTGCAGTGCGGTCTTGACCTTTTTGGAGGAATCCCGCAGGTAGACGTCGTTAATGGCAAACTGAAAGGGGGCGAGGAAATTATCCTCATCCGAATCAAAATTGTCATACACGGCCACGTAGCGGACTCCCCGCTCGGGGAAAAAGCGCTCGGCATAATAGCTGGACTCGCTCATATCACGGCCCAGGCGGGACAGGTCCTTGGTGATGACCATATTCACCCGCTTATCGGAATCCAGGGCCTTGAGCATTTCCTGAAAGCCGGGGCGGTTGAAGTTGCCGCCGGAGTAATCATCATCGGCAAATTCCCGGGCAATGACAATGTTGTTTTGATGGCAGTAGTCCTCCAGAATCTTCCGCTGATTGGTGATACTGCCGGACTCGCCCTGGCTTCGGTCTTCATTGGAAAGTCGTAAATAAATGTAGGCTATCTTCTGATAGCCCATGCCAGACACTCTCATCTGTGTGAATCAGACCTCCTTGTCTGTCTGGCCGGCTCTCTGAACTTCGGTTCTATTATACCATCGGGGCCGGGCAATGTCAAAAGTCCGGCCTGGCTGGCGGCCCGGGCCACGACGGAGGAAAGAAGCTCTGCGGGCTTCTCCCCTGCTGCAAAGTGCCTGCAAATGCTGATGGTTCCGTTGTCCAGTTCATAGCTTGCGCTGCTTGGTATTTCCATAGTATCCCTCCCGGGAAAAGTATGCCCCCTTTCCATTTGTTCTAATATCTATGGTTTTACACTCTCTTCGGATATGAAAAATGGGCATCCATTGCTGAACGCCCATAGGTACGATATGATGTTTTGGCATGTGAAATAGCTTGTCCTATCCGTAATTTTGGCCACGTTGTTCTTACAATGGCGCAGCATGAAAAAGCCAGTGCAACATAAAACCCAGTGTTTTCAATGGTTTCCGGGCCATGTTGTTCTTACGGCATCGTGGCATCTGCTGCCAGGTCTTCGTTCAGGTCTGCAATCACATCGCCTTTGACGGCCATGGAGGCGGCGCTCCATGGGAAGCCGGAGGCAGCGGTAGGATATACGCCGGCAGTGCGGTCAACGAAGTAGGTTTCAAAGCCGGCTTTTTTGATCTCCTCCGGGGTCATGTTCCTTGTAAGCTGGTGAACGAGCGTTCCTATCATCTCTAAGTGGCCAAGTTCTTCCGTGCCTATGTCTGTCAACAGAGCTTTCAGCTCCGGGTAAGGCATGGAATAGCGCTGGCTCAGGTAGCGGAGGGAGGCGCCCAGCTCGCCGTCGGGACCGCCATACTGTGATATGATAAATTTGGCCAGGGCCGGGTTGGGGTTCTTTATCTTCACGGGGTATTGCAGCTTCTTCTCATATACAAACATGTTTCAAACCTCCATCTTGGGCTGATATTCCCAGGGCCAGGGATCGTCGGGCCAGGTATAGCGTTTCGCACCCAGCATATCGTCCTGGGATATGGGGCCGAACTGCTTAGTATAGCGGCTGCGGACTTCTTTCTTCAGGGCCAGGAAGGTTTGATACATGGCAAAGGCTTCGCTGTCATCCTTGTGTGTGTCCAGGTACAGCTCCAGCTCGTCGGCCACAAAGTCGATGGCCATCATTTCTGTCAGAGGGCACATTTTCAGCTCGCTGTTGACCATGTTCATCAGGGGCAGGTCAAGGCCGGGGAACAAGGTGCCGCGGCTCAGGGCCTCCATGCTTTCGTAACTGGGCGATACCGATTCCTGCAGGGGCACATAGGCCATGGCCAGCGGTGCGTTCTTGGGCAAGGAACCGAATCGATAGCCGTTATCGGCGTTTGCTCTATCCAATTTCATTCCTCCAAACATTTTTAGGAGGGGGACCTCAAGGCATCCTATGCTGAAAGACCCAATAATGTGAAAGACGTCCGGACGGGCGTCTTTCACATTATTCGGATTATTGAATCATCGTTTCAAATTCTTCCTCGCTGATGATCTTAATCCCCAGGCTCTCCGCCTTGGTCAGCTTGCTGCCGGCGTTTTCACCGGCCAGAACATAGGAAGTCTTTTTGGAGACAGAGGAGGACGCCTTCCCGCCGAAGCTTTCGATGATGGCGGAAGCTTCATCCCTGGTGAAGCGGCTGAGAGTGCCGGTGAGCACAAAGGTCAGGCCGGCAAAACGGTCGTCCTTCTTCTCTTCCCGGCTGGCAAAGCTGACCCCGGCTGCTCGCAGCTTATTGATCAGATCCTGGGACTGGGGATTCTGGAACCAGTCAACAATGAAGCCGGCGGTGATTCCGCCAATATCCGGGATGGTGGTCAGGGCCTCCGCATCCGCTGCCATCAGTTCGTCTAAATCCCCAAAGTGACTGGCCAACACCTTGGCCGCTTTCTGGCCCACCTGGCGGATGCCGAAAGCGCAGAGCAGCCGGGCAAGCCCCGCCTGTTTGCTGTTTTCAATGGCGGCAATGAGATTTTTGGCAGACTTATCGCCCATACGCTCAAGCTGGGCAACCGGCTCCGCTTCCAGATAGTACAGGTCGGAGGCATCCTTCACCAGGCCGCTGCTGATCAGGCTCTCACAGACTGAGATACCCAGCCCCTCAATATCCATGGCCTCCCGGGAGGCGAAGTGGGCAATATTCCGCAGACGCTGGGCCGGGCACTCAGGACTGGTACAGCGCAGGGCCACGCCATCCTCATCCCGCACCACCGGGGAACCGCACTCCGGGCAGACAGTGGGCATGACAAAGGGCACTGCATCCGCCGGGCGCTTGGCCTTGTTGACCGACAGCACCTCCGGGATGATTTCCCCCGCCTTTTGCAGCAGCACCGTATCGCCGATGCGCAGGTCAAGCCGGTCAATATTATCCTGATTGTGCAGCGTGGCGGCGGAGACGGTGGTTCCGGCCAGACGTACCGGCTCCACAATGACTTTGGGCGTCAGAACGCCGGTACGGCCCACCTGGACGACAATATCCAGCACCCGGCTCTCCTTCTTCTCCGGCGGGTACTTGAAGGCCACGGCCCAGCGGGGCGCCTTTGCCGTGCTGCCCAGAGCGGCGCGCTGGCTGAGAGAATCCAGCTTAATGACAGCGCCGTCCATGTCATAGGGCAGGTCTCCCCTGTTCTCCCCCAGCCACTGGATGCGTTCCACGCAGTCTTTGATATCATTGAACTTTCGATAGGGCACCACCGGGAAGCCCATGGAGCGCATGGCGTCCAGAGTTTCCGCGTGGCTCAGATACTTCTCATCCGAGCTGTACTGCATATTGAAGCAGATGATGTCCAGCTTGCGGGAGGCAGCCACCTTGGGGTCCAGCTGCCGCATGGAACCGGCGGCGGCGTTGCGGGGATTGGCCAGCAGCGGCTCCCCGTTCAGCTCCCGCTGGGCGTTCAGCTCTTCAAACACCGCTTTGGACATATAGACCTCACCCCGGACGATCAGCCGCTCAGGGGCGTTTTCAATGCGCAGCGGCAGAGAGCGGACGGTACGCAGGTTCTCGGTCACGTTCTCGCCGGTGACGCCGTCGCCCCGGGTGGCGCCCCGGACGAACACACCGTTTTCATATTCCAGGGACATGGAGAGGCCGTCGATCTTGGGCTCCACCACGTAGCTGTGGCCCTCGGGCAAAGAAGCATCCATCCGCTCCCCAAAGGCAAAAAGCTCCTCATAGGAAAACACATCGGTCAGGCTCTCCAAAGGCACCTGATGCTGCACCGGCTCAAACTTGGAGAGGGCCTCACCGCCCACCTTCTGGGTGGGTGAATCCGGGGTGATCAGCTCCGGGTGCGCAGCCTCCAGGGCTTTGAGACGCTGCATCAGCATGTCATATTCATAGTCTGAAATTTCCGGCGCGTCCTCCACATAGTAAAGACGATTGTGCCTTTCCAACTCCCGGCGCAGGGAGATGATTTCCTTTTGTACGTCCATAGGTTTTTCCAATCCTTTTCTACTGAACATTAAGGTAGGTATCCGGCACCTGGCCCACCACGATGGTATCGGCAATGAGAATTTCCGTCACCACCTGGGCATTTTCCGTGCCCCAGGGTACCAGAATATCAATATCCACGATGACCTCCAGGTTGATCTGGTGCTTGGTTTGGTTGATCCCGGCGGTGACGATACTGTTATTAAACTCCACCCGGGAGGAGGTGAGCACGATGATCTGCACCGGGATGTTGGGGCCGCGGCCCATCAGCAGGCTGATGCCGGTCAGATTCCCCACAGGGATGCCGATCTCGATGGTGCGGTTCTCCGTGGCGCCCACCACCTGGTGCAAGATTCTGGCGGAAAGGGCGTTGATCCTTGCCATGTTGCTGCTGATAGCGGTAACCTCGCCGGTGGCGGATTTTTCAAAGCTTACAAAATAATCCCCGCTGTAATCCTGCTCCGCCATAATGTCCGCTATGGCGTTGTTGACTTGCACGGTGACGATGTCGCTGGCGTCAGAGACGGCGATCTGAGAGGACAGGTCCTTCAAAAAGACGGCCACAGCAGCCAGGAACAGGCACAGTATGGCGAGGATAAACAGCAGCGCCAGGGGAAGGCCACGGCGCTGCCTTGGCGCCGCGGCAAAGCCGGAGGAATAAACATAGGCGGTTCTTCTGCGTAAGGGTCTGCGGTAGCGCATGGAGACACCTCCCCATGCATTATATGCTTATTTCCCTTCCAACATGGCACTGACGGCCATCATGATCCCCAGCTTGCCGGATTCGTAGGTAAGGCCGCCCTGCATATAGGCGATGTAGGGTTCCCGGATGGGACCGTCGGCCGAAAGCTCAATGGAGGAGCCCTGGATAAAGCTGCCGGCGGCCATGATCACCGGGCAGTTGTACCCCGGCATGGGCCAGGGCTCCGGCGTGACGTAAGAATCCACCGGCGCACCGGCCTGGATGCCCAGGCAGAAGCGCTTCATATTCTCCGGCGAGCCCAATTTCACCATCTGAATGATATCGGAACGGGGTTCCTCCACACCGGGGGAGCTTTCAAAGCCCAGTTCATCCATCATGGCAGCGCAGAAAATGGCGGTTTTCAAGGCCTGGGCCACGATATGCGGGGCCATGAACAGACCCTGGAACAGCAGGCGGTTGTTGCCCAGGGTAGAGCCGCACTCACCGCCGATGCCGGGGGTGGTGAGACGCATGGCGGCCCGCTCCACCAGTTCGGCGCTGCCGGCGATATAGCCGCCGGTGGGGGCCAGGCCGCCGCCGGGGTTCTTGATGAGGGAGCCGGCAATGATATCTGCCCCCACATGGGTGGGCTCGATCACGTCGGTAAACTCGCCATAGCAGTTATCCACCATCACCTTGACGGCAGGATTCGCGGCTTTGACCGTCTGGCAGATCTTGCCGATCTCCTCCACGGTCAGCGCCTTTCTGTCCGCATAACCCCGGGAGCGCTGCACCATGACGGCGCTGACGCCGGGCTGAGTCACGGCCTTGGCGATGGCCTCATAATCCGGCTCCCCTGCTTCCGTCAGGTCCACCTGACCGTAGTTGATGCCGTAGAACTTGAGGGAACCAAAGGCGTCCCCCTCAATACCGATGGCGGTGCGCAGAGTGTCATAGGGCATACCGGTGACAGCCAGGATGGTTTCGCCGGGCTTTGCCAGGGCGAACATGGCGGTGGTAAGGGCGTGGGTGCCGTTCACAAAGCCGATGCGCACAAGGGCAGCTTCCGCCCCGAAGACCTGGGCATAAATCTTATCCAGGGTCTCACGACCCAGGTCGTCATAGCCGTAGCCGGTGGTGCCGGCAAAGCAGGCCTCGGACACCTTATTATCCTGAAAAGCCTCCATGACCCGGCGGGTGTTCGCCTCGGCCAGAGCGTCGATCTGGGCAAAGCGGGGGCTGATGCGCGCCTGGGCCCGCTGGGCCATCTCATATACTTCGGGACGGATATCGGATATCTTCATGTTATTCTAACTCCATTACGATTTTTTTAAAGAATTTTCCCCGCTCCATAAAGTTTTTGAACTTATCAAAAGCGGCGCAGGCCGGGGACAGAAGCACGATGTCCCCCTCCACCGCAGAGGCTGCGGCGGCAAGCACGGTTTCTTTAAAGTCGTCAATAACCGTGACCTCCAGCTGAGACTGGGGATAGTATTTTGAGGCAAGGATGGCCTCTTTGATCCGCTGGGCGGTATCGCCGGTGAGGAACACCCGCTTGGAGAGCAGGCACAGCTCATCCCCAAGGCCGTCAAAGGGCAGGTGCTTATCATAGCCGCCGGCAATGACAATGGGCTTGGTTTTAAGCGCATGGAGTCCGGCGGAGGTGCGGGTGGGGCTGGTGCCGATGGAGTCGTTGATATAGGTGACGCCGTGAAGCACACGCACCTGCTCCAGCCGGTGCTCCACCCCGGCGAAGGTCCTGGCCACCTGGGCACAGACCTGGTCACTGACCCAGCCCTCGGTGGCGGCGAAAGCGGCCAGATAGTTCAGCAGATTGTGCTCGCCGGGCAGTCTGATGTCTTTGGCTTCCATCACCGGGCGGCGCAGACCCGCAGCCACACGATAGATGACGCCGTCCTCGCATATTGCACCGTTTTGCACATTGCCCTTATCGCTGAAGTAGCTGATGGGCGCTTTGGCAAAGGAGGCATAGTATGCACTGTGGCTGTCGTCCCGGTTCAGAACCAGCCGATGGGCTTCCGTCTGCTGCTCAAACACAGCACGCTTTGCGTCTATGTAGTCCTGGAAATCCTTATGTTTATCCAGGTGGTTGGGAGACAGATTGGTGATCACCGCCACATCGGGGCAGCAATGCATGCTGTGCAGCTGGAAAGAGCTCAGCTCCAGCACGGTCACATCCTTCTCCCGGATCTCTCCCGTTTCGCACAGCAGCGGGTGGCCGATGTTCCCGCCCAGATGCACATGATATCCGGCGGCCTTCAGCAGCTCGGAAATGATGGTAGTGGTGGTGGTCTTGCCGTCGCTGCCGGTGACGGCGATGATGGGGCAGGGACAGAGGGACATGAACAGCTCCATCTCGCTGGTCACAAGGCTCCCCCGGGCTTTGGCCGCTTCCAGATAGGGGTCAAAGGGCATAAGCCCCGGCGTGCGGAAAATGATGTCCTGATCCAGACCTTCCAGATAGTCCGCTCCCAGCTTCAGCTCCGCCCCCATGGCTTCCAGCTTCCGGCCTTCCTCGCCCATTTCCTCCATGCTGCGCTTATCGCAGGCTGTCACATGGCAGCCCTTATTCAAAAGCAGCTCAATCAGCGGCTCATTGCTGACGCCGATGCCGATGACTGCGATGCGTTTCTCCTTGATGCTTTCAATATACTCGTTCAGAGTCATAGGATCGCCTCACAAACCATTCATTGTTCAAATTCAATCTTATGTATTATATAGCTTTTTTCATATCTTTACAAGAAAATTTGTTGACTTGCGCAATAAAACTGGTTACAATAAGCCGGTGAGCGGGCCGAACGACCGCGGGCATAAGGCGAAAGCCTGTGCGTGAGGAAAGTCCGGGCTCCACAGGGCAAGGATAACGGGTAACGCCCGCCAGGGGTGACCCTCGGACAAGTGCAACAGAGATATACCGCCGGCAGGCAATGTCTGCCGGTAAGGGTGGAAAAGTGAGGTAAGAGCTCACTCGTCGCGTGGAGACACGTGGACGCTGTAAACTCTATCCGGAGCAACACCGTGGGAGGACGCATGGCCGGCCCGGCCGTCCTCAGGAGGTGGCTTGAACCTGCCGGCAACGGCAGGTCTAGATAGATGGTCGTTTTCAACAGAACCCGGCTTACAGGCCCACTCACACAAAACAGCCAACGGATTGGTTCCGTTGGCTGTTTTGTGTTGTTCTTCTACTTGTTCATGGCAGCGATCTGGTTCTTCCGTTCGCCCCGCAGCACCAGCTCCGGGATGATATTGTTTTCGGATTCGTACACCCGGTTAGAGATGTACTTGAACCCGTCCACCGTTTCCATGACGGTGAGCTCATGGGTAAAGGCGCAGTCAGTGCCGTAGGCCGGGAAAACGGCGTCCACCTTCATGGTCAAGCTGCCGTCAGAATTGTACCAGTAATCGGTTACCTCCGGCTTTGGAATTTTGGGGGTGCGGTTATTGTAGTATTCATGCCGGGTACCCAGGACCAGATAGCCGCCGTATTTGCTGCTGGTATCAGACAGCCAGCGGATGGTGTCATCACTCAGGTCCAGATAGTGGCTGATGACCCGTTCATACTGCTCATAGGGAACCAGGTGGAGATTGGTGTCGGAGATGCTGTCAAAGCCGGTGATCATTTTCATGTTGTCATTGGACAGGGGCTCGGTCCCATAATAGCGGCTGTACAGAACCAGAAACAGGCTGTTCAGGTCCAGCCGGCTATAGTCCGAAGCACTCCAGGTGCAGGTAAAGAGATTGTTTTCCGCGTAGGCCATATCCCCCAGGTACTTCTCCCCCAGCTGCCGCTTGGTATCGTCATAGGGGACAAGGCGCACAAAGGTGTAGGCATTGCCGTTTACCGCCCAGGATGAGCCGCCGCCTTCGCTGTCCCGGGTGCAGATAAGCCAGCCCTTGGAAGTAAGCTGCAGCTTTGAGAGGGCAAACTGGCCGGTGGAATATACCTTGGGCTTGCTGCCATCCCACTCCAGCGACACCGTGACCACCGAGGCGACACCGTCTTTGTAGGACAGGTTGTTGGCGTGAAGGCTGCCGTCGCTGTGAGCCACATAATAGCAGGCCTCCGCATCCATGCCGGCATTGACTGTGTTGCCGAAATCGATCAGCGCCTGGGCATTCTGCATATTCAGGTCACAGAAATAATCGATGGCGGAGTAGCCGTTGGCCCCCAGGGTGCTGACGATCTGGGCCACGGTGCTCTGGGACAGCACCACATTGGAGGCGCTTCCCTTATCGGCCTCAAGATAGACGTCCTTGTAGCAGTTCATGGCCTGCTGGGCTGCCAACTTATACTGCTTCATCTGCGTGTCAGAAATCGGGGGCAGCGGTATTGCCGTGGCCTCCGGCTGGGCAGCGTCAGCCTGGTCGGTGGCTGGCTGCGCCGTCTCAACAGCCTGAACGGCAATGGTCTCCATGGGCGCCGTTGTCTGTTGGGGCTCCTTCTTGCTGTCCAGACTGATAAGCCAGGACAGCAGCCCGGCAATCAGCAGCACGCATATTAAAAATACAATAAACTTTTTGCTCATAATACCCTCCGTGGGGAATGCTTTCAGCCAAGTTCCTCTTCCATCTGGGCTACGGTTTTCTGGAAAATGGGATGCCGCTTGTTGGGTGCGATCTCCCGCAGGGGCTTCAGCACAAAGTCCCGCAGGTGCATCCCGGGGTGCGGAATCACCAGGTCCTCCGTCTCCAGAATCAGGTCGTCATACAGCAGAATGTCCAGATCCAGCGTCCGGGGGCCCCAGTGAATGATCCGCTCCCGGTGGGCCGCCTGCTCAATCTCATGCAGGCGCGCAAGCAATTCCTCCGGGGAAAGCAGAGTTTTCAGCATCAGGCAGGCGTTCAGAAAATCGTCCTGCTCCACGCCGCCATAGGGCTTTGTGACCAGATAGGAGGACAGCTTCTCCACCCGGCAGTCCGGGCGCGCCCCCAGCGCTTTTACCGCCTGATCCAGATAGTCTTTTTTGTCCCCCAGGTTGGAGCCAAGGCCCAGATAAGCGGTGTGCCAAAAGCGGCTGATTTTTACAGACACGGTCTCCAGGGGAAGACCCACCGGCGCCCAGGGTTTTTTCAATTCCAAAGTCAGCCCCTGCAGCTGAGGATACCGCAGCAGCAGCGCTTCCGCCAGATGCTCCGCAGCGGCCTCGATAAGCTGATAGCTGTGCTCTTTCATGCAGGCGGTTGCAAAGGCGCTGACTTCCCCGTAATGAACCGACTTCTCCAGGCAGTCCGACTTCCCGGCAGGCCGGGTATCCAGGTAAAGGATTATGGAGAGCAGAAACTTCTGCCCCAGCCGGGTCTCTTCCGGCAGCACCCCATGATTGGCAAAGACTTCCAGATTTTCAATGTGAATCTCATCGTAATATGTGCTGCGGATGGCGCGTCACCTTCCCTCTCTCAAAATGGCCTGCGTCATGCGGAGGGCACGGAAATTCTCCTTCACATCGTGGACGCGGATAAAGGCCATCCCCTTCTCCACCCCCATCACCGTGGTCACCAGGGTCCCCTCTACCCTCTGGTCGGCAGGTAAATCCAGCGCAAGGCCGATCATGGACTTGCGGGAGGTTCCCAGCAGCACAGGATAGCCCAGCTCCGTCAGCCGCTCCAGGTGCAGCATCACGGACAGGTTTTGCTGATAGGTCTTGCCAAAGCCGATGCCCGGGTCCAGAATGATCTGATCATCGTTGATTCCCGCCGCCTTGGCAATGGCCAGCGACTCCCGCAGGTCATCACAAATGTCGTCCATAAGATTGCGGTACTCCGTTGTATTCCGGTTGTGCATCAGGCAGCAGGGCACCTGATATTGGGCAATCAGCTCCGCCACCTGCCGGTCATATTTCAGGCCCCAGATGTCGTTGACCATGTCGGCCCCCGCCTGCAGCGCCGCCTCCACCACCGGCCCTTTGTAACTGTCTATGGAGACGGGGATATCAAAGTTTTTCCTGACCATCTCGATGGCGGGCACTACCCGGTCGATCTCCTCCTGAACGCTGATCTGTTGGTGGCCGGGGCGGGTGGATTCGCCGCCGATGTCGATGATGGCGGCCCCGTCTTTGATCATATCAGCGGTGTGACGCTTGGCCTTTTCCATGTCCGTCCATTTACCGCCATCGGAAAAGGAGTCCGGCGTCACATTCAAAATGCCCATGATGTAGCAGTCCTTGTCCACATCAAACAGGTGGTTTCCTATCTTCATGCTGCTGAAATTCTCCCGTTTTTAATACTTTAAGCTCATGTTTTTCTTTTCCTGGCTCCAGTTGCAGGCTTCGGCGGCCCCGCAGAACATACACAGGCGGGAGCCCTTGTCCGCGCGGTAGAGCAGACCGGCCAAGTCGTTTTGTGCCCCGGTTTCCGGCAGCCTGTGCCGCAGGATGGCAGAGACAATTTCCTCCTGCTCCGCCGGGGAATAGCCGCAGTCTGCCAAAATAGACTGGGCCAGCGCGGCGCTCCCCTGCTCATGGGGAAGACCCTCCAGGTACTGGAGATGCCGCCCGATATCGTGAAGCAGGGCCGCGGCATAGATAATCCCCTGCTCCAGCCCCAGGTGTTTTTCCAGGTTCTCAAGATAAGCCAGTCTGGCCACATCCAGACAGTGGGCGATATCATGCCGGCAGAAGCTACGATCCTGCTCCAGCTTGCGGATCTGCTCCATGCTCTCCCGCCAAAGAGGATGACGACAGATTCGGTTCACTTGTTCCATGGCTATCTCCGTTCCAGCATCCGATAAAAGCTGTTCTGGAGGGCCTCGCTGCCATCAAACACGCCCCGTGTGACCACTGTCACAGTTTTGGTCCCCGGTTTCCGAATCCCCCGCATGGTCATACACATATGCTCCGCCTCCAGCAGAACCATAACGCCCTTGGGATGCAGCTCCTTCATAAAGGCGTCCGCCACCTGGGCGGTCAGCCGTTCCTGCAGCTGGAAGCGCTTGGCGTAAACCTCCAGCGTTCTCGCGATCTTGCTGAGGCCCACTACCTCCCCGTCGGGGATATAGGCCACGGCAGCCGTGCCGTAGAAGGGCAGCATATGGTGCTCACAGAAGGAATAAAAGGGAATGTCCTTTTCCAGCACCATGTCGCTGTTATCCACATGGAAGCGTTTTTGCAGGTGCACAGCCGCATTGTCGGTATAGCCAGCAGCCAGTTCTTCATACATCTTGGCAATGCGGTCCGGCGTCTCCAACAGACCTTCCCGGTTAAGGTCCTCGCCGATCCCGTCCAGGATCAGCCGAACCCCTGCTTTGATTTTTTCTTTATCCATGCTTTCTCTCCTCTCCGGGCCGTTTGCCACGGATTTCCCGAACCTGCGTCGGGAGAGGACGGAGGCCGTCCAACACATCGCTCCCCTTCTGTCAAGCATATGGGAGCCCTTTGCATTTTTCTTTCCCTGCAGCGCCGCAGGACTGTGTGAGTATTTCATTATAGAATACCATAGAACAGCAGGAAAATCAAGTTAGCCAAAGACCGGCCATGCATAAGCGCTTTGACTTTTATAAAAAAGTCGCTGCGAACGATATGCCGTCCGCAGCGACGTGGTGCGCCTGAAGGGACTCGAACCCACACGCATTGCTGCACGAGAACCTAAATCTCGCATGTCTACCAATTCCATCACAGGCGCTTATTCAGGCGATTACTGAACCGCCATTGTCAAATTACTCAAAAAGCCTATTGCTCTCGCAATAGGCTTTTTGTATGGAGCGGGCAACGAGGCTCGAACTCGCTACCTCCACCTTGGCAAGGTGGCGCTCTACCGGATGAGCTATGCCCGCATCAGCAACGATGGTTATTCTACCACAATTTGCTGATTTGTCAAGGGTCATTTGAAAAAAATCTCAACGCACAATATCTTTATAGCTCAACTGCCCTGTGCACTTGGGATAGGAAGCCACATCCCAGCGGTAATTGCCCCAGAAATCCTCATCATTCACCATGAAGCTGCTCTCAAGCCCGGAATTGATGCATTCATATACGTCCACATGGTAGCAGCTTCCGTCGATCCTGACAATGTTCCAGCAGCGATCCTGCCACTGGCGCTGGCCATATACAATGCTGCATTCCAGTTTCAATTGGCGGCACAGCTCCGTGTAGGCAAAGGCAATTCCCTCGCTGTTGGCCAGATGATTCACCAGGGCAGAATAGGCAGTATTGTCCGAAGCGGCGGTGGACAGCTGGCAGTTATCCATCAGGTATTGGCAGGCCGCCAGCGCCCGCTGGCCATCGCTGAGACTATCCATATCCATGCCGCTGAAGGCATCCACCGCCCGCAGGGCGGCCATCCTCTGCTCCATCTCCTCGGCGGTAAGGCCGTAGTTAATGCTGATCTCGTAAAGCCGCTGAGAGCCGGTACCGCTGTACATATTCACGCTTGCCCGGGGCTCCCGGGGCACCAGGGTCGGGTTCTCACGGTACACCTTGGTCAGCAGCACCTCAATGTCCTCGGCAGTGTAGGAGCTGCTGGCCACCAGCACCACCAGCTTCCTGTCCCGGTTTTCCAGTGTCTCCAGAAGGGTGCTTTCCACCCCGTAGCTGAAAGGCAGGTGGACAATATTATCCGCACTCTCGCAGAAGCTGGAATAGCTGAAATAGACGGTGGCTTCGTCGGTAGTGACGATCTTTGTCAGCTCGTAGGCGATATTCTCCACGCAGTAGGCGCAGAGCGCATCCTGGGTGCGCACCTGCCAGCAGGCGCTGGCAAGGTCCTCCAAAGGGTCGCCATCGTAGGAGGCGTCGAAAACGATCCGCCCTTGGCTTTCACCGGCATAGGCAAAGCGAAGGAGCGCCTGTCTGAGGCCGGAAAAGTTCCTGACGTTGATTTTATCCTTGCTGTTGTAGTTTTCCTGAGCAGGCGGGACATAGTCCTTTACCGACAGATATTCCTTATTAAACCAGCCTGAACAGCCGCAGAGCGTCAATACCGCTGCGGCTGTCAATATAAAGGCGAAAAGCTTCCTGCCCATGCCTGGCCCTCCATGGCGCTCAGTTGTTGTCCTTGATGCTTTCAAAGCCGTTGCCGAATACGTTCTTGGCGTCGGAGACGATGAAGAAGGCGTTCTCATCGATATTGCGGATAATGCGACGGATCTCCGAGATCTGCTGGCGCTTGATGACGCACATGATGACCTGCTTCTCTTTGCCGGAATAGGCGCCCCTGCCGTCCAGAATGGTGACGCCCCGGTGCATATGGCCGGAGATGATCTCGTCGGAAATGTCCTGGCTCCGCTCACTGATGATGTAGCAGACGCAGGAATTGTCAATGCCGTAGAGTACCAGGTCAATCACCTTACTGACCACAAACATGGCGATGACGGAATACATAGCGCTCTCATAGATATGGAAGATAATGGCATAAGCCCCAATGATGGCCGCATCCAGCAGCATGAGCAAGGTGCCCAGATTGATATGGGGGTACTTCATCCGCAGCAGCTTCGCCACAATATCCACACCGCCGGTGGTGGTGCCCACGTAGTAGATCACGCCCAGACCGAAGCCCTTGATAACGCCGCCGATGATGCTGGCCAGCATGGGATCATGGGTCAGCACGATGTTGAACAGGGCAAAAAGGTCAACAAACACGGAGCTGACCGCCATGCCCACCAGGGAGCTGATCAAAAAGTCCAGGCCGAAATACCGCCAGGCGACAATGAAAAGCGGGATATTCAGGATGATGGTCATGACGCCCACCGGCACCGGGATCAGCCGGTTGATGATCATGGCAACGCCTACCGCGCCGCCGGCAACAATGGAATTGGGGTACATGAAGAACTGGAAACCCGCGGCGTAAATAGCGCTGCCGATTACAATGACAAAATACTGAACAACTCGACGGAAAACGTCGTTGTTCTTCATTCGCGCTTTAATGCTGTCCATAAGTCCTCCGAATATTCATCAGTCATCCATCAGGGAAAGCTGTTGTTCCACCCGGTCCTCGCTCTTGAGCAGCGCACCGGCACCGGGCAGGTTTTTGACCCGGTAACGGGCAAGATTTGTGATCGCGCTGTCCTTTACCGGCAGGGCCTTCACCAGTGTGCGCTTTGCTTTCAGCGTCATCACCGCAACGCCCTGGGTGCTGCGGCTGGTCTTGACCTGGAGCTGGGCAGTGTTGAACACCAGGACCCTGTCGTCGCTGGCATAGCAGGCCACGTCCATTTCTTCCCCGATCACCATGACGGCAACCACCGGGCTCTTGTCCGAGTAGGCGTTCACCAGCTTGCGGCGGTTGGTCTTGGTCTCATAGGCCGCCATATCGATCCTGGCTGCCTTGCCGTTTTCAAAAATCAGCAGCAGATTCCGGGAATAGTCCCCCGGGTCAATCATGCTGATGATATTCTCGCCCTCGTCCAGCTGCAGCCGGGTGGGCAGATACACGCCCAGTACCGAGGCCTTGCAGTCCTCAAAGTCGGAGACACGGGCCTTATAAATCTGCTGCCGGTCGGTGAGAAAAAGCAACTCCCCCCTGTTGCTGGCTTCAAAGCTGACGCGCAAACCGTCGCCCTCTTTATACTTCTGTTCGCTGCTCATGCGCAGGGACTGGGCGGTAATCTTCTTGAAGTAGCCTTCCCTGGACAGGAACAGCGTCACGCTGTAGTCCTCAATCTGCTGCTCCTCGTCGAATTCCTCGATCTCGTCGGCGTAGACGATGCCGGTCTTTCGGGGGCTGGGGAACTTCTTGAGAATCTGCTTCAGCTCGTCAATGATGATGCCTTTTATTTTACGCCGGTTATTGAGAATGCCTTCCAGCTCCTCGATCTGCTGCTCCAGATCGCTGGTCTCGTCGGTGCGCTTGAGGATATACTCCCGGTTGATGTTGCGCAGCTTGATCTCCGCCACGTATTCAGCCTGAATTTGGTCAATGCCGAAACCCATCATCAGGTTGGGCACCACGTCGGCCTCCAGCTCCGTCTCCCGGATGATGGCAATGGCCTTGTCAATATCCAGCAGGATGCGCTCCAGGCCTTTCAGCAGATGCAGCTTGTCCTTCTTCTTTGCCAGGTCAAAATACACCCGGCGGCGGACGCAGTCCATGCGCCAAGCCGTCCACTCCTCCAGAATCTCGCCCACGCCCATGACCCTTGGGTTGCCGCCCACCAGGATGTTGAAGTTGCAGGGGAAGGCATCCTGCAGGGTGGTGAGCTTGAAGAGCTTCTGCATCAGCTTATCCGGGTCAACGCCCCGCTTCAGGTCGATGGCCAGCTTCAGGCCGGAAAGATCCGTTTCGTCCCGCATGTCGTTGATCTCCCGAACTTTACCGGCCTTGATCAGCTCCGCCACCTTGTCAATGATCGCTTCCGATGTGGTGGTATAGGGGATCTCATAGATTTCTATAATGTTTTCCTTGGGCAGATAGCGCCAGCGGGAGCGGACCTTGAAGCTGCCCCGGCCGGTACGGTAGATGTTCTCCATGGCCGCCCGGTCATAGACGATCTCGCCGCCGGTGGGAAAGTCCGGCGCGGGCATGGTGGAGAGCAGGTCATGCTCCGGATCCCGGAGATAATTGATGGTAGTCTCGCAGACCTCGCCCAGGTTAAAGCCGCAGATCTGGCTGGCCATGCCCACGGCAATGCCCATGTTGGCGGAGACCAGCACATTGGGAAAGGCAGTGGGCAGCAGGCAGGGCTCCTTCATGCTGCCGTCATAGTTATCCACGAAGTCCACCGTGTCCTTGTCAATGTCCCGGAACACCTCGCCGCAGATGGCGGAGAGCTTGGCCTCGGTATAACGGGAGGCGGCATAGGACATATCCCGGGAATAGACCTTGCCGAAGTTGCCCTTGGAGTCCACAAAAGGCATCAGCAGGGCCTGATAGCCTGCGGAAAGACGTACCATCGTCTCATAAATGGCCGCGTCGCCATGGGGGTTCAGCTTCATGGTCTGGCCCACGATATTGGCGCTCTTGGTGCGCCCGCCGGTCAAAAGGCCCATCTTGAACATGGTGTACAGCAGCTTACGATGGGAGGGCTTGAAGCCGTCAATCTCCGGGATGGCCCGGGAGACAATGACGCTCATGGCATAGGGCATGTAGTTGGTCTCCAGGGTTTCGGTGATGGGCTGCTCCAGCACCTCGGCCCGCAGGCCCACCACATTGGGATTGTCGTAATTCTTCTTTTCCTGGGTTTTCTTCTTAGCCATTTTAAAACTCGCTTATCTGGATTTACTGTTTTTTCATCTTCTTGCCGGTGACAAGATTGCGGTGGCAGCGGGGGCAGGACTTCACCGCCAGCACGCCGAAGAAGATGACCTTGCCGCAGTTGGGGCAGCGGCAGTACTTAAAGATGCACACCAGCGCCGTGGCAAACAGCACGCAGGTCATGCACATAAAGGCCACCTGAACATAGGAATAGCGGGGCATAAAGAAGCTGAGGGCACAGCCGATGGCGGTGAAAATCAGCAGTTTCTTGAGCCGGTCCCGGCCGTAGACAAAATCGTTTTCATACTTGTTCATAATTCTTCCCTCTCTGTTTTTCAGGATATATCCGCCATGTCCAGATACTTGTACCCGAACTCGGCAATATGGTTCTTTCTTCCGTCCAGATTATCACCCAGCAGCAGGTCAAAGACCTGGGCCATCCGCTCCGCGTCCTCCGGCATCACCTTGATGAGCCGCCGGGTCTCCGGGTTCATGGTGGTCATCCACATCATGTCCGGGTCGTTCTCGCCCAGACCCTTGCTGCGGTTGATGCTGGCCTTGGCGCCCTTCAGACTCTCCACAATCTCCGCTTTCTCCCGGTCGGAATAGGCGAAGTAGGTCTTGCCCTTGCTCTCGATCTCATACAGGGGGGACTCGGCAATATATACATAGCCCTCGTTGATCAGCGTGGGCACCAGGCGGTAGAGCATGGTGAGAATCAGGGTGCGGATCTGGAATCCGTCCACGTCGGCGTCGGTGCAGATGATGACTTTGTTCCAGCGCAGGTTGTTCAGGTCAAAGCTGGACAGGTCCTTGGTGTGCTTGTCCTTTACCTCCACGCCGCAGCCCAGCACCTTGATCAGATCGGTGATTACATCGCTCTTGAAGATACGCACATAGTCCGCCTTCAGGCAGTTGAGAATCTTGCCCCGCACCGGCATAATGCCCTGGAATTCCGCATCCCGGGACAGCTTACAGGCGCCCAGGGCAGAGTCGCCCTCCACGATGTAGATTTCCCGTTTATCGATCTCCTTGCTGCGGCAGTCCACAAACTTCTGCACCCGGTTGGCAATATCGATGCTGCCGGACAGCTTTTTCTTCATGCCCTGGCGGGCCCGCTCCGCCGTCTCCCGGCTGCGCTTGTTGATCAGCACCTGCTCGGCAATCCGGTCTGCCTCCGGTTTGTTCTCAATGAAGTAGATTTCCAGGTTGGTCTTGAAAAACTCCGTCATGGCCTGCTGGATGAAACGGTTATTGATGGCCTTCTTGGTCTGGTTCTCATAAGAGGTCTGGGTGGAGAAGCAGTTGGTCACCAGCACCAGGCAGTCCTGAATATCCTGGAATTTGATGGCGGATTCATTTTTCTGGTATTTGCCTATCTGTTTTATGTAGGCATCAATGGCAGAAACAAAGGCGCTTCTGGCCGCCTTATCCGGCGCGCCGCCGTTTTCCAGCCAGGAGGAGTTGTGGTAGTATTCCAGAACGCTGGCATCCTTGGAGAAGCAGAAGGCGGCGGAGAGCTTCACCTTGTATTCCGGCTTATCCTCCCGGTCCCGGCCCTTTCGCTCGGCCGTGATGAACTCCGGCTCCGTCAGGGGCTTCTCCCCTGCCAGCTCCCGCACATAGTCCATGATGCCGTTTTCATAGCAGTAGTCCCGAACCTCGAACTTACCGTTCTTTTCCAGCCGCAGCCGGAAGGTGACCCCCGCGTTCACCACCGCCTGGCGGTGGAGCACATCGTCAAAATATTCATCGGGAATGGCAATATCGGTGAATACTTCCAGATCCGGCTTCCAGCGGATGGTGGTGCCGGTCTTTTTTCGGTCAGCAGGTTCCACGATCAGCTCCTGGCCCTTTTTTCCGCAGACCTTGCCTTTTTTGAAGTGGAGCGTATACTTATTGCCGTCCCGGCGGACAGTGACGTCCATATACTCGGAGGCATACTGGGTGGCGCAGGAGCCCAGGCCGTTGAGACCCAGGGAATATTCATAGTCCCCGCCGTCGGTATTCTGGTACTTACCGCCGGCATACAGCTCGCAGAATACCAGCTCCCAGTTATAGCGCTTCTCATTGGCGTTCCAGTCCACCGGGCAGCCGCGGCCAAAGTCCTCCACCTCGATGGAGTGATCCGCATAATAGGTGAGGGTGATCAGGTCGCCATGCCCCTCTCTGGCCTCGTCAATGGCGTTGGAGAGAATTTCAAAAACGGCATGCTCACATCCGTCCAAACCGTCAGAGCCGAAGATAACCCCCGGCCGCTTTCTGACCCGGTCCGCCCCTTTCAGCTGGGATATGCTGTCGTTTCCGTACTGTGTGCTGCTACTCATATATGCTAAAACCTTTCAAATACTACATCTAGTGCATAACCATCCTATTTTAATCAATATATTATAACACAAATCCTGTAGAATTCAAGACCATGCCGTCGATGGCCGATTTAACAAAAAACATATTGATATACTTCTCTTTTTTCCATATAATGTGCTATAAGAAATGCAGAAGGCGGACTGCCATACGGCAGTCCGCCCCGCGGCCGATATTTTCTTTTTACGGGAAAACTCTCGCACCGCTTGACAATTTCCCGTTTTAGATGTATCCATATATACCATATGGCGCACCATCTGCCGGTTTCTCTCTCTTGCCGGCCGGGGCCTTGTCTGTTTCTATTATCTGCACCCGCGCAAAATATAATCAGGCAGTTTTTGCCTGTAAAATTTGAAAGGAACCGCTATGGAAACCATCTCTGTTCTGCTTATTCTGGCTGCCGCTGTGCTGTCCGTGGTGATCCTGGTGAAGATTCTGGCCGCCCCTGTGCGGCTGGTGTTCAAGCTGCTGCTCAACGCCCTGTGCGGCTTTCTGCTGCTGATTGTTGTGAACATCATCAGCGGCTTTTTCGATTTCTCTGTCGAAATCAACCTGGTAAACACCCTTATCGCCGGATGCTTCGGCATCCCCGGCGCCCTGCTGCTGGTGATACTGAATTTTTTGTTTTAAGAATAACGCAGCCTGAAAGCCCTGTACCCCAGGGCTTTTACTCATTCTACCGCTGGTCGGTTGCCTTTTCCCGGCGCTTCGGGTATCATGAAAGCATCATAAAGGAAAGCGGGCGGTACCATGCACGAGATTGATAAGGAACAGCTTGGACAGTTTATCACCCAATTGCGGAAAGAAAAAAGCTACACACAAAAACAACTGGCAGAGCTGCTTTTCGTTTCGGATAAGGCTGTCTCCAAATGGGAGCGTGGGCTAAGCATACCGGATGTATCCCTCCTGCTGTCTTTGGCAGAAGTGCTGGGTGTAACGGTGACGGAGCTTTTGGAAGGGCGACGAATGGAAGCGGAGGAGCAGCCGGACCGGGAACAGGTGGAAGAGCTTGTGCAGAAGGCCATCTCCTTCTCCGGCGACAGGGTGGAAAAGCAAAAACAAAACCGAAAAAAACGCATTTTTATTTTCTTCCTCTGCTGGGGATTTGCCCTCTCCCTTATCCTGGCGGCGCAATTCATCAGCCACAGCGAAGTTTTCTTTTTTCCCGGCGGACTGACGCTTATCCTCCTGTGTTTCTTTTTTGGCCTGTATTTTACCTTTTTCGCCAAAGACCGGCTACCCAATTACTATGACGAAAATCGGATCAACGCCTTCAGTGACGGACCTATTCGGATGAACCTGCCCGGTGTCAGCATCAACAACAGCAACTGGCCTCACATCCTCCATGCTACCAGGCTCTGGTGCTGCGGCGGCGGAATCGTTCTTGGTTTGATCAACCTGATCCTCAAGATTTGGTTTCCCCATCTGCTGCAATCGGTCTTTGTAGTTCAGGGTATCCTCCTTCTCTTCCTGATGGGTCTGTTTGTACCCATGTATATCGCCGCAAAAAAATATGAATAAAAGGCCTGGGGAAATGAATTCCCCAAGCCTTTTTGCTATTTATTTTGGTTCTATAATAAATGTTGGGGTAGCGAGGCCGAAAGGCCGAGCTACACCCAA
>JBJDXQ010000019.1:0-17111 GCA_051866745.1 Candidatus Limivicinus sp. | reverse complement strand
CGCTGTGAATTTTCCTTTAATTATTTCACTGTCTACTTGACGGGGAGCAGTTCACAGCGTCCCGGGGTGTTTGTCATGGGCATTCAAAAAAATAAACCTGCTTCAATACGGAAGCAAGCTCTATATCAAAAGAATACTCAGCGCACCATCTGTGGTGGAGATAAGCGGGATCGAACCGCTGACCTCTTGAATGCCATTCAAGCGCTCTCCCAGCTGAGCTATACCCCCATATATGTTAAAGAGGCGCGCTGAGTATTTCTTATACAATTTTCCGCTTGGGGCCGGTTTGTTTCACTGTGACTCACAAGCAAGATGTATATTACCAGACGAGCAGAGAAAAGTCAAGCCTTTTTTTCTTTTTCTCTAAAAAATTTTGGAGAAATTTGGGGCGGCAGAAATTGATGGATACAAGGGGCCAATGGCAGCCCCTGGCTCCCTCTGACGAGGGAGCTGTCAGCGAAGCTGACTGAGGGAGAGATTCATGACAGTCAGATCAAAAAGGCTAACATTTTCTCTCCCTCCGTCAAAAATCAGAGATTTTTGCCACCTCCCTCGTCAGAGGGAGGCATGATCAGGCTCCCCTTGGGAAGGGGTGTCAATGCCACCTCATCCGCCCAGTGTGCGCACTGGGCACCTTCCCCTCAAGGGGAAGGCATGAGAAGGCGGTATTCTTCCTCGCAGCTTGTCAAGGAAACTGTCAAAGCCGCCCCTGTGCAAGGGGAGGTGGCAAAAATCTGTGATTTTTGCCGGAGGGGTTGTAAATGAAAAGGTCGCTATTTTCATGATGCGATTAAAAATCTGGAACACTTTACAAAACAATCCCTCAGTCAGCTTCGCTGACAGCTCCCTTTACACAAGGGAGCCTTTGAAACCTGCTTCTCTGACAGGTGCAGCAACAGGGGGAGCCAAAGGCTCCCCCTGTTGGGATTTGATTATGTGCGTAGGTGTGAAAAAGGCTAGGGCTTACTTTTTCTTCTTTTTCAGCACCAGGAAGGCCACCACAGCGATGGCGGCCAGGCAGACCACCATAACAACGATCCAGAGGGTCAGGTTGCTGGTATCGCCGGTCTTGGGGTTGCCCTGGGGATCCAGCTCCTCGGCGGTAAAGACCCAGTCCACCTCGCCCACACGGTTGGCGAAGTCGTTGCCCATAGTAGTGGGAACACCCAGCACGACGGTGAGGGTGATGCTCTTGCCGCGGGGAACGTTGGCCAGGAGGACGTTGTTCTTCAAGCCGTCCAGCTCATTGGGGCTGCCGGAGAAGATGCAAGTGCCGTCCTGCTTATAGACCTGCATACTGAGCTGGCTGAGGAAGTCGCTCATGGTGGCCACGGTCTCATCCCGCTGACCGGGAATGCCGGCCTGATCCTTGCCGGCCAGGTCCTCAAAGCTCTCGCTGTAGGTCAGGGGGTTGTCTACCTCATCATGGGCCACGGCGCGGAGATAGATGTTGACGCTGCCGGTGCCGAAGAAGCCGTTTTTGACCTGGATGGTCTGGGTCAGCTCGTCGCCGGGCATGACGTTCTTGAAGCCGTCAAAAAGGTCGGTATCGGTATAGTAGCTGCCGGGGGTAAAGACGAATTTCTCCGCGCCGCCCTCGTAGGTGACGTTACCGTCAAGCGCATAGGCGGGGGCGCCGATGCCCAGGAGCAGCACCAGCATCATGACAAGGGAGGCAATGGTTTTGCAAGTTTTTTTCATTTCCGTACCTCCTTATTCTGTCTTGGTCCAGGTTGCGGTTGAACTGTCGAAGCTGGCTTTCCAGGCGTCGACACTGGCGCTTCCGTCGCTGGTTATGCCGCCGAGAACCTGAATGGACTCGGCCAGGATGTTGATTTCGCCATTAACTTCTACAGAGTCAGTGAAAAGAGCATCTGTTTTTCCCTTCGGCTCAACAATACCGTTGTAGTAATAATAGTTGCCGATCTGCGTCCATTTACTGGTATTCACGTTGTAAACAGGCGCGGTGCCAGTGGTGACATTGCCCTGTTCATCCACCGCGTTGGCAATGATGGCGACGCGGATAAAGGCCTGGATATTGCCGTCATTGGTCACATAGACGTCACTCTTTGTGGTTCCATCGAATTGCTCGTGAATTGTGATGGGCACCTGGCCGGGGACCATGGAGTTGGTCACGTTATCGTTGGAGACCAGCCAGGCCAGGGAGCCGCCGACGGCCAGGGTCAGGAGCAGGACGAGGGCAACGAACAGGGTGAGGGGCTTTTTGCTGCCGCCTGCCCTGCGGGAAGCCGCAGGGCGGTCAGCACGCGGGGAGCCGGATGTGGAATGTTTGCCTTGATACATCTTGCGTTCCCCCTTTCTCAGTTAGCGGCGGCGGACGGCACGGAGTTGTTCTGCTTATAATCGTTGCCGTCCAGCAGGTATTCATTGGTCTTGGTGTTGGTCACTGTAACACTGGCCTTGGGGCTATCCTTTGTCAGGGTAACAGAGCTGTTAGGAATGCTTACGCCATTCTTATAGCGCCAGGACCAGTCGGTATCCTCGGTGACGGCGTATGTACCCGAAGGCAGGCCGGTGATGGTGACTTCTCCACCACCCGGGGCAGAAACAGTAATGATACTTCCATCGGGGCAGGTGACTTTGAAGATAAAGCCCTCATTTGCTGTGACATCGCCCCTCTTGTAGATGGTAAGGGACGCGGTCTTGACGTGGAGCAGGAAGGCAGGGTTGCCATTGGGCGTTACCGTCTCATTCCAGCCGCAAGCGGGGTCGCAGGGGGTGTGGACAAAGATGGTGTAAGTGGTCACGTCTTCACTACCGATCTTGACGGTGGCTGCAACCTGAATGTCCTGGGTGCTGTTGATCTTGCCGTCAGAAATCTTGGAGGCCTCGGGCGTATAGGTGACGCTCAGGGCAGGAGCAGTGCCCATGTCAGCGGTGGCCACGTCATTACCGTGCTTCCACTTGGTATCGGTGCGGTTGTTGGTATTGAAGTCGGTGGGAACGGGATCGCCATAGAACACTTCGCTGTCCTTATAGGTCAGCTCCGGCTTGTAGACGTTGATGTCGGCTTTATCGTTGCCGGATTTTTCGGTGGCAACTGTACCGCTGGCACCTTCACCATTGGACTTGGGGGTGACGGTGACGGTGATGGTGTAGGTGGTGTCGTCCTTCAGTTCGGACAGGGGCGTGGTAACCTCGGTACCGTTCGCGTCTGTGATCTCAACGGTGATGTCCACATACTCGTTCTGCCAGGATTCCAGACCATAGTTTTCCTTGGAGAGGTCAAGGGACACATCGCCCACCTTGACGGTGGCGCCATTTTTCAGGGCATCCAGTTTAACATCACTGAGGAGGTAAACATCCTTGTCTACGGCAGTGACGGTCACAGGATCGATGGGGACGTTGACCTGGGGGCGGTTAAACTCGAGAACGGGAGTGTCTGCTTTGTCGTTCTCGTAGACGCCGGCGCTGGTATTGGTGTAAACATTATTGCCGCCCAGGAAGCCGTCCTTGGGGGAAACGGTGAAGCTGATGACCAGCTTATTGCCGCGGTATGTGGTGTTCCCATTCTCGGTGACGGTGCCCACATAGTTATCAGCGAAGTCAAAGCCGGTGACGCTGACCTGATCGCCGTTCACAGCGGCAGTTGCGCCCATGGCGTCGGTATTCTTGTCCCAGATATAGGCATTGCCGCTCTTGCCGGTGCACTTGTAGGTCTCCAGCGTAATGTGGCTGGCGGTGGCCTCTGCGGGCAGGGCAAAGGCCGGGGAGATGATGTCCTTGATGACGGCGCTTTGATTCAGGGTGGTGGTGGTTCCGCCGGACTCAATGTTGTCAGAGATCTGCTTGAAGATGCTGTTCAGGGTGCCGGCATCAGCAGCAGACAGGTAATAGCTGGGGGTCCGGGGCGTGCCCTTGTTGTCGGACAGGTTCTGCATGAACCAGTTGGCTTTCTGCGTATCATTTCCGTTCTGGTTACCTGCGCTGGTCGCATCGGCACCCTCGAAAATGCCCACGGCGTAGACATTGGCGCCCGAATTTCTGCTCGTATTCGCCTCAGTGATGGCGGAACTTGCAACGTCGGAATCATAGCTGCTGTAGCCGGGTACGCCATCTGTAAAGACAATGATAACGCGGTTGCGCTTCTCACCTTCCGGGACAGGGTTGTTAGTTAAAATGCCGTTGGCCATCATAAGGCCGTAATTGGTATAAGTTGCGCCCCTTGCTGCCAAAGCATTCTTGGAAGCTATCACATTATCATAGCCCGCCTGGGTACTCATATCCTGGAATGCCTGATTATAATAGCTGCTGGCATTTACGCTGTAGTTATACTGGTTTGAGCCAATAAAAAGCTCAGTGTTTTCATAGGTGGGGTAATCACTGTTGTTTGAATAATTGCCTGTTGCAAAGCCAACCACGGCAATGCGATGGTCTATATCGTCCTCAGTTCCAAGAACACCATCAGCGCCCTTTGCTTTTGTAGCAACACTATCAGCAAATGTGGTTACGGCGGATTGCAGGGCAGCCAAGCGAGTCATAGTGCCAGTAACATACCGCTCATAGAGGGTAAACCCTGTGGGAACAGTATTGGCTCCAGTGGAAGTACCGATGTTGATGGTGTTGCCCTCTGCATCGGTGCAGGTGTAGGTGTAGGTGTATTCACCAGCAGTCTCGGTGGGATAATACAGCGGTCCCTTTCCGCCGAAGTCTCCAGGGCTGGTAGCACTTCGTTCACTGACGAAGGTAGATTCATCAGGAAAGGTGTAGGTGTATACATAGTCCCAGTCACCAAAGCCTAATCGTTTATATTGACTGGTTAGGGTAACTTTCTGATATTCATCCCCAACCTTGACATATAGATTGTTGGAATATTTCCAGTAGTCATCATCTCTATTTGAAGATGTGTAGTTTTTCCAGTCAGAGGGACACTGCGTATAATTGTTGGTGCTCTCACCCTGGGTTCTCGTCACAGAAACAGTGGCATAGCTGCCGTCCTTAAGCTTGTAGTACAGGTTGCCATTATTACCGTTATTGTTATGCCTAAGGTCATAATAATCTCTGTTGCTCTTGTTTGTATACTCCCGGAAGTCATATGTATTCATATTTTGCGACATGGAGCCGGACTGGTCCAGCACCAGGACGATGTCGGTGGGGACGTCCTTGTCTACCTGGCTGATGACCTTCTGGCCGGTGGCATAGGCTTCCAGGGTGATGGTATAGGTGCCGTCACCGTTGGCCTTGGCGGTCTTGCTGAGCTTCATGCCGCTGCTGCTGCCGCTCTCCCCTTCTCCCTCAGCGTAGGCGGGGAGGCCGGGGATCAAGAGGCCGGCAGCAAGGGAGAGGCAAAGGAGGGAGGAAAGGATCCTATTTTTCTTCATGCTTTGCCTCCTTTCTTAACCGGCCACCGGGCTGCCGAAGGGGGCGACCCAGGCGAAGTTTTTGGTGGGATAGACGATCTCACTGGTCACAGGCTCATCTTCCGATTCTTCCAGAACCACCGGGGGCAGGGGTTCCGGCATCAGAGATTTAGCAAGAGTATTGACCTGCCGGAGCTGGTTCTCGGTCAGGGCGGAGAGTTCTTCCTCTGTGGCTGCGTCCAGCAGGGCGTCAAGTTCCTCGATGCTGGTGCAGGCCATGAGGCGGGCATAGAGGCTGTGGCACTGGCAGGGGCAGGAGGCATCGGTGCAGCCCTCGCCGGGGCAGCCGTCCACATGGTCAGAGCCGACCTCGGCCACCAGGTAGAAAACAGAGAGGCCGTCGGCTTTGAAGGTGAAAATCTTCTTGCCGTTGTTGGGATAGGCTTCCACGTTCATCTGGTTATAGTAGCGAAGGGGGTTGCCGTCGGCATCCAGCGCGGCGGGCTGGGCAGCGGGCAGTTCCTCGGCGCTGACTTCCCCTTCGGCAAGGGCGCTGACCACGGTCTCCACCTGCTTGGCGGTGACGCCGGGCAGATGATAGGCGGCCAGGGCGCTGAAGCAATCCTCCTTGCTGCCGCTGACGGAGACGTGGAGCTCATTGGCGGCGGTGGGCACATAGGGGGTCTTCTGTTCCACGCCGTCCTGCTCCTCGACAACGAGGATGCTGAGCTCAAAGGCCATGGCTACGCCCTGGGGCAGTTCAACATCGCTGAGATAATTGCCAACGATGTAATCATTGCAGGAGACGTCGATGGCCTTCACCTGCAGCTTGCCGTTCACGGGAAGCATACCGTCCACGGTGAAGTTCATGCCGGCAGCATCGCCATTCAGGCTGATGTAATCCAGTGTCACGTCGGTGCCCGTCTCCTCCTCCTGGGGTTCCTGGGTCACGACAGGGGTGGGTTCCGGGGTGGGCGCAGGAGTGGGCTCGGGATCGGGCGCAGGCTCCGGGTCAGTGGGGGTCTCCGGGTCGACGGGGGCCACATACTGGGAGCAGGTGTCGCTATGGCCCTCGGTGTAACCGCACTCGGCGCAGGTCTCCGGGTCAGTGCTGGGCGCCGGGTCGACAGGGGCCACATACTGAGAGCAGCCCTCGCTGTGGCCCTCGGCGGCGCCGCACTCGGCGCAAGGCTCCGGGGTCACGTCCGCTGCTGCGGCAATCAGGCTGAAAGCCATGAAGGCGCAGAGAAGCAGGGCTATGAATTTGTCAGAACGTTTCTTCATGCTGCTTCCTCCTTATGCGGGCCAGCCGGTGGCGTCAAGAACGGTGTCCGTTTCGCCATCAGCATTGTTGGCAAACTGAACGGCGTCGGCCTTGACGTCGATGCGGGCGGTGCAATTCTGGTACTCATTGCCCATCTCGGGGGCAAAGGTGACGGTGGTGAACAGGGGGACGTTGGTAGCCTCACCGGGCGCGAGGGGATCGTTGTAGTAATAATACCCGTCATCCTCGGTCCAGAAGGTGTCATTGATGTCCAGCTCCATGACCTCGGGGTTGCCCTTGTCCTGATTGGCCAGGATGATGGTCTTGTCCACCTTGACGCGGACCCAGGCCGCAGAGGCGCCGGTGTTCTCCACGGTGACGATCTTGCTGATCTCCGCGCCGGGCATGACGCCGTCCACGTCCTCCCAGGGCGTCAGGCCGTCGCCGCCGTTATCCGAAAACTCATGCAGCTGGATATCGACGCCGCCGGAGGTGATGACGTTATGGGCCGTCTCCTGGGCGGTGAAGTAGGCCAGCGTGCCGGAGGCAACGATGGACAGGCAGGCCAGCACCGTGCACAGAGCAACAATTTTCCACTTCTTCATTGACTTCATGGGTTCTCCTTTCTCTCGTCGCGGCAATCTGCAGTTTTGTCGCGACAGCGGGGGTGTTTGCAGTATTTGAAAACGGGCCGTCGCCCGGATTTTCACGAAATAGGGGTTATGTAAACTTTCTTAAAAGGACAGGGCATAGAACAATATCCGGGCGAAAAACGGATATTCTTCTATGCCCTGCCCCCTTTTGGGGGGGCAGGGATAGGGGTTATTGGGTTAAAGGGGTGGGATCAGGGAGTGGTGGGGGCGGGGAACAGAGCATCAAAAGCAGCCTGACGGTCTGCATCTTTACTTCCATTCTGGCCTTCAAAGCCCTCTGCCTGAATTGCATATGCGGTGATGTAAATCTTGTATACGCCGTTCGGGCTAATCATATCGCCATCCACATCGTCAGGAACGGTAACCGCGTCAAAATAGGTAACAGTGTCGCCGGGATTCTTGGGGCTCAGAACGCCCAGGATGACAGAATTGTCCGTCGGGTCCAGTTTCATGATCTTGGGTTGAACCGTGCTGCTAAACCATGCGGCAATCAGGGCTTTCTGACCGGCTTCAGTGTTCAGGTCAATTTTCTGAGCCGTTGCGTATTTAGTAAGAAGGTCCACAAAATCAGCAGACAGCTGTACCTTCATAAAGGTGTAGGCGCGCTGGCTGGTTGCTTCCACGGTGATGGTCGGGTCTTTTGCAATTACACGGCCCGGAATCAGGGTTGCTGCTTTTGCATCCTCTTTTAAGGCTGCATCCCAGTTGGGCTCGGTCAGGGTGATGTCAACGTTGCCGACTTCAAAGGTGTTGGTGGCTTCTTCGGTGTCGGTGAAGTAGGCCAGGGAGCCGCCAACGATGGCAACGGCGACGAGGCAAACCACCAGAGCGATTGCGGTGATTTTCTTCTTCATTGGTCTTTTCTCCTTCTTCTTTTTCTTATGTACTTATTATAAATAGGGCTATGCCTTATTTAACAGGGGGAATCAGGTGAAATCGCAGGGGGCAGCTGCCCATGCAGCAGCGGCGGTGTCAAAGGTGTCGGCCTGAACAGCGTAAGCTTTGATGGTGATCTGGGTGTTTGCAGTAACAGTACTTACATCAGCGTCACCGCGAATTTTGAACTGGTCGAAAACGTGAACATCGGTTCCAGCGCTTACTTTATCGCTGTAGGCATATACGTTGGTAGCACCCGTAACGGCAGTCCATCCATGGGCAGTCATCTGGTCAGCAATGGTCTTGTACCCATCAGCCACGGTAGCAGCTTCAAGCTCGGAAATACCGTTCACGACCTGGACAAACAGCCAGCAATCCTCGCTACCAGCAGCAACATGGACAGTGGGGTCCTTGGTGTACTCGTGGCCAGGGATGAGCTTGTAGGTGTTTTCCTTCACGCGGGCAGCAGGGGTAACAGCTTTACCATACACATCAACCTGTGCCTCGTCCAGGGTAATGGCAACATTACCGACGGTGAAGCTGTTGGTCACGGTGTCGGTAGTAGAGGTCAGGTAAGCCATGGTGCCGGCGACAGACATTGCGATGACCAGAACCAGGGCCAGCAGAACTGTCAGGGTCTTTTTCATTTGGGGGTTCCTCCTTAAAATAAATAAATAATAATATATAGGAAAGGCCGGGGGCCTTTTCGCTACCAGAATGGGATTCGCGGACGAGCAATGCTCGCCACGTCAGAAGAAACTCGCTTCATGACCTTTCCCCGGTTTGCGTAAGAGCCGGGAAAACTGCACTCCGCTCCTTCCTTCTTCCTTTCCGTCTTAAACCCGCCGCGCAGCCGTTGGCGGCTTCGCCGCCTTACGGATGCGGCGTGCCCCTTGCGGGTACTTCGCTGGGCTTTGAGACGGTTTTGAGGGGAGCGGGAAACTCGCTTCATTTTGCGGACGAGCGATGCTCGCCCCTACGATGCGGGGGGATTTCCACCTCATCCGCCCAGTGTGCGCACTGGGCACCTTCCCGCGTCAGAAGAAACTCGCTGCATTTCGTTTCCCCGGTTTGCGTAAGAGCCGGGAAAACTGCATATCCGCTCCTTCCTTCTTCCTTTCCCAATCGAACCCGCTTCGCTGGGCTTCGATTGGGGTAACGGGGGGGGGAGTGAATAGTGAATAGTGAATAAGTGAAAGCTATTTGGCGCAGTGGGCGCCGCCCTTGCGTTTGGGGGACTTGGCGGTAGACGCGGCGGCGTGGGAGCCGGCGGCAGAAGAAACTCGCTTCACAGTCTTTTTCTCCGGCGGGGGAAGCGGCACCTCGCTGCTTTCAGTGGCAGAAGAAACCCTCTTCTTTCTCTCCGTCTCAAGCCCGCTTTGCTGGGCTTCGGGACGGTTTTGGGGGAGCGGGGAACTCGCTTCATTTTGCGGACGAGCAATGCGGGGGGATTCCCACCTCATCCGCCCAGTGTGCGCACTGGGCACCTTCCCCTCAAGGGGAAGGCTTGGGTCTGGGCTTCGATTGGGGGCAGCGGGGGTTCTGGAAGCGGGCTCCCTGACCGGGGGCTGGGGCGCCGCTTTCTTTTTGGACCGGCGGCGTTTTTCTGCGTCAGAAGAAACTCGCTTCATTTCGCTTCCCTCTGACGAGGAAAGCTGCACTTCGCTCCTTCCTTCTTCCTTTCCCAATCGAACCCGCTTCGCTGGGCTTCGATTGGGGGCAGCGGGGGCTTGTTTCTTTTCATCCCCGGTGAGCATCCCCAGCAGCTCCGGCAGGAACATGAGCAAAAGAATCAATGCCCCAACGGAGATGGCCACATAGGTGCCGGGGGGATGCTGGATATAATTGGCAAGGTAACCCAGTTTGGGTATCGTAAAAACAGGGGTGCCGACGACGTTTTTATAATGGACCAGGCCGCCATCCTCATTCTCATTGGCGTCTCCCTTGGTGCGGTAACGGATGACGGAAGGATCATCCTCATCGGGGACGACGCCCACGATACGGTGGGTGGCGATGGTATCCTCGTCCAGCATGAAGGTGATGACCGTGCCCTCACTGAGCTTGGTGGCATCCACCTTTTTCACATAGATCAGGGAGCCGGTGTGATAGGTGGGTTCCATGGAGCCGGACAAAACCGTGAACACCTGCAGGCCCACCAGCCGGGCCCCCACCAGCAGCAGGGCCAACAGCACCGCCAGCACAACAAGGGCGCTTGTGAAAATGTTCCAGAGCTTCTTCATTGTGGTTTCCTTGTCTGCCTTAAAATTGTACGCAGAAAAGGCAGACCTCCCTATCTTCCCCGCCGCGGCACGCCGCCGGCAGGAAAGCACTTCACAGGCCTATCCTTTTTACGTAAGAAAGGGATAAGATTTTCACTTATCCATGCATTTTGCCGATTTATGTATCATTTTTGTTCCACCGGCAGCCACCGGCGGGGAGTGCGGGAGTTGACATAAATTGTTGCCAAAAAATACCAAATTTGGAAGTTTTTGGGGCATATCCCGACGTTGTATGGTCATTATACTCCTGCTTTTCCCAAATTGCAAGAGCAAAAAATGTGAGATAAACCATTCCCGTTTTCAGCAAAAATGTACAAGTATTTTGTCCTATTTGGATACGACTTTTTTGCTGTTCCCTTTCTTCCTGTCCGCAGGCTTCTCTATTGACGGAAAGGCCGAGTTATATTAAACTGAGACTGTCAAAGAATCGACCAAAGCCTCCCCTGTGTAAGGGGAGGTGGCGAAAATCTGTGATTTTTGCCGGAGGGGTTGTAAATGAAAAGCCTGTTATTTTCAAGATGTAACTGCGCGTCTGGAACATTTCAGAAAGCAATCCCTCAGTCAGCTTCGCTGACAGCTCCCTTTACACAAGGGAGCCTTCCTTTGAAACCGGCTTTTTTGACATTCTGATATTGTGAGGTGCGATATGAGCCAATCGGATATTCTGCATATTCTGGAACAGGTGAAGGCCGGCAGCATGGAGCCGGCGGAGGCCATGACGAAGCTGAAAATGGAGCCCTTTCAGGACCTGGGCTTTGCCAAGGTGGACCATCACCGGGAGCTGCGCCAGGGCGTGGCGGAGGTGATCTACGGCGCGGGCAAGACCCCGGAGCAGATCATCAAAATCGCCGCCGCCATGCAAGAGCGGGGGCAGGAGACCATCCTGATCACCCGCATCGACGAGGGGGCGGCAGCGGCCATTTCTCAGGTCCACCCCCTGGAATACAACCAGCTGGGCCGGCTGGGCATCATCGGCCGGCTGCCGGAGCCGGACGGGGACGGCCACATCGTGGTGGCTACCGGCGGCACCAGCGATATCCCGGTGGCGGAGGAGGCGGCCGTCACGGCCCAGGCCCTGGGCAATGAGGTGATCAGGCTGTACGACGTGGGCGTGTCCGGCGTGCACCGGCTGCTGCACAATCTGGAGCCGATCATGAGCGCCCGCTGCATCATCGCGGTGGCGGGAATGGAGGGGGCGCTGCCCTCGGTGATCGGCGGGCTGGCGGACGCGCCGGTGATCGCCGTGCCCACCAGCGTGGGCTACGGCGCTTCCCTGGGGGGGATCGCGGCGCTGCTGAGTATGCTGAACACCTGCGCCAGCGGGGTGTCGGTGGTGAACATCGACAACGGCTTCGGCGCGGGGTATCTGGCCAACATCATCAACCATATGAAGCAAAAGCCATGACATTGAAGGAATTTTTCGAGGCCAATCCAAAGGCGGCGCTGGCCTTTTCCGGCGGCACCGACTCCGCCTATCTGCTGTGGGCCGCCGTCCAGGCGGGGGCGGCGGTGCAGCCCTATTTTGTCCGCTCCGCCTTTCAGCCCCGGTTCGAGCTTAAGGACGCGGAGCGGCTCTGCGCCCAGCTGGGGCTGCGGCTGCGGGTGCTGGACTGCGACGTGCTGGCCCGGCCGGAGATCGCCGCCAACCCGCCGGACCGCTGCTACCACTGCAAGCGGGCGCTGTTCACCCGGCTGCTGGCCGTTGCGGCGGAGGAGGGCTATCCCCTGGTGATGGACGGCACCAACGCCTCCGACCCGGAGGATGACCGGCCCGGCATGAAGGCCCTGCGGGAGCTGGGCGTCCGCTCTCCCCTGCGGGAGGCGGGGCTGCGCAAGTGTGATGTACGCCGCCTGTCGGCCCAGGCGGGGCTGTTCACGGCGGACAAGCCCTCTTACGCCTGTCTCGCCACCCGGATTCCCAGCGGCACGGCCATTACAACGGCCATGCTGGAGACGGTGGAGCAAGCGGAGGGCCTGCTGGCCGGGCGGGGCTACCGCAATTTCCGGGTGCGGCTGCGTCCCTGGGGGGCGCTGCTGCAATTTGACGAGAGGCAGCACGCCGACGCTGAGAAGGATATGGAAAACATCCGCGGGCTGCTGGGGGGCATGTTCCATGAGCTGCGCCTTGACCCCAAGCCGCGGGCAAACGGAGACTGAGATGAAAACACTGTATTTTGACCTTTCCATGGGCGCCGCCGGGGATATGCTGGCCGCCGCCCTGTTCCAGCTGTCGCCGGAGCCGGAAGCGCTGCTGGCGCAGGTCAACGGCCTGGGCCTGCCCGGGGTGGAGGTCCGGCTGGCGCCGGCGGAGAAGTGCGGCATTCAGGGGCTGCACTATGAGGTGCTGGTTCATGGGCAGGAGGAGCAGGAGCACCACCAGCACCATGGCCATCATCTGCATGATATTGAAGCGATTCTTGCCGGAAGTTCCCTGCCGGAGGCGGTGCGGGAGGACGCGCTGGCGGTGTACCAGCTGCTGGCCCAGGCCGAGAGCAAGGTGCACGGCTGCCCGGTGGAAGATATCCACTTCCACGAGGTGGGGCAGCTGGACGCCATTGTGGACATTGTCACGGTGTGTCTGCTGATGCATGAATTGAAGCCGGAGCTGGTCTGCGCTTCGGCGGTGCATGTGGGCAGCGGCACGGTGCGCTGCGCCCACGGGATTCTGCCGGTGCCCGCTCCGGCCACGGCGGAGCTGCTGAAAGGCATCCCCTGCTACACGGGGGAAATTCGGGGCGAGCTGTGCACCCCCACAGGGGCGGCGCTGCTGCGGCACTTTGTGAAGGACTTCGGCCCCATGCCGGAGCTGCGGGTGGAACGCATGGGCTGCGGCATGGGCAGCAAGGACTTCCCCCAGGCCAACTGCCTGCGGGCCAGCCTGGGCGAGAGCGGCGAGACCGTGGTGGAGCTGTGCTGCAATGTGGACGACATGAGCGGCGAGGCGGTGGGCTACGCGCTGGAGCGGCTGATGGAGGCCGGGGCGCTGGACGCTTTCTGGCAGAGCGTGGGCATGAAGAAAAGCCGGCCGGGCCTGCTGCTGACGGTGCTGTGCCGGCCGGGAGACAGGGAGCGGATGCTGGCGCTGCTGTTCCGGCTCACCAGCACCCTGGGCATCCGGGAGAGCCTGTGCCGCCGGTACATTCTCCGCCGGGAGAAGGGCTTCGTGGAGACGCCTTACGGTTCTGTGGGGGTGAAAAAAGCCCGGGGCTACGGCGTGGAGCGGTCCAAGCCGGAGTATGAGGATTTAAAAGCGCTGGCGGAGGCCGCCGGCTGCTCCCTGGACGAGGCCAGAAGGATCGCGGAAAAGTTTGTATAATGTAAAAAAAGCAAGTCCCGATGCGTTTGCATCGGGACTTGCGCTTGTCAAAAAAGTTGGTTTTACATGCTATAACAGTGGATTCTGCCGGTCAAAGGCTTCCCCTTGAGGGGAAGCTGGCGGCAAAGCCGACTGATGAGGTGGCAAATAAAAAACTGGGAGAAAGCAGGAACTTCCGTCAAAAACGCAGGATTTCCACCTCATCCGCCCAGTGTGCGCACTGGGCACCTTCCCCTCCAGGGGAAGGCTTGAGAAGGCGTTCCCCTTCCTCACGGTGTGTTTTTTGACAGACTGGCTCAAACACAGCTGTAGAGGGACATGCCGTTTTCATCCATGCGGTTTTTCAGGCGGCCCCTGGTCTCCAGGCAGACCAGGTGAGCCAGGGTCTCGGCGGTGGCAAACCACTGCTGGTTGTCGGGAAATTCGTCCCAGCTGTTGGCCCTGATGGACCAGGTCATGCGGGCGGCGGCGTCAAAGCCGGTGGCCTCCCCCAAGGCCCGCACCGCCTGCTCCGCCTCGTCCAGCCGGGCGGCGTGATGCCGCTGCAGCTCATGGACCCGGTCAAGGAAGGTCTTGCCGCCGGTGGTCTTATGGGCGGGCAGGGCCAGCTCCACCTCATACCGCTCCAGCTTTTCCAGACTGTGCAGATAGTCGGTAAGGGTGTCGTAGCCCTCGATGTAGGTGATGTTGGGGGTAATGTCAAAGAGGACGCTGTCCCCGGTGAACATCAGCTTGCGCTGCCGGTCATACAGGCAGATGTGGCCGGGGGTATGGCCGGGGGTCTGGATGCATTCCAGTTCATGGCCGCCGTAGCGCAGCACCTGGCCTTCCTCCACCGTTTCCACCGTAAAGCCGGGGGCGGGGCAGCCCTTGTTCACATCCAGAGAGCCACGGAGCCGGTCAGGGATGCCGTCCTTGCGGCTGCGCTCCTTCTGGGTGACCCAGGGGGCCTCCTGATAGAAGGCGTACTCCCGCTCCCCCATCAGCAGGCGGCAGCCCATGGCCTGGAGGTTGGAGGCGTTGCCCAGATGGTCAAAGTGGGCGTGGGTGAAGAACACATCGGTGTTCTCCGGGTGCATATCCAGCTCTGCCATGCCCTTTTTCAGGTCGGCAAGGCAGCGGGGCGTATTGAAGCCGGAGTCAATCAGCAGGTCGCGGCCGCCGTTGACGCCCTTGATGCCATAGCAGTTGAGCCAGCCCAGGGGGTTTTTGGGCAGGACGATGCGGAAGGAATAAATGTTTTCTGCGTGCTGTTCTATCATGCTTAGCCTCATTCTTTCAGTTTTTTGAAGATTCTACACCTTTTGCTCCGTTTCGTCAAATAAAAAAGCCCGGAACAATCCGGGCTTTTTCTATTCAATTCAGAGAGGCATTACGCTTCCGGCAGGGAGGCGGCCACAGCGATGCCCACGGGCTTCTTCGCGCCGGCGAGGAAGGCCTGGTTGAAGCGGTGCAGAGGAATAAAACCGGGCCGAAAAACGGCCCGCAATAATTTTATTTTATCACCGGGGGGGCGGGGTGTCAATCCGCAGGGGCGTATTTCTGTGTTTTATACAAGTTGGATGCATAAAATTCATGTACTATTCCCCTTTGCAAAACGGCCGCAGCTGTGTTATATTATAGTCAGAAAGGGTGATACCCGATGTACAGATAAAAGAAACCGTGTGAAGCTGAAAACACGGTACAGACTGCAGAAAGAGAGGTAACCAGGATGTTAGATATCAAGAATTCAGAGAAATGACCCTTGACTTTGCGCCAGTGAGAGAGCCGAAGTCAAGGGTCATTTCGTTTTTGTGGGGAATTTGTTGGCTTTGCGTCCGCTTTGGGCGCTTTTTTTGTTGCTTTTGGGGGCAGTTTGCTTTATGATGTTCCTATAAAAAACAGGAGGAACGATCCATGAGCAAGAAAGCAGTGGCCTATTTCAGTGCCGGCGGCGTCACCGCCGGGGTGGCCAGGACCCTGAGCCGACTGAGCGGGGCGGATCTGTATGAGATCAAGCCCGCCGTGCCCTATACCGAAGCGGACCTGAACTGGCGGGATAAGCACAGCCGCAGCAGCATTGAGACCAACGACGCCTTCTGCCGCCCGGCCCTGGCAGACACCGGGGCGGATTTCAGCGGCTATGAGGTGATTTTTCTGGGCTTCCCGGTGTGGTGGTATTCCATCCCCGCCATCATCCGCAGCTTTGTGGAGGCCTATGATTTTTCCGGCAAGGTGATCGTACCCTTCGCCACCTCCGGCAGCAGCGGCATGGGCCGCAGCAGCCGGGATATTCAGCGGCTCTGCCCCGGGGCCAAGGTGCAGCCCGGGAAGCTGCTCAACGGCCACCACGAGGACGCGGAGCTGAAGGCCTGGATGGACAAATATTGACAGGAGGCGGCCAGATGGAATACATCATTGAAAACGAGCTTCTGAAAGCCAAAATCTCCAGCCGGGGCGCGGAGCTTGTGAGCCTGGTTCACAAGACGGACGGGGTGGAGCACATCTGGCAGGGAGACCCGGCGGTGTGGAAGTACCACGCCCCCATCCTCTTCCCCTGGTGCGGCAAGCAGGTGGGCGGCAGCTTCACCGCCAAGGGCCGGCGCTATGAGGCGCCCCAGCACGGCTTCGGCCGGAATCTGGAGCACCGGCTGGTGAGCCACAGCGGCACGGAGCTGGTGCTGGCCCTGGAGAGCAGCCCGGAGACCCTGGCGCGCTGGCCCTATGCATTCCGGCTGGTCAGCAGCTACCGGCTGGAGGGGGACCGGCTGCACCACAGCCTGCGGGTGGAGAATCCCGGCGAGGAGGTGCTTCGCTTCGGCATTGGCTATCACCCCGGCTTCGCCCTGCCCTTTGACGAAAAGCACAGTTATGAGGACTATGAGCTGCGCTTTGACCGGGAGGAGAGCCCCCTCTGTCTTTCCACCCCGGCGGGGCTGGTGACGGACAGGACTTATATGCTGGGCAAGTGCCTGGACCGGGTGGCCCTGACGGAGCATCTGTTCGACAACGACAGCTACTGCATGACCGGGCTGCATTCCAGCACCCTGGGCCTCTTTGAGAAGGACAGTGACCGGGCCGTGGTCTGCGAGATCAGCGGCTTCCCCTACTGCCTGATCTGGAGCGCGCCCGGCAGACCCCAATACGTCTGCATTGAACCCTGGCACAGTCTCCCCTCCTTTGCGGATGACGGAGACGCCTGGGAGGACCGGGCCTGCGCCGCACGGCTCTCCCCCGGTGAAAGCTGGGAAACCTGCTTAACGATGCAATTCATACGATAAAATGAAACCCGGAGCTTTCAAAAGCTCCGGGTTTTTCAGCCTGTCAAAAAAGTCTGTTTTACGTGTTGCACCAGTGGATTCTGCTGGTCAAAGGCTTCCCCTTGAGGGGAAGCTGGCAGCCGCAGGCTGACTGATGAGGTGG
>JBJDXQ010000018.1:0-17361 GCA_051866745.1 Candidatus Limivicinus sp. | reverse complement strand
TGTCCATTTTATCATGGTAATGACCTCTTGTCTACTTTCTATAGGAAATTAGTATCACATGGCGAAGCCATAATTCACGCGCGAAGCGCATTTCACAAATCCCGACAGGGATTTATTTCGTTGAAAAAAGCACTTGCATAAAGCAAGTGCTTTTTTCTTGGTACGCCGTAAGGGATTCGAACCCCTGACCTTCTGGTCCGTAGCCAGACGCTCTATCCAGCTGAGCTAACGGCGCATTTCTTAGAGCCCTGATATACTAGCACAGCTTTTGGAAAATTGCAATACCTTTTTCAAAAAAATATTGCTCCTTACGGCGAAAAAGATGGGTTCAGCCCGGATTTACCAGCCCATCATATCGGAAACGGACTCGGCCACCTCGCCCACGGTTTTCAGCGTGCGGCCCAGCACAGACCGGGGGCAGCGGTGCCGGGCGTGCATGGCCATGGCGGCGGTGCTGCCAACGATCAGGCCCAGACCCATACCGACGATAAAGTTTTTCTTGTTCATATCTGTACCTCCAAAAGAATTATGGTCATCTCACCCTTATTATCTCCACAAATTGCATTGAACCATCGAACCAATTTGTGGTACAATAATAAAATAAAAGCAATTTGACACAGCGGAGGCGACAGGATGAGCGTGAGGATACTGGCCGTGGGCGATGTGTGCGGCGAACCGGGCCTGGCTTTTCTGGAGAACAGACTGAAAAATTTCAAGAAGGATAATAATATCGATTTCACCGTGGTCAACGGCGAGAACGCCAACGTGGTGGGCATCACCCCCCGGCAGGCCGACGCCATCTTCCGGGCGGGGGCGGACGTGATCACCCTGGGCAACCACACCTGGACCCGGACGGAGCTGCAGCCCTACCTGGAAGAGCGGCGGAAGATTCTGCGCCCGGCCAACTTCGGCCCCCAGTGCCCCGGCCGGGGCATCGGCGTGTTCAGCACCTCCTTCGGGGATGTGTGCGTGCTGAATCTGATGGGCCGCTTCACCCTGGACAGCAATACCGACAACCCCTTTGTCATTGCCGACGGGTATATGGCAGAGATCAAGGAGAAGATCATCCTGGTGGACTTCCATGCCGAGGGCACCAGTGAGAAGCTGGCCATGGGCTACCTGCTGGACGGGAAGGCCAGCGCCGTCTGGGGCACCCACACCCATGTACAGACCTCCGACGCCTGCATCCTGCCCAAGGGCACCGGCTACATCACCGACCTGGGCATGACCGGCGCCATCCACTCCGTCCTGGGCATCGACCCGGAGCAGAGCATCGGCAAATTCATGGGCGACCCGCCCCGGCGCTATGAGTCCGGCAAAGGCCCGGCCAAGCTGGAGGGCTGCCTCTTTGAGATCGACCCGGAGACGGGCAAATGCCTGAAGGCGGAAGGGATCAGACTGACATGAGCAATTTGCGGATTCTTCACAGCGCCGACCTGCACCTGGACTCCCCCTTTGAGGGGCTCAGCGCCGGCAAGGCGGCCATCCGCCGGGGGGAGCAGCGGGAGCTGCTCAGCGCCCTGGCTGCCCTGGCCCGGCGGGAGCAGGCGGACCTTGTCCTGCTCTCCGGCGATCTGCTGGACAGTGACAATACATATTACGAGACCGGGGAGGAGCTGATCCGCTGCCTGGGCCAGATCCCGGCCCCGGTGTTCATCTCCCCCGGCAACCATGACTATTATTCTGCCAAATCCCCCTACGCCCGGCTGAAGCTGCCGGAAAACGTCCACGTTTTCACCCAGAATGCCATCGAGGCCGTGGAGCTGCCGGCGCTGGAGACCCGGGTCTACGGCGCCGCCTTCACCGAGAAGCGCAGCGGCGCCCTGCTGCAGGGCTTCCGGGCCGAAAAGCAGGAGGGGGTCTGGAACCTGCTGTGCATCCACGGCGAGGTAGGGGCCCGGGATTCCGCCTATAACCCCATCAGCCCCCAGAACCTGGCGGACAGCGGCCTGGATTACGTGGCCCTGGGCCATATCCATAAAGCCAGCGGCCTGCAAAAGGCGGGGGACACCTGGTATGCCTGGCCCGGCTGCCCGGAGGGGAGAGGCTTTGACGAGACCGGGGAAAAGACCGTCAGTCTCATTGAACTGTCGGAGGAAGGCTGCCGGATGGAGACCTTCTCCATCGCCAGCCGCCGGTATCAGGTGCTGCGGGTGGACGTCACCGGCTCTGACCCCCTGCTGGCCATCCACACCCAGCTGCCGGACGAGACTGTCAGTGATATTTACCGCATCATCCTCACCGGGGAGATTGACCAGAGCCCGGATCTGAACCGGCTGTACGCCGCCCTGTCGGAGCTGTTTTTTGAACTGCAGCTGCGGGATGAGACCCGCCTGCGCCGCAGCGTGTGGGAGCGGGCCGGGGACGACACCCTTCGGGGCCTGTTTTTGATGAAATTGAAGAAACGGTTTGACGCCGCCGGCACGGAGGAGCAGCGCCTTGCCATTGAGCAGGCGGCCCGCTGGGGCCTGGCCGCCCTGGATAAGCGGGAGGAGGTCGTGAAGCATGAAGATCAATAAACTGACCGCCTCCTTCGGCAAGCTGGAAAATGAGAGCCTCAGCTTCCATGACGGGCTGAACGTGATCTACGCCCCCAACGAGAGCGGCAAATCCACCTGGTGCGCCTTTATCCGGGCCATGCTCTACGGGGTGGACAGCTCCGAGCGGGCCAGAAGCGGCTATCTGCCGGACAAGCTGCGTTACGCCCCCTGGTCCGGGGCGCCCATGGAGGGCAGCATGGACCTGACCGCCGACGGCTGCGACATCACCATCACCCGCAGCACCCGGCAGAAAAACGCCCCCATGCGGGAGTTTTCCGCCACCTATACCGGCAGCAGCGTGCCGGTGGAGGGGCTCAACGGCTCCAATGCCGGGGAGATGCTCACCGGCGTATCCAAGGATGTGTTCCGCCGCAGCGCCTTTGTGGAGCAGGGCACCGTGGCTGTCACCGGCAGCCCGGAGCTGGAAAAACGCATCAGCGCCATCGTCTCCACCGGGGAGGAGCAGACCTCCTACAGCGAGGCGGACGAGCGCCTGCGCCAGTGGCAGCGCAAGCGCCGCTATAACCGGCGGGGCATGCTGCCGGAGCTGGAAGCAAAAATGGATGAGACCCAGCGCCGCCTGCACCTGATGGACGGCTCCATGCAGGATGCGGAGAACCTGGAGGCCCAGCTGGAGAGCGCCCGGCAGCGGTGCCAGCAGCTGGAGCAGCAGGTGACCGAGAGCCGCAAGCGCCAGCGCCGGGAGGCTCTGGACAGGCTCAGCGCCGGCCGGGCCGAGACGGAAAAATGTAGCGCCGCCCATGACGCCGCCATGGCGGAGCTGTCCACCCGGCGGGAGGAGATGCGCGGCAGCCGCTTCGGCCTGCGCCCGGTGCATGAGGTGGAAGAGCAGGTGGACCGGGATTTGGACACCCTGAATGGTCTCAAGGCCGATGCCGCCCGAAAGCCCCGTGTCCTTCTGCCGCTGCTGTTTTTCCTGCTGGCTGTGGTGGCCGCGGCGGTGTATGCCCGGGTGGAGAGCATCCCCATTATCATCGGCGCCGCCGTTTTCTGCGTGGCGGCTCTGGTGTTCCTGCTGCGCTATACCAGGGAAAAGCAGGCCGTGAACCTGGCCCTGGAGCAGCGGCGGCAGCTATTGAAAAAATACCAGGCCAACACCCCCGGGGAGATCACCGCTGCCCTGGAGGAGCACCGCCGTCTGGCGGAAGCCGTCCAGGCCGCTGACGCTCAGGAGCGGCGCTGCCGCCTGGCCTTTGAAAACGCCCGGGAGCTGCAGCAGAGCCTGGAGGAGAGCGCCATGGCGGAGCTGGATTTTGACCGGGGCAGTTCCGAAGCTGCCCGCCTGGGCCGGGAACTGACCCGGGCCCGGGCCGAGGCCCAGCGTCTCAGCCAGCAGCTTGCCCAGCTCAACGGCCGCCTGGCCGCCATGGGGGACCCGTTGGTGCTGTCCAGCGACCTGCACTGTATGCAGGAGGAGTATGACATCATCTCCAAAGAATATGAGGCCATCGACCTGGCGGTGGAGACCCTGCGGGAGGCTGACCGGGAGATTCAGAGCCGCTTCTCGCCGGAACTGGGCCGGGTGGCCGCGGAATATATGTCCGCCGTCACCGGGGGCCGCTACGCCGATGTGCTCATCAACCGGGACTTCACTGCCAAGACCCGTACTGCCGGCGACGCCGTGGCCCGGGACGCGGAGTACCTCAGCGCCGGCACCCTGGATTTGATGTATCTGGCGGTGCGCCTGGCGGTGTGTGAGCTGGCCCTGCCCCAGGGGGAGAGCTGCCCCCTGATCATTGATGACGCCCTGGTGAATCTGGATGAAGAGCGCCAGCAGCAGGCCATGGCCCTGCTGGCCCAGATCGCCAGAAAACGGCAGGTGATCCTCTTTACCTGCCGCAAACTACAGGAGGAAGAAGCATGACAAAAAGAGAAAGCAACATCCTCAAATGCGTGGCCATTTTGTTGATGCTGGCCCATCATCTCTTTATGTACGCCGATCAGCCGGATTTCCCGGCGCTGGTTTACGGCCCGCTGCTGAATACCCCGGCGCGGCTGGCGGCCTTCGGCCAGCTGAGCAAGCTCTGCGTCACCATCTTCGTCTTTGTCTCCGCCTACGGCACCGCCATGAGCTACCGGGAGGACGGCATGGAGGATGACCGGGCCATCATGGCCCTCAGCACCCGCCGCTGGGTGAAGCTGCTGCTGTCCTTCCAATTGGTGTATCTCATCGCCTTTGCCCTCTGCCCCCTGGGCGGCAAGAGCTGGTTCACCCTCTACAGCCCCAGCCGTCTGGAGAACCTTTTCTTCGCCCTGGTGGATTTTCTGGGGCTGAGCTATATCATCGGTACCCCCTCCTATAACTCCGCCTGGTGGTATATGTCTCTGGCTGTCACGCTGGTACTGGTGCTGCCCTGGCTCATCAAGCTCTGCCGCCGCTATGGCTTTTTCCTGCTGCTGCCGGGCCTGCTGCTGGTGCGCTGGCTGAATGTGGAGTTTGTCCTCTTCCGCTACCTGCTGATCATTCTGCTGGGCATCCTCCTGGCGGAATACGGCGCCGCGGAGCGGGTGAAAGCCTGGTATGCCAAGGCCCGCCTGCCCCTGAAAGCCCTGACGCTGCTTGGCTGTCTGGCCCTTGCGGGGCTTGTAAGCGTGCTGTGGCTCCGCTCCGGGGACAACCTGCTGGATATCTATGAGGCTTTGTTGTGCCTGCCGGTCTGTTTTCTGACATTGGTGACCATTGCCCGTATTCCTGGGCTGAACAGCGCCGCGGAATTTATCGGCCGGCACTCCATGAACATCTTCTTTTTCCACGCCTTTATCTATCAGAATTGGTTTTACGATTTCACCTATTCCCTGCGCTATCCGGCGCTGATCTTCCTGTTCCTGCTGGGCTCCACTCTGCTGTTCTCCGTGGCGGTGGAGGGCCTGAAAAAGCTGCTGCATTTTGACCGGCTGGTGGCCCGCCTTTCCAATTGGGCCTGCCGCCTGCTGCTGCCGAAAGAAACCGTATAAACAAGCAAACTCCCCCGCCCTTCGGCAGGGGAGTTCCATTTTCAGCTTGTCAAAAAAGCCCGTTTTAGATGCTGCGCCAGGGGATTCTGCCGGTTAAAGGCTTCCCCTTGAGGGGAAGCTGGCGGCGTAGCCGACTGATGAGGTGGGCGGGGCGATGTGGGCATCGCCCCCTACGGATGCGTTGGTGCTGCTGGCAGAGAGGCAACTTTCCACCTCATCCGCCCAGTGTGCGCACTGGGCACCTTCCCCTCCAGGGGAAGGCTAAAAAAAGCGCACTCTTTTATCGCATCAATCGATATGGATGATCTTCTGGCACAGGTCAGCGGCGGAGACCTTGGCGTTGTGATAGCGGGCCCGCTTCTTCGTGATGCCGCCCAGGCTGATGGCCTCGGTGGGGCAGAATTGCAGGCAGCTGAGGCAACCGATGCAGTTGCCGCCGAAGCTGGCCTTTCCGTCCTTCAACTGGATGTTGCCCTTGGGGCAGAGCCTGGTGCACTGGCCGCAGCCCGCGCAGGCGTCGCTGGCCTTCATCTTTTCTGCCTTCTTGCCCGACAGCTTGGGCCACATCCCGGCCTCAATGGCGTTCACCGGGTTGGAGAGGGGCGCCCGGTCCTTCCGCTTCACGTAGTAGATGTCCTCAGCGACCTTGGCCGTCAGCTTCTCGGCCCGCCGCTGGGCCTTTGCCGCGTCCATGGGCGGCAGCATCAACTGGTGGGGGAACAACCAGATGCAGGAGCACTGGTGGCTGATGCCTGCCCAGTAGTCCAGGGGGATGATGCCGTTGATGATGCTCAGCCCGATGCCGGGATAGCCGGCGTAGCTGACGATGCCGAAGGTGTAGGCCGTGGGGGAGACCCTGACCCGTTTCACATATTCCTCCACATCCCCGGGCAGACCGCCGGCATAGCAGGGGAAGATGAAGCCCACCTTCTTCGCCTCCCGCACATCGGTGACGGCAGGGGCGGAGCGCATCAGGACGATGTCCGTGTCGCCCAGCTTTTTGGCAATATTCCTGGCGATATCCAGGCAGTTGCCGCTGCCGGAGTAGCAGAAGATGACGTTTTTGCTCATGTCCGAACCTCCTTGATCCTAATGATGTTCCGTTCTTCACTGAAATCATTATATCCCAGGCCCGGAAAAACTGCAATTATACAATCCATCCCAACTGTACAAACAGCCGCCCCGCCCGAAGGCGAAGCGGCCGTACAGACAAAGAGAATCAGAAGTCAAAGATAGAGTCGTCGTTTTCCACCCAGTCGCTGACGGGGATGGTGCGGTATTCGGTAGGGGTCTGGCGGATGACCACCCGGTCAATGCCGGCGTTGATGATCTGCCGCTTGCACATGGAGCAGCTCATGGCGTCCGGCAGCAGCTCGTTGGTGCGGGCGTCCCGGCCCACCAGATAGATGGTGGCGCCGATCATGTCCCGCCGGGAGGCGGAGATGATGGCGTTGGCCTCCGCGTGGACAGAGCGGCACAGCTCATACCGCTCCCCGGAGGGGATGTTCAGGCTCTCCCGGGTGCAGCGGCCCAGATCAGAGCAGTTGCGGCGGCCCCTGGGCGCGCCGTTGTAGCCAGTGGAGATGATCTCGTCATTGCGCACGATGATGGCCCCGTATTTCCTGCGCAGGCAGGTGGAGCGCTCCAGAACGGAGTCGGCGATATCCAGATAATAGTTCTGTTTGCTGGTTCTGCTGTCCATAACAATCCCTCCGGCCGTATAATACAATAAGTAATATACATCACCCCAAGCCTTCCAGTCAAGGCAGGAAAAGCACAGTTATTTATTTATCAGTAGCTTTTTGCGGAAGAACGTGCTATAGTGAAGCTATGAACAGAAATTATCAGAAAGAACTGGATCGGATCATTCAGAAACGGGGCAAAACGCTGCCCCGGGTGCTGCTGCATGGCTGCTGCGCCCCCTGCTCCAGCTCCGTGCTGGAATATCTGACGGAATATTTTGATGTAAGCCTGCTGTGGTATAACCCCAACATCTATCCCCAGGAGGAGTTTGACCGGCGCTTTCAGGCTCTGGTGAAGCTGATTGAGGACATGGGCCTGGCCGACCGGGTGCATATCATGGCGGAGCCCTGGAAGAGCGAGGATTATTACAAGCGTATCCAGGGCCTGGAGCAGGAGCCGGAGGGCGGCAGGCGCTGCACCGAATGCTTCCGCCTGCGCCTGATGGAGACGGCGAAGCTGGCCAGGCACTATGGCTATGACTACTTCTGCTCCACCCTCACCCTCTCCCGCCATAAGGATGCCGCCCGCATCAACGCCATTGGGGAGGAGCTGGCAAAAATGACCGGGGTGGCCTGGCTGCCCTCGGACTTTAAAAAGCGGGATCGGGAGAACCGGTCCATCGAGCTGTGCGAGCAGTACGGGGTCTACCGCCAGTTGTACTGCGGCTGCGAATTTTCCCTGCACCACCGGCAGGAGGTGGCGGAGGAAAAGGCCGCGCTGAATTCGGAATCAACAGAAAATATAAAACCCGCCTGAAAGGAGCGAAAACCATGAAAGTCAGGAAAGCCATCATCCCCGCCGCTGGCCTGGGTACCAGGCTGCTGCCCAACACCAAGAGCATCCCCAAGGAGATGCTGCCGCTGGTGGACAAGCCTGTTCTGCAGTACATCGTGGAAGAGGCTGTTTCTGCCGGCGTGGAACAGATCCTGATCATCACCAACCGGGGCAAGTCCCCCATTGAGGACTACTTTGACTATGCCCCCGACCTGGAGAGCCGCCTGCTGGCTGACGGGAAGGACAAGGAGGCCAAGACCATCCGGGAAGTGGCGGATATGGCTGACGTGTATTTTGTCCGCCAGAAGGAGACCAAGGGCCTGGGCCACGCGGTTTGGCGGGCCAAGAGCTTTGTTGGGGACGAGCCCTTTGCCATCCTCCTGGGGGATGACATCATGCTCAGCGAGACCCCGGTGCTCAAGCAGCTGGTGGATGCGGCCGAGGCCAATTCCTGCAGCGCCATCGCCATCCGGGAGTTCCCCGGCGAGGAGATCTGCAAGTATTCCTCCGTCAAGCTGGAGGAGAAGCTCAGCGACCGGGTCTACCGTATCGGGGACATGAACGAGAAGCCCACCATGGCCGAGCGGCTGTCCAACTATGCCATTATGGGCCGCTATGTACTGACCCCTGCCATCTTTGACATTCTGGAGCAGACGCCCCCCGGCCGGAACAATGAGATTCAGCTGACCGACGGTATGCGGCAGCTGTGCCATGTGGAGCCAATGTGTGCCGTGGACTTTGAGGGCAAGCGCTATGACACCGGCAACCTGAAGGGCTACCTGGAGTCCATCATTGACTTTGCCCTGAAAAACGAGGAAGCCGGCGACTGGCTGCGCCAGTTTATCATCGACAAAGCCGACCAGCTCCGTTGACAAACGGGGAAGATCGTAGTAAGCTAGACCCACAAGTGAACAGGGGAGCTGGGTGTGCCCGGCTGAGACGAAGTTCTCCAACTTCGAGACCCGTGAACCTGATCCGGATAATGCCGGCGTAGGAAACAGAGACAGTGCCATTGCCGCAGGTTCGTTGCTGAAATGAACCTGCGGCTTTCTGTCTTTGCTTCCAATTTGAATGAATTGGAGGAAAAACAAATGAAAAGCACTTCCCGCATGAAATTGCGCGCCCTGACCGAGGGTGCGGTATTCGTGGCCCTGGCCCAGATTCTGGGCTATCTGAAGCTGTTTGAGCTGCCCAACGGCGGCTCCATCTGTCTGGCCATGCTGCCCATCTTTATTTACTGCGCCCGCTGGGGCTTCGGCAAGGGCATGCTTGCCAGCTTTGCTTTCAGCGTGCTGCAGCTGCTGCTGGACGGGGCCTATGCCTGGGGCTGGCAGTCCATGATCGGGGACTATATCGTGGCCTTCACCGTGCTGGGTGTGGCGGGCCTGTTCCACAAATACAAAAACGGCTTCTTCATCGGCACCGTAGTGGGCAGCCTGGCCCGCTTCCTGGTGGCCTGGTATGTGGGCGCCGTGGTCTGGGGCGAGTATATGCCCGATACCTTCTTCGGCATGACCATGACCAGCCCCTGGTTTTACTCTGTGCTCTATAACGGCAGCTACATGGTCATCAGCATGGCGCTGTGCCTGGTGGTGGGCGCCCTGCTGTGGAAGCCCCTGGGCAAATTCATCCGGGGCGAGGACCTGGCCCAAAGCTGAGGGCGGAGCAAAACTTATTGTTGACAAAACGTAATATTTTAGTATATAATGACCACTCGGCGGCACCTGTCGCCGGGTGGTCATTTGACCGTGAAATTGTCAACTACTTCGGCTGTGGTTCTCCACATCCGATGTTGAGTATCAACCTGAAAGGAGTGCACTTCAATGCTTCGTACCTACCAGCCCAAGAAGCTCCAGCGCAAGAAAGAGCATGGCTTCCGCAAGAGAATGAAGACCGCGAACGGCCGCAAGGTTCTCGCCCGCCGCAGAGCAAAAGGCAGAGCAAAGCTCAGCTACTGATCCTCCGCTGGTGAGCAGGTTCATCGAAAATATTTTTAGGGCGGAGCGATCCGCCCTTTAGGTGTTTCTGTAAATTTCGGCTGACAGGGGTGAGCATGGTGGATAGCCGGTGTACTTTAAAAAAGAACAGCGATTTCCGCCGTCTCTATTCCAAGGGCCAAAGCGCGGTGAATCCCTATGTGGTGGTGTACTGCCGCCGCAACCGGGAGAAGGTGAACCGCTTGGGCTACACGGTGTCCACAAAGCTGGGCCATGCCGTGGTGCGCAACCGGGTCCGCCGCCGCCTGCGGGAGATCTACCGGCTCAACGCCCATAAGTTCAGGCCCGGGTACGACATTGTGGTCGTGGCCCGGAGCCGTAGCGTGGGCGCTCCGTATCAGAAGCTGGAAGCCGGCTTTTTGAATGCCTGCGGAAAGCTGGGCCTTTTGGAGGAGCGGTTATGAAACGCCTGCTGCTCTGGCTCATCCGCTTTTATCAGCGGCATATCTCCCCCAATCGCCCGCCCTGCTGCCGTTTTATGCCTACCTGCTCCCAATACGCGCTCCAAGCCATTGAAAAGTACGGCGCCCTTCGGGGCGGCTGGCTGGCTTTGCGGCGCGTCTGCTGCTGCCATCCCTTTTATAAGGGGCGGCGCGGCATCTATGACCCTGTCCCCTGATATGGTGGGGACAAGCCTATCTTTAAATTGAATAAGGAGTAACCAATGGGCGAATTTATTTGCAGAATTTTCTCCTGGCCGCTGGTTAAGTTCTATGAGCTGACCGGCAGCTACGGCATGTCCATCATCGTTTTCGCGCTCCTGGTCAACCTGCTGATGACCCCCTTCATGGCCAAGAGCAAGAAGAGCATGATGCACACCACCCTTATCCAGCCCAGAATCCAGGAGCTTCAGCGCCGCCATGAGGGCAACCCCCAGAAGCTGAACCAGGAGATGCAGAAGCTGTACCAGGAAGAGGGCATCAACCCCATGTCCGGCTGCATCTGGTCTCTCATTCCCTTCCCCATCCTGATCGCGCTTTACAGCGTCATTCGCCAGCCCCTGACCCGCATGATGTTCGTTGCGGAAGAGGTGGTCACCACCCTGCAGGACTTTTTCGTGAACCAGGGCTGGTACACTGTCCCCGCCAAGGCTGACGCCTATGTGGAGATCAAACTGGCCGACATCGCCCACCAGCACTGGGACGAAGTCCAGGCCGCTCTGGCCGGCCAGGTGGACGGCCTGATGAATATCGACTTTGGCTTCCTGGGCCTGAACCTGGGCCAGAAGCCGGAGTGGAACTTCTTCATGCACACCGATTGGAGCGACGCGGCCGTGTGGCTGCCTGCTCTGGGCCTGTTCCTGATCCCCTTCCTCTCTGCCTTCCTGTCCTGGGCCTCCATGAAGATCAGCAACATGAGCAATCCTCCCCAGGCCCAGAACGCCCAGACCGAAGCTTCCATGAAGAGCATGACCCTGATGATGCCCCTGATGAGCATCTGGATCTGCTTTGTCATGCCTGCCGCCATGGGTATCTACTGGATTGCCAACTCCGTTTTTGGCATCATCCGCGACTTTGCTCTCACCAAGGTGTTCAAGAAGCAGCTGGATGCGGAAATGGCTGAGCGCGCCGCCGCCCGCACCGAGCGGGAGAAGGAGCTGGAGGCCAAGCGTCTGGAGACCGAGCGTCTCAAGGCCGAGGGCAAGACCACCATGAATGCCAACACCAGCAAGAAGAAGATTCAGGCCAGCGAGAAGCAGAAGTCGGATGAGCGCAAGGCCGCCCTGGACAAGGCGGAGCGTGCCGCCCGCCGTGAGCGCCGTGGCGAAAAAGAGTATGAGAAGCCCGCTTCCCAGGTGGGGGACCGTCGTTATGCCCGCGGCCGGGCCTACGATCCCAACCGCTTCAGCACCGCTGCCGCCCCGGATGAGGCAGAGCCGCTGCCGGTAGAGGCCATTGAGGAGCCGGTTGCGGAGACCGTTGCAGAGGCCGCTGCGGAGACTGCCCCTCAGGCCGAGAACCTTGACTGATATTTGGAGAATGAAATTATGATAAAAACTTTGGAAAAGTCCGCCCGCACCGAGGATGAGGCCATTGCTCTGGCCCTCAAGGAGCTGGGCATGGACAGAGACGACGTTTCCGTGGAGATCGTGGAGCGCGCCAAGTCCGGCTTTCTGGGCATAGGCGCATCCCCCGCCGTGATCCGCGTCAGCTACGAGGTCCCGGACGAGGTGGTCAAGCCCGCCCCCAAGGCGGAGAAGCCTGCCGCCCCGGCCCCTGCGGCAAAGGCTCCCAAGGCCCCGGCTGCCCCCCAGGCAGCTGCCGCCCCCGTGGATGAGCCGGCCGAGTACGCTCAGATCCGCCAGTTCCTCACCGGATTGCTGGAGCGCATGGGCGTCACGGCAGAGATGGAGTTCAGCCCCCGGGACAACGGCGGCGTCAACGTCAGCCTCTCCGGCAACGGCATGGGCGCTATCATCGGCCGCCGGGGTGAGACCCTGGACGCCATCCAGCACCTGACAAATTATGTGGTAAACCGCGGCAATGAGAAGCATATGCATATCAGTGTGGACGCCGAGTGCTACCGCAGCAAGCGGGAGGAATCCCTCACCCGCCTGGCGGAGAAGATGGCGGAGAAGGCCATCAAGTACAAGCGCAGCATGGCCCTGGAGCCCATGAACTCCTATGAGCGCCATGTGATCCATACCGCTCTGCAGAACTATCCCGGCGTTACCACCAGCTCCACCGGCGTGGAGCCCAACCGCCGTGTGGTGGTGTCCTATGTTAAGCCTGAGCAGCCCGACAACAAGCCGAAAAGCCGTGAGTGGGCCTGATTAAACATTGGGAGGAAATAGCCATGCTTTTTGAAACCGTAAGGGACAATCTGGCGAAGCAGTTTGAGATCGATCCCGAGACCATTACCGCCGATACCAATATTGTGGATGACCTGGGCGCCGATTCCCTGGACGTGGTGGAGCTCATCATGTCCCTGGAGGACAGCTTCGGCATCACCATCAACGATGACGACGCCGCCAAGCTCAGCACCGTGGGCGCCATCGTGGATTACCTGGAGAAGCTCCGGTAAGCAAAACCCGAATCACCCAAAAATCCCTCTGCCGCAAGGCAGAGGGATTTTTCATCTTGTCAAAAAGGTCTGTTTTTCATGCTATACCAGTGGATTCTGCCGGTCAAAGGCTTCCCCTTGAGGGGAAGCTGGCAGCCGAAGGCTGACTGATGAGGTGGCAAGTAAAAACTGGGAAAAAGCAGGAACTTCCGTCAAAAACGCAGGATTTCCACCTCATCTGCCCAGTGTGCGCACTGGGCACCTTCCCCTCAAGGGGAAGGCTTGAGAAAGCATTGATCTTCCTCGCACTATGTTTTTTGACAGTCTCAACAACGCTGCCCGGAAAAAGGGCAGCGCTGTTTTCTGTTGGAAGAGGCCTCAGATCAGAGGCTGGGGACACAGGCGGCCGGCTCTGGCTGCAAGCCGCTGAAAGAGCCATTCCGTTGCGGCCAGAATGTAGCGGCAGTCGGTTCCGGCAGTGCCGGCCTCATGCAGGTAGCGCTTGCGCAGCGCCTCCACGCTCTGCCCCTGGGCGGCATGAAAGCCCCGCCTTCCCGCCACGGCGTGCAGATATTGGGGGAACAGGGCGTGCAGCTGTATTTCGTAGGCCACATGATCTGCCAGGGAGCCAGGGAACTGGCTGTTGTGAGGGAAGGTAAAGCTGTCCGCGGCGTAGTGGATCAGCGTCCCCAGGGTGAACCATTGCCACAGGGAATGAACGCCGCTGCGGCTCAGCTTCTCCAACACCTTCTGGAAATGTTTCCTGGCATTCTCCGCGCTATGCCCCTGAAGGAACTGATGCCTTGCGGAGCCGCGCATATAGGTGAAGGGATTGATGTCCGGCTCCACACAGCCGAACAGGAACAAACGTCTTGCCATACTGCCGGCGGGGGCGTCCTTCCGCGCCAGCAGAAAACGGCCCAACAGCAGGTGATCTTTTTTCTTCATGCATTGCCTCCTTTGGTGCTTTGCGTATCATACACCAGATATGCGAAGGTTTCAAGTGGTATTATCCTGCGTCCTCTCGAATTTCTCCGCAGATCTGCCGGGTGCTCAGATTCCGGGTGTGCCGGATGGGCGTCCATTCCGGCGTGACAAAAAGGGACTGAATCACAATGGGGACGTAGCTCAGCATGAACAGCGGAAAGGTGAACAGGTACGCCAGCTTTTTCCAAGCCCGGCAGTGAATGCGCCGCCACTCCGTTGCCGTGGTGATGCCGCCGATGACAAACAGGGTCAGATACAGGTTCAGCAGCATCTGGAGCAGGGACATCCCCAGCACAGACCACTCCTGATTGTGCAGCAGGTTGACCGCCGCCGCTGCCAGGTTTACGGCGATGCTCAGTCCGGTGAGCACAGCGGCGGGCATGATGCTCATGGCCATGTCATAGCAGGAGAAGCTGCCGTGGAGGATGCCGGCGAACAGGCGGCCTCCATACCGGCGGAACACCTGCAAATAGCCCCGAGACCAGCGCAGCCGCTGCGCCCAGGACTGGCGAAAGTCCACCGGCTGCTCATCGTAGAGGATGGCCTCCGGGCAATAGCCGATCTTCACTCCGCGCACCACATTGTCGATGGTGAACTCAATGTCCTCTGTCAGCAGATGGAAGGGCCAGCCGCCGCCCTGCCGGGCCAGCACCGCGGCGGAGAAGAGAAACCCGGTGCCGGATACGCCGCAGCTGCTGCCCAGCCGCATCCGGGCCTGGTTCAGATACCGGGATTCCCGCAGGAACCACAGGCCGTAGCCGGCGGAGATCCAGTTGTCTCCGTAATTTTTGCTGTTGCGGTAGCAGGTGACAATATCATAGCCCCGGCTGAATGTGACGTTTAAACTGGCAAAAAAGTTCCTGTCCAGCACGTTGTCCGCGTCCAGCACCACATAAGCGTCAAAACCGGTCTGCCCATGAAGGAGCATTTGCCGCAAAAGAAAATCCAGGGCGTAGCCCTTGCCCCGGCGGCTGCCGTCCTGGCGCTCGAATACGGTGGCGCCCCGGGCTCTGGCGATGTGGGCTGTGGCATCCTGGCAGTTGTCCGCCACCACGAAAATTTGAATCAGCTCTTTCGGATAGCGCTGGGCTTTGATGCTGTCGATCAGATTGCCGATGACGGCCTCCTCGTTCCGGGCAGCGATCAGCACGGCAAAGCGGTGCAGAGGGGCCTGGCCGCCGGAAGTTTTTGCTGAACGCCAGGAGACTGGTATGTACAAAAACTGATACAGATAGCAGGCGAAGAACAGACACATGAAAGCAAAATTGATTTTCTCTACCGTATGCATAAGCTTACCCTCCGAAAGCTCCAGGCTTTTCCATGCGCTGCCGATTATAACAGCGCTGCTGCCGGAAAGCCATTAAGCCCGGCTGAACATTCTTTAAGCTTTGCTTAATTGACGGAAAAAGGAAAACATCCCCGACAGACGTCGGGGATGTTACAATTTGCGTTTCTCTTATTTTCGGTCAACGGTGAAGAAATCCCGCAGCTCCTGCTCACTCCTCAGCACCCTTTCCGGGGCGCCGTGGAGCATCACATTGTCATAGCCGTCGATAAAGCAGCGGGCATCCGTTTTGTAGCCAATGCACTGCTTGCCTTTGGCATAGCAGTAGCCCAGTTCAAAGCAGGCTCCCTCGTCGGGAACCCGGCCATCAAACAGGAAGAGCAGCGTGTCGCACCAGTCCATGTGGGCGCAATCCAGGTTGAAAAGATACTTTCTCTTGGGCAAACCCTCAATTTCATCGGGCAGGTCGGCAACGCAGCCTCCGTCCCGCTGGGGGAGAAAGGTTTCATGCCCGCATTGGCGCAAAATCGTGTCGATGCGGTCGTTAAAGGCTCTTTCCCCCTCCGAGAACAGCGGGGCGGCAATATAAATTTTCCTTTTTTCCATAGTACCCTCCTGTGCCGGAAATCCGGCAGAATGAATATTGATTATGCTTTCCTGACCTTTATGCACAGCACATAAAAGAGGATCGAACAGGCCTGGGCCGCCACGGACACCACGACCAGATACACCGGGTTGAAGTCATACAGCGCCCCCAGCAGCCAGCTGCCCAGGAACCAGGCGATGCCATAGCAGGTTTCAAAAATGCCGAAGCCGGTGCTGCGCATGTTCCGGGGCACAATCTTGCTGACGGCGGCCTTCATGATGCTGTCCTCCGCACCCATGCCGATGCCCCAAAGCACAATCCCCATGAGAATGCTTGCGGCATTGTCCGTCAGGAAGATGAAGCAGGAAAAGAGGGTGCTGCAGGCAGTGGCCAGAACCATGGCCTTCAGCCCGGTCTTATCAAACAGCCAGCCGAAGAACAGGGCAGCAAAGGCGTCCACCGCCATGGCCAGCGCATACAACAGGCTCAGCGACGCGGCGGGAAAGGCCCCTGTTTTGGCGGCATGGAGGGTAATCATGGTGAAATCGGCAAAGCCGAAGCCGTAGCAGCAGATGGCGGCAATGTAGATAACAAAGGACTTATCCACCCTGAATTCCGTGCATTCGTCCTTCTCTTTTTCAAAAACTTCCGGGTTGGGATATTTGACCTTGGAGAGGACCACCAGGGCGATCGTGATCACAGCGGGGATGCCCAGAATCAGGAAGCACAGCCGGTAGGTGGAAAAGAGCTCCCCCGTGCCCTTCACCAGACTGATCACGAACAGGATCACCGGCCCAAGGAAGGCCCCCAGCTGGTCCAGAAACTCCTGATAGGCGAAGCCTTTCCCGGTGCCCACCTCGCTGGCCGCGAAGCTGACCAGGGTGTTTTTGGCCGGCTTCTTGATGGCTTTGCCTACCCGCTCCATGATCACCAGGCCGCAGGCAATCATCCAGCCGTTTTCCGGCACAAAGGCCAGCAGCGGGATGGCCAGCACCTGCATGGCATAGCCGGCGATGATCAGCGTCCAGTATTTCTTCGTCTTGTCAGCCACAAAGCCGGACAGAAGCCGCAGGGAGTACCCGCACAGCTCCCCAACGCCGGACACAAAGCCGATGGTGGCGGCGGAGGCGCCGGTCAGATTCAGATACTCGCCCAGAATGCTCCTTGCCCCTTCGTGGGTCATATCCGAAAACAGACTGACAATCCCCATCAGGGTAATAAAGGCCAGGGCACCCGATACCAAATGCTTGCTTTTCTCTGCCTGTTTTTTCATCGTGCAATCTCCTATAACATATTACAATGCGGTAATCCGCGCGGGCTGCCCAATATCGGCTTTCCGGCGGCTTTTTCAGGGAAAAGAAAGGGTCGCACCTTGCCAACGCAAAAATGTAAAAGGGGAAGCCCCGGAAATCTCGTGATATCCTCCCCCTATGAGAGACAGTGAAAAAGAAAAAACACTGTCAAACATAG
>JBJDXQ010000017.1:0-67999 GCA_051866745.1 Candidatus Limivicinus sp. | reverse complement strand
GCCCAGTGTGCGCACTGGGCACCTTCCCCTCCAGGGGAAGGCTTGCGATAGCGTTTTTCTCCCACGCAATAAGGATTTCTCTGACAAGCTGAAAACAGCCGCACCCCGGCGGGGATGTGGCTGTTTTGCATGACATTTTTGCGGTTTTGGTTTATTTGAAGCTCTCCTTCACGGAGTGCACCGCAGCGACCAGCTCCGGCTTATACTGGGCATAGTGCTTTTCCAGCTCGTCCAGAACCAGAACAATGTCTGCTTTCTTCTTATTCTCTTTGTCCCGGCGCAGAAGCTCTTCAAATTCCGCCGTGGCTTCCCCACCCTGAAAATAGCCGTAGCAGCAGCACTGACCATCCTCACAGCCATCCTTCAGCTCCATAAAGCGCTGATTCAGATAGTACTCCACCTTACAGGGGTCACCCTCTGCCCGCAGTTCCTCCAGGTCTTTCTCAAAGCCATATCTGTCCAACATTACTGACTCCTTTCCATATCCTCAACGGATTCATAGTGATACATTTTTGCCATTTGATCCCGGACGAGATAGGTCAGATTCTTCCCTTCCTTCTCGCACCGAAAAACAAATTCACAATAAAGAAGCTGCGTCTGCGGGCCATAGGAATACAGTTCCCCCCGCTGGTAGGTCTCAATGGAGGTCAGGCCGCAGCACTCGTCCGCCTCATGAATGACCCGGCCTTTCCCGGCATATTTGGGAAACATCCGGGCAAAGTCCTCCGCCCATCTGACATGGATCTGCACCGCCTGCTCAAGATAGTCCTTTCGCTCCTGAGAGATCTCCGGCAGCACATGCTTCACCCGCTCATAACCGGCAGGGTCGGTGCGGGCCATCATATAGGCATATTTATTGAAAATCAGGTTCCGGCCCGCAAGGCTTGCCTCCTGAAGGTCCCGGGCATAGGAGGAGAGCAGGGGCTCCGGCCAGGTAAGGAATTGGCTGCTGCGCATGATGGAAAACTGCGCCCAGTCATCCTGACAGGATGCGCGGCCCCCCTGGCTGTTGATCAGCTGAAACTGGCGCCACTCCTCCCGGACAATTTCTTCAATGATCTCTTTCATCCTTACAATCATCCTTTCTGCTGGCTTTCGGAATTATCCCATCAGGATGGGGAGAGCCCGAAGCCGGGGATCGGCGATGCTTTCCGTCAAGCAATAGGCCTGGCGCTCCAGGAAGCTTTCCTGGGAGACCGTATAGCCCCGCACCAGCAGGATGCCTGCCATCTGCCGGCAGACCGCATCCACCAACGCAAGCGTTTCTTCCCGGTCCATCACCCGGCCGGCGGCAAGAGAGCGCAGCAGGGCAGGAATGCCATACTGGCCGGGGAGCCGTTCCAGGCCCCGCCACATCCATTTGTAATAGGGGCAATACTGTTTGTTCAGCAGGTACAGGACGCGGATGGCCGCTTCAATGAACTGGTCCAGGGCCAGCCGGGCGGCAACCGGGTCCTCCCGTTTGGCCATGCGCTCATAGTTGACCTGGCCCGCGTGGGCCATTTTGACCAGGTTTGCCGCCAGCTTCTTTTTGCACACGTCCTCCGGGTAAAAGTCCAGAAGCCGCTTCCGTATGCGGACAAACTCCGTATCCGGGCTGTGGAAAAGGACGCCATTGGTGGCAACCGCCAGATAGGACTCCGGGATGGCCAGCCACTCCAGCGCGCTCTCCGGCGGGACCCTGTTCCCCAGGAACTTCTGGTAGAAGGGCAGGGTGGGAATGACGCCCCGGCGCCCGGCCGCCTGCTCCCGCCGCAGAGCGAAGGACACATTTTTATAGTCCCGGGGCAGAGAATCGTAGACCTGGGCCACAGCCGGCCCAATCTCCTCATACAGGTCCCGAGAGAGCCAGATGCAGAAGGAGGGCCCGTAATCGTGGTCCATGGAGAGCCGGTCATCAAAGCCAAAGCATTCCGACCCCTCGCCCACAAGGCCGATGGTCATTCGGTCCATATAGGGCTCAAACCGGGAGAGCAGCGCCGGACGGCCAAAGTCCTGGTAAAAACCGCTGGCAAGCTCCACCCCGGGAATTTCAAGGCAAAGTTCCGTTGCTTCCATCCTGTTCAACCGCCTGCTTTGCAGCGTAATAATTTTCCCGGACAAGTTTCCGCTTTTCCTCCGCCATGGGGACCTGTTCCGAAAGGAGAAAGGCTTTTTCCCCGTAAAGAAGGGCATCTTCATAGCGCGCCGCTTCCATGGAGGTGACGCAGATGTTGTTATACAGCCCCACCAGCCGGGCGTCCGCAATGCCCTGGGAGCGGAAAATCCCCTCGCACTGCAGGTACAGCGCCAGAGCCTTTTCCGGCAAGTGGGCAGCCTTATAGACGGTGGCGATGTTCAAAAGCGCCGTTGCGGCATCCGCCGTCCCCCACAGGTCAAGGCGGTCCAGCAGCCCGAGCACCTTTTCCACGCAGGCCCAGGCCCCGTCCAGGTCCCCGCTGTTGCGATAGTAGCCGGTCAGCTCATTAAAAAGGGAGAGGGCGGCGCCGTAATGCTGCTGCTCATAGGCAAGGCCGGCCATTTCCTCCAGGTAGGCGCCGGCCTGCCGGGGCTTATCGGCCTGAAACAGAAGATCTGCCTGATGAAGTATATCGTTGACATTCATTGAATTATCCCTTGCTGTGTAATGGTTCTTAACCCGGAATGTCGGCAAGGCTCTCGGCCGGCATGCCAAAGTACTGGATATAGGCCGCTTTCTTCTCCTCATAGCTGGGCAGAGGAATTTCCGTCAGCCGGCCGTTGTCATGCAGGCGGAGCACATCGTCCTGAATGGAGACGCTGCCCTCTTCCCGCATCCGGTTGAGAACCCGCTCATTGCGGAAGCGGGCATGATCCCCCCGGCTCATATAGACGCTGAGGGAGACAAAGTCAATTTTGTTATATTCCTGGTCAGAGAACAGGTGCAGAGGCATTTCTGTACCATCCTCCTGAATATAAATAAAACGGTATAGGCCATCGGCTCTTTTTTCATAACGGAAGGACCGTTTCCCGGATTGCTGAACCTCCGTGCAGTCCAGATAGAGGCAGCCCAGAGGGGTGGGGCCGCCAAAGCCCACATCACAGACAACACGCTTCCCATCATCCAGGGTGACGATGGTGGAGCGGTGGCCGCAGGGAGGGCACTCCCCTTCAAACAAAACCCGCTGGGCAACCGGGCGGCAGGCAAAGCCAAGGCTCTCCAGCAGGGCGCAGAACAGCCCGTTCAGCTCAAAGCAGAAGCCGCCCCGGCGGCGGACAACAATTTTCTCAAAGATATCCTCAATATCCAGAGAGACCTCTCTTTTGAGATCATAGATATCCAGATTCTCAAAGGGGATGTTGAACAGATGGGCACGGACCAGAATGTCCAGCGCTTCTTTTTTATGGGGGGCGCTGTAAGCCGACGGGGAATCGGGAAGCTGGGGATGCAGGTCCTTCCTGTAATCCTCCGGGTTCAGGCCAAGGCGGGCCAGATAGGCGCCGGGATCGGGGATGGGGCTGAATACACCTTCGTACATGGGTTTTCTCCTCACCTTTCCTTTGGGTTCATTGTGGTTCTACGCTGTCAGTTTTTTGAGGGATAGCGCTTGTCCACCAGCTGGCCGAGGTACTCCGCGGCCTTGGCAATGGCAATATCCTGCCGCACCTTCGCCCCTTCCCGTTTAGCGAAAATCTGGCGCAGGCGCTGGACCGGCATCATGGACATATCGGCCAGCCGGGCCAGCTCCGCCTCATACTCCTCCTCTGTGGCCAGCAGCCCCTCCGCCTTGGCAAGCTCGTAGAGGGAGAGCCGGGAATGCAGCTGCTTCTTCGCTTCGTTCACAAAGTCCAGAAACAGTTCGTTCTCATTGGTATTGCATTCCTTGTAATAGTCCTCTATCTTCCTGCCGTTGTTGTTGAGCTGCTGCTCAAAGGCATTCATCATCTGTGCGGCCCGCTCGCCGGCCATGGTATCGGGAACCTCCCCGGTGCAGATTTTTCCCAGCTGGGAAACCATGCAGGTCTGGAGCAGATACCGGCGGGAATCGGCCCGGTTCTCCACCGGCAGGGTGCTGACCTCCCGGTCGATCTGGGCCACCTCCGCTTCACTGATGGAAAGGGCGTGATAATCCCCCAGGGTGAAGGCCGGCGCGATCTGCACCCGGGCGGAGCAGACAATGCCGTCCTCGTCATCCTGCTCCAGGGTGAGCGCCGGGGTATAGTAGATTTCCTGGGGATACTCCATGGCGGCCTTCGCATAGGCTTTCTTCACCAGCTCCGTGATCACCGGCTTGCGAAAGCTCCCCTGGCTGCGGATGGCGTCCAGATACTCCTTCTGGTTTTTCTCCGCATATTCCTTTGCGGCCTGCTGAAACTCCTCTGTGGAAAATTGAAAAACAAAACGCAGATGATTGGAATCTATGTTTTCAAGCGTATAGGTCATGAAGCTCTCCCCTTTTTTGAATTTGCTGCCGGCTGGGATCAAATCAGATTGTTGAGATACGTCGCCACCGGCTGGGCCTTCTCCTGCAGCTTTTCAAAATCGGCGATCAGGATATCGCCCTCCTCCGTTTTGCTCAGGCATCCGTCCAGTACGAAGCTGTCAATCATGTTATACAGGTTGCGGCGGCTGATGCAAAGATACTCGCTGGTCTTGTACATACTCTTGATCTGGCATTCATTCCCCTTCGCGTTTTGCAGCAGGTAGTAGGCCAGCTGCTCCTGCTGGGAAAACAGATGCTTGACCAGCTCTTTCTTGTACATGGTGTAAAGGCGGTTGTTCACCTTCAGATAAAAGAGCCGGCTGAAGGCCAGCTCCTGCATCAGCTCAAGGAACCTGGCAATGGGAATTTGGACCAGGGTACAATCGGTCACCGCAAAGCTGTCACAATAAAAATTCTGGCCAAAGAGATTGGAGAGATGGCCCACAAAATTATTGGGAGCGATTTCGTCCACCACGATGCTTTTCCCATTATTGCTGACCGCAACCACCTTGACTTCTCCCTCCAGGAGATACCATATGTATTTGCTTTCTTCATTTGCGCGAACGATGCATGCGTTTTTCTTAACGGTAATCACTTCATAGGATGCGGGTCTTTTTTCGATGAACGGATAGATCGTCGATTCTTGTAAAATCATTTGCGCGCCTCCATATAACCGCAGTATCAATTCACTCTATGTAACATCACCTATAGGAAAACAGTATAACAAAATCCATGGGAAGTCAACGCGCAGAGCCGGGGATTCACCAGGCTCCGCGCCGGAGCAAACACACTCTTCCGTTTAATTTATAACAAGAAACATCCCGCCGGCGCTAGTGCAAAGTGCACGATTTTGTGATTCTTGTTATAATTTCCGAAAACTTTTTTCTTAAATGTGTGAAAAGTGCACTACTCGTTTTGTCAAAAATCAGATAATATCAAGGTAAGCTTCCCGAGGGAAGATTCTGCCAAATATGAACAAGGAGGAATACTATGAGTAACGAAGCAAAAATTCAGGAAATCCTGAAAAGACGCGGACTTGATGTCAGCGACGTTACAGACTTTGCTGATGAGGTCGTTCCCGATCCCTCTCCCCGTTTCCAAAAGCTGATCAACATCTACTACATGATGAAGAACACCATCGATATGGAGTACCCCTACTGGTACAACCGCGTATGGTGGGAAAACGACGGCGATATCACTGAGATCCGCCGGGCAAAGGCCGAGGCTGCCGCACTGAGCCACATGACGCCCACCATTCTCCCCGGCGAGCTGCTCTTCGGCAACAAGACCCGCAACTTCCGCGGCGCCTTCTGCTTCCCCTGGGTTGACGCATCCTTCTTCAACGCTGCGGCCGAAGCCATGATGGCCGGCGTTGACGCGCCCCCCATGGCCGCGGCGGACGCGGTTTCCGTTGTTGGCGCAGGCGGCGGCAACGTCACCAAGGATTTCGGCAACGTGGTCTCCATCGCACAGAAGTTCGGCCTTCGCCGGGAAGAAGTCCCCTGTCTGGTAAAGGTTGCCAAGTACTGGGACAACGGCTCCGTTGAGCGCGTCTCCGCCCGCCTGGCCGAGGCCCGCCCCGACTACCAGAAGTGGGCCGGCTACCGCAACTCCGTGCTGGTCATGTTTGACTCCTGGGCCATCCCCCAGGGCCGCGAGGTCATCAACTACTACGTTCCCCTGGAATACGGCTTTGACAAGATCATCGAGCTGTGCGACGAGAAGATCGCAGAGACGCTGGGTGAGGCCGGCGATGACGGCGTCCTCGGCATGAGCCGCGGCTACTACTACATGGCCTGCAAGACCATCGCCCAGGGCGTTTCCAAGTGGATTGAGAACTACGCAAGGCGGGCTGAATATCTGGCCGCCCATGAGACCGACGAGGTCCAGAAGAAGGAATACCTGGACATCGCCGCGGTTGCCCACCACATCGCCCACAAGCAGCCGGAGACCTTCCGTCAGGCCCTGAACCTGACCCTGATGTGCCACTACGGCGTGGTCAACGAAGACCCCCACTCCGGCCAGTCCATCGGCCGTCTGGGCCAGATCCTCTACCCCTGGTACGAGAAGGACATCGCCGACGGCACCACCACCGATGAGGAAGTCATCGAGCTGCTGGAGCTGTACCGCATCAAGATCACCGCCATCGAGTGCTTCGCCTCCTCCGGCGTTACCGGCGGTGTGCTCTCCGGCAACACCTTCAACAACCTGTCCATCGGCGGCCTGGGCTACGACGGTCTGACCGCTGTCAACCCGCTGGAGTACCTGATCGTGGAGGCCGGTATGCGCGGCAAGTCCACCCAGCCCACCCTCTCCCTGCTCTACGATGAAAAGACGCCGGAGAGCTTCCTGCTGAAGGTTGCCCAGTGTATCAAGCTGGGGCTTGGCTACCCCGCCATCATGAACAACCAGGGCGGCATGAACTACATGCTGCGTCACTACCAGCCGGAAGGCATGACCATCTATGACGCCCGGGCCTGGGCCCCCGGCGGATGCCTGGAGTCCTCCCCCGGCTGCTTCCAGCCGCTGCACTACAACGGCAAGACCTACATGATCCCCGGCGGCGCAGGCCCCACCGCAGGTACCGGCATCCACTTCACCGGTATGCCCAAGCTGCTGGAGCTGGTGCTCAGCAACGGCTTTGACCGCCGCACCGGCATCCAGGTGTTTGAGCCTCACAACCGGAAGCTGGATACATACGAAGAGCTGCTGGACGTTTACTACAACGTGTACCTGCAGGAGCTGCTGGAAGTCTCCAACCGGATGAACAACCTGCAGATGGATACCCACAGGAAGATCTGCCCCACGGTCTGGGCTTCCCTGCTGAAGGCCGACTGCTTTGCCAACGGCCAGAACCAGAGCCATCTGGGCGCACGCTACAACGGCACCATCAACTTCGAGTCCTGCGGCACCATCAACCTCATCAACTCCCTGGCCTCCATCAAGAAGAATGTGTACGACGACAAGAAGTATACCCTTGAGGAAATGGAAGACGCCATGTGGAACAACTTCGGCTTCAAGACCGCCTTCGAGACCGGCGTGTTCTCCCCCGACCGCCGCGAGGCCACGGAGCTGGCACCCAAGTACGAGAAGATCTTCAACGACTGCGTGAACGCACCCAAGTACGGCAACGCGGACGACTATGTGGATTCTATTCTAGTGGATTACGAGGATCGGATGCTGCCGAAAATGCTGGCTCTCCGTTCCTACATGGGCAAACAGTACTACATGTGCCAGATCTCCGTCTCCACCCACGGTCCTCAGGGCGCCATCACCCTGGCATCCGCCGACGGCCGTCTGTGCGGCACCACCTACGCGGACGCCTCCATGTCCCCCGCACCCACCACGGATAAGAACGGAATCTACGCACTGTTCACTTCTGCCACCTGCTATGACCATGCCATGTGCCAGAACAGCCAGATGAACGTGAAGATCCATCCCTCCGCCATCAAGGGCACCCAGGGTACCCACAAGCTGCTGGACGTCTACCGCGCTTACATGCGCAAGGGCGGCTTCCACATCCAGTTCAACGTCACTTCCTCCAAGACCCTGCGCGAAGCTCAGGCAAAGCCGGATGATTACCGCGATCTGATGGTCCGTGTGGCCGGCTTCACCCAGTACTGGTGCGAAATCGGCAAGCCCATTCAGGACGAGGTCATCTTCCGTACCGAGTACGACTCCTGAGGCATTTGCCCAATCACGCTTCCGCATCCCGGTGCGGAAACCCAGCAGATGTTTCTCCTGCCGGAGAAGCTCCTGACAGGAGAAACATCTCATCCAGTCCGATGATGGGCAGAACGCCCAACGAATCACTCAATCTATTACGGAGGTTTTATAATATGAAACATTGCGAATGCGCAAATTTCCTGCACCTCGACTGCGAAAAAGGTATGTGCGCGCTGTCAAAGATGATCGTTCCCATTGACGGCGAAGGTTCTGACGCCTGCCCCCGTTTTGAGGAAGGCTTTATGTGCCAGTTCTGCAAACACTTCAGCGACGCGGACAAGTACGGTATCGGCAGCTGCAAGGGGTATGACAAAGAGAACTGGGCCTATGCCCAGTGCGGCGCTTTCAGCTGCGAAAAGTTCGAGAGAAAGTAATTTTTCAGGATCCAGGATTGTTTGGGGAAGACATTGTCTTCCCCAAACGTGAAAAGATCGAATGTTCTTAACGGAAAGGTGTAATTCCATGCCACAAGATACAACAGGAATGATTTTTGATATTCAGAGCTACTCCGTTCATGACGGTCCCGGGTGCCGCACCAACGTGTTTTTTGTTGGCTGCCCCCTTCAGTGCAGATGGTGCGCCAACCCCGAAAGCTGGGCGGTGAAAAAGCACCTGCTTTTCGCGGAGCGCAGCTGCAAGTGGGATCAGGGCTGCACCGCCTGCCGGGATGCCTGTCCCAACGGCTCTCTGAAATTTAACGATCAGGGCAAACCGTGTGTTGATTGGGCAATCTGCAACAAGTGCGAGACCATTGAATGCAGCGAGGTCTGCGCGGCCCACGCGCTGAAGCAATGCGTTCGGTTTCTGACGGTTGACGATCTGATGAAGATTCTGATGCGCGATTTTCCCAACTGGGGTTCCACTGGCGGCGTTACCTTTTCCGGGGGAGAGCCGCTGCTGCATCACGAGTTTCTGGACCAGGTCCTGCAGCGCTGCCGCAAGGAGCAGATGCACACCGCCATCGAAACCAGCGGTTTTGCCTCACCCGAGGTGTTCAAGAAGATCTTCCGCAACCTGAATTTTGCCTTCATCGATGTGAAAAACATGGATGATGAGATGCACAAATGGGGAACGGGCGTAAGCAACAAGCCCATACTCAACAACATAGCAACCCTGGCTCATGCAGACTGGTGGCGGGGCAGACTGGTTCTTCGCCAGCCAACCATCCACGGCTACAACGACAGCACCGAAAACGCAAAGCGCCTGATCGAGTTCATGAACGAGAACGGGCTGTTTGAAATCAATCTGCTCCGTTTTCACCGCATGGGCGGAACCAAATGGGAGCAGCTTGGAAAGGTGTATGAGTATAACGACCACGGCGATATGCCGGAGGAGCGTATGCTTGCGCTTCAGGAGCTATATCTGGACAATGATATTGCCTGCTACATCGGAGAAGACACTCCCTTCTGACCGCTTGCAAAAGCACGGTTCCTATTGATTTTTTATTCCGGCGCCGGCCGGATAAGCCTGAAAGCCTGTATTAATTGGAGGAATAATAATGAATTCCATCTCTGAAGAAAAAGCGAAAAGATACGGTATTTGCACCGTAATGTCCGCTTTCCTGGCAGTTTTCTGCCTGTTTGGCTACCGCTCCAGTTTTTCCATCATGCAGAGCCTGATCATCGCCGACACCGGGTGGACGACGATCCAGACTTCCCTCGGCTACTGCATCATGATGACCGTCTATGCAATCACCGCTTTCTTCTCCGGCGGTCTGGTTGACAAGAAGGGCACCCGCCCCACCTACTTTATCGGTGCCGTGTGCTGCTTCCTGGGCTTCTTCCTGACCTCCATCTTTGTTAAGCCCGGCTCCCCCAGCGCATACATCGTGTACCTGTTCACCTACGGTCTGTTCGCCGGTATCGGTACCGGCATGCTGTGGGTCAGCTCCACCATCTCCTGCCGCCAGTGGTATGTGGGCGCGAAATACGGCACCATGTGGGGCATCGCCTTCGCGGGCGCGCCTCTGGCCCAGCTGCTGCTCACCATCGTCCTGAAGCCCGTTCTCAGAAACATGGGCTGGCAGGCAGGCATGAAGCTGATGGCCGCCATTTGCGCGGTATTCCTGGTGGCCGCGGCGCTCATCGCAAAGCGCACCCCCAATTACTACAACGTTACCCCCTTCGGCACTGAGACCCTCAAGAAGCAGACCGGCCCTGCCAAGCGTGCTGTCACCCTGAAGGAGGCCTTCTCCACCTATGCAATCTGGGCGGACATCCTTTGCTTCCTGACCGCTATGGCCGGTGAGTTCCTGATCTGGTCCCAGGCTGTGGGCTTCTTCCAGACCGATATGAATATGGATGCTGACAAGGCCGCTAACATCTACATGCTGATCGGCGCCTTCGGCGTGTTCATGATGCCCATCACCGGCAAGATTTCCGACCTGATGGTCAAGAAGTTTGGTTCCGAGGTCAAGGGCCGCAAGGTCATGCTGATCATCGGCCCCGCCTGCGGCGCCATCGGTGTTGCGCTGTGCCTGACCAAGAGCCTGCCGCTGTGCATTATCGCCATGTTCTTCCTGGCCTCCTACTGGGGCATTGAGCCCGGCGGCTGCGCCGGCTATGCCGGTTCCGTCTTCGGCGGCGCCGGTCTTGGCCGCACCTGGGGTCTCGCGACCCTGATCGTTATGGGTATCGGCCCCTCCTTCGGCACCTTCATGGGCGCATGGTTCAAGGATAACTTCGGTTCCTATGTCCCCGCCTTCATCTTCTGCCTCTGCGCTTACGTCATCTCCATGCTGGTTGCGTGCACCCTGCCGCTTAAGACCAAGATCGACGCCAAGATCGAAGCCGAGATGGCCGAAGCCGCTCAATAATTCTTTCCCGGAAATCAAATTTAACGAGGTGTATTATTATGAAAGAAGCCGTTTTTTACCAGGCCCTTATGTCAGGCAACACCATGGTTGACGATCAGCACAAGCAGCTGATTGACGCCATCAACAAGCTCTACCGCGCAATCGAATCCGGCACCGGCGTGGAAGAAGCAAAAAAGACGCTGGACTTCCTTGCCGAGTACACCACCTTCCACTTTGGCTGCGAGGAAGCGCTGATGAATTCCAAGAAGTACCCCCTCTACACCCAGCACAAGAAGGTCCACGATGCCTTTATCGAAACCGTCAACGGCCTCTATGAGGTTCTGGGCAAGAAGGGCGCCAACGAGGAATTCGAGCAGATCGTTGAAAAAGAGGTCACCGATTGGCTCATCAATCACATCCAGGGTATGGATATGCAGATGACCGACTGGATCAAGGTCAGAACCAACGGCATGATGGATAACATGCTCTGATTCCCCGTCTCATAACGCAAGTTTAAGAAAGCCACAGGCCGCTATAAATGGCCTGTGGCTTTTTCAGATTCCTTTGAAGTTTTCATATGACCAGCAGCAGCGTGATCACGATGGCAACAATGCTGATGAGGATCGCGATGGAGTTTGCGGCGCTGGCAAGACCATAGTCGCCGCCCATATCGGCAGTAAAGGCGGGGGCTGCGCTGGGAATGGGGGCGAAGAAGAGGATGGCCAGGGCTTGCCTGTATGCAAGGGGCATGGGGAGAAAGCGGAAGCAGACGATGGACATGATCATACCAAACAGGTACTTTGGCAGCAGCGTGCGGACAATGGCGCCAAGCTGCGTCCTGTCGCCGGAAAGTTCAAAGCCCACGCCCACCATCAGCATGGACAGAAAGGCGTTTGCCCCGCTGATGATGCCGGCAAATTCAAGCACCGGCTGGGGAAGCGAAAGGTGCAGCAGCGAAATGAGCAGCATCGTCATCAGCGTGATGAAGGGCACAGAACGAAACAGGGCCCGGAAGATGGGCCGGAGGGAGAATTTTTTGCCGCTCTCTTTGACCATGCAGGCCACGCCGTAAGCGCCGCCCAGGCAGATAAAGCTGTTGCCCACATCAAAAACGCTCACCGCCATGACGGCCACAGGGCCAAGAAAGCCCTGGGCAAAGGGCAGGACAAAGTTGCCGATATTGAAGCCCGCCATGTTGACAATGGCAAAGGCCTGGGCCTCCTTGCCCCATCTGCGATTGAGCAGGTAGGCCGCCGCGATCATGAACAGCCCGAAGGCCAGACTGAGCAGGGAAAGCAGCAGCATGGAGTACTCCAGCTCACGGCCGGCAAAGCTGCACACCAGTGCCGCGGGAAGGGTGATGCGCATCACGATCTTGCTGAGGAGATAAAAGTCCTCTTTCTTGAAAAAGCCGATTCTACGCAGAAAATAGCCCAAAAAAATAATGGCGATGAAGCTGCCCGCCCGGATCAGAATATCAGTCATGTCGCGCCTCTCTCGTTTATCTGGTGGCAACTATTGTATTCACGGAAGATCACAATGTCAAGCATTGTTTTCCCGCTGCCGCCAAAAAGGCTCCCTCTGACGAGGGAGCCTTTGCGTGCTGCCCCTTTGGCGCCCTCGTTAAAGGGAGGCAGACTCCCCTTCCCAAGGGGAGCCAAGCCACCTCATCCGCCCAGTGTGCGCACTGGGCGGATGAGATGGGAAACGATACCGCTGCTACGTTCAGGGCTTTGCCAGAATATCGCTTACATCGGTTTTCCCTGCCCCGAGGGTGAAGGTGACGGTGCTACCGTCGTGGGTCAGGGTATAGCTGTCGCCGGTGCTGCCCTGGGAGAGCAGGTCAGAAAGGGCGAAGGTGGAGCTTGCACCCTTGGTGACAAAAACGATGGTGTCCACCCCCTGGGCTTTCAGGGTCTGGATGCCGCCCAGCTTGCCGGTGAGGGCGGCAAAGTCCGCGTCCACGGTGATGGTCAGCACGCCGTCCTGCCGGGTATCCTGATGGAGGATATCTTTGCCATCCTGGTTAACGACCCGGTAGAGGGGCGCGGTATAAACCGCTTCCGCCGCGGACTCTTCCGTGGGCTGGGCGGGCTGGTCAGGCTTTTCCTCGTCCACGGGAGGCTTTTCCTCGTCCTGGGGAGGAATATAGGTTCCGGTCACGGTCTTTATGGGGTCATCGGTTTCCATGTTCGCACCGGGGGCGTAGTACTCGATCTTGCCGTTGGTGGTCAGAACATCGGTGTTGGGGGTCACTTCCCTGCCGGGTTCGGGTTCGGAGCCTTTTTGATTTACTCCTCCATCGCCGATGGCTGCGCCTGCGCCATAGTAAAATATATAATAATTCCATGCATTACCCCCTTGGGCTTTCACCTGGGCATCCCCGGAGACAGTAATCTCGCTGCCAGTGCTCAGATAGCCGCCGCCAATGCCGGAACCGCTTCCGCCGCCTTTGGCGGTGACTTCCGCGCTGTCGGTGATGGTGATGTTGCTACCACTGCCATCATAGCCGCCGCCAACGCCGGCACCACTTCCGCCGCCTTTGGCGGTGACTTCCGCGTTGCCGCCGATGGTGATGTTGCTGCCGCTTCCCTGATTGCCGCCTCCGATGCCGGAGCCGAATTCGCCACCTTGGGCAGTGACTTCCGCGCTGCCGGTAATGGTGATGTTGCTGCCAGTGCATTTATGGCCGCCGCCGATGCCGGCAGCATACCCCCCACCGGTGGCATTCAAGCTGCCGTCCGTTCCGTTTTCATCGGTAATGGTGAGCTTGCCCTTACCGCTATCGTTGGTGGTATTCTTCTCCACGCCGGCACGATCATAGCCGCCCTGGACAGTATTTTCCCCATCCAGCCCCATGGTCACATCGCCGTTGCCCACGATCTGGACAGCCGCTTCACCGGTGATATAAAGTGGACCACCTGTTAGGGGATTAGTATATACTCCACCGGTGTTTTTGGTATCGATGTTCACGCCATCCAGGGTGACATTGGCTTTTGCACCGTCCGCCACATCGATGGTAACCGCCGCCTTGCCGCTGCCATCATTGGGGTCACTGATGACAATGTTCACGTCCTGTATGGTCACATTGGCAGTGGCGTTTTCCGCTGCCGTGATGGAAATTGTGTTGGTGGTGGGGGTGCTGCTGTTGGACTGGGTGATGACAGGGGCACTGTCCGGAACGTCAACCTGTGCTCCTTGAGTTACCGTCTGTCCGCTTTCCGTGGCGTTGACGGTGATATCACCGTTCTCCAGATACCAGGTATCCGCAAAGGCGGAAACAGGCAGGCTGCAGATGAGCAGCAGGGCCAGGAGGGTGGATACAAAGCGTTTGGTTTTCATTGTGCTCAGTCTCCTTTATTGCAGAATCGTAACGGCGTCGGCGCCGTTATTCAGAGTGAAGGTGACGGTGCTGCCGTCGTGGGTCAGGGTATAGGTGTCGCCGGTGCTGCCCTGGGAGAGCAGGTCAGAGAGGGCGAAGGTGGAGGTTGCACCCTTGGTAACAAAAACGATGGTGTCCACCCCCTGGGCTTTCAGGGTCTGGATGCCGCCCAGCTTGCCGGTGAGGGCGGCGAAGTCCGCGTCCACGGTGATGGTCAGCACGCCGTCCTTCCAGGCATCCTGATGGAGGATATCCTTGCCGTCCTGATTAACGACCCGGTAGAGGGGCGCGGCATAAACCACTTCCGCCGCGGATTCTTCCGCGGACTGGGCGGGCTGGTCAGGCTTTTCCTCGTCCACAGGAGGCTTTTCCTCGTCCACGGGAGGAACATAGGTCCCGGTCACGGTTTTTATGGGGTCATCGGTTTTCATATTCGCGCCGGGGGCATAGTACTCGATCTTGCCGTTGGGCGTCAGTTCATCGGTGTTGGGTGTCGCTTCCGCGCCATTAAGGTTACGTGAATTTGAATATCCCGACTTTCCTCCATTACCGATGGCCGCGCCCGCGCCATATACAACCTCTGGATTATTATTACTTTTGCCGCCCTTACCACCCTGGGCTTTCACCTGGGCATCCTGGGAGATCGTGATGTTGCTGCCGCTACACTTATAGCCACCGCCGATGCCGGCCCCGTAGTTGCCACCCTTGGCGGTGACTTCCGCGGTGCCGCTGATGGTGATCTCGCTGCCGCTGCCATAAGCACCGCCGCCGATGCCGGCACCATCGTTTTCGCCGCCGGTGGCTTCTACTGTACCGCCGCTGATGGTGATCTCGCTGCCGTTGCCCCTTTGGCCGCCGCCGATGCCGGCCCCGTAGTTGCCACCCTTGGCGGTGACTTCCGCGGTGCCGCTGATGGTGATCTCGCTGCCGCTGCCATAAGCACCGCCGCCGATGCCGGAAGCAGAAAGGCCGCCTTGGGCGGTGACTTCCGCAGTGCCAGTGATGGTGATATTGCCGCCGGAACGATCATGGCCGCCGCCGATGCCGGCACCGTCCAGGCCGCCAGTGGATTCCAGACTTCCTGCGGTTCCATTTTCATCGGTGATGGTGAGATTGCCGTTACCGTTTCCGGGATTGGTGCTCGTAGCGGCGATGGTGTTCTTCTCCACGCCGGCACGCCCAGAGCCGCTTTGGACGGTATTGGTCCCGTCCAGCTCCAGGGTCACATCGCCATTGCCCGTGATCTGGACAGCCGCTTCACCGAGGGCATTTTTTCTAATATTACCTGTTCCGCTGACATCAATGTTCACGCCGTCCAGGGTCACATTAGCGGAAGCGTTGTCCACCACATCGATGGTGACCGCCGCCTGGCCGCTGTGATCCTGGGGAGAACCGGAGGGGTCACTGTTGGCAATGTTCACATCCTGAATGGTCACATTGGCGGTGGCATTCTCCGTTGCCGTGATGGTGACGGTGTTGGTGGTGGGAGTGCTGCTGTTGGACTGGGTAATGACAGGGGCACTGTCAGGTACATTGACCTGCGTCCCCTGGGATACCGTCTGGCCACTTTCCGTGGCGTTGACAGTAATACTGCCCTCATCCAGATACCAGGTATCCGCAAAGGCGGACAGGGGCAGGCTGCAAATGAGCAGCAGGGCCAGGAGGGTGGATACAAAGCGTTTGGTTTTCATGGGGGTGTCTCCTTTCGCTGGGCCGGGTTTTCCCGGGGGGGATGTTTTCTGTTTTTTCTCTATCTATATAATATATTTCTTTTATTTGCTTTCCGTTTCTTGCAACATTCTCTGGCGCCGGGGCTTTGATCTGTTGGCTTGTGAACCGCTTGATTACAATTTTTATTTTACCAAAAACACGCTCCATTATCAAGTACTGTAAATCGGTAAAGCGGGTCACATCCCGTGTGAAACCGAATAATATTTCTGCCGGTCGGGCCCCCATCCCCTCTTCAACGCCGTTTATGAGAAATGCTTTACGCCCCGCGCAAAGAGCCGAAGATCGGATGGGGCCAACAACAGATCGGATGATCAGCCTGATTGGCGCGTTTTATTCATCTTCCGCAAATCGGCTCTTTGGTCCTGTTTTTGTAATGCCTGGTCTGTTCATCAAAAAACACTTTGATTTCTGTGGTTATTCGTGTATAATCACGTTGCATTTTTTCTTGAATCAGAGAAGGGATATCGATATGAGTGAACAAAAAAGAAAACTACTGAAAACCAAGGATGGCAACGAGGCGGCAGCCTACGCCAGCTATGCCTTTACCGAGGTTGCCACCATCTACCCCATCACCCCCTCCAGTCCCATGGCCGACCACGTGGATGACTGGGCCGCCCACGGCAAGAAGAACCTCTTTGGTCAGCCGGTGCAGCTGGTGGAGCTGCAGAGCGAGGCCGGCGCCTGCGGCGCCATGCATGGCGCGCTGGAGACCGGATCATTACCGCTTTGAAGGAAGCGGAGAAGCATCAGGGCCCCTCCCTTATCATTGCCTACGCGCCCTGCATCAACCACGGTCTGGTCAATGGTATGGGTAAGGTGCAGAATGAGCAGAAGATGGCCGTGGACTGCGGCTATTGGCCTCTGTGGCGCTACATTCCCGAAAATGTGGAGCTTGGAAAGAACCCCTTCGTGCTGGACAGCAAGGAACCCAACGGCAAGCTGCGTGAGTTCATGATGGGCGAAGTCCGTTTTGCCTCCCTGACCCGCACCTTCCCTGAGCGCGCCGAAGTTCTCTTTGCTCAGGCTGAGGACTTCACCGCCCGCCGCTATGAGCAGTACAAAGCGCTGGCCGGGAAGGAATAAAGCATTAATAGAAAGCAACACATAATAGAAACGCTAACGATTAAATGCCGTAGGCTTTGCGCCTACGGCATTTAAGTTTGTGCAGCTGATGAGATTCAATTTTGCGACCTTCAGAGCCGGAGAGTTCAGGCGCCAAAGGAAGAGTCTGATTTTTCAATGCTTTCATCCATTCCGCACAGATTATCAGAAATTACAGCCAACCCCCCGGAGCCATTGCAGCCCAATGGTTCCGGGGGGTTGAAGCAGTAGTCAGAAACAGTGGTCAAATCGTGGTCTGAGCCTTGAGAAGCTGGGCTTGCAGTTCCTGAATCCATGCGGGGCGCTTGTCCCCCTTCAGCAGCAATTCGCCGTTCAAATACTCGGCCACTTCCACAAAGCCGTTGTCATTATCGAAAAACCTTGCTTCGTCACAGTATGGCAGCACCTTGGACACCGCTTCCCAACGACCGGCAAAACGGCGCTGCACATCTTCATCACGAATGTCATGCCCGCCACGGCGCACCCGGTTTTCTATCCGTGCAAGGCTCTCCTCCAGGGTATCAAGCCCCACATAGTACAAGCGCACATAATAGCCCTGTTCTTTCGCCTGGGCTGCTGTGATCTCCGTTTTGCGTCCTGATAAGGTCGTTTCCTGCGTGAAACTGATCTCCTTTTTGAGACAGTCCTTGATACGCTCCAAGGCAATTCTTCCGCCCTGGATAGCGCTCCCGCCGTTCTGTGCAGTGATCTTATCCACATCAATGATAATACCAAGGTCTGTTGTCTGTGTTTTCAAAACGCCGGTAAGGCTGCTTTTTCCTGTGCCGTTGACACCGCCGATAATGGTATAAATTTTCATTCCGCTTTTCCCCCGCTTCTTGTCAATGCCTTTTATGCCTTAACTATACCATAACCGTAAAAGGATAATCAATACAAGTTTGTGAATCCGGGATTCACCGGCTTCAAACGGGAACCTCACCCAAGCCAATTCAGCACAGTATGAATCTCCCGGATGTAACCTTCGTCATCGTTGGGCGTTTCCAGAATGAAGGGGCGGCCGGAGAGGGCGGGATGCAGGGCAATCCGTTTCATGGCCTCCATGCCGATCTGACCCTGGCCCAGCTTTTCGTGACGGTCCTTATGGGAACCGCAGGGGTTCTTGCTGTCGTTGAAATGAACCGCCAGCAGACGATCCAGGCCGATCACCTTGTCAAACGCCGTCAGTACCCCATCCAGGTCGTTTACCAGATCATAGCCCCCGTCCCACACATGGCAGGTATCCAGGCAGACGCCCAGCTTGTCCTTTTGCTCCACCCGGTCGATGATCTTCCGCAGCTCTTCAAAGCGGCCGCCCACCTCTGAGCCCTTGCCCGCCATGGTCTCCAGAAGAACGGTTGTCTGCATTTCCGGCCACAGGAAGCGGTTCAGCGCCTCCGCGATCAGCGCAATCCCCTGCTCCATCCCCTGCCCGGTATGGGCGCCGGGGTGGAAATTGTAGAAGTTGCCGGGGAGCTGCTCCATGCGCAGCAGGTCTTTTTCCAGCATATCCAGACCGTTTTCACGGGTCTCGCTCCTGGCGGCGCAGAGGTTCATCGTGTAACTGCCGTGAGCCACCAGGGGCCCAAAGTGTTCCCTGCCCACCAGCGACCGTAGGGCCGCGGCGTCTTCGGGCAGAAGGTCTTTCGACTTTCCGCCCCGCGGGCTCCTGGTAAAAAAGGCGAAAGTATTCCCGCCGAAGTCCAGCATCGTCTTGCCCATGGCCTCATAGCCCTTGGTCACTGACAGATGGCAGCCAATATAGATTGTATTCATTCCATCACGCTCTTTCTTACTGCGGTTGACACAACCGGCCTGGTCTTAAGCATAGCTGAAAGGAAAGCTTTTTTGCTTACCCATCACGTATTCACTATACCACAATTACAAAAGAACAATCAATACATGGTGTAAATCCGTGCAGCAATACCAGCGAATTGGCCACGTCCATCATTCTCTGGGACCGACAAGACACTGATCGCTACCTGCTGTTGCTGGAGGCTACACGCTGACTGACAGGCAGCAGCGCCGGGGTTCCATTGTGGGAACCCCGGCGCTGTGTTTGTTTTTCTGTTGGATTTAGTTGCTGCTGTTATTCCATGGCCCGGAGCAGGGCGTCGCAGGTTTCGTCCATGTCGGCAACCAGACCGTAGTCGCAGTAGTTGAAGATGGGGGCGTCCGGGTCGGAATTGACGGCAATGACCAGGTCAGAATCGGTGAAGCCGGTGACGTGGTTGATGGCGCCGGAGACGCCGAAGGCCAGGTACACCCTGGGCTTCACCACCACGCCGGACTGACCCACCACCAGCTTGTAGGGCAGCAGCCCCCGGTCAAACACCGGCCGGGAACAGGCCAGCTTGCCGCCCAGCCGCTCCGCCAGCGCCCGGTACCGGGGCAGAGCGTCCGCCCCCTTCAACCCGTTGCCCACGCAGACGATGACCTCCGCGTCGGCAATGTTCAGGCTCTCATCCGTCTCCTCCGCCTGGAAGGACAGAATCCGGGTACGGATCTGCTCCACCGGGAAGTCTACGGTCTCGTCTATCACACTGCACTCCCGTTTTCCGGTGGGGGCGTACTTGAAGGTGCCGGGCCGGATGGTGCCCACCTGGGGCCGCATCACCGGCACCGTAATCACCGCCATCATCTTGCCGCCCACCGCCGGCTCCACAAACTCAATGTCCCCGGTCTTGGGGTCGTACACCAGCTCTGTAGCGTCGGAGGTGCAGCCGGTGGGCAGCCGGCAGGCGAAGCGGGGCGCGAAGTCCCGGCCGAAAATGGTGCCGCCCACCATCACGGCGGAGGGCGCATACTTCCGGCACAGCACCGTGAACAGATTGGCGTAGGCGTCCACGTTCAAATACTCATAGCCGGTTCCGCTGACCCGAATCAGCTTGTCCACGCCGCAGTCCAGCACCCGGGTCAGTTCCTCTTCCGGCAGTTCCCCTACGATCACTGCCGCCAGGGCTTCCCCCGCCGCGTCGCACAGCTTCCGGGTCTCGCAGCACAGCTCCAGCGACACCGGCTCCACGGTCTTGCCGTCGTGCTGGATGAAGACCCACATATCCTTGTATTCGTTCTTGTTTTTCATTACAGCACCTCCCGGATGATGCCGGCCAGCTGGGCCACAGCCTGCTCCAGACTGCCCGCGTCGATCATCACGCCCTTGGTTCCTGCCTCCGGCGGATAGGTGCGGGGCACCTTGGTGGGGGAACCCGGGTCACCGATCTGGGCCGGGTCAAGGCCGGGGATGGTCTGGGAATTGTATCGCAGGATCTCCGCTGTCCGGCTGGCCTTCCAGCTTTTCAGGTTGGGGATGCGGGGGTGGTAATTGGTCTTTTCCACCGTCAGCAGGCAGGGCAGCTGGGCCTGGGCCGTCTCCACACCTTTCTCCAGCTCCCGCTGGGCGGTGACGGTCTTTTCCGTCTCATTCAAGGCGAGAATCTCCTCCGTGCAGCTGAGCTGGGAGGCGTCAAAGCGCTCCGCCAGCTGGGAGGCCATCTGGCCGGTGGCCCCGTCCAGTGACTCCTTGCCGCAGAAGATCAGGTCAAAGCTGCCCAATTGCTTTGCCGCGCTGGCAATTACGTAGCTGGTGGCCAGGGTATCCGCATTGGCGAAGGCCCGGTCACTGAGCAGAACCGCCTGGTCCGCTCCGGCGGCCAGGCACTCCCGCAGGGCCTCCTCCGCCTGATCCGGCCCCATTGTGATGCAGGTCACCACGCCGCCGTACTGTTCCTTCATCTGCACCGCCGCCTCCAGGGCGTTGGCGTCCAGCGGGTTCAAGATGGCGGGCACACCCTTGCGGATCAGGCTGCCGGTGACCGGGTCGATCTTCACCAGGTTCACATCCGGCACCTGCTTGACGCATACCAGAATATTCAGCATGTCCCCACCTCCTTAACCGCAGACCTTGCCGGGATTCAGGATCCCGTCCGGGTCAAACACCTGCTTGATGGCCCCCATCAGGCCGTAGGCCGTCTCTCCTACCGACTCCCGCAGGTAGGCCTTCTTGGCGTGGCCGATGGAGTGTTCCCCGGAGACCTGACCCTCAAACTCGGTGCACTTGGCATAGCACTTGTCCATGATGGCCTGCACCCGGCGCTTGAACTCTGCTTCCTCCAGGTCGTTGGAGCAGCAGTAGATATGCAGGTTGCCGTCCCCGGCATGGCCGAAGGAGCGCAGGCGGACGCCCTGTTCCTCCGCCACATCGTGGCTGTACACCAGAAATTCCGCAATCCGGTCCACCGGCACCACCACGTCCATCTCGTCCAGCAGTTTGGTCTCCGCCTCGATGACGGTGAGGAAGGCGCTGCGGGCGGCCCACACGTCCTTCTTCAGGCCCTCTGTCCAGACCACCAGCACATCGTAGGCCCCGGCCTGCTCGGCCACTTCGCCCAGGCGGTCCATCTTCAAGGTCAGCTCCGCTTCGCTGTCCCCCACCAGGGTCACCAGAATGTAGGCCCCCACGCTCTGGCCATTGACCTTTGTGGGGAAGACGGCATTTCCGGTGTACTCTGCGGAGGAATCCACAATGTCCCGTTCCATGAACTCGATGGACTGGGGGTCCAAATTGGCCAGCTTGATGGCCGGCACGGAGGCGATGGCGGTGGCAATATCCGCGAAGGGCAGGATCAGGCTCACGTTCATCACCGGCTTTGGAATCAGCTTCAGGGTCAGCTCGGTGATGATGCCCAGGGTGCCCTCGGATCCGATCATCAGGTGCAGCAGGCTGTAGCCGGAGCTGGTCTTGCACACGGTCTTGCCCAGGTGCATCACCTCGCCGCTGGGCAGCACCACCGTCATGGCCAGCACATAGTCCCGGGTCACGCCGTACTTCACCGCCCGCATGCCGCCGGCATTGGTGGACACGTTGCCGCCCAGGGTGGCGGTTTTTTCACCGGGGTCCGGCGGGTACATCAGGCCGTGGGCCAGGGCGTCCGCCGCCAGATCGCACAGCAGCACTCCCGGCTGGGTATGCACCACCAGGTTCTTCATGTCATAGGAGAGGATTTTGTTCATCCGCTCCGTGCTCAGCACGATACCGCCGTGGATGGGCACGCAGCCCCCCACCAGCCCGGTGCCTGCGCCCCGGACGGTGACGGGAATCTTATTCGCGCTGCACAGCTTCATGATGGCGGAGACTTCTTCCGTGCTCTCCACCAGGCACACTGCCTCCGGCATAAACCTGCCGTAGATGGGCATCTCGTCATGGGAATAGGCTTCCTTCACCCCTTCCCCATACTGGAACCGCTTCTCCCCCAGCAGCCCCCGCAGCTCTTCCGCCAGGGCTGGGGTTAATTTGTTGTAGTCAGGCATTGTTTTCCTCTCTTTCGCTGTGCTGATTGCTCAGCCTTACATCGGATGGTTTATTCATAAGGGTAACCGAGAGCATCCAGCATGCCCTTCAGATAGCCAATGGCAAAAAGCCGCCCCGTTGTCTGATAGCCTGCTTTTCCGTCCTTATCCCCTGCCATAGTGGGCACATGGTCCACCCGGATGGGGCCGTGGTAACCATAGCGCCGGTAGATTTCCAGTGTGCGGGCCATATCTGTGGGGCCGTTGTCATGGAAGGTCTCATGGAAATGCTCCCCCTTACCGGCCACATCCCGGAAATGGATAAAGAATACCTTGTCCATTTTCAGGAAGCATTCAATGGTGTCGTAAATATCCTCACCCATAGCCAGGTAACTGCCCTGACACAGCGTGACCCCCAGATTGGGACTGGGCACCAGATGCAGGGCCTTGATGATATTGTCACGGCTCACCAAAATCCTGGATACTTTTCCCAGTTGGGGCACCGGCGGATCATCGGGATGCAGAGCGATGCGGATGCCGTGTTTTTCCGCTTCCGGCATCACAACCCGGAGGAAGTACTCCAGATTGTCCCAAAGCTGCTGCTGGCTGATGGCCAGCCCCTCTTTGCCGGTAAACTCCTCCATGTCAAAGGCAGTCACCATGGCGCCGCCCCGCTCCGGATACACAGTACTGGTTCGATACCAGCCGATGAGGGCCATGAAGTTGGTGCACACGGTGCGAATATCCAAAGCCTCCATAATGGGCAGCATCCGGATGAATTTTTCAATGCATTCATCCCGCTTATTGTCCCCCGCTTTGATGTGCTCATGCAGCGCATTGGGCAAGGGCTCAATCACGGTAGGCTTCAGCCCATAGCGCAGAAAGCGTTCATACACCGTTTGCCAGTGGGTACGGCTTGTAAAATCAAAGTCCTCTGTCTCGGGGAGGCGGACGGTGGCGTGGCTCACCCCCACCTGCCGGGCCATTTCCCACTGGATATCCGGCGTGGAGAGAAGGTAATCTGTCAGTATCATTCCTGTTCCTTTCTTCCTGTCGGCTCCGGGCCATTTTCGGGTCCATGATCCCGCTGCCGGAATTCCGATCATTCAGCAAAGCCAGTCCAAGAATGTTCTCCCGGGCTGGCTTCTCATCTTCTTATTCGCAATGGTTCCGTCTGATGGTAACGGCGGCAGACAGAGGCGCTCTATCGGACACGCCGGATCGCAGCGCGAATCTGTTCCCCATGGGTGGACCCGATCGCACTGTTGGCAATGATTTCTCCGCTGAATTTCTCCAGCTGCCCATCATCCAGCGCAAGCCCCAGCTCTGTCAACGTGGTGGGAATATGGATGTCACGGTAGAACGCCCGAACCCGCTCGATCTCGGCCTCCGGAACGCCGTTGACATACAGCTGGGCGATAATTCCAACCGCTACCAGCTCCCCGTGCAGGAATCTCCTGGGGTCAGCCTCCCATCGTCCACGGATGATCTCGTTAAATCCATGGGCGATGGCGAATCGTCCCCCGGGTTTGTTTGTGTATCCGCCCAGTCCGCTTACCACACCGATCACCGCAATGGACGCAAAGACCGCGTCTTCCAGATCGCCGGTGATCTCCTTTTTCTGCACAGCCTGATAGGCTTTGACGCCACAGTTGAGAAGAATTTCATCTGCAGATCTTGCAAGACAATAGCCGCAGTATTTTGCGGTATCTATGTCCCCATATCGAAGCGCCGCATGGGTTGAGCTGTACTCGCAGGTTTTCGCCATGGCATCCGCCATTCCCGCGGCGAGAAGCCGGGCAGGCGCATTGGCGATCACCTGCAGGTCAACAAATACCCCTGCCACCTCATCGTCATGGAACCGGATGCTCTCTTGCCTGCCGTCCTCATTGTAGATCACAGACAGGGGGGCATAGGCAGCGCAGGTGGCAGCGCTGGTCGGTACGGTGAACACAGGCGCACTGACCAGCGCAGCAACAGCCTTCGCCAGATCCATGATCTTTCCGCCGCCAATGCCGACGATCCCGTCGCAGCCCTCCTGTCCATAGATCTGGGCAAAGGAAGATATGTCTTCCACCGTGTTGAAGCCGCTGTAACGATGCACTGTATAGGTGATTTTGAACCGGGTCAGGCCGCTCTCCACTTTGGGCCAGGCAGCTTGCAGCGCTGTGTTCCCACCCAGGACCAGCACCCGCTTCCAATGATTTTTTGACGCTTCCTCTCCGACCTTCTCCAGAATATCCACACCTTGGTAATAGTGGTTGGCACCGGCCAGCATTCTTCTGATTTCCATATGATCTACCTCTGCCAAAAGGGCTTTCGACTTTGTCTACTTATTATAAATAAAGTTGGGAATTGCCAATGCAAGGCTTTCACTGTAGGTAAGGATGAACAGAACCGCCACCATGATCGCAATAAATGGCAGGCATTCCTTTGCCAGTTTGGTCACAGAGCACTTCGTAAGGCCGGCCACCTGATACAAAACGAGGCCAAAGGGCGGGGTCATATTACCGATGGTGACACCGAATACCACAATAATGCCAAAGTGCACCGGATCGACGCCGAGAGAAATGGCAATCGGCGCAAGCAGAGTCGCCAGAATGGGGATCATGCCGTTGGAGACAAACATTCCTAAAATGAAAATAAAGACATTCACGATCAGGAGGAATCCGGCCTTTCCTACACCGGCAGAAACGATCATCTCGGTAAGGCGCCTGGGGATACTCTCATAGGACAGGAAATAAGCCAGGACGTTGGCGGCACACATGATTGTCATCACAGATGCCGTGCCCATAACAGACTCCACGATGGTGGGAACAATATCCTTCACGCCGTAGCGCTTGTATACGATCGTGCCAATCAGCAGGCAGTACAGGCAGCAGGCAGCGCCGGTCTCCGAAGCCGTCAGCAGGCCGGCACGCAGTGCCATCAGCAGGCCCAGAGGCATCAGCAAAGCCCAGATGGCATGGCGGAACAGTTTGAAAATCTCTCCCGCAGACGCCATTTTCTCCCGGCTGGGAAGATAGTTCCTTTTCTTCGCCACATACCAGACATACGCCATGAAGCCGACCATGCAAAGAACTCCGGGAACATAACCGGCGGCGAACATCCGCCCCACGGAGACCCCGGCAGCCATGGAATAAATGATCAGACCCATTCCGGGGGGGATAATTGGCGTGATCAGAGAAGAGGCCACCGTGACAGCCGCGCTGAATTCCAGGTCATATCCCCGGCGTTCCATTTCCGGCACCAGGATTTTCGACTCCATGGCCGCGTCTGCCGCGGCAGATCCGGAAACGCCGCCCATCAGGACAGAGAGCAAAATGTTGACATGGGCCAGGCCCCCGCGCAAATGCCCCACCAAGGCGTCCGCAAAATCCAGCATTTTCTCCGAAAGACCGGCACGGTTCATGATGGCGCCGGCCGTGATGAAGAAGGGCACTGCCAGGTAAGAGGAGGACTCTGTTGTGGCAACAAAGCGCTGGATCAGGATCTGAGCAGGCAGCCCGTCACCGAGGAAGAAAAAGTAAGGCAGCATGCCGCCAAACAGGGCAAGCCAGATGGGGGCGTTCATCAGCATCAGCGCGACAATGATAACGACCGGAATCAGTATGGAAATGTTCACGCTGCGTCAGCCCCCTTTTTCATCAGTTTCTTTACATCCTTAACAAGAAATTCCGCTGCATAAATGATGCTGTAGCCAAAGCCGATCACTGCGGACAAATCGTAGATCGTGTAAGGAAGTCGCAGTCCCTCAAAGGTTTTATTGCCTGCTTTTGCGGTAAGCTGAACCGAGAGCCAGAACCCCAGACACATGATAACAAGGATCAATATATCCAAAACAGCCTGCACTGCCATGCGGTGTCTTACTGCGAGCCGGGAAACAAGGACATCCACCCCATAATGCTGCCCACGTTTGAAGGCCGCAGCGCTTCCCACATATACCGTGTAGGCAAAGCACAGCGTAATAATTGCATCGGAGCCGTTCATTGTATACGAAATTGTATAACGCGTAATCGCGTTGATGACTGCCAGCAGGATCGATAAGCAGAGCGCAAGGCCCGCGATCACCAGCGGCAGATCATCCTTCAGAAACTTAATAACTCTTTTCATGGGTCCCCCTTTTGAGAGAAGGCCCTCGGAATCATCGAGGGCCTTCTGTGTCAAAATGATCCGTTTTAACGGCCGAGAGCAGCGTTCACGCCATCGAGGACAGAGGTGTCTCTCCCCTCCAGCTCCAGAAGATCTGCGGTGTAGGGAGCAAACCGGGATTTATCGATGTTATCAATCACTTCAACGCCCTTGGCCTTGAAGTCTTCAATGATCTTGCTCTCACTGGCAACGGTTTCGTCATAGATGTCGCTCATGGTTTTTTCCAAAACCTCGGTTATGATCTGCTGATACTCCGCAGGGATCGCGTTCCAGTTCTCAGCGCTCATGATAGAGATGTTGGGGTTGATGGAGTGGCCGGTCAGGCACAGGTAGTCGCAGACCTCATACAAGCTGGAGGACCACAGCAGATCCAGGGTCGCCTCGCAGGCATCAAACACGCCGGTCTGGATGTTGGAGTAGTTATCGGCCCAGGCGCCGGAAGCAGGAGAGCCGCCCATAACAGCGATCCAGTTGCGCATCAGGTCGCTGCCCATGCGGATGGTCATCTTCTTCACATCATCGGGAGAGGTGACAGGCTTGGAGCCTATGAAGTGGCGGTAACCCAGGGTACCCACCGCAAAAATCTGGATGTTTGCGCTCTCTGCCAGTTCCGCAGTGGTGGTGTCCCACCAATCGGTATCGGCAATGGTGAAAACCTCAGACATATCCTGGAACACATAGGGTGAGCTTGCCACCGCCAGGGCGTCGCTGAAGTCTGCCATGGTATCAAAGCCGCAGCCCAGGATCATGGGAGCGCCGGCCAGAATCTGTTCCACGCAGTCAGGATTCTTACCCAGTTCCCCATCGGGATACAGCTGGAACTGCAAATCACCATTGGTGCGCTCGGTGATCTCCTCGTAGGCCTTGGTCATATGCTTGACCCAAAGGCTGTTGGAGGACTGGGTGGTGGAAACTTTGAAGCTCATGGGGCTGCTGAGCAGGTGGGCATTTTCTTCCGGAGCCGTATCCTTGGTTTCAGGAGCCGGGGCAGTATTCCCTTTGCTCCCGCCGCAGGCGCACAGGGCAAAGATCATGGTAAGTGCGAGAAGCAGAGCAATAATCTTTTTCATGTTTTTTCTCCTTTTCGTTTCTTTTTTCAGGTGGGATGTCTCCCCTTGATGGTAAAATCATAGTTTTGTTTCAGGAAAAAGTCAATAAATTTCTCATTATGAAATTTATCCCGATTCGCCTTAATTAACCCCTTTTCGAAAGGTTTTTCGCCCCTCTGAAATCTCTTTGCAAACATCACGAAATCCATCGCGGCACGCAAGCGATAAACCAGCTGTTTTGTCGGATTTGCATATATTTATGCCTTGTTTTACGGCAATCCTGCCCAAGAGCATGGTTTTTTTCTCCATTTCATGTATTGACAAAAAGGCATCGATGCGCATATATTTAACATTATGAAATTTAGCTGTCACTTTTCGTGCTTTGGAGCGGTTTTCTTATCAAGGGGAGGTACAGATGCAATGATCAAATCCGTCAAAAAGGCAATGGATATTCTGACCATTCTTTCCAACACCGGTGAAACACCGATCACACTGGGAGAGCTGGCCAGCAAAACCGGTCTGAACAAATCCACCTGTTCGCACATTGTGGACACCATGTGCGAGAGCTTCTATGTGGAGCGTATTTCCCGCAAGGATGGATACCGTCTGGGGCCATGGGCCTATATGCTGTCCCGGTACGGCGGGTATCGAAGCTCTCTTGTTAAGATCGCCTCGCCGGTTTTGAAGTGGCTTCGCAACCGCACGGGAGCTTCTGTCTTTATTTCCGTCGTGTGCAACGGGAGGAAATACATTGTCTATCACATTGACCGGGATAATCTGCTCCCCATGAGTGACGGCTCCATTATTCAGGGCTGCATTGAGGGCACTGCCACCGGCCGGGTGCTCATGGCTTACATGAGTTCCAGCAACTTCAACAGCGCGCTGAATCACCGTACGCCAGAGGAGCGGGAGCAGCTTACCAGCCCGGAATTCAAGGCGGAGTTAAAACGGATACGCAGTGCCGGCTATACCATGGTGGATGTGGTATCGCAAAACACAAAGAGCTATGCTCTCCCTGTCTTTGACGCAGACAACAAGGTGATCGCTGCCCTGGGGATCCTTTATCACAATGACGCGGACACACCGGAATATCGGGAGCAGCTTTTGAAAGCAGGCAAAACCGCTGCCAATGAAATCTCCCGCCGCCTGGCTTTTGAATGAACCGCGCTCCCTGCACCGCCGCGGATTCGTATTGCAGGTCTCCCGGGACCGTTCCTTGCCCATCCCCTGCTCTTCTTTTTCTCAATCTGAAATTCACAAGCGTCTTAATTTAGCATTATGAAATTTGTTGACAAAGAATCATATCTGGTGATAATGAAGAATAAGCGGAGCTTTTGACCAAATTGTACCAAAACGCTACTTTTGCTCTGCGGAATCTTGTTGATTATCCTATATGTTTTCAGGGAGGAACAATTCATGGCCGGTATCAACAGCAAAATCGACCCTTCCAGCCTGCGCATCACCGATATGCGCTTCGTGGACATTGACGGTGCCCCCAAGCGCTGCACACTGCTCAAGATTTACACCAACCAGGGTCTCGTCGGCTACGGCGAGGTCCGTGATGCTTCCAGCAAAACCTACGCCCTCATGCTCAAGAGCCGCATTCTGGGAGAGAATCCCTGTGACGTTGACCGGCTCATGCACAAGATCAAGCAGTTCGGCGGCCCCTCCCGTCAGGGCGGCGGCGTCTGCGGCATTGAGATCGCTCTGTGGGATCTGGCCGGCAAGGCCTGGGGCGTCCCCCTGTACCAGATGCTGGGCGGTAAGTACCGGGACAAGATTCGTGTCTACTGTGACACCGATGTGGACGGCAAGGATCAGAGCGGTCACGCCATGGGTCTGGCCCTGAAGAAGCGGATGGACATGGGCTTCACCTTCCTGAAAATGGACCTGGGCATCGGTCTTTTGCTGGATGAGCCCGGCGCTATCTGCGCCCCCCTGGGTTTTATTGACGACATGAAGCAGTACGCTTCCCACATTCTCAATGCCCAGGGCGGCTCCGTAACGGCGGATATGGTCAAGCACCAGAAGAGCTACCAGATCGTTACTACCGCCCATCCTCACACCGGCATTCAGATCACCGAGCACGGCCTGGATGTGCTGGAAGAATATGTGCGCCAGGTGCGTGAGGTCATTGGCTATGAAGTGCCTCTGGCTGTGGACCATTTCGGTCACGTAACCCCGGACAGCTGCATCCGCTTCTGCCGCCGCATGGAGAAATACAATCTGGCCTGGGCAGAGGACCTGATTCCCTGGATGTACACCGACCAGTATGTGCGCCTGCACAATTCCACCACCGTCCCCATCTGCACCGGTGAGGATATTTACCTGAAAGAAGGCTTTGAGCCGCTGATCAAGAGCGGCGCTGTCTCTGTGATCCACCCCGACATTCTTACCTGCGGCGGTGCTCTGGAGATGAAGAAGATCGCCGACATGGCCGATGAGCACGGTGTTGCCGTGGCTATCCACATGGCGGAAAGCCCCATTGCCTGCCTGGCCGCCATCCACACCGCCGCTGCCATGCACAATGTGCTGGCTGCCGAGTATCACAGTGTTGAGATTCCCTGGTGGAAAGACATGGTCAAGCTGTATGACGATACCCCTATCATGGAAAACGGCTTTTACAATGTGCCCAACGGCCCCGGCCTGGGCATCGAGAGCCTGAACGAAGAACTTTTAAGCCAGCATATCAACTCCGATATTCCCGGTATGTGGGAGCCTACCGATCAGTGGAACCGTGAGTTTTCCAACGACCGAATCTGGAGCTGACCTGCTGCACATATCCCCGGAGGGATTCCCATGAATACATACACTGCCAAAATGAAACACAGCGCCGACACCATTGAACGGCTCGTGGTCATGCAATACAATACCTTCCAGACGCGGAACAAATTCCTCCGGGTGTTCCTGGCCATGGCTATGCTGGTTTATGGTGTCTATATGTCCGGCAGGCAGATGATTACGCCCTATCTCTGTCTGTTTCTTGGCTGCGTTCTTCTGGCCGGATTGAACGTGCGGCCCAAGAGCAACGCCAAAAAGCTGATCGCCCAAATGGGCGGGCGGTTTCCCAGTTCGGATTACAGTTTCAGCGACAGCAGCTTTATGGATGGGGCTGGCGCTTCCCCAGTCCCCTATTCCAGTCTGATCAAGCTCATCGATGACAGGGCCTATCTGTATCTTTATGTTTCCCGGCAGTCCGCTTACATGATTGACCGAAGCACCGTTAAGGGGCCGGAGGGGCTGGAAGGCTTCAAAGATTTTCTGGCAAAGAAAACCGGTCTGAAATGGAGCAGAGGTACCAGTTTCTGGACATTCAGCATCAAAGACCTGCGTTCTTCCGGTGGAAACCACAGCGGCGACGATGGCCCACGGCTCAGCGATCGCCATTGATAACGGAAAATAACATTCATTTCAGGAGGCTAGATTATGTATTTCAACAACCCCGAGGATGTAATTGCCCTTACCTCACAGTGGAAGGGCGAGCGTTTTCCCGACGGCCGGCCGAAGGTTCCCGATTTCTATCTGGATGAGATTCGCAAGATGACGCTGGAGGAGCTGTGGAAGCCCATTTTTGTGCAGGGCTATGAGAACCAGTTTCTGGCCATGCCCAGCCTGCATCCGGAGTTCAAGGAAGACGGCAGCCTCAACTGCAAAATGATCGGCCGCGCCGTCACCGCTGCCTATGCGCCTACCCGGCCGGATCTGGCGGCGTACACCCGATCTCTGGCCGATGCGAAGGGGATGTCCGGCACACCCAACCAGTGGGTGATTGACTCCCTGGGTGACCGGGATGTGGCCGTCATTGACATGTACGACAAGATTTATAAGGGCACCTTCCTGGGCGGTAACCTGACCACTGCCGTCAAAACCCGCACCCACACCGGCGGCGCCGTGATTTGGGGCGGTATCCGGGACATTGAGCAGATGAAAAAGGTTGATGGCATCAATGTGTATTACCGGGGGATTGACCCCACGCCTATCCGGGATTTCAGTCTCCTCAGCTTTAACGGCCCCGTGCGGCTTGGTCAGGGAGAGCATGCAGCGGTGTGTCTGCCCGGCGATATTGTCTATGGCTGCAGCGGCGGTGTGCTGTTTATCCCGCCTCAGCTGGTGGTTGAGGTGGTAGAAAACGGTGTCAAAACCCAGGTGAAGGACATCTTCGGTTTTGAAATGATTGCGCAGAACCGCTTTACCACCGCCCAGATCGACCTGAATGTCTGGACCGAGGAGATGCTGGATCTGCTGGTGGAGTTCATCAAGACCGACCCCCGCGGTGCCGAGTACCGCGATTTGGATTGGAGCCATGAATATGCCCTGGCCCGGGCCGGCGGTGACGGCGGTCAATCCGCTCTGTGATTGCCTTTCCTTCGTTTTTCTGACTTTTTCTTCTTCATTTTTTCCATCGTTTTAGGCACAAGCCCCGCCTTTGGGCTTGTGCCTAAGTCTTTCATAGATTAGCGAATGAGGAAGTTTCGTTTTTTACTGTTATGCGTACAGTGAAGGAGAAACTCCTCCTCTGCTGCATCCTTCTGCACTTTTTCCGGCTGAGCGATTGACTTCGATTTGACTGCTTTTGACTGCTATAGAAATTTAATTTCTCATAAGCAAAAACGAGGATTTTCCAAAGAAAATCCTCGTTTTTGGTACGGCTGACAAGATTCGAACTTGCGACCTGTGACGGTGCTTCGCACCGCACAGCCTCCGGCGGATTAAACGTGCTTCGCACCTGAAGGCCGCAAGTTTGTTTCCCCCAATCATATCAAAAAGTCCGCACCCCAAATAACAAAATTGCAACCCAACAAAGTGGTTGCAATTTTGGTAGGAGTCGCAGCGGCGTGAGCGCACGATGACATTTTGATGCAGAGCATAAAAATGTCGTCGCAAGCGATACAAAGCTTGCGACGACGTGGTACGGCTGACAAGATTCGAACTTGCGACCTTCAGAGTCGGAGTCTGACACTCTATCCAGCTGAGCTACAGCCGCGTATGGGATTGCTTATTTACATCAGGGGCAAAACATGGTATAATGCCTCGATGCAGCGGCGGGGCGGGCAGGAGCCCGGTGCTTTCCACCGCGACGGATATTATAGCAAACTTTCCCGCTAAAGTAAATAGGCTATTTGAATTTTTTCTTTGATTATTCTTTCAAGGAGATGTTGCCATGAGAAAAATCAGACTGGGCAAAACGGAACTGATGGTCACCAGCACTGCCATGGGCTGTCTGCCGGTGCAGCGCTGCGATGAAGATTATGCCGTCCGGCTGCTGCGGACAGCCTACGAGGGCGGGATCAACTACTTCGACACTGCCAACGCCTACACCGACAGTGAGAAGAAGATCGGCCTGGCCCTCAGCGATGTGCGGGACAAGATCATCATCTCCACCAAGAGCGCTGCCCGGGACAAGGCCGGCGTGCTGGCCCACATCGAAAACAGCCTGCGGATGATGAAGACCGATTACATCGACCTGTTCCAGTTCCACCAGGTGACGGAAGTGCCCGACCCCAATGACCCCAACGGGGCCTATGCCGGGGCGCTGGAAGCCAAAGAAAAAGGCTGGATCCGGCATATCGGTGTCACCTCCCACCGGGTGAACATTGCCGAGAACTGCATCGCCTCCGGGCTGTTTGAGACGCTGCAATTCCCTTTCAGCTACATATCCAGTGAGCGGGATCTGGCCCTGGCCCAAAAGTGCAAAGAAGCGGACATGGGATACATTGCCATGAAGGGTCTGGCCGGCGGAATGCTGAACAACGCCCGGGCCTGCCATGCCTTCATGAAGAGCTATGACAACGTGGTGCCCATCTGGGGCATCCAGAAGCTGGAAGAGTTGGCACAGTGGCTGGCCCTGGCAGAGGAGGACCCTGATCTGGACGAAGAACTCAGCGCCTTCATCCGGCAGGAACGGCAGGAGCTTTCCGGCTCCTTCTGCCGCAGCTGCGGCTACTGCATGCCCTGTCCGGCGGGGATCGAGATTTTCAACTGCGCACGGATGAACATGTTGCTGCGCCGCTCTCCCTGGCAGCAGTACATGACCGATACCTGGCGGGAGAAGATGGAGAAAATCAACGACTGTATCGGCTGTCGCAGCTGCAGCAGCCGCTGCCCCTACCAGCTGGACACCCCCAATCTGCTGAAATTCATGTTAAAGGACTACAGAGAATTCTATGAAGCACATAAAGACCAGTTATAAATGCATCGCTGCCCTGCTGTGCCTGTGTATGCTGCTGCCCCTGGCGGCCTGCGGTGAGACCAAGGTGAGCCAGCGGGAAATCTACGCCATGGACACCATCATGACCCTGACGGCCTACGGCAACAAGCGGGAGGCCGGGCTGGACGCGGCCCAGAGCATCATCCAGGCCATGGACGCGGCCCTGGACCCGGAGCTGGAGACCAGCACCACCTACGCCATCAACCATGCCAATGGCGCCAACGTGTCTATTTCCGGCCAGGTGGCCAAGATGCTCAGCTGCGCCAACGACGTGTACAAGAAGTCCAACGGCGCCCTGGATCTGAGCCTGTACCCGGTAATCAAGCGCTGGGGCTTTGTGGATGGGCGCTACTACGTGCCCACCGATGAAGAGCTGGCCAGCGATCTGGCGCTGCGCTGCTTTGACAAGATGGCCCTGACCAGCTTCCCCAGCTCCGGCTCCTATGCGGTGTCCTTCCCTGCCACAGCTCAGATCAGCTTTGCCTCCGTGGCCAAGGGCTGCGCCGCGGAGAATGCTATCAGCGCCATGCGTCAGGCCGGCGTCACCAGCGGGATCATCTCCCTGGGCGGCAACGTACAGACCCTGGGCCAGAAGCCCAATGGGGACGACTGGACCATCGCCATCCAGGACCCCAACAACACCAGCAGCTATCTGGGGGTCATCAATGTGGGAGAGACGGCGGTAGTCACCAGCGGCACCTATCAGCGCTATTTCACCAGCGGCACCAAGACCTATCACCACCTGATCAACCCCAAAAACGGCTACCCGGTCAGCAATTCCCTGCTGTCCGTCACCATCATCTGTGAGGACGGCACCATGGCCGACTGTCTCTCCACCGCCATGTTCATCCTGGGCGAGAACAACGCCCTGAACTACTGGCGCAACTACGGCGGCTTTGAGATGATCCTGGTGAACAATTCCAACCAGATCATCTGCACCAGCGGCCTGATCGAGGAGTTCACCCTGGCAAACAAGAGCTATTCCCTGCGGTTCACTGAGTGAGTTATGGCAGATTTACATACCGACGTACGATACATCAAGGGCATAGGAGAGAAAAAGGCGCAGGCGCTTCACAAGCTGGGCGTCTTTTCTCTCTATGACCTGATTTCTTTTTTTCCCAGGAAATATGAGGACCGCAGCCAGTTCAGGCCCATCGCCCTGACCATGGACGGGGAAAACGTATGCATTCAGGCTTTCGTAGCGGACACCCCCAGACTGTCCCACATCCGCCGGGGCATGGACATCGTGAAGCTGCGGGCCGTGGATGACAGCGGTTCGGTTGACATAACATTTTTCAATCAACCCTACGCCAAGGACAACCTGCACCGGGGTGAGAGCTATAACTTCTATGGCCGCATAGAGCTCCGGGGCGGGCGGCGCACCATGGCAAACCCGGTGTATGAGCCGGAGGAACGGGCCGGGCAGGTCACCGGGCGGATCATCCCGGTGTACCGGCTGTGCGCCGGACTGAACCAGCGAAGCATTATGCAGGCGGTGCGCCAGGGGCTGGACAGCTGCCTGGAGCTGCTGCCGGATGTGCTGCCGGATTCGGTACGGCAGGGCTGCCAACTGGCTCAGGCCCGCTACGCCTATGAGAACATCCACTTCCCTGCCGACTTTGAGGCCCTGGAGCTGGCCCGGCGGCGGCTGATTTTTGAGGAGCTGTTCGTCCTGTCCTGCGCCCTGGGGCGGATGCACCGGGAGCGGAGCCTGGACGAGGGCATCCGGCTGAAAGAATTTGATATGGAAGAATTCTGGCGCAGTCTGCCCTTCGCTCCCACCGGAGCCCAGCGGCGGGCGGTGGCCCAGGCGGCTGCGGATATGGCTTCCGGCGCGGTGATGAGCCGGCTGGTGCAGGGGGACGTGGGCAGCGGCAAAACTCTGGTTGCGGCGGCGCTGATCTGGCTCTGCGCCAAAAACGGCTACACCAGCGCCTTCATGGCCCCTACGGAGATTTTGGCGGAGCAGCACTTCCACACGTTGACAGACATGCTGACCCCCTTTGGGCTGCGGGTGGGAAAGCTGACCGGCTCCATGAGCGCAAAAGAGAAGCGGCAGGTGAAGGCTCAGCTCCAGCAGGGGCAGCTGGACCTGATCGTGGGCACCCACGCCCTGATCAGTGCCGACGTGGAATACGACCGGCTGGCCCTGGTGGTGACGGATGAGCAGCACCGCTTCGGTGTGAACCAGCGCTCCGCTCTCACCGGGAAGGGGGCTAAGCCCCATGTGCTGGTCATGTCCGCCACGCCCATTCCCCGTACCCTGGCCCTGATTATCTACGGCGATCTGGATTTGTCCATCATTGACGAGCTGCCCCCCGGGCGGCAAAAGGTGGACACCTTCACCGTGGACGAGAGTTACCGGGCCAGGCTCAACGGCTTTATCCGCAAACAGGTGCAGGAGGGGCGGCAGGTGTTCGTGGTCTGCCCCATGGTGGAGGAGAACGAGGAGCTGCCGGTAAAGCTGAAATCTGCCCAGGAGCACGCGGCCCAGCTGGCGGCAGTGTTCCCGGAGCTGAAAATCGGCTGCGTCCACGGGCGGATGAAGGCCAGAGACAAGGAACAGACCATGGCCGCCTTTGTGGCCGGAGAAATTGATGTTTTGGTGGCCACCACGGTGATTGAGGTGGGGGTGGACGTCCCCAATGCCTCGCTGATGGTGATTGAGAACGCGGAGCGCTTCGGCCTGAGCCAGCTGCACCAGCTGCGGGGCCGGGTGGGCCGGGGCCGCCATAAGAGCTACTGCGTGCTGGTATCGGACAATGACAGCCCGGAGGTAAAAGCCCGGCTTTCCATCATGAGCAAGACCAACGACGGCTTCAAGATTTCCGAGGAGGACCTGCGGCTGCGGGGGCCGGGGGACTTTTTCGGTGCCCGGCAGCACGGCCTGCCGGAGATGCACGTGGCCGACCTGGGGGCCGATGTGGACGTTTTGCAGCGGGCCCAGGAGGAAAGCCGCCGGATATTGCAGCTTGACCCGGAGCTGCGTCTCCCGGAGCACAAGGCCCTGCGGGAGAAGGTAGACCGGCTGTATGAGGCCAACAGCGGCGGGTTTAATTAGTGTTATGTAAATTATATTATGTAAATGAAGTGGTAAAAGGGATGTGATCCTATATGGATCACATCCCTTTTGTGACTGTCAAAGAACCATCCAAAGCCTCCCCTGTGTAAGGGGAGGTGGCGAAAATCTGCGATTTTTGCCGGAGGGGTTGAAAATGAAAAGTTCAATATTTGCAAGATTTAACTGAAAATCTGGAACATTTCATAAAACAATCCCTCAGTCAGCTTCGCTGACAGCTCCCTTTACACAAGGGAGCCTTCCTGTGAAACCAGCTTTCTTAACAAACTGAAAAGGGATGTGACCCTATGTGGATCACATCCCTTTTATACCTTGTTCGATTTTGCCCTCAGCAGCAGAAGAAGTGCCAGCCGCAGGGGGTGCCGCAGCAGAGGTTCAAAGCGCAGAGGGTCATGCACAGGTTGCCGGGGCTGATGCCGGTGGAATAGGTGGTGGTGTAGTTATCATAGAAGTCCCCGCCGCCCTGCAGCTGCTCCAGCAGCCGGCGGTATTCCGTATTCTCCGGCTCGATCTCCACGGCCCGCTTGGCGTTTTCCAGGGCGGAAACCTTGTTGCCCATATACATATTGGCAGCAGCGGTGAGATAATACCACCTGCCGTCCCGCTCCGGAATGGGCACGCCGGACAGGGCGTTCAGCGCCTCCCGGTACATGCCGTTGCGAATGTAGTTGCGGGCGGCGGTGTACTCGCTGCGCTCGCTCTGGCGGGTCTGGGACTGGGAGCCGGCCCAGTTGGCCCAATCCGACCAGGGGCCATAGCCGGTATAACCGCCGTAGCTCTGCTGGTATTGGCCGGCCTGACCGTAGGAACTCTGCTGAGCGCCGCCGTTTTTGATTTGGTCATAGGCGGCGTTGATCTCGTTCATCTTCTCTGCGGCATTGGGGTCGCCGGGGTTCAGGTCGGGATGGTATTTCTTAGTCAGCTCCCGGTAGGCTTTTTTCACTTCTTCATCGGAGGCCCCGGGGGAGACGCCCAGAACCTTATACGGATCCTGATACATTTAGGATTCCTTTCTCTCGTCAACTTTGAATTTGCGGTCAAACCGGGCCCAAAGGCCGGCGCAGAGGATGTTTTTTAAAAGTCCCGCATCCTGCACCAGGGGGAGCTTGTCAAAATAAAACACGCATTCGCCCAGCTGCATTTTCAGGATATCCCGGAAGCGCTGCTCATTATCTGAGCGGCGGTAATAACGGCGGAAGGGATTGTAGCTGTTATGAAGGGTGTCACTGTCCAGGTCCATGCAGGCGTCCATCAGGTAGATAAAGCGGCCCAGGGCATGGGCCATATGCCGCAGGGTATCGGCCCAGCGGTCCTCCCGGTAGACAAACAGCTCCGCCATCAGGCGGCCGAAGCAGGCGGCAGCCGCATCCGGCGCTTCCAGGTTCTCCTTCTCGATGGCATGGAGGTCCTTCAGCGCCTGCTCCATGGCGGCGCACTGGCGGGGGTAGGCCTTCTGCACAGTCTCATAGCCGGGGCGCAGAACCCGGGCCTGGGTCAGGGCCAGGAGGCTGCCCTCATCTTCCCAGTCATCCAGGCACTTCAGGTAGGCCAGAGCCAGGTTCACATCGGCGGCATAATCGCAGACCTCGTTGTTGATCCAGGGCTGGGGCGTTTTCGGGTGCCGGATACAGGTGCCCTCCCCCGCCGTCTCCCCCGGTTCGTAGAGGGAGCTGAGCAGCAGCACCAGAAAGGTCATATCATAATTCAGGGTAAGGCGGGACAGCTGGCCATGCCTCTTTTCCAGGCTGCGGCACAGACCGCAGTAGCAGGCCTGGTAGCGTTTCAACTGCTCTTCGGTGAGGGTGGCCGTATCCGCCGTGAGATAGCCGAACATCTCAGCTCTTGCCGGTGAAGGAATTGCCGCACTTGCGGCAGACGATTTTGATCTTGCCGTGGCCCCTGGGCACCCGCAGGGTGGTCTTGCAGGAGGGGCAGGTGAAGAACTTGTAATCCTTCCGCTGCACCCAGCGCTCCCACCGAACCCGGAACTCTGCCATCAGCTTATAGCGGAGGCGGAGGTACTTGCCGTTTTCCTCGCTGCGCTTATACAGGTTGCGGGAGAGCATACGGAAATAGGCATAGCCCAGCAGGAGGATGACCAGAGGATAGAGCACCTTGCCCAGGCTGTTGGCAAAGATGCCGGCCAGCAGAAGCAGGACGATATCCGCGATCAGGATAAAGAGATTCAATTGGTCGTTGCCGTTGCGCCCGGACATGAACCGCGCGAATTTTTCTCTCATGGGATTACCTCGGAAAAAGCTTTTTATTCAATATTGAATTTTACCACGCAGGCCGGGCAAAACATCAAGAATTTGTTAATAATTGTAACAAAAAGACTCAACGCTTGTTTTTCTCCGCCAGGGAGAGGAGGACAATCTTCTCGCACAGCTCCCCATAGCTGATGCCGGCCACGGCGGCGGCCTTGGGAATCAGGCTGTTGGGGGTCATACCGGGGAGGGTGTTCACCTCCAGGCACCAGGCCCGGCCCTCTTTGTCCAGGATGAAATCCGTCCGGGAATAGACGGACAGGCCCAGGGCGTGGTGCAGCTTCAAAGCCGCCTCACCCAAAAGCTGCTTCTCCGCTTCCGTAATGGGGGCGGGGCAAAGCTCCCGGGCGGCCTCAGCGCCGCTCTGGTATTTGGCAACATAGTCAAAGGTCATGCCCTCCGGCGGGACGATCTCAATGGGGCTGAGGTACTGATTATCCAGCACGGGAACGGTCAGCTCCCGGCCGGCAATCTTCTCCTCCACCACCACGCGGCTGCCGTACCGAAGAATTTCCTCCAGAGCAGCTTTCAGTTCCTTACGGGTGTCGGGCAGGGCAACGCCGATGGAGGAGCCGCCGCCCACCACCTTTACGGCGCAGGGCACAGGCAAGGTCTCCGCCAGGCGGGGGATGTCCTCCGCGGTATAGGTCAGCTCCTGCCCCCGCGGGGTCAGGACGCCGCAGCTGTTCATCACCATTTTGGCCACGGCCTTATCCATGGCCATGCCGCTGCTGAGGGGGCCGGAGCCGGTATAGGGCACGCCCAGCAGGTCCAGAGCGGCCTGAATCTTGCCGTCCTCCCCGTCGGCGCCGTGGAGGCCCAGGAAAACGCAGTCGGCCAGGGCGCAGACTTCCAGCACGTTTTTGCCCAGACGGCTGGGGCTTCTGAACTTCCGGGAAGCTTTCACCGCATTAAGGTCCGGGGCGGTCTTTTCAATGGCAACATCGCCGCAGAAGCCATCCGCCGCGTCAAAGGCGGCTTCCAGGGGGCCTCCAAAATCCTCCAGGCCCAGATACATATCCACAAATATGGCCTGATGGCCCCGCTGCCGCAGCGCCTTGCAGACGGAGGTGGCCGTGACCAGGGAGACATGGCGCTCGGTACTGAGGCCGCCGCCCAAAACAACGATCTTCATGGCAATAATCCTTTCAGGGGAGCAAAATAAAATATAGGATAGGATACCACTATATGGCTGATTTTTCAATATTTTTACCGTCTTTTTTCGTAGCCGGGCAGAGTTTCCCTGCTGTCTTCCAAAGGCGAGCCGCCGACTCCCCCCTCTCAGGCGCTTCGCGCCAGCTCTCCCCCACAGGGGCGAGCCATGAAAAGGAAAAAACCGCGGAACTGCCCGCGGTTTTTCTTTTTCGTATATGGCTTTGTGATTACTTGATGTTGGTCATGGGGGTGATGGCCAGGTAATCCTCCAGCGTACCGTCGTTGAGGCAGGTCTCGATGATCTTGCGGCCCATGGGGTCCAGCTCATCGGTGAGGAATTCCTTGATCTGCTCCTTCATGAAGTCGGTGAGGATCTTGGCGCCGGCATCATAGCCCTCGAAGCCCAGCTTGGACTGCAGCTCCGGCCGGAGGAAGGTCTGACGGACATACTGGCCGTCGATCTTCATCTCATCCAGGGAGTAACCGAAGATGGGGCAGCGGGCGGGCACCAGATGCTTGAGCCGGACGGTGCCGCTGCGGCGGGCCAGGTACTCGCGGGTGATCCACTCGCCCATGAAGCCGATGTTGTAAGCGCCGATGTGCTGGTTGGGGATGAGGATGTTCAGGGTGTTGGGGGCATCCAGCATCTGGTGCAGCAGCAGGTTTGCCTGGGTGACCTTCATGCCGGTGGAGAAGGGCCAGTAGGAGCCTACGCCCTCGCTCTTCAGGCCGCTGCCGGCATTGGAATCGGCGATGGAGGGGTTCTTGAAGCCCCGGGGGGACACCAGACGCCACAGCCAGGCGATGGAGATGGGCACAAACTGCACCATGCCCATGACACCGTAGTTGGGGGCCATAGCGGTGGAGGGCGGCATACGCACGCCGAAGGAGCGGACATTGACCTCCATGGGCTCATTGCCGGGGACGATGCTCTCGATCATCTCGCGGGGGATGATGACACGGGGGTTGGAGCAGGGCTTGCCGGTGGATTCCAGCACGTGCTCCCAGATCAGGCAGGTAGCGCCGGGGGTGCCGTCCATATTGAAGAACTCCAGCGGTTCGGAGGGGTGAATGCTGATGCGCTCATAGGTGGGGCTGTTGCCGTAGTAGTTGTCGCCGTCCATGCGCAGGAACCAGCCGTCCTCCGCGTCGGCAATCACCAGGTGGCCGGAGCCGTTCTGCATGTCCTTATGGGCCAGAACCATATCGTCGGCAATGGGGTGAATCTTACAGGTCTCGCCCAGGCTCAGGTAATACTTCTCACCGCTGACGGTGTGGATGCCCATCAGCAGCTGGCCGTTCTCATCCCGGTGGATTTCCTCCAGCATCTCGCTCTTGCCGCCGCCGGAAGCGCCCTCGTGCATGAAGACCACTTCGTTTTCGTAGGGGGACTCCAGCATGGCGGCGGAGGCGTGGTTGGTGATCCAGCCCTCGTGCTCACCGATATCCAGCAGGATGGAGAACACGCCCTTCTTGGCAGAGGGGCCGGGATAGAGGTTGTAGGCAAAGACCTCATGCAGGTCCTCGCTGCGGCTGTGAACCACAACCTGCTTGCCGTCAAAGTGGGTGTGACGGAAGGGCGGGGCCACGTAGATGATGGCCCGGGGCTTATAGTTCTGCTGCACGTCAAAGATGCTGACGAAGCCCTGCATATTGGCCAGGGACAGAGCAAAGAAGGCAGCGTTCATGGGGCAGATCATCAGGCTGTCATAGCCGTAGTACTTCCCGCCGGCCTTGAAGGGCAGGATGATCAACTGCTGGGTGGCCAGCCAGTCCATGGTCTCCTTCCGGAGCTTGGAGAACTTATAGCCGTATTTCTCCTTGAAAAGGGGCTTATTGGTGGGCAGATCGTCCCCAATGCGCATACAATCCGGGTCACGGCGGCGCATATAGTCCTCCATGAAGTTAACAACGGTGCCGTTCTTGCAGCGGACCACCTCGGCCTCCTTCACAAGGCCACGGCCTTCAATGGGGTAGACCACGTCATAGCGGGAGGAATGGGTAGGCCCATAGCACATTTCTTCCAGCTGCTCCTTGGTTTCCGGGTAGCACAGGCAGCGGCTTTTTTTCAATGTCTCGGTCAGGTCCTTGGGCAGGATGAATCTGTCAAAATAGGAGTCTGTATACATATTACCGGCCTCTTTCTTTGTAATATATTTTGTTAAGATTTTACCATAAACAGCAGAATTCAGCAACAAACAAAATTGACTGAATTTTCTCCGTTTCTCTCGGCTTAAATGGTATTTTCTATGTACATATTACACAATTTGCTTCGTTTTAATCCCCTATTGTTCTATAATATGCAAGAACGGTCGGGGCAGTTTGCGTCTGCCGCCTTGCATTTTTGCTGGGATTTCATTATGATATGGAAAAAATGAGGGAAGTGTAAGAGGTGAGGGTATGAGAAATTTCAGGATTTGTCTCTGCTACGACGGCGGCCGCTACCGGGGCTGGCAGAAGCAGGGCAACACGGGCGGCACCATACAGGAGAAGATAGAGGCGCTGCTGAGCCGATTGTTGGCGCAGCCGGTGGAAGTGGCTGCCTCCGGCCGCACGGACGCGGGGGTCCATGCCCGCTGCCAGACCTGTTCCTTCCGGGCCGATACCTCCTTATCCTGCCCGGAGCTGCTGGAGCTTATCCGCCGCTATCTGCCGGAGGATATAGGCGTCCTCTCCATTGAGGAGGCTGAGCCACGTTTTCACGCCCGTCTCTCCTGCCTGGAAAAGACCTACGTTTATCATATATGGAACAGCCCCGCTCCAAACGTGTTTTACCGGCACTACAGTCATAGCTGGCCCAAGCATCTGGATCTTGAAGCCATGAGGCAGGCCGCCGCCCTGCTTACCGGCGAGCATGATTTCACTTCCTTCTGCTCCGCGAAGAAGATGAAGAAGTCCGCCGTCCGGGACCTGAGAAGCATTGAGCTTTCAAGGGACGGGGATATGCTGCGCATAAGCCTTAGCGGCAGCGGCTTCCTTTATAATATGGTCCGCATCATCGTGGGCACCCTGCTGGAAGTAGGCAGCGGCGAACGAAGTGCGGAGGATATGCGCCGCATACTGGAAGCCCGTGACCGGCAGGCCGCCGGCTTCACCGCGCCCCCTCAGGGCCTCTTTCTCTGGGAAGAAAAATACTGAGTCCACGCTTTCGACGCTTTAGGTGGTAATTTGACAAATAATATTGTTTTTACATATTTTTGTATTGACATTTTTGTTGTGTAGTTATACCATTATATATGGTAAATTTGTTTTTGTTTGAGTTGAGTTTTCCATTTTGGAGGTGTTTCCAATGTGCTAATCGCATCAATTATTAATTTTAGTTATGTATTCCTTTTGCTAGATTATCGTCTAATTGTTTCCTATGAATTATTAAATTTAAGGAGGGATTGTTCATGAAAAATATGAAAAAATTTGTTTCGTTCGTTCTATGTCTTATTTTGATTATTTCTCTTCTCTCCATAACTGCATACGCAGATGACGGCTTTCTGCTCCATCCGCAAGGTACAGATGGAATTCTGGTTTCAGGATTATGGGCAACTAGACAAAATTCAGTTGGTCAGAACGTCTCATACTATTTTGAATATGGCTCACCTTTTCTCTTAACAAAGGACCTATATTCCAATCACACTAAAGCCTCTATTGGTCTTTATGATGGGTCTTATTGGTATTATCCTGATGTTTCCGTTGATAATTTGTATTTCTTCCCTGACCATGTTCGAAATATAGGTGAATCTAATTAACCCCACATTTTCAGTTATCATTCAGAATATAAGACGCAGGAGAAATCTTGCGTCTTTATAATTATTAAGGAGCTGTCATTTATGATAAAGCGGCTTTTTCTTATCTTGCTGGCCGCTCTACTGTTCATCCTGTGTGCATGTTCATCTGTGCAAGGTGCAGAGAACTGTGCCACCGTTTCTGTGGAGAGCCTTGATACGGAAGTGGAATACTACTGGGACGCTAATGTAGAAACCAGCTTTCCTTTGGGTATGAGTACAGTTATAAGTAGAATTACAGCAGACAATACCTGTATTTTTCTGGCAGGCATGTGGGAAGATAAACCTGTTCTGAGCAGACTGGAGTACAAGATAAAAAATAACTGTCTGGAACTTGGCCATTGCCTGGATTTGGAATTGCCGGAGCTATTTGGCGGTGCGCAGGTCTTGGGCCTGAGTCATGGTGGCAGCCGGTTTTATCTGCTGTTGGGAATACCGTCAGATGAAAGCACTGAGTTTTTTCGCCCTTTGGTATGCGTATATCAGGCAGACGGCAGCTTTGAACGAAGCTTTCAGGTGGAATACGCAGATGATGAAACACCGTTGAGCATTTTGGGCCTTGATGGCGGCAGCTTCTGCCTTCGAAGCATACATCATTTCAGACTCTATTCCCCCGACGGGCTGCTTACTTCAGCCATATTTGAGCCCGGATATGACCTGTATCCCCCGTTACTGGTAAACGGGGAGCTGCTTATTCAGAGTAGAGATCCTGGCACCGGGCGCTCTGCCTTAAATATTTTGGATTCCGTAAAACAGGAGCTTTCCCCTGTTGCATATCCATCTAATATTTCCCCTCCGACATCCATTGTGGAAAGTGTTGCCCACAGCGCCCTCATCAATACAGGCACTGAATTAATGCGTATAAATGCTTACTATGAGGCGGAACCGGTTCTGGACTGGTATTCTCTCACCGGTGATTACAGCTATGACTACAGATGTATATGTCAGCTGGATGAAAACACTTTTCTCATTGTTCCAAAGGACTCCGCAGAACTGAGGCAGCTACAGCTCAAATACCTGCCTGATAACAGGAAAACTGTCCGTATTGGCTTTTACGGCAGTTCAACCCCCATGCTTGATGATATTTCCCGAAAGCTAACTCTCTATAATTCTGAATACAAAGTGGAAGCCATAAGCTATGGAGACGATGATGCAGGGCTTAAAGCCTTGCTGGCAGACGTCAGTGCTCAGGACAGGCTTGATATTGTCATCAGTGAGGGATACCAGCTTGACCCCACCTCCGGCTTTGCAGACCTATACCCTTTTATCGATGGCGATAAAGAGCTGAGCCGGGACGACTTTATTCCCTTTATACTGAAGGGGCTTGAGCGGAACGGCGAGTTAAAACAAATATGGGGCTCATTTTCCATGGGCACTTTTATGGCCACTGGCCCTCTGGCCCTGGGGCCCCATCCTTTGAAGCTGGCGGACTGCCAAAGCTGGCTGGACAGTACGGACTATGACGGTCTATTGTTTGATCCTTGGATCACGCGAGAAACTCTGCTGTCTTTTCTTGCTGATGATCTGTTGGCCGAATCCTTTAACACCGAAACCAGTCGCTATGTTCTGAACACCTCCAAAATTCACGAGCTTGCTGCTCTATGTCTTGACAGACCTGCCGAATTTGATTTCACGGACGCAGCTGCGGCTGATAGCCAAATGTCGCAAGTCCTGTGCTACATGGATATTCAGTTGGATTATCTGAACCGTCTGGAAAAAGATGGGCAGTTATACAGGCTTTTTGACGGCAGCAGTGGCAGCGATAATTTTACAAGTTTGTCCGCGAACTACGGAAGCTGCTATATGATTCCCGAAACCTGCAAAGACAAGGAAAAAGCCTGGGGCTTTCTCAGGAACTTACTCACATCTGATTTCCAGCAAAAGTCTTTCAGTGAGGATAAACTCGGCTACCCCAGCAACACCGCCGCTTTTCAAGCCGTACTAGAGTCCTATTCCACCGAGCGTACAAGCGATGCACTATACTCGCTTATGGATGCCGCAGTTTTCATTGATTACGATGCCGTACAGCTTCGCGGAATTTTTTTAAACTGCATGAAGCCTTATCTGTACGGTGACCGTGACATTGAGACTGCGCTTGCCGATACTGAGGGCAGAATAAATATTTATGCTGCTGAGCATCAACACGATTAAAATCTTTAGACGAATTATTAAAACTCTATTGACAGCACAGTTGAATATTGTTAGAATGAGTCGTCTCAATTGGGTAGAGTCTATCCGAAGCAAGATAGCGACCGCTGCCTTTGGCAGCCAAGGCCACACGGACAGCCGGGTCGAATGCCGATAAACCGCGGGATGCGGTGGCAACTTCTGTTGCCTTATTGATTGAGTTAGAAGCTCAAGTTTTATAAGTTGGTTACTATAAACCGATGCTAAAAAGCATACAAACTTGTGAAATGGTCAATAAGAGTAGTAAAAGGTATCTTTGCTATGAACCACCGGAGGACAGAGGGAAGCGCAGCTTCCGCCTATTTGACGATGGTTGACTCTCAAAATCCATTTGGGCCGCCCATGCCGGTCTTGCCGGCGCATACATTGGTCTGCATCAAGGTAAGCTATGCTTTACGCACGGCTTACCTTTTATTTTTTCACCGGGGGGAAATCCAATGAAAAAGATCATCGAATTGAAAAATGTCACCAAGTCCTTTGACGGCGAGGTGGTGCTGGACAACATCAGTCTGGACATCTATGACAATGAGTTCCTCACCCTGCTGGGCCCCTCCGGCTGCGGCAAGACAACCACCCTGCGGCTCATCGGCGGGTTTGAGACTGCCGATGCGGGGGACATTATCTTCATGGGGGAGAATATCAACAATGTGCCCCCTCATAAGCGCAACGTGAACACCGTGTTCCAGCGCTACGCCCTGTTCCCCCATCTGAACGTGTTTGAGAATGTTGCCTTCCCCCTGCGGGAGAAGAAGGTGCCCAAAGCCGAGATCGAGCAGAAGGTGCGGGATATGCTCTCCCTGGTGGCCCTCACCGGCTTTGAACACCGCAGCGTCACCAGCCTTTCCGGCGGACAGCAGCAGCGGGTGGCCATCGCCCGGGCTTTGGTAAGCCAGCCCAAGGTGCTGCTGCTGGACGAGCCTCTGGCCGCTCTGGACCTGAAGCTGCGCAAGGATATGCAGCAGGAGCTGAAAAAGATCCAGAAGGCCACCGGCATCACCTTCGTGTTCGTGACCCACGACCAGGAGGAGGCTCTCTCCATGTCGGACACGGTGGTGGTCATGTCCGAGGGCCGCATCCAGCAGATCGGCACCCCCATCGACATCTACAACGAGCCGGAGAACGCCTTCGTGGCGGACTTCATCGGTGAGAGCAACATCCTGGACGGCGTGATGCTGGAGGATCGGAAGGTGGCCTTCTCCGGCCATGTGTTCGACTGCGTGGACGCGGGCTTCGGTAAGAAGGAGCCGGTGGACGTGGTGGTGCGGCCGGAGGATGTGGATATTGTGGCCGAGGATAAGGGCATGCTGAAGGGTGTGGTCACCTCCGTCACCTTCCTGGGCGTGCACTATGAGATCATTGTGGACATCAACGGCTTCAAGTGGATGATCCAGACCACAGACTTTGTGGACGTGGACGAGCACATCGGCCTGTACATTGAGCCGGACGCCATTCACATCATGCGCAAGAGCGAATACTCCGGCATGTTCGGCGACTACTCCTCCTTCTCCAACGAGCTGGACGAGCTGAGCGACGCGGAAAGTGAGATGGACGAATGAAGAGAAACGCCCCCGGCCAGCGCGGGCTTCTGCAGAAGCTGATCCTGGCCCCCTACTCCGTGTGGGCGGCGCTGTTTATCGTGGTGCCGCTGGGCTTTGTGGCCTACTACGCCTTTACCGATTCCAACTTCAACTTTACCCTTGACAACATCACCCGCTTCTTCACCGCTACCTCCATGGTGACGGAGGGGGAAATCACCCGGGAGGTGCACACCTATCTGCTGATCTTCGCCCGCTCTTTGAAGCTGGCTGTGATCTCCACCTTCATCTGCCTGCTGATGGGCTACCCCATGGCCTACATCATGTCCCGCTCCAGCAGCCGCACCCAGAAGGTGCTGGTGACGCTGATCATGATCCCCATGTGGATGAACTTCCTGATCCGCACCTACGCCTGGATGACCATTCTGCAGGACACCGGCATTTTCAACGGGCTGCTGGGCCTGATCGGCCTGGGCCCGGTGCACATCATCGGCACGGAGTCTGCGGTGGTCATCGGCATGGTCTATGACTACTTCCCCTATATGATCCTGCCCATCTACTCCATTATGGCCAAGATGGATGTGAAGCTGATCGAGGCCGCCAAGGACCTGGGCTGCAACAGCCTGGGGGTTCTGCGCCGGGTGATCTGGCCCCTGAGCCTGCCGGGCGTGATCTCCGGCATCATCATGGTGCTCATCCCCTCCATCAGCACCTTCTACATCTCCCAGAAGCTGGGCAACGGCAAGTTCTACCTGATCGGTGACGCCATCGAGGGCCAGTATGTGGCCAACAACCTGCACTTTGCCGCGGCCATTGCCTTCATCCTGATGGTGATATTGCTGGTGTGCATGGCCTTCATGCAGCGCTACGCCAACAAAAAGGCCGTTGTCGCCTGAGCCAGAGAGGAGAGAAAACACAATGAAACCTGCCTCCAAGGTCTTTACGGCCCTGATTATGATTTTCCTTTTTGCTCCCATTGTCATTCTGCTGGTGTTCTCCTTCAACGAGGCCAAGAGCCTTTCCGTGTTCTCCGGCTTCTCCCTGTACTGGTACCGGGAGCTGTTCCGGGATTCGGAGACGCTGAACGCCGTGAAGAACACCCTGGTGCTGGCGGTCTGCGCCGCCGCCATTTCCACCGTCATGGGCACCGCCGCCGCCGTGGGCATCAACAAGCTGAGAAACCGCTATCTCCACGCCGTGATGGACACCGTCACCAACATCCCCATGATTAACCCGGAGATCATCACCGGCATTTCCCTGATGCTGATGTTCGTGTTCGTGGGCCGGCTTTTCGGCGCCGCCACCAGCCTCAGCTTCTGGACGCTGCTGATCGCCCATGTGACCTTCTGCCTGCCCTATGTGATTTTGCAGGTGCTGCCCAAGCTGCAGCAGATGGACAAGTCCCTACCGGAGGCAGCCATGGACCTGGGCTGCACCCCCCTGCGGGCCTTCCTGAAGGTGGAGATCCCGGAGATTCTGCCTGGCATCGTCACCGGCATGATCATGGCCTTCACCCTGTCCCTGGATGATTTTGTCATCAGCTATTTCACCACCGGCAACGGCTTCCAGACCCTGCCCATCCGCATCTACAACATGACCAAAAAGACGGTCACCCCCAAGATGTACGCCCTGGCAACCATTATTTTCTTTGTGATCCTGGCCCTGCTGCTGATTTCCAACCTGTCCGATTCTGACAGCAGCCAGACCATACAAGCCGCAAGGCAAAAACGCAAAAAAGCAAACGCCCAAGACCACCCATGATTTCAGGAGGTAACACAAAATGAAAAAGACCCTTTCCCTGCTGCTCGCCGCCCTCATCTTCGCCCTGCTGCTCAGCGGCTGCGGTTCTTCCGATAAGCTGACGCTGAACGTATACAACTGGGGCGAATACATTTCCGACGGTTCCGAGGATTCCTTCGATACCATCCGTGAGTTTGAAAAATGGTATGAGGCCACCTACGGGCAGGCGCTGAAGGTGAACTACGACACCTATGCCAGCAATGAGGATATGTATAACAAGATTTCCAGCGGCGCCGTCAGCTATGACGTGATTATTCCTTCCGACTATATGATCGCCCGCATGAAGGACGAAGGCATGCTGCTGCCCCTGGATTTTGCCAACATCCCCAACTACCAGTACATTGACGAGAGCTTCCGCGGCCTGTACTACGACCCGGATAACCAGTACACCGTGCCCTACACCTACGGCGTGGTGGGCATCATCTACAACGCCAACATTGTGGACGAGGCCGACGCCCAGGGCTGGGACCTGATGTGGAACCCCAAGTACGCCGGCAACATTCTCCAGTTTAACAACTCCCGGGACGCTTTCGGCACCGCCCAGTACAAGCTGGGCCTGGATGTGAATGATACCGACCGGGCCAAGTGGGACGCCGCCCTGGCTGAGCTGAAGACCCAGGCCCCCCTGGTGAAGAGCTACGTGATGGACGAGGTGTTCAACATGATGGAGTCCGGCGAGGCCGCCGTGGCCCCCTATTATGCCGGGGACTACTTCACCATGCAGGAGGCCCAGGCGGACAACGTTGACCTGCGCTTCTACTACCCCGATCCCACCAACTACTTTGTGGACGCCATGTGCATCCCCTCCTGCTGCCAGAACAAGGAGCTGGCGGAGATTTTTATCAACTATATGCTCTCCGCGGAGCCGGCCATCGCCAACGCCGAGTATATTAACTACGCCAGCCCAAACGCCCTGGTCTACGAGGATGAGGGCTATCTGGAGGACATCGGCGAGGAGGCCGCAGCCATCCTCTACCCCGACGTGGAGGACTTCGCGGAGCGCTATAATCAGTCCGCTTTCCGGAATCTGGACAGCGAGACACTGGATTATGTTAACACGCTGTGGGAGAATCTGAAGATCAGCTGAGGAGAAATTTTTCTTGTAAATCAGCACTTTTTTGCAATGGAAAAAACAAACGACTTCGGACAGATGTTCGGGGTCGTTTTTTATGTTAACCATTAAGTTTGAGGGCAACAACACCTCCGGCTCCCACAAGCTGAACTCCGCCATTGCCCAGGCCTACTACGCCAAGCAGCAGGGGCTGAAGGGCGTCACCACGGAGACCGGCGCCGGCCAGTGGGGTACGGCCCTTTCCATGGCCTGCGCCTATCTGGGGCTGGTCTGCAAGGTATTCATGGTGAAATGCTCCTACGAGCAGAAGCCCTTCCGCCGGGAGGTCATGCGCACCTACGGCGCCAGCGTGACCCCCTCCCCCTCGGAAAGCACCAATGTGGGCCGGAAAATCCTGGCGGAGCACCCGGGCACCACCGGCTCCCTGGGCTGCGCCATCTTTGCGGCAGCGGAGCAGTTCGCCCGGGTGGAGGGCATTCTCCCCGCGCCGGAATCCAGCCACGCCATCCGGGTAGCCATCGACGAGGCTCTCAAGTGCAAGGAAACCGGCGAGGAAAAGACCATCCTCTTCGGCCTCACCGGCACCGGCTATTTCGATCTGGTGGCCTATGAGAAGTTCAACAACGGCGAAATGGGCGACTACATCCCCACCGACGAGGACATTCTGGAGGGCCTGAAGGGCATCCCCCAGTTCCCCGGCAACGAGATCTGAGGGCGCGGCGGCTGCGCGCTGATAATACCGGCTAAACAAACAAGCCCTGATGCGGATTTTTTCGGCATCAGGGCTTGTTTTTAATGTTATGTAAATCGTGTTATGTTAATGATATTATGTCCCTATCACCGTTTCGATCTTGTTGGCGGCGGCAACAGGGCCGGTGCAGCGGTGGAAACTGCGGGCAATTTCCTCCGCGTTTGCCTTGATTTTCGTATCGCTTAGCAGCAGCTTTACAGCAGCTTTGATGCAGCTTACGCTGGGATTTTCCAGCATCAGACCGGCGCCCAAAGCCGTCACCCGGGCGGCTACGCCGCCCTGCTCCTTGGTCTGGGGATAGCACAGCAGGGGGACGCCGAAATACAGGCTTTCGCTGGCGCTGTTCATGCCGCAGTGGCTGAGGAAAACATCCGCCTTTTCCAGCACGGCGATCTGATCCACCTTGGGATAGACGGAGACATTCTCCGGCAGGGGGCCAAGGGCGGCGATATCCACCTGCTCCCCCACGGAGAGGATGACTTGCACATTCTCCCCCGCCAGGGCGGCGATGCAGTTACGATACAGCGCCAGCCGGTCATTGACCACGGTGCCCATGGAGACATAGACCAGCTTCTCATGGGTCTTCGTCACCTGCTCCCGGGCCGGGCGCACCGAGGGGCCCACGAAGGCGTATTTATCCGAGAAGCTGTCCGCGCAGGGCTGGAACTCCGGGGAGGTATAGACAATGGTGTGGGTGTTCTGATCGTTCTGGATCAGGTCCAGGACGCTTTTCACCGGGTAGCCGGTGGCCTGCAGGCGGCGGACATCCCGATTGATTTTGGGCATGGCGGCAAAAAAGGCCAGCAGCTCCCGGAAGCTCTGCTTCATGATTTTGGCGGATTCCTGATTGAAGGCAAAGGTGGTGGTGGAGGAGACAAAGGGAATGCCCAGCTTCAATGCCACGGCCTTGCCCCAGGCGGCCATGGAGTCGGCCACGATGCAATCCGGCTGCCAGGCCGCCATGTCCCGGCAGACCATGTCATTCAGAGCCAGGGTGGTCTCCACCAGCACATGGGTGGAGAAGGCCAGGTCCTTGCCGATGCGCTCCCCATCCTTAGGGGTCAGGCCCAGCTGGGCGTCATAGGCGTCGCAGGGGACAAAGTCCGCCCCGGCGGCCTCGATCACCGTGCGGAAAGGCTCATAGGAATAATACTTCACCTGATGGCCCCGGCGCACCAGCTCCCGCACCACCCCCAGGGTGGGGTTGGTGTGGCCATGGGCGGGGATGCAGAAAAAGACGATCTTACTCATGGGCCGCCTCCTGTTCTTCCCCGGTCAGCTCCCCAAAAATCATAGAGATGTAGCGGTTCATCATGGCCTTGGGCAGGATGGCAAGCCCCCGCTCCACATCCCCCAGCACCAGAATGGTGTCGCCGGGCTTGACGCCCAGCATATCCCGGGCCTCCTTGGGAATGACAAACTGGCCCCGCTCCCCGATTTTCACGGTCCAGGCATATTTCCCCGGTGGTGTGTTCATCAACAATCGCCCCTTTGATAAGTATGATTTGTATGATAAATCATACTTCTTTTCAATCAAAAAGTCAAGGGCATAATTGGCGGGAGAAGTGGAAAAATAAAGCACAGGGTTGAATTCTTTGAAGAGGAAAGGTGCTGAAACTATGACGAAAAAAATCGGCGGGCGGACGCTGAAGTTGGCGACGCCGGTGTCCATCATCGCCTCCGCCAGCGTGGTGGGCAAAAAAGAGGGCGAGGGGCCGCTGAAATACTGCTTTGACTATATCTCCGACGACTCCTACTTTGGGGAGGAGACCTGGGAAAAGGCGGAGAGTCACATGCTGAAGCAGTGCTTTGGTCTCTGCTGCGACAAGGCCCAGATGCCTCCCTCCAAGCTGGACTTTGTATTCTCCGGGGATTTGCTGAACCAGTGCGTCAGCTCCGCCTTTGCCATGAAGGACAGCGCCCTGCCCTACTTTGGGCTGTACGGGGCCTGCTCCACCATGGTAGAAAGTCTGGCCCTGGCGGCCATGACCATTGACGGGGGCTTCGGGGAGACGGCCTGCGCCCTTACCGGCTCCCACTTCTGCTCGGCGGAGCGGCAATACCGCTTCCCGCTGGAATACGGCGGGCAGCGGCCCCCCACGGCCCAATGGACCGTCACCGGGGCAGGGGCGGCCATCGTGTCCGCCACCGGGGAGGGGCCCTTTATCACCCATATCACCCCGGGCATCATTGTGGACGCGGGCTTAAAAGACGCCAACAACATGGGGGCAGCCATGGCCCCGGCGGCCTACGAGACCATTAAGGCCCACTTTGCCGACACGGGGCGGGATCTGAACTACTACGACGCGGTGTTCACCGGGGACCTGGGAGCCGTGGGCCACGACATTCTGCAAAAGCTGTTTCAGGACGACGGCATCGAGATGGGGCCGCGATATATGGACTGCGGGGTTTTGATGTTCGACTTGAACACCCAGGACGTGCACTGCGGCGGCTCCGGCTGCGGCTGCTGCGCCGCGGTGCTCTGCGGCCACATTCTCAAGGGCTTTGCCAAGGGCACCTGGAGCAAGGTGCTGGTGGCGGCCACGGGGGCGCTGATGAGCCCGGTGAGCTGCCAGCAGGGCGGCAGTATTCCGGGAATCTGCCACGCGGTGGCAATCGAAAGGCAGTGGTGACAATGGATTTTCTGATGTATATCAAGGTTTTTCTGGTGGGCGGGCTGCTGTGCCTGGTGGGCCAGGTACTGATCGACTACACCAAGCTGACCCCGGCGCGCATCCTGACCATCTATGTGGTGGCGGGGGTGGCACTATCGGCCATAGGGCTGTATCAGCCGTTGGTGGACTGGGCCGGGGCGGGGGCCTCCGTGCCGCTGACCGGCTTCGGCCACACACTGGCCAAGGGCATCCGCCAGGCGGTGGCGGAAAAGGGCCTGCTGGGGGTATTCACCGGGGGCTTTTCCGCTGCCGCCGCTGGGCTGTGCGCAGCGGTGTTCTTCGGATTGATTGTTTCCCTGGTGTTCAAGCCCAAGGACAAAGGAAAATAAAAACGCCTCCGTCCCCCTTTTCCAGGGGAGACGGAGGCGTTTTTATAGGTAATAAGTAAGGGTGAAGAGTGAAGAAGTGGAACCTCTCAGGCGCTTCGCGCCAGCTCCCCTTGGGAAGGGGAGCCTATAAAAAAGCCTCCCCTGTGTAAGGGGAGGTGGCAAAAATCTGTGATTTTTGACGGAGGGGTTGTAAAGAAAAAGTTCAATATTTGCAAGATTTAACCGAAAATCTGGAACATTTTATAACGCAATCCCTCAGTCATGGCTTCGCCATGACAGCTCCCTTTACACAAGGGAGCCTATGGGTGCGGCGATTTTCAAAGGCTCGCTCCATTGGGAAGGGGAGCCAAGCCACCTCATCCGCCCAGTGTGCGCACTGGGCACCTTCCCCTCAAGGGGAAGGCTTTGGGCAAGGAAACGATAGTGCACCTACGGTTCTTGTCTGTTACGCGCCTAAAGGCTCCCTCTGACGAGGGAGCTGTCAGCGCAGCTGACTGAGGGAGAGACGCATAACAGTCAGCTAAACAGGTTTTATTTTCTTTCCCTCCGTCAAAAATCACAGATTTTTGCCACCTCCCTCGTCAGAGGGAGGCATAAAACAGGCTCCCCTTCCCAAGGGGAGCCAAGGGGGCAAGCCTTCCCCTTGAGGGGAAGGTGCTGAGCGAAGCGAGGCGGATGAGGTGGAAATGCTGCGTTATCGCCGGAAGCGGCAACAATGCGCCCAAAGGCTCCCCTATGAACTCAGGAGAAAATCAGTCCACTGTCGCAGGGGAAGACGATGTGGCTGCCCTGACCGGCGAAGAAGCGGGCGGTCAGCGCCTCGTCCAGCAGCTCGGGATCGCCGGTGACGTGGGTCAGCTGCTCCTCCGTCAGGAGAGAAGCCAGCAGGGCGGGCAGGTCGGAAAGGGCCTCGTCCTCAAAGCTGTCCACGGAGGCCAGGCAGTACACGTCCTCCACCACCGCCACCAGCAAGAACTTGTGGCCATTGATGGAAATGACGCTGCCGGGGCCGAAGGAGCCGGTGCCATCGCTGGCAGAAGCGGCAATCTCCCCGGAGCCGGGGTTAACGATGGCCTGCCAGATCAGGGTCAGCACATTGGGGCAGTCGGCGGTGTAGCTGGTTTCGTTGACGGTGATGGGGCTGGGAAGCAGGGTAACTTTACCATTCTCCATACCGTATGCCTGGGTATAGCCGGTAAGCTCATAACCCTCTTTGGTGAGCTGGGAGAAATCCAGCGCTTGGCCGGACTCTTTCTGCTCCAGGGTGACGGCTCCATCGTTGTCCACCTGAACGCCATACCAGGTTTCAGTGATAAAAAAGTCACTAACATTGGAGTCAAATTCAAGCTCGTTGACAGTTCCGTAGTTTGTTTTCACGGTGCCACCTATATTTGAAACAGTGCCGGTGGTGTTGTTGGTGGTTACGGTGCCGCTGTTGATGGTCACGGTGCCATTATTGGTACTCACGGTGCCGTTGTTAGTGGTCACAGTGCCGTTGTTGGTGGTCACGGTGCTGGATTCATGGTTGCATCCCACCTCACCGTTGTTGGTGTCCACAGTACCGACATGCATTAAACCGTTATCTTGTATTTCACCATCATTGGTGCCCACAGCGCCATAGTTATTGCCCACCACGCTACCCTCGCAGTTGTTCGTTATGGAGCCATAGTTATAAATCACATAGCTGTTGTTGTTGGTTATGGTGCCAGTGCTGGCGTTGACGTCCAAGTAACCGTTATTGTTTTCCATGGGACCTGTGTTTTCTGTTGTATCCGCAAAGGCAGATACGGGCAGGCTGCAGATAAGCAGCAGGGCCAGGAGGGTGGATACAAAGCGTTTGGTTTTCATGGGGGTGTCTCCTTTCGGTGGGCCGGGAGGTCCCGGGGGGTGAGAGGCGCAGGCGCGTTGTATGGTTTTCGCACCAGCTTTTGGTTATTGTACCATAAAGTGGACGTGGATTCAAGGGGATTTTTTTGCAGAGGAATCCTCTCAGCCGCGTCAGAAGAAACTCGCTATGTTTCGCTCCCTGGCTCCCTCTGACGAGGGAGCTGGCAGCGAAGCTGACTGAGGGAGAGACAATAAACGTCTAAATTGAATAGGGCTTTTTTCTCTCCCTCCGTCAAAAATCACAGATTTTTGCCACCTCCCTCGTCAGAGGGAGGCATGAATAGGCTCCCCTTAGGAAGGGGAGCCTAGGGGGAGCGAAGATTGAAGAGTGAATAAGTAAAAGACCCGGCGGGGAGCCGGGCCTTTTGGTTAACATATTTTGGTTTACTTAATTTCATTTACCATAATATAGTTACCATATTATGGTTTACAGAAATTATTTGATCTCCAGACGGCGGGAAACGGGCAGCAGCTCCTGCTTCTTGGGCATGGTCAGGGTCAGGACGCCGTCGGTATAGGCGGCCTCAATGCCGTCCACGTTGATGCCGGAGACATCAAAGCTGCGGCTGAAGGAACCATAGAAGCGCTCCCGCTTGACGAAGTTGTGCTTCTCGTCCTTCTTCTCCTCGCTGCGCTGGGCGCTGATGGTCAGCACCTCGTTCTCCACATCGATCTGGATGTCCTCCTTCTTGAAGCCGGGCAGCTCCGCCTCCAGCTTGTAGGCGTCGCCGGTATCGGTGACATCGGTGCGGAAGCTGGAAACACTGCGGCCATTGCCGAAGAAGCTGCGCTCCAGCTCATCCAGCTCACGGAAGGGATCAAAAGCGGCAACATTGCGTGCGTGACGTTCAAAAGGAATCAGTTCAAACATAATCTATACCTCCATCAAATTTTATTAACGGGTTTAATTCGGATGAAGCTTTCTTTATCTCGTTTCATCTTGTATATAAGATACCGCACGAATGTTAATAAATATAGTGAAAGATATGAACAGAAAATGAATATTAGCACTCGTGAGGTCCGAGTGCTAATATTATTCCCCATATTCTGTTTTTTATTCCGCCCCGTTCCCGGAAAGGCAGGAAAAGCAATCCCAGGGAAAGGACGCAGGAGGCAGGGCGGTGAAGGCCATGGGCTTGCCGCTTGCCGGGTGGGGAAAGGCCAGGCGGCAGGACCAGAGGGCAATGGTACAGCGCCGCTCCCGGCTGCCGTATTTCACGTCTCCCAGCAGAGGCATGGAGCGGGAAGCGAACTGGACACGGATCTGGTGGCTGCGGCCGGTATGGAGCGCCACCCGCACCAGGGAGGTTTCCGGCCCCCGCTCCAGCAGGGTGTAGGCCAGCTCCGCCTCCTTCACGCCCCGGCGGGGGCGCTTCACCACAAAGGACTTGTTTTTGGCCGCATCCCGGTACAGCAGGTCCCGCATGAGGCCCTGGGCAGGCTCCGGCCCGCCCGGCACCACGCAGAGGTACTCCTTCTCCATCTCCCGCCGGGCCACGGCGGCGGATAGCGCCGCGGCGGCCTGCTTCGTCCGGGCATAGACCATGAGGCCGCCCACCGCCTGATCCAAACGGTGAACGCAGAAGATGGAGCCGCCCAACTGCCGCTCCAGCAGTTGGGGCATCCCCTCCCCTTCCGATTCCACCCCCACGGGCTTGAGGCAGAGCACAAGGCTGTTATCTTTATATAGAATGTTGAGATCCATTGGCTTCTCCTGTGTTCTCCATGTTTATGACTCATTGTATAACTTTCGCAATTCGATTGCAAGCTGCTTTCTCGCTTTGGGTCATTTCGCCGGTGTTTTCCCAGACAGATTGACTTCTTGTCTACCTTTTGCTAGTATGCTATTTGGTTGAGTTTGGCTTTTCATAAATTTGACTTTGATTTTACAATTTAAGGAGATGAGATAGCTGAGTATTGCCAATGTGATCTCTTTATTGGGCGGCGTGGCCCTGTTCCTTTTCGGCATGAGCCTGATGGGCGACGGCCTGAAAAAAGTGGCCGGCAACAAGCTGGAGCTGGTACTCTACCGGCTGTCCGGCACCCCGATAAAAGGACTGCTGCTGGGCACCGGCGTCACGGCCGTGATCCAGTCCTCCTCTGCCACGTCGGTGATGGTGGTGGGCTTTGTGAACTCCGGCATGATGAAGCTGGAGCAGGCCATCGCCATTATCCTGGGCGCTCTGATCGGCACCAGCGTCACAGGCTGGATCATCTGTCTGTCCAGTCTGGAGGGCGGCGGCTGGGTGTCCCTGCTGTCCACATCCACCATCACGGCGGTGGTGGCGGTGGTGGGCATCATACTGCGGATGTTCAACAGCAAGCAGGTCAACAAGCATCTGGGAGACATTCTGCTGGGCTTTGCGGTGCTGATGTACGGGATGCAGGCCATGAGCGGCGCGGTGGCTCCCCTGAAGCAGAGCGAGGCCTTCATCAGCATCCTCACCTCCTTCTCCAATCCCCTGCTGGGCATCCTGGTGGGCGCGGCCTTCACCAGCATTTTGCAGAGCGCCTCCGCCGCGGTAGGTATTTTGCAGGCCCTGTCCATGACCGGGGCGGTGAACTTCTCCGTGGCCTACCCCATTATTCTGGGTATTGCCATCGGCGCGGCGGTGCCGGTGCTGCTGTCCGCTCTGGGAGCCAGAGCGGAAGGCCGGCGCACGGCCCTGGCCTATCTGGTGATTGAGATTGTAGGCGTCATCCTGTGCGGCGCGGCCTTCTACGGCGCGGACGCGTTTTTGGATTTCGGCATCAAATACGCGGTGATGGACCCGGTGAGCATCGCGGCGGTGAACACCCTGTTCCGGCTGGTGACGGCCCTGGTGCTGCTGCCCTTTATCAATTGGATGGCACAGCTGGTTTCCCTCTTTGTGAAGGAGAGCGAGGCGGAGCGGGCGGCCAACGCAGAGTTTGACCGGCTGGACGAGCGCTTCCTGAAGCACCCGGCCCTGGCGGTGGAGCAGAGCCGCCTGACCGTTATCTCCATGGCCAAGGTGGCCAAGGAGAACATACTGGCGGCGCTGCACCTGCTGCAGGACTACAGCGAGGCGGAGGCCAAGCAGGTCGCAGAACGGGAGGAGCTGGTGGACCGCTACGAGGACCGGCTGGGGACCTATCTGGTGAAGCTGAACACCCGGGAGCTGAACCAGGAGCAGAACGAAAATGTCTCCAAATTCCTGCACACCCTCAGCGACTTTGAGCGTATCAGCGACCACGCGGTGAACCTGGCAGAGACGGCGGAGGAGGTGGACAGCAAGAAGATCATCTTTTCCGACGGGGCCAAGCATGAGATCCTGGTGCTGTGCGCCGCTGTCAGCGAAATTCTGGAGCTGTCCTTCTCCGCCTTTATCGACGAGGACATAAGCAAGGCCTACAAGGTGGAGCCCCTGGAGGAACACATTGACATTCTCTGCGACGAGATGAAGCTGCGGCACATCGACCGGCTGCAGAACGGGCACTGCTCCCTGTCCCAGGGCTTCGTGTTCAACGACCTGCTGACCAACTGCGAGCGGGTGGCTGACCACTGCTCCAATATTGCCATCGCCATGATTGAGCTGAACGCCGACGCCTATGATACCCACGGCTATGTCATTGATCTGAAGGAGCAGCGCTCCCACAACTTTGACGCGCTCTATGCCCAGTTCGCGGAAAAATACAAGATATGATTTTAATAGGAAACAGCCTTTGCGGCTGTTTCCTATTTTTGCGGGGTTGTGGAATTTTTTTCGTTTGATGAATGATTTTTCTTCTATTTAAATATTTTTTCTCTATACTTTTTTTCGACCGCTTGCTATAATAAACACACCATAAGATGTTTTGGAGGGATGCATCATGCAGGAACCCACTCTCGTTATTCTCGCGGCGGGTATGGGCAGCCGCTTCGGCGGATTGAAGCAGATCACCGCGGTGGACGACCACGGCCACGCCATCATTGACTTCTCCCTGTACGACGCCTACAGGGCAGGGTTTCGGAAGGTAGCCTTTATCATCAAGCACGAAATTGAGGAAGACTTCAAAAACTTCATCGGCAAGCGGATGGAGAAGTATTTCGACGTGAAGTACGTCTACCAGCAGCTGGAGATGCTGCCGGAGGGCTACGCGGTGCCGGAGGGGCGGGTCAAGCCCTGGGGCACCGGCCATGCGGTGCTTTGCTGCAAGGGCGTGGTTGACGGGCCTTTCGCCGTGATTAACTCCGACGACTATTACGGCCGCAGCGCCTACCAGAAGCTGTATGATTTTCTCGCCGGCGACCGGCCCGAGAACGAGCACGCCATGGTGGCTTATCTGCTGAAAAACACCGTGACGGAAAACGGCTCCGTGGCCCGGGGCGTGTGCCAGGTGGAGGACGGGTATCTCACCGACGTGGTGGAGCGCACCAAGATTTTTAAGGACGGCGAGAACGGCAGATACACCGAGGACGGCGAGACCTTCTATCCCCTGTCCGGCCAGGTGCCGGTGTCCATGAACTGCTGGGCCTTCGGCCAGGCCATGCTGCAGGAGCTGGCCGACGACTTCCCCGCCTGGCTGGACGAGAACCTGCCCAAAAACCCGGAAAAGTGCGAATACTTCCTGCCCTTTGTGGCCAACGATATGATCAAGGCGGGCAAGGGCAAGGTGAAGGTGCTCAGCTGCGACGAGGCCTGGTACGGCGTGACCTATAAAGAGGATATGGACAGCGTTGTCAGCGCCATCAAAAAAATGCGGGCGGAGGGCATCTACCCCGAAGCACTGCTGGATTGAAAGGAAGGTCATAAAGGATGAACGTATTGGTTACCGGCGGCGCCGGATACATTGGCAGCCACACCTGCGTGGAGCTGCTGGAGAGAGGCTACGGCGTTATCGTGGCGGACAACCTGGTAAACTCCAGCGCCAAATCCCTGGAGCGGGTACAGCAGATTACCGGCAAGAGCCTGGATTTCTACGAGATCGATGTGCGTGACCGGGCCGCTCTGGACCGCATCTTTGAAAAGCATGACATCAACTGCGCCATCCACTTCGCCGGGCTGAAGGCCGTGGGCGAATCCGTGTCCATGCCCCTGGAATACTACGACAACAACCTGAACTCCACCATCACCCTGTGCCGGGCCATGAAGGATCACGGCGTGAAGAACATTGTGTTCTCCTCCTCCGCCACGGTCTACTCCGGCGACAATGAGATGCCCCTGCGGGAAAGCTCCCACACCGGCATGTGCACCAACCCCTACGGCTGGACCAAGTACATGTCCGAGCAGATCCTGCGGGACACCGCTTTTGCCGACGAGGAATGGTCCATCGCCCTGCTGCGTTACTTTAACCCCATCGGCGCCCACAGCAGCGGCCTGATCGGCGAGGACCCCAGAGGCATTCCCAACAACCTGATGCCCTTCATCTCTCAGGTAGCAGTGGGCCGCCGGGATCATCTGAACGTGTTCGGCAACGACTATGACACCCACGACGGCACCGGCGTGCGGGACTATATCCACGTGGTGGACCTGGCCCGGGGCCACGTCTGCGCCATTGAGTACATGCAGAAGCACAAGGGCGAGAACGTCTTTAACCTGGGCACCGGCATGGGCTACAGCGTGCTGGACATGGTGAAGGCCTTTGAGCGGGTCACCGGGATCAAGATTCCCTATGAGATCGTTGCACGCCGCCCCGGCGATCTGGCCACGGTTTACTCCTGCCCCGACAAGAGCGCGGAGCTGCTGGGCTGGAAGGCCCAGTACAACCTGGACGATATGTGCCGGGACACCTGGGCATGGCAGTCCAAGAACCCCATGGGCTACGGCGAATAAACGTATACAGCTCCCCCGGTCTGACCCTTGGTCAGGCCGGGGGCTTCCTTTACGCAGAATTCACCAAAAGTTCATAGAGCAAAAATTGACCGGGCGGTCTGTTTGTGTTATAGTATCATTCAGACCGGTCGGTCTGTTTTTTGTTTGGAGGTCTGGCAATGAATCGTGAAGAAAAGAACGCCCTGTCCCGGCAGCGGATCTTGGAGGCGGCGCTGGAGGAGTTCTCCCAAAAGGGCTATGAGGCCGCGTCGCTGAGCAACGTGTGCGCGGAGAAGGGCATTTCCAAGGGGATCATTTACCACCATTTCAAGGATAAGGATGCGCTGTACCTGCTGTGTGTGGAGGACTGCTTCACCCGGGTCAGCGCCTATTTGCAGGAGGCGGCCGGAAAGCTGTCCGGCACGGCAGAGGAGAAGCTGGCGGCTTATTTTGACGCAAGGCTTCGCTTCTTTGCCCTGCAGCCGGTGTATCTGGGTATTTTCGCGGAGGCAGCTTTCAATCCGCCGGCGGCGCTGGCGGAGGAGATTGCCCGCCGGCGGCAGGCCTTTGACCGGCTGAACGCCGAGGTTCTCACCGGTGTGCTGGGGGAAGCGCCCCTGCGGGCCGGACTGCGCGCGGAGGCAGTGGTGGAGGATTTCCGGATGTACATGGACTATTTCAATCTTCGTTTCCGCTCCGCCTTCCGAAGCGGCCGCGGCATTGACGAAATCCTGACGGAGCATGAGAACAAATGCCGCCGGCAGCTGGATATTCTGCTGCACGGCGTATTGGAGGATAGAAATGAAGCATAAAGCTTTTCTCGCCGTGGCCCTGTGTCTGGCACTGGGCTGCTGTATGGCGCTGTGCGCCTGCGGCAAAAAGGAAGCCGTACCGGCAGCTACGCCTGCTCCGGTAGAAAGCAGCATAGCGGCGGCACCCCTTGTGCCTCCCACAGATACGCCGCTGCCCGTGGGGACCCCTGCGGTGACAGCAGCGCCGGAGCCTATGGTCATCACGGCAGACAGCCGGGAAGAGCTGAAAAATGCCATGGCGGGCGCCATCGAAGGGCTTTGCCCCCGGCTGACAGCAGAGATCAGCGGGGACTGGCTGGCGCAGCCGGAGATGGATGTAAGGAATGTGTATTATGAGATTGTGGCGGCACGGCCGGAGCTGAAATACGTCTCTGACCTGGAGATTCAGGCGGATGGCAGCCAACTGGTCTGCATCTTCCACTACATGCCCTATAAGACCGGGGACTTCCCGGAGGGCTTTGCCGGGCAGGCAGTGAGCTCCATCCCGGAGCTGATCGCAGTGGCGGAGGAGAACATCGGGCAGGAAACGGTGCCTGTCCGAATCATCAACCCGGCGCTGGAGACGGACGCCATGAACCGGGCCCTGCAGCAGGCCGGCGGCGGCTACCTTCTCTGTATGCTGAACCGGGACGCCACCGCCATCCAGTACAGCGCCCCCTATAACCTGAGCATGGAGGACTGTCTGGCGGCGCTGGCAGAGGCGGACCAACTGGCGGACCAGGTGATTGCCCAGGTTATTACCGGGGACATGAGCCAGCGGGAGAAGGCGGAAGCTCTGTACGCCTATGTGACCGGCAGGGTGAGCTATGACCAGCGCTACTATTCCGACAGGAACAATATGCCCTATGAATCCCAGACCGCTTTGGGCGCGCTGCGGGATGGAATGGCCATCTGCGGGGGCTATTCCCACGCGGTGAAGCTGCTGTTTGAGAAGGTTGGAATCCCCTGCTTTAACGTGACGGGAAAGTATTTCAGCGAGAACCATATGTGGAACATTGCCCTGCTGGATGGGCAATGGCTCTGGTTTGACGCCACCTCCGACCGGGGCAGCACAGGGGAATTCGGTTTCCTGCGCTTTGGTCTGACGGAGCTGGACGGCACAAAGTACAGCTGGGATCAGGATGAGGTTCAATGGCTGATCGGATAAAATGAAAAAACTGGCTTGATTTTCCAAGCCAGTTTTTTGTTGCTGTTTTCGATTTTAGCCCGCGACGGGGGTTTTATTTTTGGGGAGGACGGTGGCAAGGTGGAGCACCGCGGCAAGAGCGGCGGCCAGGGCGGTATACATCTGGCCCAGGCCCAGGTACATATTCAGCCCATCGGCAGCCAGGGCACAGGCCAGGCACAGAACGGTGGGCAGGATCAGCAGCAGGCGGCGCTTGGTCTTTTCAAAGGAGCCGGGGATGCTCAGCAGGCCCATCACACCGCCGATAAGGGCCAGGATGTTGATGGCATACAGAAAGCTGTGATGCCGCTGGGCCGCATCCCGGCCGTTCTGGACATAGGCCCGGGCGCTTTCTATCAGATCGCCGCCGGCATTGACAGCGGAGGCAATGGCCTCCTCCTGCATGAGGACAATGCGGGCAGAGCGATGCTTCCGCTCCATCTCCTTCTTCTCATCCACGCTGACAAGGCGGCGATCCAGGTCCTCAGACTCCTGGTCCAGGCGGAGCTTATCCGCCTCCAGCTCGGCGGACTCATCCTCCAGCTGGCCCATATTATACCAGATCAGCTCCAGCTGGTGCTGCAGCTCCTGCTCCGCCTTTTTCAGGGCTTTTTCTCCCAGGAGCACCTGCACTCTGGCCTGGGCAAGGGCCTGCTGGCCTTCCGCCAATTGGCTCCGGAGCGAGGCGAGGGCCTTCTCCAGGGCGGTCTTTACGTTGCCCTCGGCAACCAGATAGGCCCGCAGCTGCACCAGGGCGGCGCGAATCTCCTCCAGACTCATGTTGGAGAGATCCGGCATACTGATATCCGATCCGCCCAGGCCGTCCAGCACATCGGCCGGAAGCTGGCTCAGTGCGGCGCTCATCAGGGCAGAGCCGGCCTGGATTCTGCTGTCCACTTCACCGGTACCCGCCAGGACGGAGGACTGTACCGCCTGGTACTCCTGCTCCCAGGCGGTAAGGGCGGTCTCATACTCCGCCTGGGCGCTTTCATATTCTTCCATGGCCTTTTCAAAGGCGTCCAGCAGCTGCTGATAGACGGCCATGGCCTGCTCATAGGCGGCCTTCGTCTCCTCGTCGGCATCCTCCGGGGGCGCGATGGGCAGCGTGGGAGCCTCCGGCAGCTCCGGCAGCTGGGGACGGTTTGCCAGAATGGCATCGATCTGGGCGATCAGCGCATCGATCAGGGCAATGGCAGCGTTGAATTCTTCCTCGCTGCCGCTCATGGCGTTGATTGCCGCGACCAGCAGCGGCTCCACCGTATTGAAGGCGGCAGACAGCTGGTTAAACTGCTGCTCCTTCTCCGCCAGCAGGGCCTTGCCCTCCGCCAGCTCCGCCTTGGCAGCGTCCAGCTGCTCCTTGCCTTCCATAATCATCTTGGCGCCCAGCTCGTAGCCGCCCATGGTGGCGGTGTGGGTGGCCAGGTCGGTGCGGTGCTGGGCAGCGTCATCATCGTGCTGCTCCTGCAGGGCTTCCAGCTCGGCCAGGGCCTCCTCATAGCTGACGCTGTTTTTCAGCTGGAGGGAGAGCGCCTCATAGGTATCGGTTTTCTCCTCAATGCGCTGGTATTGCTCCAGGCTCTCCTTCAAGGCCACATCCGCCTTGCCGAAGCCGACAGCGCCGTTGAGCAGCATGATCAGGCTCATGATGGCAAGCACGATGGAAAACACTCTTGCGAGTGCAGGGTGCTTCACAGTCCATTCCTCCAATTCTTTTACTAAAAATTGATTATACCAGTGATTTGTGAAAAATCTATGTATATATAAAGAAAATTTAAGAAGGATTTTCTTTCCTTCTTTCTTTTTTGCGCCGTTTCCTGTATAGTAGGTAAAAAACGAGGAGAAGGCAAGATGCAGCTCAGTTTCGCGCCCATGGAAGGGATCAGTTCCCGCTTATACCGGCAGACCCACGCCCGGCTTTTCGGCGGCGTGGAGGAATACTTCGCGCCCTTCATCGCCCCGGACGGCAGCGGCAAGTTCAAGGCCAGCGCCCTGCGGGATGTTCTGCCGGAAAACAATGAGGGAGCCCGCCTCATCCCCCAGCTGTTGGTGAACCGGCCAGAGCCCTTTCTCCGGGTGGCGGAGCAGCTGCAGGAGCTGGGCTATGAGGAAGTGAACCTGAACATCGGCTGCCCCTCCGGCACGGTGGTGGCTAAGCACAAGGGGGCCGGGATGCTGCTGGATCTGCGCTCGCTGGACGACTGCCTGGCGGAGATTTTCAGCCGCTGCCCCGTGGCCGTTTCCATCAAGACCCGGATGGGCGTGGAGCGGACGGAGGAATTTGCAGAAATTCTTGCAATCTACAACAAATACCCCATAAAGCGCTTGATCATCCACGCCCGGGCCCGGGCGGGAATGTATAAGAGCGCGGTGGATTTGCCGGCCTTTCTGGACGCCCTGCCGGGATGCCGCTGCCCGGTGTGGTACAATGGAGACATTTTCTCCCCGGAGGATATGGACAGGCTGAAGGCGGCTGACGGTCTGGCGGGCGTGATGCTGGGCCGGGGGGCGGTGGCCGACCCGGCGCTGCCCCGGCTGCTCCGGGGCGGGAACGGGCTCACCGCCGGGGAGCTGAAAGCCTTCCATGACGCCCTGCTGGAGTGCTTTCTGGCGGAGGGATTGCAGGAGCAGGCGGCCATGGCCAGGCTGAAGGAGCTGTGGTTTTACATGCTGTACAAATTCCCGGACAGCAAGAAGGAGGCCAAGGGGCTTTTGAAAGCCCAGCGGCTGGGCGATTACACCGCGGCGGTGGAGGCCATCTTTGCCAGCGGGAAGTTCGACGCCGGCAGCTTCTTCTGGCAATGAGGAGGAAGAAGGGACTTTCTATGCCGCGTTTTTTCGGCTATAATAGAGAAAACAGTTTGATTCACAGGGAGGAAAAATTATGAAAAAAACGGCGATCCTGTTTGCGGAAGGCTATGAGGAAGTGGAGGCCCTGACCGTGGTTGACCTTTTGCGGCGGGCCAAGATTGGCTGCGACATTGTGGCCGTGAAGGAAGTCGATGAGGTGACCGGCAGCCACGGTATCAGCGTCCGGGCGGACAGGCGTTTTTCCCAGCTGACGCCGGAGGAATATGACGGGCTGATTCTGCCCGGCGGGCTGCGGGGCGTGAACAATCTGGCCGCCGATGAACGGGTGCTGGCGCTGCTGCGTGACTTTGCTGCGGCCGGGAAGCTGACCGCCGCCATCTGTGCCGGGCCCACGGTGCTGGCCAAGGCCGGACTGCTGGAGGGCCGGAAGGCCTGCTGCTACCCCGGCATGGAGGACCAGCTGACCGGGGCGGTGGCCTGCACCGAAGCTGTGGTGGAGGACGGCAGCATCATCACCAGCCGTGGGCTGGGGACGGCCATCCCCTTCGCATTGGCCCTGGTGGTCTACTTCTGCGGAGAAAGGCAGGCCCAGACCCTGGCAAAGTCCATCGTGTTTCAATAAACGGCAGAGGGGATGAAACACATGAAAGAGCTGGAACTGTTTTATCTGCGCGGCTGCCCCTATTGCGTCAACGCCAGAAAGGCCATCACGGAGCTGCTGGAAGAAACCCCGGCTTTCGGGGAAATTGCCATCCATTGGATCGAGGAAAGTGAGGAGCCGGCACTGGTTGCCGGGCGGGATTATTACTACGTCCCCAGCCTCTTTTCCCGGGGAGAGAAGCTGTATGAGGCCAAGCCCTCCCATGATTACGGCACCATCAAGGAGAAGCTCCGCGCCGCGCTGGAATACGTGCTGCAAGCTTAAAGGAGTTCAATAACCCAACAGCCCCGCCTGTCAAAAGACAGGCGGGGCTGTTGAGACTGTCAAAGAACCACATGTCGAAGAAGGGGAACGCTTTTTCGAGCCTTCCCCTGGAGGGGAAGGTGCCCAGTGCGCACACTGGGCGGATGAGGTGG